>CAWKKP010000004.1:0-188502 GCA_963850355.1 uncultured Alphaproteobacteria bacterium
GATTGTAGGGTCGCAGCTTGATACGTCCAGCGCAAGTGAATCATTTCAGGACAACCTAATATTGGATGTTTGCCAAGAAATGTTTTGATCGCTGAGGTGTAGTAAGTCAATTTTGAGGATCAGGAAATGCCAGAATTAGAGCAGGATACTAAAGCTACGAAGGCTGTTCCGAGCAGGGCAGAGCACCGACGTGCACTATACTTCTTATTTGCTGGCTTAAGTTTCCCGAGATTTTCCGTATATTGTGGCGGGACTTATGTCTAATCTTTTGCCAATTTTTTCTGTTTCGCTATTTGTTTTTTTCGGGTTCCTTTCAAATATCGTTGCGGTTCGGTGGATGCAAAAGGAAAAAATAATCAAGTTTAGAATCCGATTGATTTTGTGGCTTTTGATGAACTTGGTTGTAACTGCCTTGGCGATGATAGTTTCATTGCGTACGCACGTTTCGACCCTGCAAATCTAGTATTTTCGCTGTTGGCTCTGGTTCGGAGTTTGCTGTCGGCAGCCATGCTTTGTTCGAATGCTTATTGAGAAGGAAGTCGATAAATGACCGCACCAATTGCAATTACAATGAGTCAAGTTGAAACCTTAGCATCCGGATTTGTTAATAAGATACTCAGTATTCGCGATGCGCTGAATGATATCGATCAGTTTACAGCTCAAGACGCAGCTGGAAAATTTGTTGCCGTCGCAAACACTGTTTCCTTAGGTGGCGGTCTCAAGGCATAGTTCCGTTCGAGAAGGCTATACAAACTGGCCTAATTTTTGGCAGCGGAACGTCGCTCTGGAATTACGGTGACAGTGCATTTTATTATTTTGTGAAAGCTGGATGCGGGCCTTCGCCGGGATGACGGTGGGGGCGGTTAATCTTCTTTCCGCACTTGGTGTCCCTCTCCGTCTTGCGCTTTTGCGCAATCCACCTCTCCCGCTTTGCGGGAGAGGATATGAAAAAAGCCGCCCAACATTTCTGTTGGACGGCTCTTCAATTTCGATATGCGCTTTGAAATTCGCTTAAGCGTTTTCTTCGGCGATGCGTTCGGCTTCTGCTTCTTCGAACAGAGCTTCGGCGGCGGCGCGGACTTCGGCGCGGTCGCTTGCGGGGCCAGTGAGCACTTCACCACGGGCTTGGGCTGCGGCTTCTTCAACCGAGCGGGCCACGTTGACGTTGATTTGCACCGTCACTTCAGGGTGCAGTGACACATCCACCGCATGCAGACCGATGATCTTGATGGGGTTCATCAATTCCACGTGGTTGCGGTGAACGGCAACACCGGTTTCAGCTGCAGCAGCATCAGCGATGTCGCGTGGGGAAACCGAGCCATAGAGTTGGCCCGATTCACCAGCTTGGCGAATGATGGTGAAAGCCTTGCCGCTGATTTTGGCGGCTTCGGCTTCGGAGCTTTGACGCTGAACAGCGTTCTTGGCAACGAGGTCAGCCTTTTGGGCTTCAAACTTGGCTTCATTGGCTTTGTTGGCGCGAAGGGCTTTGCCGCGTGGCAGCAGGAAGTTACGGGCGTAACCATCCTTGACCTTGACGGATTCACCCATGTGGCCAAGCTTGGCGACGCGTTCGAGCAAAATAACTTGCATGGTCTTCGTCTCCTTAACCGATGACGTAGGGCAGGAGGCCCAGGAAGCGGGCGCGCTTGATGGCGCGGGCGAATTCACGTTGCTTCTTCATGCAGACTGCAGAGATGCGCGAGGGAACAATCTTGCCGCGCTCAGAAATATAGCGTTGCAACATGCGAACGTCCTTGTAATCGATCTTCGGCGCATTTGGGCCGGTGAAAGGGCAGGACTTTTTGCGGCGGAAAAACGGCCGGCGGGCTTGAGCTTCAGCCATCAGTTAAACTCCTCTGTCACAACATCATCATCATCGCGGCGGCGTTCCGAACGGCGCATCATGGCCGATGGGCCTGCTTCCAATTCTTCAACAGCGATGGTCATAAAGCGGATGACGTCTTCCGAAATCAACATCTGGCGTTCCATTTCGGCAATCGGCCTTATAGTCTCCCGAAATGTTCAAAAGCGTCATGTGGGCTTTGCGGTTTTTCTTGATGCGATAGGTCAGGGACTTGATGCCCCAGTTTTCGACCTTTTCGATCTTGGCGCCATTGCTTTCCAGCACGCCCTTGTATTGCTCGATCAACGCATCAACCTGCGCCGTCGTCGCATCCTGGCGCACCAGGAATGTGTGTTCATAAAGACCCATGAGGGGTTCCTTTCGTTGTTTCTTCCTCAAAGGAACCGGCGCGAAGCCTCTTTTTCAACCCTTCGAAAGGTCTAAAAGTATGGTCTGACAAGAGCAGTAACACGGGAAGTAAAGGCGTTTGCCTTAACCTGATAACTCAGGCCTTCCGTTCAGCCACTAGCACGATGCCTTTGGATGAGCGGCTTATGGCTGAAGGGGCAGGGGATTGCAAGGGGGAGGTGAACTGCGCGAGATATCTGCCGCGCGGGCCAAAATAATGGTCGAAATGGGCTTTCCGAAGTTCAAGTGGTTACAGATTATATGTCGCATGTATGGCCTGTAAATTGGCCAGTTTCATTGACTTTTTGCCCATCTGAAACTATGCTGTGTGGGCTGGGCTTCAAGTCCGCACCGACAGCCGCCTTGGGCCCGGAACAACCTAACGCACTGCGCTTGAAATGCGCAGCCGGACTGAGGAGGTTTCGATGTCAAACAACAATCAACTTACAATCGAGAAGCTGCGTCAAGCTGTTGAACATGGTGACTGCGCCAGCCTCAAGGGCTTTTACGCGCCTGAGGCTGAACTCGTGATCATCGATCAAGACAACCCACCCAGCAAGCCGCGCAAAATCAAGGGTGCCAAAAACATCGGTGAATTTCTTGATGATGTGTATGGCCGCGAGATGACCCATCGCATCGACAGTGGCATGCAAGCCGGATCCGAGCTCGCCTTCATCGAAGGCTGCAAGTATCCGGACGGCACACGCGTCATCGCGTCAAACACGGCACACTTGGGTCCAAAAGGCATTGTGCGCCAAACCATTGTGCAAGCTTGGGACGGCTGATCCCAAGCAACAGTCGAACTTGAAAGGAGAATTATCATGAAAAAGTTTCAACATACTTTGTCATTGCTGCTGTTCACCTTGGCTCCGCTCACACAGGCGCACATGGCGCGCGCCGATGATGCTGAACTGATCAAGAGTGCTGAATCGGCAGCGCCCGCCGCGGTGTCGTCACAAGCGACCATCTACAATATGGATGCAAGTGGCGCGATGGTCACATTGCGCAAAGGCACCAATAGTTTTTGGTGCATGCCGGATACGCCATCAACGCCCGGACCTGACCCCATGTGCGGCGATGAAAATTCAATGCAATGGGCCATGGCCTGGATCGGCAAGAAAGACCCACCCAAAGGCAAGGTCGGGTTCATGTATATGCTGGCCGGCGGCAGTGACGGCAGCAACACCGACCCCTATGCCACGGGCCCCAGTGAGGGCAACAACTGGATCGCGACAGGACCGCACGTCATGGTGGTCAACGCCATGGACATGATGGTGGGCTATCCCACAAGCGCCCAACCTGACACAACACAGCCCTATGTCATGTGGGCTGGAACACCCTATGCGCACCTGATGCTGCCTGTGCAGTGAAGGGAATGGGGAGCGGCTGTGAAGTCGCTCTCCTGAGTGGGTTGGGTGGGGGCGCTTTCATTTTAAGGCGCACTCCTCTAATCGTCACCCCGGCGTAGTGATGAGGCCGGGGCGATGCTGGAATTACGCAGACTAGCTTTATCCCGGTCTAAACACTTCGCCGGGATGACGGGATAGAGGAGCGATCATTTTTGCCGTGTGGACTTTTCCAGCGGCATCGACATATTTTCTGGCAATTTTGATTGTCCGCTTCACATGGCGTAACACTAAAATTCGAATTTTTGGTGCTGGCTATTGGCGCAAAGGAAAGCAGATTTATGAAAAAGAAAATGGTTGAATATTCCGAAGGTGAAATGGGTGCTGTGAAGATCGTCAAAGATTTTCTACCAGCGCCATCGGAGCTTGTGTTGTCGAAGCTTTTGTTGAAAGACGACAATATGAAAGTGACATTCAACCTTTCACGCTACGGAACTAAACGTCGGGATTAAGAATGAGTCTTGCTTCGTTTGCCAGAATATGTGCTCGATGCCGATTTGTTGCATCATCTGACCAACCAACTACATCAACGTGTCTCGGGTGTGGGTCTATTGTCGGAACGAGCAAAAGGTTTTGACTTTGCATTGCTCTTGCTTCAACTTCAGCGTACGCATAAATTGGTTTCCCAATTGGGTCGCCAACAAACTCTTTGCCGATAGCGATCACTTGTGCTTGGTCTAAAAGGCTTACGCGGAAAGTAGACATTACACCATCGTGTGGCATAAACAGGCTCGGTTTTGCTCTCAAGGGCTGTTTGCCAATTCTGTTAAATTCTTTTGCGAACCTTACCAATGGTTCGGCCTCGTCAACCGGTAAAGGAAACTCCATTCACGCACCGACCTCAAACAGGTGTCGAAACAGTGCAAGTGGAATTTGACCATGATAAAACTGCTCATTGCCAAAAGCAGTTCGATTTCTACCCAAAAGCACTGAATAACCCAAGCTGCCGCCACCGCGAAATGCGACGATCATCGATCTAAATGGCCCGAAGTACCATTCAAACGTAACGTAACCAGAGGGCTCAACATTGACGTCGGGGGAGCGAAATTTCGTTGGCAAAACTTCCAGAAACTCTTCTGCATCCTCAAGAGAAGTAATTGACACAGCAATTTCGCCTTCGCCTCCCCAGTTATCAGCAGCATATTCATTTTGAAGTTCCAAGAGTCGATCGTAAGTAGGTTGCCCTTGAACAACGTATGTTCCTGTATTGAATCTACCTGCAAAAATAGTCGATGCGCGACTTGCTAATTTTACAGCAGTTTGGCTTTGACCCACAGATGTCCAAAACGGATTACCAGAAACTTGTTCAGGATAGGCTGCTACAAGACTCACTTAAAAAGCTCCTTTGCTTTTTCGGTTATACTCTTGAAAAAAAATTGATTCTTCAACTCTCGAAGTGATTCAAGGTCATTCCACCACTTCTGTTCTTGAATCTCGTAAGTCTCAACTTTAAAGACATCAATGTCGATAATAAATTGAATGGCAGTCGTACTAGATGGTTCCAGTGCCTGCGTCAGCAAAACAACTGCACCACAATGTGGAGCCGGAATCTCTTGTTGCAGGAAATACCTGTTTATCCCTTGCGGCAATTCCTTCGGGATTTCAGGTGCACAAACTAAGTACTCGTTGAGTTCAAATCTTCCAATTGGCACTTCGAACTGATTTATGTAACGGCAAGCTATGCGGTGAAGCGTGATGGGCTGCATGGCCTGTTCGAAGAAAGGCCAAATTTTCTTAGCCTCGTCCAACAAATTTTCCCAACTTAGATAAGGTTGAAGTCTGCTCAACGTAAATCCGTCTGTTTGCGCTTGAAAGACAAATCGACCGTCTAAGCTTTGAAATTTGACTCCAACGAATGCGGAAGCCTGACTGATCTGAGAGTTGCTCCCATCGATCCTGAATTGCGCTTGATGTCGGCTCAAGTCATCGCTTTTGGGATAAAAATCCTTTAGTGTAGCGGCAAGTTCGGAAAATCTTGCCTTATCCGGCGGCGCAGCAAAATTGAGTCTAAAGTCCAAAATCGCTTCTTGAATTGGAGGATTTTGTAACTTTTCTGACACTTGGCTTGATTCCTGTTAATTTTATGAAGTGTATTAGAATTACTTTAATTATCCAAGAAACTCCGCAGTTTCCTGCTCCGTGACGGATGCTTCAGTTTCCGCAGCGCCTTCGCCTCAATCTGCCGAATACGTTCGCGTGTGACCGAGAACTGTTGGCCCACTTCTTCCAGCGTGTGATCGGTGTTCATGCCGATGCCGAAGCGCATGCGGAGGACTCGTTCTTCGCGTGGTGTAAGCGACGCCAGAACGCGGGTTGTGGTTTCGCGCAGGTTGGCTTGGATGGCGGCGTCGATGGGGAGGATGGCGCCCTTGTCTTCGATGAAGTCGCCGAGGTGTGAATCTTCTTCGTCACCCACTGGGGTTTCGAGCGAGATTGGTTCCTTGGCGATCTTCATGACCTTGCGGACTTTTTCCAGCGGCATTGACAGTTTTTCTGCCAATTCTTCTGGTGTGGGTTCGCGGCCAATTTCATGCATCATCTGTCTCGATGTGCGCACGATCTTGTTGATGGTTTCGATCATGTGCACCGGAATACGAATGGTGCGGGCTTGGTCGGCAATCGAACGGGTAATCGCCTGACGGATCCACCACGTGGCGTAGGTCGAGAATTTATAACCACGGCGATATTCGAATTTATCAACGGCCTTCATCAAGCCAATGTTGCCTTCCTGAATCAAATCCAGGAATTGCAAACCACGGTTGGTGTATTTTTTCGCAATCGAAATCACGAGGCGTAAGTTTGCCTCGACCATTTCCTTCTTGGCGATGCGGGCTTCGCGTTCGCCTTTTTGCACTTTGCCAACGATGGAGCGGAATTCTTGAATCTGCAAACCGGTGGCGGAGGCAAGTTCGAAAATTTCATCGCGCAACACGACGATGGAAATCCTTCTCGTCGTTGACCCATTTTTTCCAACCGTGTTTGACCAAGCGACCCACACGCTTCAGCCATTCACTGTCAAGTTCGTTGCCTTGGTATTCTTTCAGGAATTCGTCACGCGGCACGCGATAGGTTTCAGCAAGACGCATCAAGCGGCCTTCAAGCATGTTGAGGCGCTTTGAAATATCGTAGAGCTGATCAACCAGCGCTTCGATACGCGCATTGTTCAGCGAGAGCGATTTCACCATCACAATGATATCGTCGCGCAGTTTGCGGTAACGGCGTTCTTGCGAGGGCGACAGGCCTTCACCTTCGGTGACTTCCTGGTCTTGCAGCTTGCGCAGCGACTTGTAGAGGCGCGCAATTTCGTCGAACACTTCCAGAACTTTTGGCTTCAGTTCGATTTCCATGGCCGACAATGATACGCCGAGGTCATCGCCCTCATCGTCATCGTCGTCTTCAATGTTTGGCTTGTCGAAATCTTCAGGGACAGCACGTCGGAATAATCGTCATCATCGCCACGGCGCACGGGTGGTGGCGTGGTGCGCTTGGCTTCTTGCTTCTTTTGCTCGGCGCGCTTTAATTCAGCTTGCTTGCGCACCTCTTCCTTCGGCGGCACATAGGGCATTGGCGTTGCGACGGCCTGATTTTGTTTGGCGTCAGGGCCTGCGTAAGTTGCTTCCAAGTCGATGATGTCACGCAGCAGAATTTTGCCTTCGTTCAATTCATCGCGCCAAATGATAATGGCTTGGAATGTGAGCGGGCTTTCGCAGAAGCCGGCGATCATGGTTTCGCGGCCCGCTTCAATGCGCTTGGCGATGGCGATTTCGCCTTCGCGGGAGAGCAACTCAACAGCACCCATTTCGCGCAAATACATGCGTACCGGGTCGTCGGTGCGGTCGGCGGGGAGCTTTGGTGCATCCACCTTCATGATTTCGGTGGAGCCCGATTCTTCTTCCACTTTGGCGACGACGTTTTCGGTTTCTTCTTCCAATTCAACAACCGTGATGCCCATCTCGGCCAGCATGCCGTAGATGTCTTCAATCTGGTCGGAGGTCACTTCGTCGGATGGCAGAACGGCGTTGAGTTCGTCCAAGGTGACGTAGCCACGGGCTTTCGCGGTTTTGATCAGGCGTTTGACGGCGGCGTCGGTTAAATCGAGCAGGGGGGAATCCTGGCCTGCCTCAGGCACTTCCGCTTCCGTGTTGCCATCTTCTACGGCTGGCTTTTCTTCCGGTTCCGTCGGTGGCTTGACGGCGGTGTCTTTGGGGCTGCGGGCCATGTGGTGTTCCTTACGGTTGGACCAAGCGGCTTGGCCCGAAAACGAATCGATTGGGAGTAGTTACTGATTCGGGACTTAATTGCGGCTTAACCATGCCGCTGGGCATGATTAAGATGTCGGGTCGCTGTTTCGGCCTGATGCGGCGCCAAAGCCTGTGACGAGGGCTTCAGAACCGTGGGATGACAGCAACTCTTCACGCACCGCAGAAAGCGCGTTCAGGTTTTCCTCCGTTGGATCGTTGGCGAAGGCGGTTTCAGCCGCTTTCAGCTCACGATCTAGCGTGACAGTTTTATGGTGTATCGCGATCATCTGGCGGAGGCCTGTCCGGGCATCATCGTGTGCAGCCAACGGACCAAGGAACCACTCATTCAGACGTTTCGCCTGGTTTTCAAGCTGATTCAGCACGTGGCCGAACCCTCTCTCAGTCAGGTGGGCTTGCAAAGCCTGCCCGTCAAGGCCTGCCTCAGAAGAAACCGCATCTAGAATCAGTGTACGGAGGGAGTCAAGCTCTGTGGAACCTAAATCCACACCGGCAAAATCGTCCCAAAAATCGTGTAAGAGGTTGGGATGATTGATAAAAGACAGCACAATCATGCCCGCCCGACGTTCTGTCGCATCCCCACCATCTAAACGCATGGCCGCATTTTTTAAGGAAGATGATGCAGGAGCGGCAATTTCCCAGTCTTTCAGGCGGCGACCCTGGGGTGAGAAGCGGGCGGAAAAGCCACCTATGCGCCCGACGGACGGCCTGCGCCATTCGCCTTGTGGCACGCCACGCTGCTTTCGAAAGCGCTCAGCCAACTCATCCAGATAATGCCGTTTGACGGCTTCATCGCGGATTGATGCGGCTTGCAGGCGTAAGTCTTTTTCAAAGGCGGCTTTGCGTTCGGGGCTGGCGCGATCATTCAAGGACATCGCCCGGTTCCACAACACGTCCACCATGGGCAGTGCGTTTGTGACAACATCTTTCAACGCCTCGGCACCGTCACTGCGCAACAGATCATCGGGGTCTTTGCCATCAGGCAGAAAGGCAAAGCGCAGGGAGTGGCCGGGTTGCAGCAAGGGCAGGGCAATGTCTAAAGCGCGGTAGGCGGCTTTTTGCCCGGCACTGTCGCCGTCGAAACATAAAATGGGTTCCGCCGCAGAACGCCACAGGATGGCCAATTGGTTTTCGGTGAGTGCCGTACCAAGTGGAGCTACGGCTTCGGTTAATCCGGCGCGGTGCATGGCGATCACATCGACATAACCTTCAACTGCAATGATCGAGCCCTTTTGGTGCGCCACGGCGCGGGCTTTATCGTAATTGTACAGCACCTCGCCTTTGATGAAGATCGGTGTTTCCGGTGAGTTCAAATATTTCGCTGGCGCATCTTTGTTGAGGGCGCGGCCACCAAAGGCAATGACGCGGCCACGTCCATCGCGGATTGGAAACATCACGCGATCACGAAAACGGTCATAAGCCACGGGAATGTCTTCACCTGCAATGACGAGGCCTGCTTCGACCATTTGATCAAGCTCAATGTGTTTGTCAGCCAAGTGGCTGCGAAGTGCCGAGCGGTCATCGGGCGAATAGCCGATGCCGAATTCGGTTTGAATGGCAGGGCCTAAATCGCGGTCGGCGAGATAGCCTCGGGCTTTGGCACCGCGGGCTGTTTGCAATTCCGCTTGAAAGAATTTTGCGGCGAGGTCCATCACGTCATAAAGGCTGGCGCGCTTTGCTTCGCGCTGCACATCGGCAGCGGAAAATTCAGGCATTGGCAAACCGGCTTCTGACGCCAGTTGCTCGACCGCTTCCTGAAATTTCATGCCAGCTTTTTCAACGAGGAAATAAAACACGTCACCTGAGGCTTTGCAGCCAAAGCAATGGTAGCGGCCTTTGCGATCATCGGCGTGAAAGCTTGGTGATTTTTCAGAATGAAATGGGCAACAGGCCCAGAAATCGCCCTTGCCCGGCTGGCTTTTGCGGCGGTCCCATTGCACATGCCGCCCCACCACCGTCGAGATATTCACGCGGGCGCGGATTTGGTCCAGGAACTGGTCGGGAAAGCGCATGGGGGTGTATATCGCGCAATGGGCTTTGGCTTGCAAACCGCAAATCTGCGTGGGATCGTTCGTCAACAGAATCACGGAGGCAAACATGGCGATCAAGAAACTTTATACGGCAGTGGGTACGGCAGTGGGTGGTCGCGGGGGCGGTACGGCCAAAACCGATGACGGCATGTTGGACTTGATTTTGGCGCATCCCGTTAAATTGGGTGGTGACGGCCAAGGCACAAATCCGGACCAACTTTTCGCCGTCGGATATGCCTCATGTTTCCTCGGTGCCATGAAGTTTGTGAATGGCAAGGACAAAAAACCTCTCGTACTGGCCAAGGAATCGGCTGTTACCGCGCATGTCAGTTTCGGACCGCGCGCTGATAAAAAAGGCTTTGGCATTGAAGTGAAATTGGAAGTGTCACTGCCGGGTGTACCAAAGGCCAAGGCCACTTCATTGGCCAAGAAAGCACACGTGGTCTGCCCTTATTCCCACGCCATCCGCAGGAATGTGAAAGTGACCACGAAGATCGTATGATCACTTACATGCAGATGTAAGCTTGGCCTGCAATTTTAGTTAGCGTGCCGCAGACGGAGTGAACAACATCCGTGCGGTCTGACCATGCAGCGCCCGCAAACAACAGGGGTGCTCCGGCGCAGGAAAAAAGCTGGGTTGCAAAGCGACGGTTGTTGTCAGACTGCCATTTTGTATAGGCGTCCCAAGAGGTGGTTTCGCCGTCTGCGATTGATGAAAAGGGGTCCGCTGGTGGACCACCGAGAGCCCGGGTCTTGCCCCACAGGTGATGGACGCCCAGACCAATTCCTAAGCCAAATACGCAGGCAATAAACGTGAACAACAGGTACGCAACATTTGTCATAATAACCCATGCTCTCATGACAGGGTTAATGTGCGCTTAAAACGCGAAAAGCCGGCACATTTTCATGTGCCGGCCTTATTTATTCAGCGATGATGACCGCCGCTATGGCCGTGGCGGTGGCAATTTTTGATCCTCACCCGTTCGCCATAGCGCCAGACCTTACGGACGTGGCAATGACCGTGACGATGGCCGTAGCCGTAGTTGCGCACATAGCCGCGGCGGTAGTATCCGCCACCGGGGTAGCCATCTCCAAAATAGAAACTGATGTGCGGCCTGCGATGGCCAGCTTCAGCAGGTGCTGTGGTTGCTGCAACGCCGAGAACCATGGTGGCTGCAGCTGCAATTGTGAGCAAAGCTTTTCTGAACATGTCGATTGTCCTTTCGAATGATGCCCCCGCAGGAACATCCCTGCGATAGGGCACAGAGTTGCGCAAACATTATGAACTCAAGCTGAACGGCGCTGCCACAATTAAGCCGGGGTTGGCCCCCGGCTGCTGATAGAGTGTCAGTAAGAATTATAATGCTTTGGGAACACTTTTTTGCAGCGCTTTACGGTTTTCCAGCCGTAGTAGGTTTTGATTTTGACGAAGCGGCACTTTTGCACCCAGTGGCTGACATCTTGTTTGTAATCGCCGTCTGAAATGATTGGTGCGCCCGCATACAGCTGTACGGCGGCGTTGGCTGGTATTGCTGCAAAACCCAGCAACACAGTTGCGGCGGCGGTCATGGCAATTAAGTTTTTGCGGATCATTTGAAATATCCTTTCTTCATTACCCCCACGGGGCAGCTTCCTGCGAAGAGCAGGAAATTGCAAGCCAATTCAGTTGATATATGAGGTTTGGTTATCCCAAAAGCGCCTTCACAATGCCGCCAGCTTTGCCCATGTCCATCTGGCCGGAGAACTTTGCCTTTAACTCAGCCATGACTTTTCCCATGTCTTTGACAGACGTGGCACCGACTGCTGCAATCACGCCCGCAACGGCTGCCTTGGCTTCGTCGTCTGACATTTGCTTTGGCATGTAGGTCTGGATGATTGCCATTTCCTCGCGCTCAGCCTGCGCCAACTCGGCGCGTCCGCCAGCATCAAAGGCCGCAATCGAGTCCTGCCGTTGCTTCACCATTTTCGCGAACACATCCATTATGGTTGCGTCGGAGATTTTTTCTGAGTCGTGACCTTCGGTGCGGCTGTTGATGTCTTTGTCCTTGATGGCAGCGTTCATCAGCCGGATGGTGGCGAGTTTGCGCTTGTCGCCAGATTTCATGGCGTCTTTCATATCGGCAGTTAATTGGTCACGGAGCGACATGGGCAAACCTCTGATGTGTGCGAAAAAACGTGGAATAGTCCTTTATCGAGAGTCGTGCAAACTTGACGCGGGCGCACTCCTCCCTTAACCAGACCCAAATTCCCGGAGACTCGTCTATGGCATCGTCCAAAAAGCCCGCAAAGGCCAAAGCGAAAACACGTGTGCAGTTCAGTGATTGGGAGCAACCCAAAATCACGGCTGTGCTGGTTTTGGCCGATGGCACAGTGATTGAAGGCTATGGTTTTGGAGCCGAAGGCGAAGCGGTGGCCGAAGTGTGTTTCAACACCGCCATGACCGGCTATCAAGAAGTGCTGACCGACCCATCTTACGCAGGTCAGATCGTCAACTTCACATTTCCGCATATCGGCAATGTGGGCACCAATGATGATGACAGTGAATCGGTGAACTTGGCCGCTTCGGCAGCTGTGCGTGGTTTGATCGTGAAAGCGCCGATCACAGAGCCTGCCAATTATCGCAACGCCAAACACTTCGACAAATGGTTGAAGGCGCGCGGCATCATCGGATTGTCAGGTGTGGATACGCGTGAACTCACCAATCTCATTCGCGACAAGGGCATGCCCAATGGCGTGATCGCCCACAATGCGAAGGGCAAGTTCGACCTCAAGAAACTGCACAAGATGGCTGCCGAATGGTCAGGCCTTGAAGGCATGGATTTGGCCAAGGACGTATCCCTCACCCAGCGCATGGAGTGGGATGAAAAACTGTGGAACTGGAAAGACGGCTATGAAAACGCCGTTGGTGGCAAACGGGTTGTCGCCATCGATTATGGTTTGAAGCGCAACATTTTGCGCTGCCTCACGTCAGCTGGTTGTGACGTAACCGTCGTTCCCGCCACCACAATGGCTGAAGATATTTTGGCGATGAAGCCTGAGGGCGTGTTTTTGTCCAACGGCCCCGGCGACCCTGCGGCCACGGGTTTGTACGCTGTTCCGGAAATTAAAAAAATTGTCGCTTCAGGCACGCCTGTGTTTGGCATTTGCTTAGGCCATCAAATGCTGGCGATTGCGCTTGGCGGCAAGACGATGAAGATGCACCAAGGCCACCACGGTGCAAACCATCCGGTGAAGGACTTCACCACGGGCAAAGTGGAAATCGTATCGATGAACCACGGTTTTGCGGTGGATGTGCAATCACTGCCCGGCAATGTGAAGGAAACCCACATCTCATTGTTTGACGGCTCCAATGCCGGAATACAGGTGAAGGGCAAGCCGATTTTTTCGGTGCAACATCACCCGGAGGCATCACCCGGACCGCAGGACAGCCATTATTTGTTCAAGCGCTTTGTGGAGATGATGGGGTAGGTGCAACATATAGGCCCTCTTTTTTGTCGTCAGTAACTGTAGCTGAGTTTGACAGTTACATTCGAATAGACAAATGTCTCTCACATGAAAGCAGTCTTTTACCACAAGCCCAACAGCGGCTATGACGATAAAGAAGGCGAGCAATATCACTTTCCGCAACAATATCTATCCCAAGTCCTCAAAACTGTTGGGGATTGGATCGTCTACTATGGACCGCGAAAAGGACTCGCTGGACGTTTTTACACCGGTATTGGAAAAGTGAGATCGGTTGAACCAGATCCAACCAACCGCTCTCTGCACTATGCGTTCCTTGAAGAATATATCGATTTCGATAGACCTGTTGAATACAAAGAAGGCGGTGGCTTTGAACGCAGGTTGGTCGAAGCGAATGGCAAGATAAATCAAGGATACAAGGTGCAAGCCGTACGATCCTTGGAAGAAGTAGAATTTGCCGCGATAGTGAATGCTGGCTTATCAACTCCTGAAGAGTGGCCAGATCGAAATGCTCCTTCGATGATAGCGCAACAGTCGTCGACTTCTGTTCAGTACGAAGGGTTTGGAGAGTCACCTCAACCTGCGATTATAGACGATGAGTATGATCGGCCAGTTGTTGAGCTTCTCGCTCGCCGAAAGTGGCGAGACGTCAAGTTTCGCCAAAATGTCAGAGTTGCTTATGATCGTACATGTGCATTTTCGGGTCTGCGGCTGATTAATGGCCATGGGCGGCCAGAAGTGGAAGCTGCTCACATCAGACCTGTTGAAGACGGCGGAAACGATTGGGTCAGAAACGGTATGGCACTTTCTGGAACGCTTCACTGGATGTTTGACAGGGGTTTACTGTCCTTATCTGATGATCATTCAATCCTGGTGTCGCGCCAATTAAATAACGACATTTCCCACATTTTAACAAAAAACTTGAAAGCAATTTTACCTGAAAATGAGACTTACCGCCCACATCCTGTTTACCTCGATTGGCATCGAACACATAAGTTCAAGTCTTAGCGCAGCGCGTGGTTTAATAAGTCATTCCAAACACGAGTGAAGAGCGGCGGCCGGTGATTTGGGACCTCGCTTTCAGCCCTCGAACGAAGAAAGCGGGTTTCCAAATCGCTTACTTCGCTGCGCTGCGTGCGCGTTTGGAATGACGGCATTGAGGGTTAAACGGTTTCTTGTTGAACGCCGGATGCTCTGGTTTGCAACTGCTTCTTTCCTTACTCACAGGAATTCCGCTCCCCTCTCGTCATGCGCTCAGCGTATGCTGCCTATTCATGAAGTCTCTTCAATTGCACTGAGAAAAACTTCGCGTAGTCTCCCGTCATCATCAGGAGAACATCGTGGCCAATAATCGCTTTTCTACTTCATACCGTATGAACCGCGTGTTGCGTGCTGATCGCGCAGCACTTGTGGTTCCGATTGACCATGGTTTGGTGTGGGGGCGGGTGCCGCAGTTGGAAGCGCCTGTGCAGGTGATGAAACGGTTCATGTCGGAAGACGTCACCGGGTTTATGGTGTCGACAGGCATTGTGAAGCAGTCGGAAGTAGAGTTGGCGCAGCACAGCCAGTTTGCGCGGATTTTGGCGATTGATGCATTCTGGCCAACGGCGACGCCGAAGACGGGCACGGGTGCATTGGTGGCTTCGGTTGAAGATGCGGTTCGGCTTGGCGTGGATTGTGTGAAGCTGTTGCTGCCGTGGAATGTGAATGACGAAGAAAAGCTGTATGTATTGCCAGCGCATTGGCACGGTGATTTCAGAAGCTGCGAAATGGGACATGCCTGTGATGGTTGAACCTGTGTTTTTGAACACGCCACGCTCGCCCGAAATTATTCTGGCGGAAATGGAAGTGGCGCGTGTGGCCTATGATCTGGGCGCAGACATTATCAAAATCACGTTCCCCGGTCCTGACGCGACGGCCAAGCTGTGCGAAGAATTGGACATTCCCATCGTGGTTGCAGGCGGCCCCCTGACAGGAGATGCCAAATCGACTTTGAAGGATGTGAGTGATGCGATTGCCGCTGGTGCACAAGGTGTGGTCGTTGGGCGCAAGGTGTGGCAACGTCCTGCCGATGAAACGTCTTGGCTTATTGCGGAAATGGCGAAAGCAACGCGCACGCAGTTTACGCGCCGCTGGTGAGTTGGTATGAGCCGATTGTTCTGCGGCATTGATATTGGCACGACCAACTTAAAAGTTTTGCTGCTGGATGAAAGCGGTGAAACAGTTTGGGTGAAGTCAGTTCCGGCCCCGCATTTGCGCGATGAACTTGGGCGTGGTGACGGATGCGGGCCAGCTTGTTGCGCTGGCGGAAAGCTTGATCATTGAGGGTTGGCGCGCTGTTGCAAAGGGCAGGGTGATCAGTGCGATTTCAACAGGCGGCATTGGCGAAGATGGCGTTGGTGTTGATGCTGCTTTGAAACCCTTGGGCCATGCCATTCAATGGTACGACAGACGCGGCGAACATTATGCACAAGCGTTGGCGCAGTCTGAACTGGGGCGAATGTATCCAGCCATTCTCCTTGATTTTTCATCGAGTGCGGGCAAGTGGGCTTGGCTTCGTGCGCATAGACCGCAGGACTTGAGTGGTGCGAAACACTGGCTGACGATGACGGATTATCCCCTTGCGGTGTGGGCGGGCGAACCCTTCATGTCAGCAACCTTGGCCCCGCGCACCGGGTGTTATGATGTGTTCACGCGGCGCATGGATTCCTGAGTTTCTGGACCATGTGAATGCGCCGCCATTGCCACCCTTGAAGGAAGCGGGTGGCATCGTTGGACCGTTACAGCCTGGCGCGTTGATTGCGGCTGGTGTTGCCAATGCCGACACGCTGTTGGTTGCAGGAGGACATGATCATCCCGTGGCGGCCTCTGCCATTCGCCGTATATTGAAAGATGCCCGCATTGACTCCATGGGTACGGCCAATGCGACCTATGGTGAAACCGCAGTGTTGAAGCCTGATCATGACATGGAAGGCCTCTATGTGAGTTTGCCGATCAGCGGTGCAAGGGCTGCTGCTGTGATCGGCATGACGGAATTTTCAGTGACGCTTGGCAAGCATGTTGATGATGTTGCGGCACTTTATAAATCAATGCAGAGCGGTGTCGAAATCCCTCCGGCGATCATTCCTGTGTTTGAAGACATGGCGCGACAGACCAAACACTTCTGGGCGGCGATGACGCGCGCTGGCGTTCCCGCCGCTGCGATTTATGCCACGGGTGGTTGGGCGCGTTGCCCGACCCTCATGCAGTTGCGCGCCAATATTTTTGGGGAAGCCGATTACAGTTGTCGATGAGCCAGAATTGGTGGCGCTTGGCGCTGCCCTGTTTGCGGCGCAAGCTGCGGGTGCGAGCCCACAATTTTCCGCCGCAAAGCGCAGCCATGTGGTAGAGCCGAAGCACGCCCACTAAACAGGTATACCGATGTCCTTTTCCAAGCTTGATGACCTTTGCCGCAAACTTGATTCACTCTCCCATGCGCTTTCGATGTTGGGTGTCGATGAAGCCGTGATGATGCCTGAGGGCGGGGGTGAAAAACGCGCTGAAGCCATTGCGGCACTTTCAGGCATGTATCACGAGATGGCGTCGGCGCCTGAAATTGCTGACTTGATTGCCAAGGCAGAAAGCGAAAGCCTTGACGCTGATCAACAGATCGCTGTGCGTGAATTCAAGCGCAGCTATATCAACCGCACCTGTTTGTCGGCGGATTTTGTGCGAAAGCAAACGGAGCAACGTTTGCGTTGTGAACAGTTGTGGCGGCAGTTGCGGCCGGCGGGGGATTGGGCAGGATTTCTGCCAGCGTTTTCCGCCGTGATTGATACCATGCGGGAGGAAGCTGCCTTGCGGGCCGATGCCTTGAACCTATCGCCCTATGATGCGTTGGCGGAACAATATGACCCCGGTGCGCGGGCGAAAGACATCGAACCAGTGTTTGCTGATCTTAAGGTGTTTTTGAAAACTTTCATTCCCCATGCTGTTGAAAAGCAAAAATCCAAAACCTTGAAACCGTTGGCTGCGACCTATGCCGTTGAGGCGCAAAAAGCGTTGGGGCAAGAGGTGATGAAAGCCATTGGTTTTGATTTTGAACATGGCCGACTTGATGTTTCGCACCATCCGTTTTGTGGCGGTGTGCCAACGGATGTGCGCATGACCACGCGCTATCGCACCGATGAATTTTTGTCGGCTCTCATGGGCATTATGCATGAGACAGGTCACGGACTATACGAGCAGAATCTGCCGCAACAATGGCAACATTGGCCTTCCGGCAATGCGCGCGGCATGGCCATGCATGAAAGCCAAAGTCTGTTTGTGGAAAAGCAAATTGGCCGCAATGCAGCGTTCTGGGATTGGGCCATTCCCCTGCTGCAAAAACATTTCGGCGAAACGTGGTCGAAGCAAGATTTGCTGGCTCATGTGCACCGGGTGAAGCCCGGCTTGATCCGGGTTGATGCGGATGAAGTGACTTATCCGATGCATGTGATTTTGCGGTTTGAAATTGAGCAGCAACTCGTCAACGGCAGCATGCAGGCCAAGGATATTCCAGAGGCTTGGGATGCGAAGATGACTGATTATATGGGTCTTTCGACCAAGGATAATATGCGGGATGGTCCGATGCAGGATGTGCATTGGCCAGCAGGAGCTTTTGGTTATTTTCCTTCTTACACTTTGGGTGCCATGATGGCGGCGCAACAATGGGCCAGCATTGCGCGGGCTCGGCCAACTTTGAATGATGATATTGCGCGAGGTGATTTTAGCTTCACGACACAATGGCGACGCGACAACATCTGGTCGAAGGCGTCAACGGCATCCACACCTGAGCTGTTGCGTCAAGCCACGGGCGAAACACTTGATGCAAAGTACTTTATCGATCACCTGAAACAGCGCTATGGTTGATTGTACCACTGCAATTTACGGAGCATGACGATGGCCTTCTGGTCGAAATGGTTTTCACCCAGCAATACGGAAATTGCAGCCGCTGCACAGACGGTTGAATACAAAGGCTATGTCATTGAAGCGCGCCCTTACAAGGACGGCGGACAATGGCAATTGGCTGGCCGCATCAGCAAAGACGGGAAGGAACATAACTTCGTCCGCGCTGATAAATTCTCTGACAAAACCGAAGCGGCAAGTATTGCCATTTCAAAAGGCCAATTGATCGTCGATCAATCGGGTGATCGGATGTTTGGGTAGTGGGGCGCTTACCCAATCACATAATTAAAGCTGATTGAAATACGTTCGCCATCAGCCCGGTTCATCGGCACTTCGTGGCGCAACCAGCTTTCCCACAACAGCACAGATCCTGCTGCAGGTGTTATGCTGACATGCGATTGCAGTTCTTTCGGCGCATTTTTCTTGCGCGGTGGTGCCGCCATCATGAAGGCCAGCCGTGGGTCTTCATAAACAATCGGGCCAGCACCCTGCGGCACTTTCACATAATAGGTTCCGCTGATCACGCTGTTGGTGTGGATATGGCCGGTGTGGCTGCCGCCTTCGGGCAGCACATTGACCCAGAGTGAATCACACACGGGTTTTCGCTTGCCAATGTCCCATTGCAAGGCCTTGGCAAATTCCAAGACGTGGCGATCGAGAATTTTCTCGAGCTTTCGAAAGGCGGGTGAACGGTCGCTCAGATCAAAAAGCGAAGCGAACGAGGTGTAGCCTGCATAGCCATGCCTTTCGCACCAGCGGTTGCCGACATCATCATTCTGCGCCAGCGAAAGTGCGGCTACTTCCAACTGGGCATTCAAGGTGTCGGGTGTTGCCTTGTCTTGGCGGTAAATGTGGGTGGGAAACAGTGTGGTGATCTTGCTCATTCCAGAAGCCATAGCGCCACTGCCAATCCCACCGCAAGGGCAAGTGCTACATTGCATCGACAGCATTTTACGCATAGATCAAGGCGATGTTGCAATGAAGGACAAGGACGGGCGATGCCGTTTCCCAAACGACTGCTTGATGGCTATGCCAATTTCCGCGCGGGGCGCTATTCTGAAGAAACCGAGCGTTATAAAAATCTGGGGCAGGGTTTACAAAAGCCAACGGTGATGATCATCGCCTGTTGCGATTCCCGTGCGGCCCCTGAAACCATTTTTGACGCTGGGCCCGGTGAAATTTTCGTCATGCGCAACGTCGCCAATCTGGTGCCGCCCTATGCGCCCGACGGCAAACATCACGCCACTTCGGCTGCCATTGAATTTGCTATCATTGGCCTGGGTGTAAAGCACGTTGTGGTCATGGGCCACGGCCGCTGCGGTGGCATTCGCGCCGTGGTGGATGGCAGCGATCCTTTGTCGGCTGGCGATTTTATTGGCAAGTGGATGTCCGACGTTAAAGACGTTGCCGACGCCGTGCGTCAGGATCACCCGCATGACCATGTGCACGATCTGCAGACGGCGGTGGAGCACGCCTCAGTCGAACATTCCCTCGCCAATTTGCGCACGTTCCCGTGGTTGCGCAT
Organism: uncultured Alphaproteobacteria bacterium; assembly: GCA_963850355.1. Classification (GTDB taxonomy): domain Bacteria; phylum Pseudomonadota; class Alphaproteobacteria; order Rhizobiales; family Aestuariivirgaceae; genus Aestuariivirga. Next base: position 19,860 of record CAWKKP010000004.1, read on the forward strand.
GCGGGAGAATAAGAAAGATCTGACAGTGCACGGCGCGTGGTTTGATATCTCTCTCGGCGAGCTTCATATCTATGGCGAAGATGATCGCAGTTGGACGTTGGTGGGAGGCTAACACGCTGCCCCTCTCCGTCTCGCGCTTTCGCGCGATCCACCTCTCCCGCAAGCGGGCGAGGAAAGGGACTGTTCATTCCTCTCTCGCTTGCGGGAGAGGTGGCATCCGCGCAGCGGATGACGGAGAGGGGCCGTGTGCACGTTGAAACGTCACATCCATCGCGCTCACAGCATCAAGCCGGCCTTCCAATGCGGACAGAATCGTGTCGCAAACTGCGGTTCTGTTGCGAAGCACGTCACCACTCCAGAACCGCAAAACCGAATATCCAAGGCGAACTAAGAATGCGTCGCGTCTTGCATCATGTTCACTTTCAACATGTTGGCTGCCATCGACTTCGATAACCAATTTCTGTTTGCGATGAACGAAGTCAGCAAAATAAGGTCCAATGGGATGTTGCCTGACGAATTTGTGGCCATCTAATTGTCGCGCCTTGAGCACATTCCAAAGTGCGCCCTCAGCGATGTTGTCGGCTTTGCGGAGTGATCGCGCGCGGTCAGTTGTCCAATGGGCTCTGGGTGCAATCGTCATTTTCGCCTCCATGTTGTCATAGAGACGCGCAGGCCGCCAAATTCCGTTGCTAAATTGCGGAAATATTTGCGGTTGCCCCTCTCCGTCTCGCGCTTTCGCGCGATCCACCTCTCCCGCAAGCGGGCGAGGAAAGGGACTGTTCATTCCTCTCTCGCTTGCGGGAGAGGTGGCATCCGCGTAGCGGATGACGGAGAGGGGCCGCTTGTTCTCTTTACGGTATCATCAGTTCCACGCCTTCAAAACCTGTTGCCAGCAGGCGTCTTGCGGCGAGGCCTGCTTCCAGGTTTTTGCAGTTAATGATGCCCAAGCGGAAGCCGCCGGGCGGCATGGGGTGGGCTTCGCCTCGTTTGGCGGGATAGAATGTGATTTGCAAACTCGACACATGGGGCAGGGCGCGAATTTGCTTTTGCAGTGCTTCGCTAGGGTGCGCTGGCACTTGGCCATGGCGCGCAAACAGCGGCACGGAATAGCCTACAAATTGTTGCGACTCGTCAAAGCGCCAAACGCCTTCGGCATAAAGCTTGACCAATGCGTCTTTCCACGCATTGCCATATATATCGCACCATTGATCGGCAAAGCGCAGGTGGGTTTCAATGATGGTGCCGCCAATGGTTTCGAAGTTCATCATGCCCGTGTAACCCGCCATATGACGCGCTATCCACGATGCTAAAACCTGATTCAATTCAGTGCGTTGTCCAGTCTCTATCACCCAGTGGGTGAACATGCCGTCAACCCATGGAAAACCTAGGGCGTGGCGTATCCAAGTCGCGCGACCGTCCACAATTGCGCAATCGGTTGAGATGTGTTCACCGGTTAAGAGTGGCATCCACATATGGCCTTCCGGCAAGGCGTTGAATTCCGTCTGTGTACGGATGATTTGACTGTGCAATCCCATGCCGCGGAGGTTGATGTTGGGCTTTGAAAAAACGGGAAATGCGGAAGGAAGATCACCCGCCAAGCCTGACGGCAAGCCCTGGCTTTTGGCAATTTTCAGCTTGTCATAGGCCCAACGAAATTTTGGAAACCACTCGTAGCTGTCCAAATCATCCGTTGGCACGTTCACATCCGGCGGGCAGAAGACCTTGTCAAAGAACTGGTAACGCCAGGGATCACGTTCGCAAATCGGCATGTGCCCAACATTACCGATAAGTTTGCGGCTTGCAATTCAAGTTACTTGATTTCGTAGGTGATGCTGACATCGACTGTCAAAGTCTGCTCGCCTTGGACAATCGGTACGGCGTCGGCGGCTTCGCTGCGTGCCGCTTTGGCCTGATAGAGAATGGGGGGCTGGAAGGCAGCACCTTCGCTGAGGCTGACGATGTTGCCCAGTTTGAAATTGCCAGCGCTGGCATAAAGCTCTGCCTTTTGGCGGGCGTCTGCCACTGCCGCTTTGCGGGCGTCGTCCAACAGGGCATCAGGCTTTGACACACTGAATGTTATGCCGTTGATGGTGTTGGAACCCGTTGAAACCGCCACATCCAGCAATTCACCGAGGTCTTCAATTTTACGCACCGTCAAAGTGACCATGTTGTTGACGTCATAGCCTACAACTTTTGGGGGTTGGCCATTGTTTTGTCCGTAGTCGAAGCGCGGGCCCACGGAGAAATTCGATGTGGCCATATCTTTGGCATCAATCCCTGCCTTCGACAGCGTGTCGAGCAAGGTTTTCATGGATTTGGAATTGGCATCCAATGCGTCGCGTGCCGTTGCACTTTGTGTGGTGACACCAACCACGACCACGGCAAGATCAGGCACGGCACGGATTTCGCCGTGACCGGAAATGGAAACAGAACGCATAATTTTTGCCTCCTCGGCAAATGTGGGGGTCACTGCAAAAACGGCCACAAGGGCTAGGGCGGCGGCAATCAACTTCAACATCCAAATCTCCTTCTTGACCTTATCTAGGAATAAATTACGACGACATTATGACGTCAGCGGAAGGGGGGCTCATCGAAGCTGCGGAGCTTGCGCGAATGCAGGCCTTCACGATCTTCTCGCAAGTCGATCAATTGCTGCCAAGCCGATCAGCAAATGCTCGCCCACAGCGCGATCGTAAAATGCATTTGCAGCACCCGGCAATTTGATTTCGCCATGTAACGGTTTGTCGGACACGCACAGCAATGTGCCATAGGGCACGCGCAGACGGTAACCTTGCGCCGCTAACGTGCCTGATTCCATATCCACCGCGATGGCACGCGAAAGATTGATGCGCATGCGTTCCTGAGTCCAGCGCAGTTCCCAGTTGCGATCGTCATTGGTCACGACGGTGCCGGTGCGCAGCCGCTGTTTCAGGGCTTCGCCTTTTTCACCCGTCACATCGCCAGCGGCACCTTGCAGTGCGAGTTGAATTTCAGCGAGGGCCGGAATGGGAATATCTGGCGGAACCAGAGAATCGAGAATGCGATCTTGGCGTAAATAACCGTGGGCCAAAACATAATCGCCGATGCGTTGTGATTGCCGGAGGCCTCCACAGTGACCAATCATCAACCAGCAGTCAGGCCGCAATACGGCCAGATGGTCGGTGATGGTTTTGGCATTGGATGGACCAACACCGATATTTACGAGGGTTACGCCACCTTTGTCGTCGTTGCGTGAGAGGTGATAGGCTGGCATTTGGAACCGGTGCCAGGGCGTGTGTTCGATAATCGACTGGGCTTCTTCGTCGGTCATGCCTTTGGTGATTTTTCCACCACCTGGCAAATGCAGGATATCAAAATGCCCGCCTTCATTGATGCGGGCGCGGGCCCAGCCGATGAACTGATCGACATAGCGGTGATAGTTGGTCAGCAATATCCAGGGCTGATGGAGGCCCCAATGGGTGCCTGTGTAATGTTGCAAGCGCTTGAGGGAATAATCAACGCGCACGGCATCAAACAGCGCAAGCGGCAATGGTTCGTCGCCTTGGGCCTTCCAAATGCCATCGGCGATTTCATCACCCACCAGCGATAATTGCGGCACTGGAAAATACAACGCCAGTTCAGCAGCTGTGACGCCACCTGCGCCCAAATCATCGCCTCGATCTAACACATAGGGGTAGGGGATTTCCTGCGTTGAGGGGCCAACTTCGATGGTGGCGCCATAGTCGCGCACCAAATGGGAGAGCTGCGCCAGCAGATATTTGCTGAAATGGCTGGGGTGGGTGACCGTCGTGGCATAGACCCCGGGGGCCTGAAACTTTGCATAGGCTCTGGAGATATTGGGCTGCAGGCCATGCAGCTCATAGGTCACTTTGAGTGCGGGATAACACCACTGCGCGCGCTGCTTTGACGTGGGAATCGTGCGGTCGCCCAAGTATTTATCGAGGCAGCTCTTGAGGTTGCGGCAGGCTTCAGCATGAAGCTTCACAAGGCGTTCGACGGCGGCTTCGGGGGAGAGATTTTCGTGTTTCATGTTTGGGCTATAGCATGGAATAAAAAAATGCTGTAGCCACCCCAGCGAGATGTTGGGCTGACTCGTTCGGGCCAATATCCATCGGTGGGCCTGTAGCTCAATGGTTAGAGCTGACGGCTCATAACCGTCTGGTTGGGGGTTCGAGTCCCTCCGGGCCCACCACTTTTATGCCGAAAGCTTGCTGTAACGGCTATCAATCTCGTTGGCGCGGGCCAGCGCCTCAGCGGCTGGCAATGGTTTGGCAATCACGTAACCCTGAACTTTACCAATTTGAAGCTTCTGCAGAAGCGCCACTTCTTCTGCCGTCTCTGCTCCTTCGGCAACGCTGGTCATGCCGAGCGTGTGGATCATTTGGGTGATTGATCTGAGCATGCCGGTTTTACGCTCGGTGGTGTGAGCGTCAGCGACGAATGAACGGTCAATTTTGATCGAATGAAATGGCAGTTTGGAGAGATAACTCAGCGACGAATAGCCCGTACCAAAATCATCCAAGTGACAGTTGCACGCCGTCTTTGGCAAGGGTTTCAAGCACGACCACGGTTTCGGCATATTTACTGCCAACAAACATGCTTTCCGTCAGTTCGAGGCAGAGATGTTTTGGTGAAAGTCCAGAAGTGCGTAGGGATTTTCTAACTTTTTCGACAAATCCTGCAGCCAAGATTTGTGCGGGTGATACGTTGATTGACATGATGCGTGGGATTTGCCCGTGGCGTACCCACGTCGCGGCCTGCCTGCAGCCTTCAGCCAACACCCAATCACCAATTGTGCCGATGACACCAATTCGTTCTGCCAGGGGGATGAACTTTGCAGGTGAAATAAATCCCATTTCCGGGTGGCGCCACCGCACCAGGGCCTCATAACCTGAGACGCGATTGTGTTGCAGGTCGAATTGCACTTGATAGTGCAATTCAAAAGCACCTTCTTTGGTGGCTTGGCGCAGAGCTTGTCCGAGTGAAGTTTCTTCCTGCACCAAAACTGACATTGGATCGCGAAAGAACTGTAAGCGCCCCGGCACTTGCGATTTTGCATCGGCCAAAGCCAAGTCAGCGTGGCGCAGAAGTTCGTCAGGCTTTGCTTCATCATCTTTGCGGTCGAAAATGGTGACGGCACCTGCCGTCAGTGTGATATGTAGTTCAAGATCACCAATCGCAATGGGTTGGAAAAACCCGGCTTGGATGCGCGAGAATGCCATTTCAATATCGGCTTCGTTTTCGGAATCGCGCAACAGCAATGCGAACTCGTCGCCGCCATAGCGTGCTAGCGATGCGTCTTCGCGCAATGCGGATTTCATGGTGGCTGCAACCGTCATCAAAATGGCATCGCCGATGGTGTGGCTGAACGCGTCGTTCATGGCGCGGAAGCCGTGAATGTTGATGAGTGCAACAGCACCCTTTGGTTTTTCGAAGGGACGCTGCAACCATTCTTCAAGGTCGCGCTGAAAACCGACGCGATTGGAAAGGCCCGTCAATGGGTCATTATAAGCCAGATGTTGCAAAGCCTGATCGCGAAAGCGAATGTCGGACATGAGGCCATTGAAGGCTTTGACCAGCACGCCGGCTTCATCAGGCGTGTTGTCGTCTTCCAAGTTGGTTGAATAATCCCGCGAGGACCGCAACTGTTGAATGGCTTGTGTTAAAATTGTCAGTGGGCCAACGATGCGACGTTGCAACGGTCGCGCAGCAAAAACGCCAAGCGCGGCAGCCAACAGTGCTAAAATAAAAGTCGTAACAACGGTCGACAACAACTGTTGGCGCAAGCTGCTGATGTTGCCAACCATTGTCAGTCGGCCTTTGATTTCGCCACCCTTAACAATGTCAACAGTGACAGGCAACTTACCTTTGTAAAGCAACACAAGCTTGCCGTCGTTGGGCGAAACAACCTGATCTTTCAGGTACACAGATTGCCCCATAGATGCCAAAGTTGAACCGTCGGGGAGGATGATCGCTGCCATTTCGATATCGGGAACGCGTGATATTGCTGTCAACGCAACTTCTGCGTTTTGTGAATTGCGCGTGGCCACCGCATCACCTGCTGCTGAGGCCAGCGCAAAGGCGGTGGATTCCAAACCGCTGCGGCGGATGTCGATGTCACGATCAATTTGGAAGAAGGTGTTAGCTGTGGCTGCTGTTAAAACGGACGCAAAGGTTGCCAAAGCAACCAGCCTCGCGATTCGTTTGCCAATTCCAAGTTGCAGCGGTTTCATCTTTCCAGCCTCTAAGCGCCCATGTTTGTTTTCATAGCGCATCACATTGAACAGGAACTTGATACAACTCGTTAATGATTGGCTTCTTATTTGCACTCAAATTTAAGGAATGTGTTTGCATTCAATCCATCTTGAAAGTGAACGCCATATTAGGGGTTCTGCAACTAGAGTGATTTAATCTTGGTTGAAGAGATTGCTTGATTGGGAAAAGTAATGTTTGTGGGGCGCAGCAACAAAGTGGCACGATTTTTCCGCGCAACGCGTAAGAAGCGGCAGTCGAGCTTTTTTGCCAATACAACAGGAGCCGGTGCTGTTTCATTTGCTCTCGCACTGCCAGCTTTGTTGGGCGTTGTAGGCGTTGCGACAGACTTTGGTATCGTCAATTATAAAAAGGCCCAGTTGCAAAATGCCGCCGACCAAGCCGCTATCGCAGCTGTGAAAGAATTTGCAGTAGCCAATTCGAACAGTAGCAGCATTTTATCAGCCGCAGAAAGCTATGCGCATTCACTTGTTTTAGACTCTGGTTCCACCATCGACGTAAAAGTTGAAGTCGATAAGAGCAAAGATGGCGTCAGCGTCGTACTGACAGAACATTGGACACCGTTTTTTGCGCACTTTTTCAGTTCTGGTGTTACGCCCATTGTCGCTGACGCAAAAGCCTCACTGGCTGGCAAAACCAACTTGTGCGTGTTGGCGCTTGATCCAATCGACGACAAAGCTTTTCATATGGACAAGTCAGCACTTTTGCAGGCGAATGGTTGTGCCGTCTACTCAAATTCGAAACACGCCGAAGGCCTTCGCCTTGATCGCAATTCAGAATTGAATGCTGCGTCGATTTGTTCGGTGGGTGGTGTATTTGCGAGAACAAATGCAGTTTCCCCAACGCCGACGACTGACTGTGCAGTCATCGAGGACCCTCTGGCGGGACGCGCTGCGCCTGTTATCGGAAGCTGCGACTACACGAACATTGAGATTGTGTCAGGTTCGCAAGTACTCTCACCCGGGCGGTATTGTGGTGGCATCAAGGTGTCTGGAGATGCAATGGTCACCTTTGGTACGGGGGATTATATCGTATCAGATGGAAATCTGGAGGTTTCAGGTGACGCTGCCGTTGTTGGCGAGAATGTTGCATTCTATCTGCATGGCGCAAAATCCACGCTGCAATTGACGGGCAATACGACCGTGTCTCTTACCGGTGCGAAAACGGGTTCAATGGCTGGGCTGCTTTTCTTTGAAGATCGTAGTGTCAAATTGGGCCGCAGGCATCGCATCAACAGTGCAAATGCCCGCAAGTTGACGGGAACAATCTATATGTCACGTGGTAGACTTCTGGTTGATCCGAACACGCCAGTCGCGCAAGACTCAGCCTATACTGCAATCGTTGTGCATCGCTTAGAAATCAACGAAGGGCCAACGCTAGTGATGAACACCAACTATGGTGCGAGCAATGTGCCGGTTCCTGATGGCATTCGGTTAGATACGCAGGTTGTACTGTCTAAGTAAGTCTCCAGGCTGCAAAAAGCGGCAGACCTTCAAAATCACTGAGTGCTTGCAGCAAAAAACTGAAGCGGAAATACTGGTTGCGACAAGTTTTGTGATGCATGAATTGCTATAACTTTGAAATCCCGTTGTCGGCAAATTTGAACTGGTAAATTTGCAGTTCTTGGGAACATTCAAATTGTCAGTGTTCCGTTTTGATCCTCGAAATACCTTTCGTGATACCAATCACATTCGTGTGATCATGCGCGTTGCATGGTTATCGGTGAAAGATTTTCAAATGCTGCACATTATCAAAGTAAACTTTTCTCGCTGCTTACGGAATGCAAATGGCTCCACTGCGATAATGTTTGCTTTGGCTCTACCAGCAATGGTTGCTGTTTTGGGCGTTGCCGCGGATTTTTCAGTTTATAACCTCAAGGCATCCCAACTTCAAAATGCAGCCGATCAAGCTGCACTTGCTGCAGCGAAGGAATTTTCAATTTCCAATTCGAGTGATTCAAACATTAATTCTGCAGCTGATGCATTTGTACGTGCTTCCATCAACGATAGTTCACTTAATCTCGAAGTTGTAACTGAAACTAGTTCGTCCGGGAAAAGTGTTAAAGTCGAAATTACTGAACGTTGGGCTCCTTTTTTTGCGCATTTTTTTGATTTAAAAGTTACTCCGATTGTTGCCCACGCAACTGCTGGATTGTTTGGGGAATCGAAAATCTGCGTACTCGCGTTGTCCCCAAGTGGTCCGGCCGCTGTCGGTTTGACCAAAGATGCACATCTACAAGCGGGAGATTGCAGCGTGTATTCCAACTCAGACAGTAGCTCCAGCATTTATCTCGGCGATGTATCCTCACTTCATGCAAAATTGGTTTGCACCGTCGGGGCGCTGAAAGATGGTGGTGGCCTTGGTGCTGACCAAGTTGTTACAGATTGCCCAGTTTTAAGTGATCCCTTAGCTAGCAGACCAGCGCCAAAAGTTGGGCTGTGTGATTTTACTAAACTTGCATTCACAAGTGGGACGCATGTTCTAACACCTGGCGTCTATTGTGGTGGCATCGCAGTTTCTGGCACGGCCGTCGTAGAACTGCAAAAGGGAGACTATATCGTAAAGGATGGCCTATTGTTGGTTCGTGAGAAAGCCACTTTGCGTGGAGATGACGTCAGCATATTCTTGACAGGAGCATTTGGTTTGCTTCACTTTATGGACAGCGCAACAATCGAACTGAGTGGGCGCGAAACGGGCCCGATGGCAGGACTGCTCATATATGATGAACCCAAAGGTGCAGCGATACGTCTTCACACTATCAGTGCTTCAAATGCTCATACGCTGACGGGGACAGTTTATATGCCCAAAGGTAATTTGATGATTGATCCGACAGCAACAGTCGGCGAGCGATCTGCCTATACCGCGATTGTCGTGAACAGACTGATCGTGCAAAATGGTCCGACTCTCGTCCTCAATACCAACTATAATGCAACGCCGGTACCTGTGCCGGATGGCATAAGAGCGGCTGCTGACGTTCACTTAATTGAGTGATTTTTGCGACATTGCCTTCAGTAATGTTTGTATCAAACAACTCAACTTTTGAGTTATCACTACTGGCGTCAAGGACGCCAGTAGTTGAACCAATCCGTCACGTCAGCGCTTTCAAAGTTACCACGCATGTCGATCAATGGTGCGTGCTTTTTAGCGAGACTGATTAAAGTTTGTGCGTCAAACTGTTGACGGAACACTGTGTGGGCCAATGAGAAGACGATGGCATCATATGGACCGGCTTCTGCTGGATCATCGATCATGACGGCGCCACGGCCACCTTCAAAGTGATCATCATGGGCAACGGGGTCGAAGTTGAACACTTCAGCGCCACGCATCCATAATGCGTCCATCAAAGGATAGGCCTTGGAATTGCGGGTGTCGGGGCAATCTTCTTTGAAGCTGCGACCGAGAACGAGAATTTTTTTGCCGCGCAGGCCTTCACGTGATGGCGGCAGCAAATGCTCGACTTTTTCAACAAGGAAGTGTGCGGTTTGCTCGTTGACAGCACGTGCTGAGGCCACGAGGTCCATGGACAAGCCATGACGACGACCGGCATCAACCAGAAAGTAGGGGTCTACAGCGATGCAATGTCCACCAACGAGACCCGGACGATAGTGATGGAAATTCCATTTCGACGAGGCAGCGGCAATGACATCGGTTGAGCGGATGCCCATTTTGTCAAACAGCATCATCATCTGGTTCATCAAGGCAATGTTCACATCACGTTGGGTGTTTTCCAGAATTTTTGCAGCTTCAGCCACTTTGATCGAGGCTGCTGGAAACAGACCGGCTTTGATCACGCGGGCATAAAGCACTTCAAGAAAGGCTGTGCCTTCGGGTGTTGAGCCTGCAACAATTTTCTTAATGTCGGGCAGTTTGCGTGTTGGGTCAGCAGGGTTGATACGCTCTGGCGAATAGCCGAGGTAAAAATCAATGCCTTCCTTCATGCCGGAATGATGTTCGATGACGGGCAAGCAACGGTCTTCAGTTGTGCCAGGATCGACCGTGCTTTCAAATACAACGACTGTGCCGCGTTTCATGTTCTGGCCAATCGACTTTGATGCTGAAATGAGCGGGCTGTAATCTGGCTTGTTGTGGCTATCAACAGGCGTTGGCACACAGACGATGATGACATCAGCGTCCTTCAGGCAGCTCTGCGAGGTTGTGAATTCTACATTGCAATCGCGCAAGTCTTCAGGATTGGCTTCGCCTGTAAGGTCGATACCTTTGTGCAATTCAGCAATTTTGCCAGCTGAAATATCAAAGCCAATGGCGCGTGAGGCTTTAGAAAAACCTAAGACCAATGGCAGTCCGACGTAGCCGAGGCCGATGACGGCGACACGTGCTGTTTCCGGGTTAGGGAATGCGACGGGTTCTGAAGTGACCAAACGAATGGCCGAATTTGTTGGTGCCTCGAACTTCAAGGCTTCTGCAGTCTGTAACACGATCTTTTGCCCCCCAGGGAATGTTTGTCGTTCAACCGCATTCAACACTGGGGAGTCACAAGTAGCATTTAATGAACGTGGTAAATTGACTTAAAGGTTAACAGCGAGTTGACTTAATCGGTGTGTGTAAAACCCAGCTCAGACTGTTAACGGCCCTGCAATACTTCCGGTCTATGACACACAGGTTGTGCGCAGTTGCACGACGGCGTGTGTGTTGCGTATTGGGGGTATTCTGAGTTGCTTTCGCTTGTTGCCATCGAATGGCTCTTTGCGATCCTTGTGCTAGTGGTTTTCACAAACCGCTATGTGCTGGGCTCTGCTTTGCGAATTGCTGACCATCGCACGTCAGACGATTTTGGCCAAGACCCGCCTGTTTGGCCGACGGTTGCGATCGTTGTGCCGGTGTACAACGAAGGCCCAACCATTCTTAAAACGGCTGACTCTTTTCAAATGCTGGATTATCCGCGTGAGAAGCTCAGCATCGTGTTCATTGATGATCGTTCGACCGATGATACCTATGAGCATTTGCAGACGATTGCCAAAAACTATCCGTGGATGTCGGTCATTCGCAACGACGTGAACGTGGGCAAGCGCATTGGCATCAAGAACGCCGTTCTCAAGACCCACACCGATCTGATCATGTCCGTCGATTCCGACGTCATCGTCGATCAAGCTGCACTGCGCACGTTGGTGCGACATATGTATGCGGCGGGTTCTGATGCTGTAGGGGGCTGTGTGTTTGTTTCGAATGCCAATGAGAATTGGCTAACGCGCATGCAGGCGGTTAAATATTGGATCGGCTATCAATTTTTGAAGAACGTCGAAAATGCTTTCAGTCACATTATGTGTCTGTCAGGCTGTTTGACGCTGTATAAGCGCTCGGCATTGCTTGCTGTTGATCACGACATTGCGTCACGCACATTCCTCGGTGACGAGGTCAAATACGGTGAAGACCGCTATTTGACGCGTAAGCTTGTCGAACGGGGCTATAAGACGCGCCTGTGCTTCCAAGCGAAGTGCTTTACCAAGGCACCCGCGACGTTTCCAAACTATTTGAGTCAGCAATTGCGCTGGCGGCGTTCAAATCTCATCGACTTCATCACAGCCATTCCCCACCTTGGCAAGTTTCATCCGTTTGTGGTGGTGCATTATGTGTCGATGGCGATGCTGTTGGTTTTCTATCCGCTGACCCTGGCGTCGCAAGTGGCGCGTTTGGGTTTTGTTATTCCAATGATCGAGCATGCGCTCTTGGTATCGGTTTTTGCGCTGGCTTATGAGTTGAATAAACACAAGCTGCCGGAAATGGCGCGAACATCTGGGGTCTGGTTTCTGAGCATGGCCTTTGTGTTTCCTGTCATGTACCTGACGATGACGCCCTTGGCCTTGGCCACACTTGGCACAACGTCGTGGGAGACACGCGGCAGTGTTGCGCCGAAAAAGCTAAAGGCGGCAAAAGCAGCATGAACCGCATTGTACCATTCAAGGGTCCACAGGCTGACACCAAAACGGTGCCGCGGGTACTCTATATTGGACCGGCGGCCGATGAGTTGTGCAATCTTGTTACACACCATATTGGCCGTATTGAAATTGCTTATGAGCAGAATGTTCAAGCTGCGTTTGCGCAGCTTCGCCGCCGTGTGTTCGACGTGGTGTTGGTTGATCAGCGGGATGAGAATTTAGCAACACGGTTGATCTTGCCTGTGCTGCAGTCGCTCGGATATCCGGTCAAGCCTGTGGTGATCAGTCCGCTCAGTGATGTCAGCCATTATCTATCGGTGCCAGGTGTGGCCAGGGTGTTGACGGCTCCTGTGAAAGAAGGTCAGTTTCTGCGATTGTTGGGTCTGGAGCGACGGGCTGAACTGCCGAAAGCGGAGGCTTTAGAACCGCCAAAACCCAAGCCAGAAAATAAAGCGAATTCAATTGGTTTCGTCCAATTGTTGTCGAACAGGTTTATGACCCTGATTTCGACTTTGTATAAGCGCGCGGCATTTGTATTGTTGTGCGCCTTGTTTATTGCTTTTGCATTTTATGGCGTGCTGATTGCGTTTTTCCTGTTGTCATCAGGCTGGGGTGCGCCACTGACGTTGACGCGCGGCCATGAGATGGTCAGCAAGGTTGAGCGCGAAATTACAGAAGTCTCCGTTGCTTTGAACCAGACGGAACAGCGCTTGTCGGAAGCAGCGCTCGCCAAGGTAACGGCGGAGCAGGAATTGTCGGATGCCAAGTCGTTGGTTGCACTTTCCGCTGGAACGATAACCAAAGAGCTAGAAAAGCACACGCGTCAGGGCAAGGTCCTGAAGCAAAGTATTGGGCGTTTGAACAAGGTGCGCAAGCAATTGGCATCGCAAGTTGAAGGTGGTGGACCGTCTGCCGATCTCGAAAAGCTCTTCAAAAAGCGTTTGATTGATCGTTCGGTTTATAGCGCCAGCACTTTGAATTTGATCGCTGTTAGTCAGAAATTGGCTGATGTCGAAATTCAGATTGAGCAATTTCAAAGTGAGTTGGACGAATTCGAAGCGAGCAGGGAAGCGATGGTTTCGCTTAAAGCTGCATTGACCAGTGGCAAAGACTTGTCTGGTGTTTCGGCTTCCTCGAGCAATCAAATATCGTTGACTTAGCAGTCTTCGCAGGCACTTTCTGCACAATCCCTCGCGCAGTCAAAATTAGACAGCACCGCACAAAACGTGAAGTCGTTGACAAGAAGTAAGAATTCGCTGGGTCGTCAATTGTCTGAACTCGAAAAATCACCCATGGCGCGTGCGCTCGAAAAACGCATTGACGTTGTGTTTGTTCCCTATGGCAGTGAAGGTCGCTTTCAAGCTGGAGCGTCGCTTTACAGTTGCACATTTACAATCTTCTTCTGCGCCAAAGCCGGCATTATTGGACAACCCTTGCCAGGCGAAATCAATTCTGTTCACCCGTTTTTTGGAAAGCCCATTCGCGGCAGTTTTGTTGAGTTGAAACTCAGCAATCCTGATGCTGCAATGCGCGAGATTATTCATGGCACACGCAAACCGTTTTTCTTTTGACATGAAAAGCACATCGCTTGGCTTGGCCGTGTTGCTGTTGGCGGGTTGCGTCAATCAATCACCGTTATTGCTGGATGGTTTGCGCCTGACAACCCATGATACACCTGTTGAGGTGGTGCCTGCCAAAGTGCCACAGACACAAGTTTTGGATTTGAAGCCTTCACTTGCGGCGCAAAATCCGAAGGTGGACATCAACACTAAACCCATTATCACTCCTACCGCTGCGGCAGCTGAAAAACGTCCTGCATGGTGCGAGTATTTACAAGAAGATGCAGCTGCTCAAACCACCATCATGCGCTCGCCAACGTTGAGCGGATCGAGCACCGATGACGGCAAAGCCAATATTTCGCTCGGTATGAGCTTGACGGATTATGCCAAGGCCAGTCTGGTTGAAGAGTCTGCTGCAACGCGTTGTCGCCGTTACATGGCGGAAAGCGGTTTGCAGAAATTGGTATTCCTTTCGCCGCAAGGTTTGACCAGTGCGGGTTACCGCGCGAAGTATGAGACCATTCATCGATCGAAGAAAGACATTCAAGCCTTGCGCAAAAAAGTGTCGCAAGCGATGGCGGATGGTTTTCTGGATCGCGAGAAGGCCACCGTGTTGATGGGGTTGGCGGACCAATTGTTGGCAGAAGCTGCGAATGCAAAATCTCAGGCCGACCGCCGCACGGGCGACTTTTTGGGTGCCAAAGATCACGCCAGCTTGTTGGGTGCCGCTTTGGTGCGGGCCGAAGCGGACCTTGAAGACTTGAACAGTCGTATGCGGACTTTCGACAATGTGGATGTGTCAGTTTCTGCTGGGTGGAGCGATGATATTAACCGTGACAATTTCGCATTTGATTCTGAAGGCTTCAGCGGCAAAGTGAGCATGTCGATCAAATTGGGGGCCGTTGCGCCCAGCCGATTTGATCATGAGCAAAAAGCCAAAGACGCAAAAATCCGCGCCATTGGTGAAGAGGGCGGTGCGATGTGGCAGGTCAATGTGCTGCGATTGGCCCATGAACGCGCCATTGCTGGGTTGGAAGAGTCACGCAGTAAAATTGACAGTGCCATTGCGGAAGCCAACAAGCTTTTGACGGCATTGGACGGTGTCAGTAGCCCGGAATTCAAGGGCACCAGTTACGGTGCCAAATTCCGTGTCTTACAATTACGGGCTGACAAAGCTGCCGTTGATGGTTCATTGGCCGAAATCCGCACCAACTTGAAGCGCCTGAAAGCCAACGGTTAAATTCAAGGGCGGATCAAAAAATCGGCGTTTCTTGTTGCGCTGAAATCTGCTTGAAGCTGCTGGAATTCAACTTCGTCACAAGGCTGTTCAGGCGTGAGCGCAACCAAGACCCATATTATCGGTATTGATACCGGCGGCACTTACACCGACGCTGTTGTGATTGAGCAGCAGGCACAACGCATTTTGGCCTCGGCTAAATCGATCACGACGAAGGGCGACCTTGCACAAGGCGTCGGCTTGGCTATGGAAAATGCCTTGGCGGCACTGGCGGGCAAGGTGAAAGCGTCGAGCATTAGACTGGTTTCGGTTTCAACGACACTGGCGACCAATGCTGTGGTTGAAGGCCATGGCGGCGCTGCCTGCGCTGTGCTGGTTGGCTTTGATGACAAGATGGTCGAGCGCACTGGCATTGTTGCGGCCTTCCCGGACATGCCGATTTTACGCATTGCAGGCGGGCATGATCACAATGGTGATGCGGTTGCAAAACCCGATATTGCAGCTTTGCGTAAAAGCTTAGAGGGCTTGCGCGGCAAGGTGGGGGCGGTCGCCATTGCATCCACCTTTGCGGTTCGTAATAACGCGCATGAAATTGCTGTGCGTGATCTTATTGAGCGCGAACTTGGTCTTCCCGTCACACTTTCAAGCGAGCTTTCGAGTGCGCTAGATGCGCCGCGACGAGCGTTAACGGCGGTGTTAAATGCGCGGCTGATTGGGCATATATCCAGACTGATTACCGCAGTTAAAAAAGCCATGGCGAATTTGGGTGTTGATTGCCCGCTGATGATTATGAAAGGTGATGGATCTTTGGCGCTGGCCGATAGTGTGGCGCAGCGACCGATTGAGACCATTCTCTCAGGTCCCGCTGCCAGTCTTGTGGGTGCGAAGTGGCTCTCTGGCCTTGATGATTTCATCATGTCTGACATGGGTGGCACCACCACAGATGTTGGAATTTTGGACCGGGGCCGTCCGTTGGTGGCTCCGCACGGGGCAGAGGTTGGCGGATGGCGCACGATGGTGAAGGCCATCGATGTTAAAACCATTGGGCTTGGCGGTGACAGTGAAATTTCCGTGGGTACAAACGGAAAATTGGAAGTCGGTCCGCAGCGGGCTGTGCCGCTGTCACTGTTGGCGACGCGTGCGGCAGTTGTGCTTGATTTATTAAAGGCGGATTTGGCAGAAACTGAAGGCGGCTCATTGCTGGGGCGCTATTTGGTGTTGCCGTTTGGCAAGGATGATCGCCCGCAACCACATGGTTTGAACGCGCGCGAGGCTGAAATTTTGGCGATGGTATCAGATCATCCTCTCTCGTTGAAAAAGGTAGCGGTTTCGACTGCGGCGCAACGGGCTGTTGCGTCGTTGCGGCGCAAAGGTCTTGTGCAGATGTGTAGCTTTACGCCGTCGGACGCCGCGCATGTTCTTAATCTGCAAGCCAATTGGAACCGTGAGGCGGCGGTCATGGGCGCACAATTGGCGCACCGTTTTAGGACTATGAAACTTGTGGAAGAGGATGGTTTGATCGAGATATGCCGGGAAGTGTGGCATGAAACCGTCACCCGTTCTGCTCGCATTATTATTGACACGTCGCTGGGTGATGTCTCTGGTGGAGAACGCTTGATTGATGCCGTTTGCGCGGGGCAGTCCCAGGTTGGGCGTGCAACGATTTCGCTGTCACCCGGAGTGCCGATTGTGGCAGTTGGTGGTCCGGTGCGCGTTTATTATGATGAGGTTGCTCGCCGTTTGAATACGTCGGTGGTGTTTGCGCCTTTCTGTGATGTGGCCAATGCGGTGGGTGCGGCGTCGGCGTATGTGGCAGATGTTGTCACCATCACAGTTGAAGGCGACGGAAATGGCCTGTTCCGGGTTTATGGAGCAGGGCAGTCAGAACAGTTCGGCTCTGGTCGGTTGGCCCTGGAGCGGGCCGAAGCCTTGGCACGGCAGGTTGCGGAAAAAGCAGCGCTGGACCGTGGGGCTCATAGCCCCCGCGTTGAGGTTACACTTGAGACCAGTCTGATGCCTGAAGCGCGCGATATGGACGGACTTCTAACAGCTAGGGTTACTGCGGAAGCTATTGGTCGGCCTGTCGTTCAGAATTGAGTAACCAAGCGTAAAACCTTCTCTGTCTATGGTGAGATCGATTAAAATTCACAGGCCCGACGCAATCACTCGTTAACCTCAGATGCGTTAGGGTCGGTTAAGATTTGAGAGAGATTTTGAACCATGACGGCACTGGGCTTTACAGGTTGGGATGATTTGGGTGCGAAAGCCACCGGCTGGCGCATTGAAAAAGATTCACCTTCAAAGCCTTACGGTGCGGCATTCTTCCCTGATCAAAATGGTGGTGTTTATGAGCGCTTGCTTGCCACCTTGCCTGTGGCCTTGCATTGCATGGATGCATCGGGTCGTTTGATTTCAGCCAATCGCCAGTGGTGCGAAACATTTGGATATGCCCAGCATGAAGTTTTGGGTCGATCATTCAGCGAATTTCTGCCGCCTGAAAGCCGCAGCAAGTTGGTGACAACAATCTATCCAAAATATTTGACCACCAGTGCCTGCCAAAACGAAGAAATTCTATTGATCCGCAAAGATGGTTCACTGGCTACAGTGACGCTGTCGATGACGGCTTATCGCGGTGATAAGGGCCGGTTAGACCGCTCCGTGTGCATGCTTGAAGATGTCACTGAGCAAAAGATTGCAGCACTTGCGACCAATCGCAGTGACCAACGTTTCCGTGCTGCTTTCGCGGCGTCTGTGCATGCCATGGCTGTGATTTCGCCAACGGGACAGATTGAATATGCCAATGATGCTTTTGCTGATTTCCTCGAACGTAAGGATGTAGCCACTGCTACCTACGGCTTTGATGAGTTGTTGCATCGTGATGATCGTGGCCAATTCCTGAATGGTTTACGACAACTGTTGTCTGGCGAGACGACGAGTTTTCAACTTGAGCTTCGTTACATGGCTCCGGAAGATAAGTTGGTACATGGGTCAACTTCGGTTGCTCTCGTCAAGAACGAGAAGGGTGGAACAGAACAACTGGTTATTCAGATTGTCGATGTGACGGAACGTAAAACCATCAACGACCGTTTGCAGCGCGCACAGAAAATGGAAGCTGTTGGACAGTTAACGGGCGGACTGGCGCATGACTTCAACAATCTTCTCACTATCATCATCGGCAATTTGCAATTGCTGGATGGCAAGTTGGATGCCGACGAAAAATCATTGAAGCGTTTGGATGAAGCGCAGCAAGCCGCGCGCAAAGGTTCTGACCTGACGCGCCAACTGTTGGCTTTTGCCCGCAAGCAGGAACTCGAACCGCGCGACACGTCGGTGAATGAACTTGTGCTGGGCATGGAAAATTTGGTGGCGCGCACCATCGGCGAAAATATCGAACTCAAAGTCGACATGATGGCGGGTGATCCACGGACGCTGATTGATCCTTCGCAGCTTGAAAGCGCTATTCTCAATCTTGCAATCAATGCACGCGACGCGATGCCAACGGGCGGCAAGCTGACGGTTGAAACGCAGGCTGCTTATCTTGATCGCTATTATGCTGAAAAAAATCCGGATGTTGTGCCGGGGCATTATGTGCTTGTGGCAGTGTCTGACTCTGGCACCGGCATGGCGCCGGAGCTTTTGGAAAAAGTATTCCAGCCCTTCTTTACGACGAAGGCCGTAGGCAAGGGTTCAGGCCTTGGCCTGTCGATGGTCTATGGCTTTATCAAGCAATCGGGCGGACATATTCAGATTTATTCTGAAGTTGGTCATGGCACGTCGATTAAGATGTATCTGCCGCGCCGCATGCGCCCGGGTGAAGTTGATATTGAATCCGTTGCTGCAAATTCGAATGTTGATGTTGCAGCCGAAGGGCCTGAAATTGTACCTGTGGATGCTGTGGCACCCGTTGAGATCGCGCCAACTGTTGCGCGTCTCCCGAAAATTCTCGTGGTTGAAGATCAAGAAGCTGTGCGGGCTGTTGCCTGTGGCTTCCTCGAAGACTTTGGCTATGAAATTGTTGAAGCAGGCGACGGCTTTGAAGCCTTGTCGAAATTGCAGGAACATGATGACATCGATCTCATGTTCTCCGACGTGGTGATGCCCGGTGGCATGAATGGCTTTGACTTGGCGCAAGCGGCACTGAGCATGAAGCCCGGCTTGAAAGTAGTGCATACCTCGGGTTATCCCAAGGGTGCGATGGTGCATCAGGACGAACCACGATTCCGCGAAGGCTTCATCATCATGAAGCCCTATCGCCGCGAAGATTTGCAGAAAATCATCAAGGACGCGTTGGAACGGCAGTAAAATACCATATTTATGGGGCGTTCAATAAACACGTCGCAAAGCCTTGACCGTGGGGTAGGGTGATGAGAACGTTTTTCCTATTCTCCGAAGCCATTTTTCGTTCCTTGCAAACTGGCCGGGGAAGCTTGGTGTTGTTTCGGATAGTGTGCTGCATTGCAATTTTTATTGGATTTCTAATCTTTGGTGCGATTAACGGCAGTCACAACACGCCGAATTTGCAGGCACTTTTCTTTCTCAATATGAGTGTTGCAAACGTCGCTTTTGTTTTTTTGTCGCTTAGCAGATCGCGCAAACTTCAAAAATTTCTATTCGCGTGGGTTCTATTGCATGGAATCGGGCAGATACTTACTATTGCAGTGTTAGTTTTCTATATTGACCCGCAATCCCACGGTATTTGGGTTTTTGCGATGTATAGTTTTTTCCTTTTGTTGAAGATGTTACTTGGACTTATGGCAACGGTCTGGCTCATTGATCGCGCAGAAGGAAAACTATAAAGCCATACTGATTGTGGCAAACACGTTCAGCTACGCAACGACTAATATTGCAGAAGATTATCAAGGATGCTCTGGAACGGCAGTAAGGCCTTTTCACAACCACTTTGAATCGCTATTCAGTCCCCTGATTGATTTCAGGGGACTTTTATGTTTGCAGAACTGGGTGCTGAATTTACCGAACTTTTCACAATTGGCGCATTGACCACACTGTTGATTTTGACGGCGTTGGAAACGGTGTTGGGCTTTGACAACCTGCTTTACATTTCGATTGAGGCCAAGCGTGTGGCTCCGGAGCATCAAGCGCGGGTGCGGCGCATTGGAACGCTGTTGGCAATTCTTTTGCGCATCGTCCTGTTGTTTGTTGTGTTGGCGCTCATCCAATTGTTTCAGTCGCCGTGGTTTGAAATCAACATTCCGTGGCTGCATGGAAGGTTCAGTGGACATGCCATTATCGTGTTGCTGGGGGGATTGTTCCTGATCAAAACGGCGATGACGGAAATCCGGCACATGCTGGTGATTGATGACCTTTCCCATGAAAAGCCAAAGGGTCCGGCCCACCGCACCGTCGCGTTGGCGCTGGTCTGGATTCTGGTGATGAACATTGTGTTCTCGTTTGACACCGTGTTGTCAGCCGTGGCCCTCACCAAGAATTTCATCGTCATGTCACTCGCCATTATTATTTCAGGCGCTTTAATGGTGCTGCTTGCTGACCATGTGGCGCGCTTCCTCGAGAAGAACCGCATGTATGAAGTGCTGGGTCTGTTCGTTCTGCTGTTGGTCGGTTTAATGCTGACCGCAGAAGGTGCACACATCGCGCATCTTGACCTGTTTGGCTTTGAAATTCACCCTATCGAGAAAGCCACATTCTACTTCGTGCTGGGTGCGTTGGTGATCGTTGATTTGTTGCAAGGTCGCTATCAAAAGAAGCTTGAAGCTGAAGCTGTGCGTAACGGGTCAGCGAAGCATTAGTTTACAGGCACGCGAAACCCCTCTAAATCCCGCGCAACTCAACTCGTTTCGCGGGATTTTTCATTTTATGGCACGTCAGTTCATTTATCATATGCAAGGCCTTTCCAAGTCTTATGCCGGTGGCAAAAAGGTTTTGGACAATGTGCATCTGTCGTTTTACCCCGATGCGAAAATTGGTGTTTTAGGCCCGAACGGTTCAGGTAAATCGACTTTGCTTAAAATCATGGCGGGGCTTGACAAGGAATGGAACGGCGAAGCTTGGTTGGCTGATGGTGCTACGGTTGGTTATCTTGAGCAAGAACCGCAGCTTGATCCAACGAAATCCGTGCTGGAAAACGTTATGGAAGGTGTGGCGGCGAAGAAGGCCATTCTCGACGAATACAACGCCTTGATGGCTGACTATAATGACGAAAATGCCGAAAAAGCCGGCAAAATTCAAGACATTATCGACAGCCAAAACCTTTGGGACTTAGAAGCGCAAGTGGAACAATCCATGGATGCTCTACGCTGCCCACCCGGTGATGCGTCGATTGAAAAACTTTCAGGCGGTGAAAAGCGTCGCATTGCTTTGACGCGCTTGCTGTTGGCGAAACCTGATCTGATTTTGCTCGACGAACCAACGAACCATTTGGACGCTGAATCAGTGAATTGGTTGGAACATCATTTGCGGGATTACCCCGGTGCCATTCTGATTGTGACCCATGACCGATACTTCCTCGACAATGTGACGGGTTGGATTTTGGAATTGGATCGTGGCCGCTCCATTCCCTATGAAGGCAACTACTCGGCTTACCTTGCGCAGAAAGCCAAACGCTTTGCGCAAGAGGGCAGGGAGGATGCAGCCCGCGTTAAAGTGTTGGAGCGTGAAGCTGAGTGGATCGGCAAATCTCCAACGGCGCGCCAAGCGAAGAGCAAGGCGCGTATCAAGGCTTATGATGAATTGCTTAAAATCAACGAAGAGCGCACGCAGTCCCACGCCGCGCAAATTATTATTCCACCGGGCGAACGCTTGGGCGATACGGTGATCAATGCTGAGGGATTGTCGAAAGGTTATGGCGACCGCTTGCTGATTGATAATCTGGAATTCAAACTGCCACCTGGTGGCATTGTCGGCATCATCGGTCCGAACGGTGCGGGTAAGTCGACGCTGTTCCGCATGATTACAGGGCAAGAGAAGCCGGACAATGGTTCGATTGTGGTAGGGCCTTCGGTGAAGCTTGGCTATGTCGATCAATCGCGTGATGATCTCGATCCCAATGCCACAGTGTGGCATGAAATTTCCGGCGGCAATGACATCGTTACACTGGGCAAGCGTGAAATGAACTCACGTGCCTATGTGGGTGCGTTCAATTTCAAAGGCGGCGACCAGCAACAGAAAGTTGGCACACTCTCTGGCGGTCAACGCAACCGCGTGCATCTGGCCAAGATGTTGAAGAGTGGGGCGAACGTGTTGCTGCTCGACGAACCGACAAACGACCTCGACACGGAAACGCTAGCAGCACTTGAAGAAGCGCTTGAAGATTTTGCAGGCTGCGCCGTGGTCATCAGCCATGACCGCATGTTCCTCGACCGCCTGGCTACCCACATTCTGGCGTTTGAAGGTGATTCACATGTTGAGTGGTTCGAAGGCAACTTCCAAGATTATGAAGAAGACAAGAAACGCAGGCTTGGCGAGGACGCCGTTAACCCGCATCGGATCAAGTACAAGAAGTTTGAGCGGTAATTCTGCTGTCGACTTGAAGCAAACTCCGACATTCTTAAAATTTTGAGTTGAAAAAACTATTTGATGCAGTAGCCTTGACTTGAGGGCGCAAACTTGTTGGAGGTCCAATGAAACTCGCAGTTTATTGTTTCGTCGCACTGCTTACTTCACTCATTGCTGCAGGCAGCTTTGCTGATGAAATTGGGCGCGCTACTATTGAAGGGCGCACAGTAATCGTCGACAGCAATGGGACTTGGAAATACGCGGAAGCCGCTGTTGACGCCAATGGTCAAGCACAGATTGACTGCACGAAAGGTACGGTAACTAAAAGCAAAAAACTAGCGGTTTCTTTGTGTGTTACTCCACCTTGGACATTGGATTCCGGTGCGTCTGGTTTGATGGAACTTCAAGTCGTCAACAAGGATTTGGATATTTACTTTGGGTTGGTGACTGAACGAACGACCATGCCTTTGGCCGGAATTCGGCGGGCCATTTTATATAACGCAGCACAAGCGACAGCAGTGCGCGAAGAAGACATCGTGATAGCGAAAGAATCGACGGAAAAAATTGGTGGGCATGAATGGAGTTACATCGAGTATGATGTAACGTTCAACGGCGCGAAATTTCGCTTTGCCAACTATTACAGTTCTCTTGGAGATCTGGGCATTATACAGTCCGTGTTTTGGTGTTCTGCCAGCTATTTTGAACAGAACAGGGCCGTCATGTCAGATTTCATGAAGGGCATTGCGTTTCAAGACTCAAATTGAAATTCCGGGGAGCTGCGCAAAATTGACAGCGCTTTGACAAGGACTGAATATGATCCGCCATACTGTTGTTTTCCGCCTCAAGCATGGCAAAGACTCTGCTGCTGAAACGGCGTTTTTGAAAGCTGCTGATGTTCTCGCGACCATTCCTGGAGTCGAGAAATTTGAAAAATTGCGCCAAGTTTCAGCAAAGAATGATTTTCACTTCGGCTTCTCCATGGAATTTAAAAATCAAGCGGCTTACGACGGTTACAACAACCACGCCGACCATACTGCCTTTGTGCAGGGGCGATGGATACCGGAGGTCGAGGCTTTCTGTGGAGATTGATTACGTCGCGGTGTGAGAATTAGCCAAGTTGTAAATTTCAGGTTCAATCGCAGTCGGAAGTACTCCAATCAATGGGTTGAAAACCTTTCGCCGTCAGAAACGCATTGGTGCGAGAAAAAGGTTTTGATCCAAAAAAGCCATTGTGTGCTGACAGTGGCGAGGGGTGGGCGGATTTAATGACGAAGTGTTTACTTGCATCTAAGAAGCTGGCTTTTTTCTGCGCGTAATTTCCCCAGAGGATAAAAACTACAGGACGGGGCAGGGCGTTCACTTCGCGAATGACTTGGTCAGTGAATTTTTCCCAACCCTTCCCAGCATGAGATGCGGCTGTGTTGGCTTCAACAGTCAACACGCTGTTGAGTAACAGCACGCCTTGCTTGGCCCAAGCCTCAAGATTGCCGTGGGTGGGAGCGTCCATTCCCAGATCGCTTTTCAGTTCCTTGTAAATGTTGACCAGCGATGGTGGCGGCTTCACGCCTTCACGTACTGAAAAGCACAGGCCATGGGCTTGGCCTTCACCGTGATATGGATCTTGGCCGAGAATAACCACACGCACCGTATCGAGCGGGGTTGCATCCAAGGCATGGAACCATTCCTTGCCCTTCGGATAAATGATTTTGCCAAGCTTACGCTCATCCTCAAGGTAGGTTTTGAGATCGAGCATATAGGGCGCGTCAAATTCGGATTGGAGTCGCGACAACCAGCTTGCATGCAGTTTTATCATGCAGGCAAAATGCCTCAAATAATTACGCGAAGCGACTCCAAGTTTTGTTTCGGATCAAGGTCCGCTGACAGGGGTGTCGTCGTCATTTGTTGCGGCAGCATAGACAACCGTTGCAAGTGTCGCAGCGAAGAATGCAGTTCCCACGAATACAGGTCGAACACCCGGTGGTGTTGGTTTACTGTGCGTTGGTGTGATTGTAAGGCCAGCTTGTTGGCACATGCTGCTGTCGGTGATTGTGGTCACTGCGGCGGGGATGAGTTCCAAGCTGCAACCGTTTTGAATAAACAGTATTTTCGCTGAGCTGTTGTCACCAAGCAAAACTTTGTTTCCACTTTGGAGTTCCAGACTTGGCGTTGCAGGAACGAAACCGTTTCCGGTGTTGACCAATACTTTTCCGGTTATATTTTTAAAACTTGCAACTGGAGTTTCGGCTGAGAATGCAGAGAAAGTTGGGAGAGTTAAAAAGCTTAGTGTTGCTACGATCGTTTTACGCATGTTTAGCCCCATTGTTACGCTACAGGATTTACATGCCGCCCTGTTTTAAGTTCCGCATCCAGATGTGGTGAAACTAAGGCGGTTGCCTCAAGTTCGTTCGCGGATGTAGGTCATCAGCGCATTTATATCGCCGTTGTTGCGATTTAGCACACCTACAAAGGTGGAGCGCATTTGGCCCGCAAGCCAAACCGATGATACGTTCACGTCTTGTACGCGGCCGCCGCTGACGCGGAAGACAATTTTGCGCCCGCCGGATGCAGATGCCGTCACGAGATTACCACTGCAGGACACAATTTTCATGCCCGAGGCATTAAAGCGCCCAGCGTTTTGTGACATGAAGTGCCCCATAAAACTTTGGGCCAAGCGCACATATTCGCCTTCTTGCGCCTTGCTTAGTTTTTTGCGGTGCGGGCCAAGAGCTGAAAGGGCAATGCCGCGCATATTCGCATAACGTGATGCAGCACTTGAAAACGCAGATGCAGACCCTGACCGCGATGCTGCGGTGAAAGCTTTGCCGGCGCCCATTACCAAGTTTTCAGACGGGCAGGCTGCGATTGCTATGTTGCTTGCAAAAGCAATTGCTAGAAATGTGACAGCGGCTTTAGTTTTAAACATGGATGCTTTCCCAGTAGGCCCCTCTCCACATTCTGCACCTAAGTCAAAGTGTTCGCAAGATCGTGCTACTCGTCTTCAACGCGGGGCGCGTTTTTCCAGCCACGAATGCGACCTTGTTTGAGGTGGAGGTTGTTCGCATCGCCGTTCACATCTTCCGGTCGCGCCAGACCGAAGGTGCGCTTTCGCAGTTCCAAAATCAGGTCGTCGCGATTTGTCAGGTGAGCCAATTCGTCAAACGCAATCGGTTTCCCTATGCGTACACCGAGGTCACTTCCAATGCGACGCGCGGTTTCGCGAAACACCAGGGATAAGCGTAGTGTGAGACTGAGGTGGCTGGCGATCTGAAAAAGTCTTGAATTCTGTCCCGTGAAAAACACGGGCACAACAGTAGCGCCGGACATGCGAAGCAGCTTGGCCGTGAACGGTGCCCAAGGCAAATCGACGGCTTGTTTCTCCAAGGGCTTTTCGGTTGTTGAAACGCCGCCTGCGGGAAAAATGCCGATGGCATGACCTTGCTTCAGCCAGCTGAGTGCCGTTTGCCTTGACCTGACATTGGTCTCACGCGCCACACGGGTTGGTGCAAAGGCCACGGGCAGAAGATGTTGGGCGGCTTCTGGGGATTGGCACAACACGTCATTGGCCAGAACTTTGGTGTCAGGTCTCGCTTTCAAGGCCAACCACGTCAATGTGATTCCGTCCAACACGCCATAGGGGTGATTGGAGATGAAAATGACAGGGCCAGATTTTGGAACTTCTGCCAATGCCTTGTCGTCGTAGGTGACATTGATGTTGAGCAACCGCACGGCAGAATCGAAAAAGCTTTCGCCCCGCTGCATATTATCGAGGTGGCGAAAATAAAGCTTTTTGAGTTTGCGTTGGCCGCCAATCAACTCAATGGCTTGAATGGTCATCCGCTGCAGCCAAGGCTGATCAATGGTGGAATAGGTGAAGCGCATTGCCGCATTTTGCGTCATCGCCACTGCGCGGGACTTTGGTTTGTTCAAGGGATCATCCGAAGATCAAGTTCAACTTGGTTTAGCCTGCTTGCAACGCTGTGCAAACAGCTTTGCTTCGTCCATTTTGTCGCTACAGAGTGACGTCAGTATGACGATGCAAATTCGTTCAGGCGGCTTTTTCGCTTTCTTGTGGGCTGCCTAAACCAAGCAATCTGCAAATGGCATAAACCAGATCGCTGCGATTGAGGGTGTAAAAATGGAAATCCTCAACACCTTCGCGTTGCAGCGCGTGAACTTGTTCTGCCGCAACCATTGCGGCGACCAAATTGCGGGTTTCCGGGTCTTTGTCGAGGCCAGCAAAACGCTTTTCAAGATGTGGAGGCATATGCGCGCCACATTTTCCCGCGAATTCACAAACGCGGGCAAAATTGGTGATGGGCAAAATACCGGGCACCAAGTTGATGTTGATGCCACGTGCCGCGATACGATCACGCAGCCGCAGAAAAAATGCGTTGTGGAAGAAGAACTGGGACAATGCGCGGGTGGCACCATGCTCGGCCTTATCGGCCATGAAGGCCAGGTCTTCTTCGATTGAAACGCTGTCTGGATGACGTTCTGGATAGGCCGACACGGACACTTCAAAATTTCCGATTTCACGAATGCCGCGCACCAGGTCTGCGGCGTTTTTATAACCCTCAGGATGGGGCATGAATTTTGTGCCAACACCTGCTGGTGGATCTCCACGCAAGGCGACAATGTGGTTTACGCCAGCTGCAGCATAGGCTTTTACGACTGCATCAACTTCGGCTTTGGTTGCGCCCACACAAGTCAAATGGCCTGCTGCCTTCAAACCGGTTTCCGACGTGATTTTTCCCAAGGTAGCGAGTGTTCGATCTTGCGTCGTACCGCCAGCACCATATGTAACTGATACAAAATCAGGATTGATTTGTTGCAGCTTTTGTACTGTTGCCCAAAAACTCGCTTCAGCTTCGCCAGCTTTTGGCGGGAAGAACTCAAATGAAACGCGGAGTGGACTTGTCATTGCATAACTCTCGACTTGTAAAATGTTGATGAAGCGGTGTTGCTTGGTCGTGCCAACCAAAGGGAGACGGTGAGACCCTTGCGCGATTTCAACCACGGAGGATCCAGCACGTCGTGGCGTTCCAATGTTAAATTCGCGCGGTTAAACCAAGCGGTCATTTGTTCAGCTGACAGCCCAAGCCTGCGGTGCGCGTGATGTTCACGCAACTCTTCATGGTCGTGGGGAGCGAAATCCACCACAAGCAATTTGCCGTCGGGCTTTAAAATGCGACGCGCTTCCAGCAAGGCTTTTTGAGGTTCATCGAGGAAGTGCAACACTTGGTGGATGGTCACCACATCGGCCATCGCATCGGCCAAGGGCAGGGCGAAAATATCTGCTTGTCGAAGTTGGGCATGGCGAAGACCAAGCTTTTCCATGTTGGACCTTGCGATGGCCAACATTTCTCGGCTGGCATCAATGCCGTGCAAGTGTTTGGCCTTTTTTGCAAAGAGTTCTAACACGCGGCCTGTGCCCGTCCCCAAATCAACGATCGTGTCGACTTGCGGTGCATCGATCATGCCTTGCATGGCATGTTCAACATTGGCCTCATCGACGTGAAGTGAGCGCAAATCGGACCATGATGCTGCATTGGCAGAGAAAGTAGGCCGAAGCAGCTTCTTCGCGTTGACGCCTCACTTCCTCAAGCCGTGCAAGGTCACCTGACAGAGTTGGTGTCTTTCCCGGCAACATGTCAACGAGGGCGCGGGCCAAGGCACCGCCCACACCTTCGTGGCGCAAGCGAAATAGTACCCAATTGCCTTCTTTGTGGCGTGCAAGTAGGCCAGCTTCTGCCATTAATTTTAAATGGCGACTGACACGCGGCTGGCTTTGGCCCAATACATAGGTAAGTTCCGACACATTCAGTTCGCCGTGTGAAAGTGCGAACAGAATTCGGATCCGGGTTGTTTCGGCGACGGCTTTTAAGCCTGCAAGCAGTTCATCCATGAGAACTATATAAACATATCTTTATGTAGCTTGCAAGAATTTCGTAGGTTGCCTGCAAAGTGTCGCATTCGAGCTGCAATATGCTTAAAAAGACTTGTCAGCCGGGATGGGTGTTGCACTATACTGGATGTGAGGCGCGGGGCATTCGAGTTGTTTTGATTTGAGAGTGATGAATTGATGAACAGGCGCGCGCTGTTATTGGCCCTTACTTCACTGTGTGTTTCTACTCTGCCAGCTTTCGCGGCAGGCGACCCCAAAACTTATGTGCAGTCGATCGGCAAGGACGTGTTGGCGCTGGCTAATGGTCCGGTACGTGGTAAGCCGCTGCGGGGTAAATTCTCTTCGTTGCTTAGTCGGCATGTCAATTTACGCAATATTGCAGGTTCAGCCCTTGGGACTTTTCGCAACAAGCTGCCAGATTCAGACAAGGAAAAATTTAATGGCTTGGTGACAAATTATGCTGCGGCGTTGTTTGTTTGGTACATTGATAAATTCAAAGGCGGGGACTTTGTTGTTGATACTGTTGTGAAGCAGGGCAACTTCCTTGTTGTAAAAAGCAAGATTGAAAAATCGAAACTGAGCAATGAACAAATTGTTTGGTACCTCTCGCCAAAGGGCGATGGCTTTCAAGTTGTGGATCTTAGTATTTTAGGCGTTCGACTGTCCGTCGCGATGCGGGATGCATTTTCGCGGGAGCTGAAAAGGTCGAAAGGTGACTTCAAAAGTTTATATGCGTTCTTGGCGGAAGCCGAGACGTGGTGACGTTGATCGTTGCATTAAGCGATCATTAACCATAAGGCACCGAAAATGAGCTTGGACATTTTAAAATCATGCTGACACGACGCACCATCCTCACCGGGCTATTTGGCTTGGCCACCACACCTGCACTTGCTGCAGGTGACCATCCGTCTGTCATCTTCATGCGGCAGGTGGGCAAAGATCTTTTGGCAGCGCACCGCCAGGGAACTGTGCCATCGTTTTTACGCGTCGTGCAACGGCACGCTGACGTGTCTGAAATTTCTTCGCATGCGCTTGGAAAATATTTGACCAAATTGCAGGGGGCTCAACGTGGTCGATATCAACGTGGTGTGGCCACATATATGGCGCGTTATTTTGCCCTGCAGTCGCGCGATTATACAGTTGCGAAATATGAAGTGGGTGAGGCTACGGTTGATGCCAACAAGGATGTGTTGGTTGAATCACGGGTTTATTTGATCACCGGTCAAACCTATAATGTGTCTTGGCGTTTGGTTTGGCGTGGCGGGCGATACAAAGTGCGCGATGCCAAGGTTCTTGGTTTCTGGTTGACCAATTTTCAGCGCAGCGATTTCACGGACTACCTCGATAAGCGCAATGGCGATATCAACAAACTAATTGTTGCGCTGAACGGCTGATCGCAACCCCTCATTAACCGTCGTGTTGGATGATCGCGCCCTTGTGTGGGAGTTGCGTTTGTGTCGCGTTTATCGTCATCGGTTTTAATATCGTCACTTTGCCTGTTTTTGACAGCTTGTTCTGACGACACGCCTATCAAGAAGTTTGAAACAAAGGGACTGGTTCCGCCCTCAGCTTTTTGTGCCGCAAATCCGCAGCGCCTCGGCGATGTGCAACAGATCAATGATATTGATTTGGGCAATGGTTGTTTTGTCCATAATGCCTATCGTGTTGGCAGCCTTTCAGGCGTTGCCTTCAGCGCTCCAGCAACAATGAATTGTGGTGTTGCGACTGTGGCCGCACGCTGGCTTGAGCAGACGGTGCAGCCTGCAGCCGAGGACGCTTTTGGAGAACGCGTTGTTCGCATAGACGTGCCCGCATCCTTTTCGTGTCGCCCGCGCAACAACAAACGCGGTGCCAAGCTGAGCGAGCATGGCATGGGCAATGCGCTTGATGTGTCACAATTCGTTCTGGCGAGCGGTCGAAAAATTCCGGTCGAACAGGGCTGGTTTGGGAATGGAGATTCCCGTCGCTTCCTGCGCCAAGTTCGCGCCGAAGCGTGCGGGCCATTTAAAACAGTTTTAGGTCCTGGTTCTGATGCCCACCATGATGATCACCTTCATGTTGACATGCAGCGCCACCGCAGTGGCGGATCATATTGTCGATAATTTATATATTTCAATAGTTTATGTTGTAATTTTAGAGTATTGAATCAATTCACGTTGGTAATTTTTTCCGCACGCGTTGCAAAATCATCGGCGCAGGCGCATATGGCACATATGGAACAAGAACTTCGACGTCCGGATTATGTGCCGCGGCAACATGATCGCTCTGCCAGTGATTTGAACTGCGCTCTTGCGGCTATTGGGGTAACGCTGATGACACTTTGCTTGGTAGGCTCTGCCGCCATCACAGCTGTCTGGGCCGTTGGGCGTTTGTTTGAAGCGTCTGATAATGTGATTATGGTTTTGGCCGGACTCATCATGTTGCCTGTGTTGGCGCTTTCAATTTGGACGGCAGGCCGAGCTTGGCATTTGGAACGCCGATTGGCGCGTGGACAAGATGTTGATCCGCCGTTTTTCAAAGTGATGCATTATTTCAGGAACGCGGGCTAAGTGAAGCGCGGGGCGGAAGCGAATTTATGTCGATATGGCAGCGCATTGCAGGAGCGGTGCAAGACCTTACCGGTTCACTGAGTGGCTTATTTGGCAGTGAAAAGCCACCTGAAAAAACCGTTGCATTCACCATTGGCATGATTGCGCTTGGTGCCAAAATGGCAAAAGCAGATGGTGCTGTAACGCGCGATGAAGTGGTGGCCTTTGGCCAAGTGTTCCAAGTGCCTGAAGCAGACAAGCCAGCCGTGCAGCGGGTGTTTGATCTGGCGAAGCAAGATATTGCTGGTTTTGAAAGTTATGCCAAGCAAGTCGCAGATTTATTTGCGGCTGGCTCGCACATGCTTGAAAATGTGCTTGACGGGCTGTTTCACATTGCGAAAGCAGATGGTGCTGTTCACGAAGATGAACTGGTGTTTCTGGCCCGTGTCGCTGAACTGTTTGGCTTTGATGAAAAGGCTTTCAAACGCATTCGTGCGCGACATGTGTTGTTGGCAGATGATCCTTACGAAGTTATCGGTGTGCCGCAGAGATATGCCATTTGCTGAGATCAAGAAAATTCATCGCACAGTTGGTGCGTGAGTTGCACCCGGACAAACACATGGCAAGCGGCATGCCAAAAGAACTTGTGGTGATTGCGACAGAACGATTGGCGCGTATCAACGAAGCTTTTGATCGCATCAAGAAAGAACGCGCGGCTTGAAGGGCTCAGCTCTTCGCGATCGCGTGCAGGCTTCCCCTAATGTCGAAGCGCGGGCAAACGGCAAAAAGCCTCGCTATGATTATCTTGCATTACACAGGCATGGCAACCGGCACATGCTGCTGTTGATTGGCTTTGCAACCCCGCTTCAAAAGTGTCATGCCATTACCTCGTCGATGTTGACGGCAGCATTGTGCAGATGGTCGATGAAGATCAGCGAGCATGGCATGCAGGTGTATCTTCTTGGCGAGGCGAATTAGACGTTAATTCGGCTTCCATTGGCATTGAAATTCAAAACACTGGCCATGCCGGCGGATGCCCAACATTTCCTGATATTCAAATGCAGCGGGTAGCGGCTTTGTGTACTGATATAATGCAGCGGCATGAAATCTCTCCGCACATGGTGTTGGCACATTCCGATGTGGCACCCGGGCGAAAAGTTGATCCCGGTGAAGCGTTTGATTGGAATTGGCTCGATGGTCGCGGTATTGGGCAGTGCGTATTCTATGTGGGAATCGATGATCATCCCACGCTGAAGACTGGTGACAGTGGACCGCTCGTTGAGGCGTTGCAAAGACAACTCTCTGCCTATGGTTATGGCATTGATGCGCGCGGGGTGTTTGATGATCGTACACGCATTGTTGTTGAGGCTTTTCAACGGCGATTCAGGCGCACGCGGGTAGATGGTGTTGCCGATGCTGAAACAATCAATGTACTACGCCGACTGGTGGCTACATTGCCGTTGGTGTGACGCTCAATTGTTTTGGACTGCTGGTGCCTGTTGCGCAGAGCTTACTAAATTCAGAAAGGTTTGCGCCCGCAAGTGGGAAGATAGATTTTTGATCGTCGATATCGAGTTCCAATCTGTCCGCCGCTTGCAGGGCTTCAATGATTGGTTGGCGAGGCTCAAGAGTCGACTTCAAATGATGGTTGCGTCTTTGCTTGTTGAGAATTTTGGCACTCAGTGGAAATGTTGTTGCGCCAACAACGAGTTTTGCAATCGTGTGACTTTTGCTTTTGATGTGATTTGCTGGAAGGGGTGCAAAGAGCTTGACGACATCTGCACCGATTTTGCAGCAAAAACTGAGGCCAATGTCGGCGGTTGCTGGAACACCGAAAATCAAATAGGCGTCTTCGTCCGTTGACATCGAGTTGCCATTCACGTTCTTGCGCTGTGACAAGATTGATTTGCAGAACGAGGAACGCAAATACTGCCAGCGAATTTATCACTCTGTGTTTCATGTTTGCTCCATGAAGCATTTACGCGCCGGCTTGCAATGCTGTTGGTCTAGAATTTATGAGGTGGCTTTGCATTGGCGGCCAGATAGTCCGTCAACATTTTGAGATTGCGGGTATTGGACTTGAAGAACAAGTCAAAAATGTCACCCAATACAGGCACACTGCCGAGGCCAAAATCGATGCCGATGTTGGCAGACATTTTGAGCAACAAACTGTTGGGCGCGCCAAGCTTGCGGGCGAGCGACAAAGCATAGAGCGACAACAAGAGGTTCACGCCGTCGCCAGCGCCCGGAATAAGGCCCAACACGCTGTCCAGACCGAAACGCCATTTCGTGAAGGGAATGCGCCAAGCCGTGTCCATCAGCCGTGCATAGCGTTCCAAGCGCTTTAGCGTTTTCAATCTTTCGACTTCGTTCATCGTCACTGGCGTGCCCCTTCGTCGCAGACGCAACATGGCCCTGATCGGGTGGAATTCAAGCAGTTTAGTTGACGTGACAGCCGCAAGTGCCTAACGCCTGCGGTTGCCAGTTGGCCGGGTGACCGCTGCCGCATAAGCCGAAAGGCTGCGGTGGAGGAAAGTCCGGGCTCCACGGAAAAACGGTGCCGGATAACGTCCGGCGGGGGCGACCCCAGGGAAAGTGCCACAGAGATCGAACCGCCTCCGCATGCTTTCGCATGCTTGAGGTAAGGGTGAAAAGGTGCGGTAAGAGCGCACCGCGTAACCGGCAACGGGGACGGCATGGCAAACCCCACCGGGAGCAAGACCGAATAGGGGTGGCGCGATTTCGTTCGCGAAATCAGGCTTTTCCGGCCCTGCCACCCGGGTTGGTTGCGCGAAGCACTTGGCAACAAGTGTTCCAGATGAATGGTCACTTACTGTCGGGCTGCAAGGTCCATGGAGACAAAACCCGGCTTACAGGCCAACTGGCACTACTTTTGACGCATTTCCAAGGGGAAATGTATTGGCTTGAATCGCATTTGAAACCATTTGTTAAGATTGCGCGGCGCATTGTCAGACTCCGGTTAACCATCTGTTCATCCTGATTATTTGCCATGTCGCAACCAATTGAAATGCCTGCCGAGGCGGACAGGGCCATGTGCCCGTGTTGCTGGACGCTGTTTTGGCCGCGTTGAAGCCGCGAAACGATGAACTATATGCCGACCTGACCTATGGTGCAGGCGGATATACCCGGGCTATTTTGAACTCAGCCAATTGCCGCGTTGTGGCTTTTGACCGTGATCCTGATGCAATTGCCGCAGGGGCCAATCTGGTAGAGGCGGCCGCTGGTAGACTACGTTTGTTGCAGGCAGATTTTGGTGACTTTGATGACGCATTGGCGGATGAGGCGCTCGACGGCGTGGTGATGGATATTGGCGTGTCGTCGATGCAGCTTGACCAGGCCGACCGTGGGTTTTCGTTTATGCGGGATGGTCCGCTTGATATGCGCATGGCGCAATCCGGCAAAAGTGCTGCGGATGTGATTGCCAGTTACAGCGCCGAGAAATTGGCTGATATCATTTATGTTTTTGGCGAAGAGCCAAAGTCGCGTGCCATTGGGCGGGCGATTGCAAAGGCGCGCATTGAAGCGCCGATCACGACGACGCGTCAACTGGTTGCCGCCATTGAGCGGGCCACAGGTCCGCATCGCCCGCATTTGCGCACACACCCTGCGACGAAGACATTTCAAGCGTTGCGCATTTATGTGAATGATGAACTGGGCCAATTGGCAGATGCGCTTGTTGCCGCTGAGCGTGCGTTGAAACCAGGCGGGCGCTTGGTTGTTGTGACGTTTCATTCGCTCGAAGATCGGATCGTCAAACAGTTCTTGGCTGAACGCAGCGGCAACTTGCCGTCAACGTCACGCCATGCGCCGGGGCCGACTGCAACGCAATTGCCAAGTTTCGAATTGCAATTCAAAGGCCATGTTGCCGCAGAGGAGCAGAACTGGCGCAAAACCCGCGTGCACGTTCAGCGAAGTTGCGTGCTGCCATCCGCACCGCTGCGCCTGCATGGGGTACTGGGGGTGGGTTTTTCAAAATCAGTTGCAGCAATGAGGGCGCATTGATGTTGAAGATTCGTCAATTTCGCATTGGTGATGGCTGACACTTGGTACAGCGTCGATGCTTTATTCGCACGAACATGCCACACGTGCGCAGTGAACGTGATATTACGCGAGAAAAACTGGCGATTGTCGACAATGCTGAAGCCATCAAACTGTTGAATGCGGAGTGGAGCAGTCTCACGCGACCCGAGCGCATTCAGTTTTTGGCGCAAACACAACTTGGCATGAAGCCGATGGCTCCTGATCAATTTGTG
This sequence comes from uncultured Alphaproteobacteria bacterium, assembly GCA_963850355.1. Lineage (GTDB taxonomy): Bacteria > Pseudomonadota > Alphaproteobacteria > Rhizobiales > Aestuariivirgaceae > Aestuariivirga. The sequence goes on from CAWKKP010000004.1 coordinate 55,000, forward strand.
ACGGAGCAGAACTTGTCTGCACGATTGGACGCGCTTGTCACGTTCAGCCAGAATGCCGCTGCGAATCCGATCGATGATGTTTTGAAGAAGATGCAACGATGCAAGTCGCAGTCATCAAAAAACTTTGAACGCAAGCGCGGTCTGGTCGGCCAAAACCGGATTCGTCTGCTGGGTCTGTATGTTCGTTGGGGTGTTTGCAGTTATCGGTCTGCAGCTCGTGCGGTTAACGGTGTTTGAGCCGGACGAAGGTGATGCCGTAACGCATGGCGCAAGCCGTCGAACGCATTCCACGGCCTGATATTGTTGATCGCAACGGCATTGTTTTGGCAACGGATGTTTCTGTTGCCTCGCTGTTTGCAGATCCACGCAAGATATTGGACATTGAAGAAGCGGTGGAGTTGATTGCGACTTCGCTGCCTGATGTCGATGCGCAAAGACTTCACAAGAAAACTGACCCAGCCAGGCCGCGCTTTTGTATGGATCAAGCGTCAGGTGAGCCCGGAAGAGCGGGACGTGGTTTATAATCTTGGGCATCCCCGGTGTTGGATATGTGAATGAGCGAAAGCGGGTTTATCCGCAGGGGAGACTTGGCGCTCATACTGTTGGTTATGTTGACGTTGATACCAAGGGCATTGCCGGCATTGAAAAATATCTTGATACCGAAGGTGCCATCTATACAGCTTCGCTTGCCGATCCGGGAAAACCACTGTCTGCGCCAGCGCAACTTTCCATTGATGTGCGGGTGCAGCATGTTTTGATTGACGAAGTTTCGAAAGCAATCATCAAGTTTAAAGCCGATTGCCGGTGGTGGCATTGTTATGGATATTGAAACGGGTGAAATCGTAGCGCTTGCGTCGCTGCCGGATTTCAATCCAAATGCTGGAATCAAGAAGACTCACGCAAAGACAACAGAACCACATGCTCAGCGGCGTTTATGAATTGGGTTCTGTGATCAAGGCCGTGACCTTTGCGATGGCATTCGACTATGGCGTCATCAACATGAATTCAAAATATGATGCGCGGTTTCCACTGGTGATTGGCAGTGCACGCATCAACGATTTTCATGCCGAACGCCGGGTTCTCACGGTGCCAGAAATATTTGTGAACTCGTCGAACATCGGCACGGCAAAAATGGCTTTGGATGTCGGTATTGAAAATCATCAAGAATTTCTCGGACGGGTTGGATTGCTTGAACGATTGCTGACGGAAGTGCCAGAGTCGGCAAAACCGATGTTGCCTAAAAAATGGGGCAAATTGGTCTCAGCAACGGCAGCTTTTGGCCATGGTTTTGCCGTGCAGCCGTTGCAAGGATTGTCGGTTGTTGCAGGCATTCTCAACGATGGCAAAATGGTGCCGCCAACCTTCATGCGTCGCTCGAAGGAAGAAGCTGAAGTGATGGCGAAGCAGATTGTGAAGCCAGCGTTGCTGGCAATCTGCGGAACTTGTTTCGGTTGAATGCGACTGAAGGTTCCGCAAGCAAAGCCAATGTGCCTGGTTATCGCGTAGGTGGTAAAACCGGCACGGCAGAAAAAGTTGTTAATCGTCGATATTCAAAAGACCATCGACTTGCATCTTTCATTGGGGCGTTCCCGATGGATAAGCCGCGCTATGCAATTCTCGTGATGTTGGACGAACCGAAACCGTTGCCAGAAACTTATGGCTTTGCGACGTCGGGTTGGAATGCTGTTCCAACTGCGGGATACATCATTGAGCGCATTGCCCCACTGTTGAATGTTGACACCTGAGTTCACAGAAAAAGACCGTGAAGCGCTGGCCAAGCGCGCCAAAGCCAAGAAGGGCTAAGGCATGACGATGCGCACTTTCACAATCTCATATTGGGTGATGCGCCATTGTCACCTGATGTGGCAATTAAAGCGATTTCCGGTCTGACGGCTGATAGCCGTGCGGTAAAACCTGGATACTGTGTTTGCTGCCTTGCCTGGAAGCAAAGCCGATGGCTCGGCATTTTTGCTGGATGCTAAAGCGCAGGGCGCCGTTGCTGCGATTGGTTGCCAGTGATGTTGCTGATGTAGATGGTCTTGCTCTGATCAGAAGCGATAACCCACGACGGCTTTTGGCACTCGCTGCTGCAAGATTTTATGCGGAACAGCCAGATACGATTGTTGCGGTGACGGGAACGAATGGGAAAACCTCGGTCTCCGTTTTCGTGCGACAGATCTGGGCTGAGATGGGATTTCGCGCTGCAAGCCTTGGCACGATCGGCATTGTTGGACCTTCTGGCACAGTTGCTTTGCAACACACAACGCCAGATCCTGTGCAAATGCATGCTGCCTTAGCTGATTTGACGCGTGATGGTGTGCAGCACTTGGCTGTTGAAGCTTCGAGCCACGGTCTAGCGCAAAATCGTCTGGACGGTATGCGTATCGCTGCTGGCGCATTTACAAATTTGACCCGTGACCATCTGGATTATCACGGCACGTTTGAAGACTATTTTAAAGCCAAGATGCGGCTCTTTGATGAATTGCTGGCGCCGGGTGCTGTTGCGGTTGTAAATGCCGATATTGCAGAGGCGGAAGACATTATTGCGCCGGGTCAAATTGAAAGAATTGACACCGTTTACTGTGGGCGTGAAAGGCAGCGACATTCGACTGATTAAGTCTGAACAAGCTGAGACTGGGCAGATGCTGCGCTTGGCTATGGCCGATGGTGAATTTGACGTGCCATTGCCACTGGTTGGGGATTTTCAAGCTTCGAATGCGCTTGTTGCCGCAGGACTGGTGTTGGCGACGGGTGGTGAAGCTTCTCTTGTGCGTCATGCGCTCGCTTCGCTGAAGGGGGCTACGGGTCGACTTGAACTCGTGGGGCGCAAAGGCAATGGCGCTCGCATTTATGTTGATTATGCCCACACGCCGGATGCTGTTGAGACAGCTTTGAAAGCGCTGCGACCGTCGGTTGTCTGGCGCTTTCATGTGGTGTTTGGTTGTGGTGGTGACCGCGACAAGGGCAAGCGCCCATTGATGGCAACCGCTGCTGCGTGCGAATGCAGAGATGTTTATGTGACGGATGATAATCCGCGTACGGAAGATGCAGCGACAATACGCCGTGAAGCGTTGGCAGGTGCGCCTGATGCAATCGAAATTGCTGATCGGGCAAAAGCTATTGCCATAGCCGTTAACGAACTCAAGCCAGGCGATGTTTTGCTTGGTTGCCGGCAAAGGCCATGAGCAGGGGCAAACCATTGGAACTGTGACCAGACCATTCAGTGATCATGATGCCGTAACTGCGGCATTGGCAGGACGTGACTATGAAGCAAAGTAAACTGTGGACGCTTGACGAATTGGCTGCGGCCTGTGGTGGTGTGGTTCACGGCACACCTTCAACAAGTTTTGGCGGTGTCTCAATTGATTCCCGCAGTGTGACTGTCGGTGATATTTTTGTTGCCATCACAGGCGACAAAATGGATGGCCATGATTTTGTGCCGAGCGCAATCGAAAAGGGTGCAGGCATTGCTATCGTTTCGAAAGTACTACCGGCCTGGGCTTCGACGTTGCCATTGTTGGTGGTGCCTGATGACCCATTGAATGCGCTGGAACGACTTGGGTCGTGCGGCGCGTTTGCGCAGCCATGCGAAAGTGATTGCCGTTACAGGCAGTGTTGGAAAAACCAGCAGCAAGGAAATGTTGCGCGTTGCCCTTTCTGCTAGTGCTGAAACACATGCATCTGCTGCTTCATTCAACAACCATTGGGGCGTGCCGCTGACACTGTCGCGCTTTCCGCAGACATCAGGTTTTGGTGTTTTCGAAATTGGCATGAACCACACGGGCGAAATTATTCCGTTGGTGGATATGGTGCGGCCGCACATCGCGATTGTTACAAATGTGGCGGCCAGTCATCTTGGTCATTTCAAATCCCTTGACGAGATTGCTGCTGCAAAAGCTGAAATTTTTAGCGGTGTTGTTCCGGGTGGGCATGTGATTATTAATCATGACTCGGCGTACTTTGAATTCTTGCAACGCGAAGCTGCGAAGGCCGGCATCAAAAACATCGTTTCATTTGGACGGCATGCGAATGCAACCGTGAGGCTTGAAGCTGTAGCTTTAAGACCGGACTGTTGTTGCATCACTGCTGTGATGTTTGGCGAACGTGTCACATACAAACTCGGTGTTCCGGGTGAACATATGGCAATGAACAGTTTGGCTGTGATGGCAGCTGCGAAATTAGCTGGCGCAGATGTGGCGCGCGCTGCATTGGCACTTGCCGATGCGAAACCTGCAAAGGGCCGTGGCGGACAAGTTCGTCTGGCTGTTGGTGCGGGTGAAGTGCTTTTGCTGGATGAAAGTTACAATGCAAATCCAGCGTCAGTCGCCGCAGCCTTGGCTTTGCTTGGCACATTGAAGCCCGGCAAGGGTGGTCGTCGCATTGCTGTTCTGGGTGACATGTTAGAGCTCGGTGACTTTGGCCCTGATCTGCACCGCGGACTATCTGACGGTGTAAAGCAACACGGCATTGATCTTGTGTTTACGGTGGGGCCATTGATGCATCATCTGCATGATGCCATACCGCCCGCGAAACGCGGTTTCCACGCAGCCAAATCAGCTGACATTCAAGAACATCTGATTGATGCTTTGCATGCAGGGGACTGTGTGATGGTTAAAGGTTCGCTGGGTAGCCGCATGGGACCAATTGTAGAAGCACTCAAGGCCAAGTGGCCAACAGCCAAAGAGGAAGCCGCCTGACATGCTCCATTATCTTTTCACCACTCTGGCCGAATGATGTCAGCTTCTTCAATGTGTTTCGCTATCTCACCACACGCATGGGCGGTGCAGTGCTCACCAGTCTGCTGTTTGCATTTATCTTGGGTCCGCGCATCATTTCGCTTTTGAAAGTGAAGCAAGGTCGAGGACAGCCCATTCGCGCCGACGGACCGCAACGTCATATCGTTGAAAAGCAAGGCACACCTACAATGGGTGGCCTTTTGATTTTGTCCAGCGTGTTTGTGTCGACTGTTTTATGGGCTGACTTGAGCAATCTTTATGTTTGGGCGGTTTTGTTTGTCACAATGGGCTTCGGAGCCATCGGTTTTTATGATGACTATTTGAAAGTGACGCGGGCTTCCGTGAAAGGGTTCTCATCGAAACTGAGATTGGCATCTGAGTTTGCGGTCGCAGCGATTGCTGTACTTATATTTATGTGGATTGGTGAAAAGCCTTTGTCCAGTTCGCTGGCACTTCCATTTTTCAAAGACACTCTGATTTACTTTGGCCCTTTCTTCTTGATCGTTGGTATGCTGGTTGTAGTGGGAGCTGGTAACGCTGTTAATATTACAGATGGCCTCGATGGGCTTGCAATTGTTCCTGTGATGATTGCAGCGGGCAGTTACGCGCTGATTGCCTATCTCGTCGGTAACTTTGTGTTTGCCGAATATCTGCAAGTGCATTTCGTCAGAGGGACCGGCGAGCTAGCGGTTTTTTGTGCGGCACTCATTGGGGCAGGGTTAGGGTTCCTCTGGTTTAACGCGCCGCCTGCAATGATCTTCATGGGCGATACAGGTTCTCTATCCTTGGGTGGGGCCTTAGGTGCGATTGCCGTTGCTGTAAAACATGAAATTGTTCTGGCCGTCATTGGCGGCTTGTTTGTGTTGGAAACGGTCTCAGTGATTGTGCAAGTCGCGTCGTTCAAAATGACGGGAAAGCGCGTGTTTGCCATGGCACCGTTACATCATCATTTTGAACAGAAGGGTTGGAAAGAGCCGACGATTGTAATCCGGTTTTGGATCATCGCATTCATTCTGGCTTTGGTCGGCCTTTCAACATTGAAGTTGCGCTAGGAGATTGATGAATGTTTGCAGCGAGCACATTCAGAGGAAAACGCGTGGCCATGTTTGGCCTTGCGCGCTCTGGCATTTCATGTGCACTTGCGCTGCAAGAAGGTGGTGCAACTGTTTATGCATGGGATGATTCAGAACCGGCGCAGGAAAAAGCACGGACGGAAGGTGTCACCGTCACGAATTTGCATACTGTCGATTTTAAATCGCTTCATGCACTTGTTTTAAGTCCCGGTGTGCCACTGACGCATCCTGAGCCACATTGGACTGTGAGAAAAGCGAGAGCTGCTGGCATTGAAGTAATTGGCGACACTGAAGTATTTGCACGAGAAGTGCAGGACACGGGCAGCAAGATCATCGCGATTACTGGCACTAACGGAAAATCCACGACGACAGCTTTGATCGGCCATGTGTTGAAACATGCGGGGTTAGACGTCGATGTGGGTGGAAATATTGGACAGGCCGTTTTTAATTTGCGTTCGCCCGTGCGTGGACGACATTATGTGCTGGAGCTTTCGTCGTTCCAGATTGATCTGATGCCGGGGCTTTCTCCAGATGTTGGCATACTCACAAACCTAACCCCAGATCATCTAGACCGGCATGGCGACATGGCGCACTATGCCGCTGTGAAAGCGCGCATGTTTGCCAAGCAACACGACGGGCAAACTGCATTGGTCGGTGTAGACGATCATTGGGGCGTGCAGATTGCCGATGCCATCTCAACCGGCGCTGATGTCAGGCGCGTTTCTGTGATCGGCGAACTGCGGGACGGTTTGTTTGCCAATGCGGGACGACTTGTCGATATGCGGCGTGGATCAGTTGTTGCTGATATCGATCTTACTGGCATTAAGTCCTTGCGGGGTCGGCACAACTGGCAGAATGCATGCATGGCCTATGGTGCCGCTACTGCGGTTGGTGTCAATGCAGACGTGATTGCCGAGGGTATGGCGAGTTTTCCGGGACTTGCACACCGCATGCAACAGGTCGGGCATTTGGGTGCAACCATTTTCGTGAACGACTCCAAGGCTACGAATGCAGACGCCGCAGAAAAAGCTTTGACTTCGTTTGAAAATATATACTGGATTGCAGGTGGACTTGCCAAGGACGGTGGAATTGCCGCGCTGTTTCCACATTTGGGCGGCGTCCGGAAAGCCTATCTCATCGGTGTTGCGGCAGCTGATATCGCTGCTCAACTCGACGGTAAAGTTCCTTATGTGATTGCTGACACGATGGCGCGTGCTGTCAACTTTGCTGCGCAAGACGCAGCAGCCAGTGGACTGCCAAGTCCCGTGGTTTTGCTCTCACCTGCATGTGCTTCCTTTGATCAGTTTAAAAACTTTGAAGTGCGCGGTGATGCGTTTGTGGAATTGGTCGCGCGGTTGCCAGGCATTAAAATGACGGGGAGTGCAGAATTATGAATTTGATTTCACGCAGTGATCGTGGGGCGGTAGCGCGCTGGTGGTTCACAGTTGATCGCCCCTTGTTGTCCGCCGCAATGTTGCTGATGGCCGTGGGTGTTTTGGTCAGCATGGCGGCAAGCCCTCCGGTTGCGTCTCGCATTGGGCTTGATCCCTATCATTTTGTTCGTAGCCAACTCTTCTACTTGTGCCTGGCCGTTGTGGTGATGTTGCTTCTATCATTTTTTGATCGTGCGATGATTCGTAGAACGGCATTTGTGGGCTTTGTTGGAGCACTATTGTTGATGTTCCTTGCGCTGTTTTTTGGGCCTGAGATTAAAGGCGCTCATCGTTGGATCAATGTTGGGCCCATCAGTGTGCAACCTTCGGAATTTGCTAAACCTTGTTTCGCGATTGTGTTCGCTTGGCTTTTGTCTGAACGGGTTATACGCAGAGATATGCCCGCGCACATCATGGCCTATAGCTGTGCTGCGCTGTTCCTGTTGCTTCTCGTCGCACAGCCTGACTTTGGTCAAGCCGCATTGGTGACGACAACGATTGGTGCGATGCTTTTGGTGTACGGAATTCCTTGGGTTGTTGTGTTTGGATTGGCAGGTGCTGCGACTGCCGCCGTTGCGGTGTCCTATGCACTCGTGCCGCATGTGGCATCGCGTATTGATCGATTCATGAACCCTGATAAGGGCGATACTTTCCAAGTCGATACATCGATGCAGGCCTTCCACAATGGAGGTGTGCTGGGTGTTGGTCCAGGTGGTGGCACTGCAAAACTTGTGCTTCCTGACGCTCACACAGATTTTACGTTCTCAGTCATTGGCGAAGAGTTTGGACTGTTGGCTTGTCTCGGAATTATGGCGCTATTTCTGTTTATCATCATGCGCGTTTTAAAACGAGCGAAGGTGGAAAAGGATCCATTTGCTGCACTCGCTTCCGCAGGTGTGGTGTCCATGTTTGCAATCCAGGCTTCCATCAACATGGGTGTTAATGTTGCACTGCTGCCTGCCAAAGGCATGACACTGCCGTTTATTTCATATGGTGGTTCTTCGCTACTGGGCACTGGCATGGCGATTGGGTTTGTGTTGGCGCTTGGGCGACAAACTCCTCATCTCGACATAACGCGCCACACTGCTGCAATGGAACCCCAAACAGCATGAATTCCTTTGATGCAAAGTTGGTGGCGTTGGCAGCTGGCGGTACGGGTGGACATTTGTTCCCAGCCCAGGCGCTGGCTGAAGTGCTCGTATCGCGTGGATATCGCATTCATCTCATTACCGACGAACGTGTACGCGACTATGGCAAGTCTTTTCCGGCAGAAGAAACACATATCATTCCGTCGGCAAGCTTGTCGCTTTCAAAGCCACTCGCAGTTCCTGGAAACTTGTTACGATTGTTGTCGGGCGTTACCAAAGCACATGCTGTGCTAAAACTATTAAAGCCGTCCGTTGTTGTGGGCTTTGGTGGTTATCCTTCTTTGCCGCCGTTGCTTGCGGCTACACAACGGGGCATAGCGTCGGTTGTGCATGAACAGAATGCAGTGCTCGGTCGTGCCAATCGAATGTTGGCTGGACGTGTAAATGCAATTGCCACATCGTTTCCAACCGTCAGCAATTTGCCGCAGCAGAATGCTTCTAAAGTTGTGTTCACAGGAAACCCGGTGCGGCAGGTGGCGCTCAAGTTTGCGCGTGCAGCTTACCCTCAACTTGATGTGAACTCAGCTTTGAAGCTTGTTGTTTTTGGTGGCAGCCAAGGGGCTCGTTTCTTTTCGGATATCATGCCAAGTGCTGTTGCGTTGTTGTCTGACGATTTGCGCAAGCGACTTTCGATTGTGCAGCAATGCCGCGATGAAGATTTACAGCGCGTTGGCAATGCTTATCAGCAGCTGGGTGTTGCGGCGCAACTCAACAGCTTCTTTACCAACATGCCCTCGGAAATTGCGTCTGCTCATCTCGTTGTTTGTCGTTCTGGGGCATCGTCTATTGCCGAGTTGGGTGTGATTGGACGCCCCGCTATTCTGGTGCCGTTGCCGCATGCCATTGACAATGATCAACAGAAAAATGCCGAAAGTTTTGCAGCCGTGGGGGCAGGGTATATTAAGCCGCAGAACAGCCTGACGCCGCAATCACTCGCAGAATTATTGGGACAGTTGCTGTCTGACCCGCAAGCCCTTAAAGAGGCCGCAAAATCAGCCGTACAGCATGGCAAACCCGATGCTGCACATAAATTGGCCGACCTCGTTGAGTTGCAAATGCGACCGAGCAAAGCCACACAGGAGAATTGATCGTATGAAACTGCCTCGGGACGTGGGCCCCATTCATTTTATTGGCATCGGCGGAATTGGAATGAGTGGCATCGCCGAAGTCATGGCAACGCTGAACTACAAAGTTCAAGGCTCTGACATCAGCGACAACTACAATGTTGCGCGCCTGCGCAAACATGGCATTGACGTTAAAATTGGACATGATCACCGCAATCTTGGCGAAGCCCAAGTTGTTGTGATTTCTTCTGCTGTCAAGCCTGATAATCCAGAATTGGTTGAAGCGCGTGCGCGCTATTTGCCCGTGGTGCGCCGTGCAGAAATGCTTGCCGAATTGATGCGTTTCAAATCTTGTATCGCCGTTGGCGGTACGCATGGCAAAACGACAACAACTTCGATCGTCGCTTCACTTTTGGACTCTGGAAATCTAGACCCCACAGTCATCAATGGTGGCATTATCAATGCTTATGGCACCAATGCGCGGCTGGGCAAGGGTGACTGGATGGTGGTTGAGTCCGACGAGTCTGACGGCACATTTGTGAAACTTCCGGCAGATGTAGTTATTGTCACCAACATTGACCCTGAGCATCTTGATCACTACGGCACATTTGACAAAGCCAAGGCCGCATTCTTGTCTTTTGTTGAGAACATCCCATTCTATGGCTTTGCAGTGATGTGCATTGACCATCCGGTCGTTCAAGAACTCATCGGACAGATTAAAGATCGTCGTGTGATTACCTATGGCTATAGTCCACAAGCTGATTATCGCTTGCAGAATGTGCATTATGCCGATGGTGCAACACGATTTGCCATTCGCGTGACCGAACGTGTTTCAGGTGCTACGCATGATATTGCTGATTTGGCATTGCGCATGCCTGGCGACCACAATGCGCTCAATTCGGCAGCTGCAATTGTTGTTGCACGCGAACTTGGCATGTCGGATGAAAACGTGCGCAAGGGACTTGCTGCATTTGAAGGCGTTAAGCGACGCTTCACGCGCACGGGCGAATTTGATGGCGTTACTGTGTTTGACGATTATGGCCACCACCCGGTGGAAATCGCAGCAGTGCTATCAGCAGCGCGCAAGGTGACGAAAGGCAAAGTGATTGCCGTTATGCAGCCGCATCGCTATTCGCGACTGGCCAGCTTGTTTAATGAGTTTTGTAGTTGCTTTAATGATGCTGATTCAGTTGTTTTGGCGCCGGTATATGCTGCTGGTGAGACGCCCATCGAAGGGGCCTCACATGAAAATCTTGCTGAGGGCTTGCATGATCGGGGGCACCGCTCAGTGCACCGTATCAGCGATCCGAAGCAACTTGCTCCCGTGGTCAAAAAACTCATCCAACCCGGCGACATCGTGGTGTGTTTGGGTGCGGGTACAATTTCGCAGTGGGCTTACGCTTTGCCCGGCGAATTGGCGGCGTTGAGTTAAGTGGTCAGCATGGACGGAGAGTCTCTCAAATTGCGCTTGCCGCAAGTCCGTGGTCGCCTTGAGGCGAACTTTCCATTGGCCGATTTCACCTGGTTTCGTGTAGGCGGCCCTGCGGAGGTTTTATTCACCCCAGCGGACGAAGCAGACCTTGCAGCCTTTATGGCTGGATTGCCCGAGGATGTGCCCTATTACGTCATCGGAGTCGGCTCTAATCTTTTGGTACGAGATGGTGGCGTTCCAGGCGTTGTCATTCGGTTGGGGCGTGGCTTTGCCGACGTAAAATTAGCTGGACCCAATCGTGTGGCGGCTGGAACTGCAGCACTCGACGTGCGGGTTGCGCGCTTTGCGGCCGATAATGGTATTGATGCATTAACCTTTCTGAGAGGTATACCGGGCAGCATTGGCGGCGCGCTTCGCATGAACGGTGGTGCCTATGGTGGTGAAACCAAGGACGTTCTGGTGCAGGCGAGGGCCGTGGACCGCAAAGGGAACATCGTTGTGTTGAGCAATGCAGACATGAAATACACCTATCGCCACTGCGGTGCGTCTGAAGACTTGATCTTCACTGAGGCAACCTTTGAAGGTCGTCCGGGCAATTCTGAAGACATCATGGCTGCGATGGATAAAATCACAGCGAGTCGCGAAGCCACACAACCCATCAAGAGCCGCACGGGCGGTTCAACATTCAAAAATCCACCCGGTCATAAGTCCTGGCAGTTGATAGATGCTGCCGGCATGCGTGGCTTTGCTATCGGTCCGGCTAAAGTTTCGGAATTGCATTGTAATTTCCTCATTAATGAGGGGGGAGCAACGGCGACCCAAATTGAAGACTTGGGCGAGATGATACGCGCTAAGGTCAAGGCCAATTCTGGTGTCGAGCTTGATTGGGAAATAAAGCGAATTGGTTTGCGGGGAACGCCATGAACCCAACGCATCGAATTCCAGATGAAACAACCGTCGCGGTGCTGATGGGTGGATGGTCCGCTGAGCGCAAAGTTTCTCTTGCATCAGGTGAAGCCTGTGCGGCAGCACTGAAGCGGGCGGGTTTCAACGCTATCATGATGGATGTGAAGCGCGAGACGGTTCACTCCGTTCTTCTCGACATGAAGCCAGATGTTGCATTCAATGCTTTGCATGGCAAATGGGGCGAAGACGGGCAAGCTGCGGCTTTGCTGGAAACGCTTCGTATTCCTTATACCCATTCTGGCGTATTGTCGTCGGCACTTGCAATGCATAAGGAAAAATCCAAAACGATTTTCAAAGCTGCTGGGTTGCCTGTTGCTGAAAGTAAATTGGTCGATCTTGACATTGCGGCCACAACCCATCCCATGACGCCGCCCTATGTTGTAAAGCCTGTGGATGAAGGCTCGAGTGTTGGGGTTTTCATTGTGGAGTCTGGTCGTAACAGCCCGGCCTCAGACATTCTAAATCATCGTGAGTTGTTTGGTGCACAAGCGATGGTGGAGCGCTTCATTCCGGGTCGGGAACTGACATGCGCAGTCATGGGTGATGTGGCCTTGGGGGTTATTGATATTGTCCCCAATGTTGGTTTTTATGATTATGATGCGAAGTATGTTCCCGGGGGATCGCGGCACATTCTTCCCGCTGAAATTCCAAACGACATTTACCGTAGAATTCAGCGATGTTCACTCGATGCGCACCGCGCGTTAGGATGCCGCGGCGTTTCGCGCGCAGATTTTCGCTTAGACGACAGTGCAGGGCGGGAACCCGAACTCATTCTTTTGGAAGTCAATACGCAACCTGGCATGACGGGCACTTCGTTAGTGCCTGAGATGGCCGCACATGCAGGGCACACATTTGAGGAATTGGTCACATGGATGGTCAACGACGCGTCACTCGACCGATGAAACAAAAGTCGAAACTTCGCCCTGATTGTTCAAAAAGCTACCGGGCGGCTGTTCGTTTGCTCAGTGTCGGTTTTCTGGGCGTGGCTTTGCTGCACGGGATCGTCAGTGGTGGACACCTCAATTATGCGGGGAGCCCATATCAAAAGCTGCCAGGAAAAATTGCAGGCATGTTTGGTCTTGCGGCACTGGATATTCGTCTTTCTGGCTTGAAACATCATGAAGCCAATGATGTGTTGGCAAAAATTGGCGTTCGTCCCGGTGGCGCGTTGTTCGGTTTTGATGCGAAGAAAGCTCGTGCTTCTCTTCAAGAACTTGATTGGATCGATTCCGCGACAGTCATGCGCAGCTTTCCAAATCAGTTGCAAATTGAGGTGGTGGAGCGCGAACCGTTTGTTGTTTGGCAACACAATGGCTTGCTTCAAGTCGTTGATCAAAACGGCAAGCCCATGAGTGGGATTTCTCCTTCTGCGACAAATCTTTTGATGCATGTGATTGGCGAAGGCGCAAACACTGCCGCTTCAGAGCTGGTTAACCAAATGGAAGCCACTCCTGTATTATTCCATGAGGTGAAGGCTGCGACACGCGTTGGTAGCCGCAGGTGGAATCTTGTGATGAAGAATGGCCTAAAAATTGCGTTGCCAGAACATGATGCAGCGGTCGCCCTACAAACAGCACAAGCCGCAGTAGTTTCGGAGATAGCACGCTCTGGAAAAGTTCAAATGATCGATTTGCGCATTGCCGGAGAAGTGGCTTACCACGCCAGCACTTTGCCTGCGTCAGATCCTAGCATGACTTCCAGTATTCAATAGTTCGTTCAGGCGTAAAAAATGAAAACCATTCCTTCCCTCGTGCGCGGCCCAAGTCGGTTTATGCCCGTGCTTGGCCCGCAAATTATTGCGACCGTTGATGTTGGTTCAGCAAAGACCGCATGCCTGATTGCTGAATGGTCTCCGGGGAAGAAATCTGTCGAAATTGACACGCGCAATGGCATCAAAATTTTAGGATTTGGTCAAACAGTATCACGTGGCGTTCGAGCTGGTGCCATTTCCGATGTTGCTGAAGCAGAGCGCTCAATACGCGTGGCTGTTGATGCTGCAGAACGCATGGCAGGTACGTCGATCAAATCAGTTTATGTTAATATTACAGGCGGTCGACCAACGACTATCCTTGCGAAAGCATCGACACTCATTGAATCGAGCATTGTGACGCAGAACGATATTGATGCCATCATTTCACATGCTGTTGGCAGTGTGGACTTGGGCAATCGTCATGTATTGCATCTTTTGCCAGTGGCTTTTGTGTTGGATGGAGTTGAAACGCCGCAACCTCCTTTGGGCATGCACGGAAATGAACTCACAATTGATGTTGCCGTTGTAACGATGGAAGTAGCGCCGTTGCAAAATTTGCGCATGGCGATTGAACGCAGTCACTTGGCGTTGGGTGGCATGGCTTTGACGCCCTATGCTTCGGCACGTGCCGTTTTGGCAACGGACGAATTGGAACTTGGTACGGCGTTGATTGATATTGGTGGTGCTGCAACGGATGTGGCGGTCTTCCGTCGTGGAAAGCTGGTGGCGTCTGCTGTTGTGCCGATCGGCGGCCAACACGTCACAAGTGATATTGCACATGGACTGTCGACAACGGTTGTTCACGCCGAACGATTGAAAACACTGTTTGGCACAGTGCTTGCCAATGGTCACGATGAGCGCGAGTTGCTGGCTGTGCCGCTTTTGGGTGAGCGCGGCGTAGATACCGTGCAGAAAGTGCCAAAACATGTGCTCACGTCCATTATTGTGCCGCGGCTTGATGAATTGTTTGAACGCGTACGAGCAGTGTTGGCGAATTCAGAGACCTTAGGTGTTCAAACCAGTCGCATCGTCATCACGGGCGGTTCAAGCCAATTTCACGGTATGCGCGAATTTGCAACATCACGACTGGGGATGACCGTCCGCATTGGGCTGCCGACTGGCTTTCAAGGACTTCCTGAGTTGGCAAAGAGCGGAGGGTTCTCTTCTGTTTCTGGCCTGTTGGTATGCGCCAGCGAACCATCGCAGTCGGTCGACATGCCACATGAGGCAAAAATTGCGATCGACCGCAGGCAAATGACCTACGCCAAAAGAGTTGGAAAATGGCTGGCAGAGGCTTTTTGAGGTAATTCTCAACTATTTCTTACATTCACCGAATTTCAACCCAATATGGTGAACAGTTGTTAACCATTTTTTAGGGTTTGAGTAACAAAGTCCAACCAGCAAAATCAGCTTTGGATTTCATCATGACAATTAAGATCACGGTCCCTAATCTTTCGGAATTGAAGCCCCGCATCACGGTCTTCGGCGTCGGGGGGGCCGGCGGTAACGCTGTCAATAATATGATCGAAAGCCGCCTTGAAGGCGTTGAATTCGTTGTTGCAAACACCGATGCGCAAGCTTTGGTGCAGAATGCTGCAACGAAGCGCGTGCAAATGGGCACAGCGTTGACCCAAGGCTTGGGTGCTGGTTCACAGCCTCAAATTGGTGCTGCAGCAGCTGAGGAAGCGCTTCCAGAAATTCTCGACCATCTTGCGGGTTCGCACATGGCATTTATCACCGCCGGTATGGGCGGTGGCACCGGAACTGGTGCTGCGCCGATTATTGCGCGCGCCGCAAAAGAACAAGGCATTCTCACAGTTGGTGTCGTAACCAAGCCGTTTCACTTCGAAGGCGTGCGTCGTATGGCAACAGCCGAACGCGGCATTGAAGAACTTGCACGTTTCGTTGACACACTGATTGTTATTCCAAACCAAAACCTGTTCCGCGTCGCCAATGAAAAGACGACGTTCGCCGCGGCATTCGCCATGGCAGACCAGGTTCTGTATTCGGGCGTTGCATCGATTACGGAACTCATGACCAAAGAAGGTTTGATCAATCTCGATTTTGCTGACGTTCGCGCAATTATGAGCGAGATGGGCAAAGCCATGATGGGCACTGGTGAAGCATCGGGTGAACGTCGCGCGATCGAAGCGGCAGAAGCTGCCATCTCCAATCCGCTGCTCGATGATGTTTCCATGCGCGGTGCGCGCGGCCTGTTGATTTCGATCAGCGGTGGACCTGATCTCACGCTTTATGAAGTTGATGAAGCTGCAACGCGTATCCGTGAAGAAGTTGACCCAGAAGCAAATATTATTCTGGGCGCCACATTCGATGACACGTTGGAAGGTACGATGCGTGTGTCTGTTGTTGCGACTGGGCTTGCGCAAGAAATGATCGGTGGTCATGCTTTTGAAGATGACGCTGATATGGAACAACCTGTCAGTGGTTATGCCCAACAGGCGCCTGAACCTGCTAAAGTTTTAAAACCAGCGCCACTTGCGCCGCGTGCGATGCCTGTGCAATCCGCACCCGTACAAGCTCATACTAACTTGGCTGAACAGGCTGAAGAGCAAGCTGGGCAAACAGCCGCGCGTCAAGCACCGCGCATGCCGACCGTTGAAGAGTTTCCCGCAATTGCGCAAATGCAAATTGCGGCCCAGCAAAGCCGTGTCAACAGCATTGCCGAGCAATCAGGTAAGAAGAAGATGGGGATTTTCGAACGCCTTGCTACGGTTGGTATCGGTCGCCGCGAAGAAACCCCAGTGCGCGCTCCTGTTCCAGTTCGCGCGGAACCTGCCATTGCGCAACGTGCACAACCACAGCGTTTTGCGCCGCCAGCTGCTCCGGCACCTCAGCCTGTTGTTCAGGAAGAAGCGTCCTATGAAGACGATCAACTTGCCATACCAGCGTTTTTGCGTCGCCAGGCGAACGGCTAACCGACTGCAAACCCATTGCAATTGAGATTGAACCCGGCGGACACACTTCTGCCGGGTTTAGTGTTTCAAAGGCGGCTTAGATCTAGATTTCAATGTGACTTCAGCCTAGAACCCGCAAATGACCTTTCCACTATCGCTTCAACATTTCCGTCGTATTAGCCCAGCATTTGTCTTGGCGTCATCGCTTATGCTTTCGGGTTGTTCGTCAGGCAGCCTGCTCGATGGCGTATTGGGTGGTGAAGATCGGGCGACTGTGGGCGCAAGTTCCGGCAAAGGTGGCGCACTCTCTCCAGATTTGGCCCCACCTGGCGAAGGTGCCGTTGCTAATCTTTACAATGAAGGTTTGGCAGAACTCAAAGCTGGCAGTTACAAGCAGGCCAACAAGAAATTCGCAGAAGTTGAACGTCAGCATCCCTATTCAAAGTGGGCGACGCAAGCCATCATCATGCAGGCCTTCTCGTCTTACCAGCGTAACGCCTATGACGACGCCATCAATTCCGGGCGGCGGTTTATTGCACTTCATCCCGGCCATAAAGATACGCCTTACGCCTATTACCTTGTCGCCATATCAGAATACGAACAAATTGCAGACGTGCGTCGTGATCAATCGCGAACCGCCCAAGCCGTTGCTGCACTTGATGAGGTTGCTCAGCGCTTTCCTGATTCACCTTATGCAAAAGATGCCAGCAAGAAGGCTGCTATCGGTAGAGACCACCTCGCTGGCAAAGAAATGGAAGTAGGCCGCTATTATATGAAGAAGGGCTCCTACCTCGCGGGGATCAACCGCTTTAAAAAGGTGGTCACGACCTATCAAACGTCAACCCACACGCCAGAGGCGCTGTACCGCTTGTCAGAAGGGTATATGGCTCTTGGCGTTGTCTCAGAGGCACAAACTGCAGCCGCAGTGCTGGGTCACAATTATCCGGGCAGTCAGTGGTATCAGGATGCCTATTCGCTGGTGTCGAGCGATGGCAAAGCGCCTGTCGCGAACAGTAAATCCTGGATTTCCCGGGCATTTGACGGCGTAAATCCGTTTTCTGGTTGATGCGCGAATCTCTCGCTTCCAGCCCTTGAGCTGCGCTATATATTGCGGTCATGCTGACTGCTCTTTCCGTTCGTGACATTGTTCTTATCGAAAAACTGGACCTGCAACTGGCCAAGGGTTTTACAATCCTGACCGGTGAAACGGGTGCTGGCAAATCCATCTTGTTGGACGCCTTGGGTTTGGCGCTCGGTGCACGTGGCGATGCGAGCCTCGTGCGGACAGGTCAACCAAAAGGCAGTGTTACGGCCTGTTACTGTCTGCCGCAGGGTCACGCTGCCATCGACTTTCTCAAAGACAACGACATTGATATTGAGGGCGACATAATTGTCCGGCGCATTCAGATGGCCGAAGGTGCAAGTCGTGCGACTATCAATGATCAACCCGTTAGCTTGGCCGTGTTGCGGCAATTCGCTTCACTGTTGGTCGAGCTTCATGGTCAGCATGCGGATCGTGCCCTGATCAATGTCACAAGTCATCGTTCGCTTTTGGATGCCTATGGTGGATTGGACAAGGAACTCGCGGAAGTTTCCACAGCATGGACCACATGGAGCAATGCGCGAGAACAATTGAAGGAACACGAAGAAGCTTTGTCACGGGCTGAGGTTGAGCGTGATTATTTGGAACACGCTGTCAAAGAGCTCAGTGCATTGTCGCCTGAAGCAAATGAAGAACAGTTGTTGGCGGAACGACGGCAATTGATGATGCAGTCTGAACAGTATGTTGCGGCTTTAGATGAAGCGGAATCAGTTCTGAGTGGCGAAGCGGCGTTTGACTCGCGATTGAATGCCGCTTTGCGCCGCTTGGAACGCCGCAAGGAGTCTGCTGGTCAGAGGTTGGATGAGGTTTGTGCCGTGCTTGATAAGTTGCTGCACGCCTTCTCGGAGTCTGGTGGCGCTATTGATGCTGCGCGCAGGCAGTTTGAATTTGACCCGCGTGATCTGGAAAAATCTGAAGAACGGCTGTTTGCTTTGCGCGCTGCTGCACGGAAATATCGTTGCAAGGTCGACGACCTTTCAAGTGTGCGTGACAAGCTGTCTGCAGATTTGCAAAGGCTGGAGGATGGCACGGGGATTTTATCACGGCTGCAAAAGGAAGAGCAGTCAGCACGAACGCAATTCGAAGCAGAGGCTGATGGCTTGAGCAGCAAGCGCCAGAAAGTTGCGAAACAGCTCGACAAGGCGGTTTACCTTGAATTGCCCACGTTGAAACTTGAGAAGGCACGTTTTGCAACGACGGTTGAAGCAGACGCCTCAAAGCCCGGCCCATCAGGCATTGATCGTGTGGAGTTTAAGATATCAACGAACCCGGGAGCTGAACTTCAACCGCTAATGAAAATTGCATCAGGCGGCGAGTTGGCGCGCTTCATGTTGGCACTGAAAGTGGCGCTTGCAGCTAAAGGTTCGGCACCGGTTTTGATTTTTGACGAAATCGATACAGGGGTTGGTGGGGCAGTGGCCGATGCCATAGGCAAGCGATTGCGGTCCCTTTCCGAAGATCTACAAATTATCGCTGTGACACATTCACCGCAAGTTGCCGCGCAGTCCCACCAACATCTGCTCATATCGAAACTGGAAAGTGGAAAAGAAAAGCGCATGGCCACAACTGTCATGCCTTTGTCAGAAGTTGCAAGGCGCGAAGAATTGGCTCGGATGCTGTCTGGCGATACAGTGACAGAAGCCGCACGCGCGCAAGCCCATGAACTTCTCGCGCGGAGCGCTTAAACATGGTGCGCAGTTTGCCAACAGCTGATGCAAAGCGGCACGCTGAACTTGTTACACTCATCGCAAAGCACGATGTTGCCTATCACAAGAATGACGCGCCACTGATCAGTGATGCGGACTATGATGCCTTGCGTTTGGAATTGATGGCACTTGAAAGTGCCAATCCAGAACTTGTTACCGATCAATCACCGTCGCACAAAGTGGGCTCCGCTGCTTCTGGAAAGTTTCAAAAAGTCAAGCATCGTGTCCCCATGCTCTCATTGGCCAATGCTTTTGAAGCGGGTGACGTTGAGGATTTTGTTGATCGAATCCGAAGGTTCTTGAGTTTTCCTGCAGAAGTGCCCTTGTGCTTTTCGGCGGAACCAAAAATAGATGGATTGTCCATCTCATTGCGCTACGAAAATGGTTTGCTGGTGCAGGCAGCAACACGTGGCGATGGCGCAGAAGGCGAGAATGTTACTGCAAATGTTGGTTATGTTGCAGATGTTCCGCAGATCTTAAAAAACTGCCCATACTCACATTTTGAGGTGCGCGGGGAAATATACATGTCGCATGCAGATTTTGCAGTTTTGAATGCTTCGCAAAACAAACTGGGGGAAGCAACATTTTCAAATCCGCGCAATGCCGCCGCCGGCTCTTTGCGCCAACAAGACGCCAGTATTACAGGCACGCGACCGCTGCGTTTTTTTGCGTATTCTTGGGGCGATGTGGCGGGTCTTCCTGCGACAACGCAATTCGGTGTTGTTGAACAGTTTGCAGTATGGGGGTTACCAACCAATCCATTGATGACGCTTTGCAACAGTGTTGATGAACTGCTGGCCCATTACAGAGATATTGAAGGTCGCCGCAGTCGCTTGGGTTATGACATTGACGGTGTTGTTTACAAGCTCAACGAAGTGTCGCTGCAAGAACGACTTGGATTTGTTTCACGCAGCCCCCGTTGGGCAATCGCACACAAGTTCTCTGCTGAGCAGGCGACTACGGTTTTGGAAGCAATTGACATTCAAGTTGGTAGAACTGGAGCGTTAACTCCGGTTGCGCGGCTAAGTCCCGTGACCGTGGGGGGAGTCGTCGTTTCCAATGCGACGCTACACAACGAAGATGAGATCAACCGCAAGGATGTTCGTGTTGGTGATACCGTCGTTGTGCAGCGTGCAGGAGACGTAATCCCTCAAGTCGTTTCTGTGGTCTTGGAGAAGCAACTCCCAAACTCAAAACCCTATGTGTTTCCGGTTTTGTGCCCCGTGTGTGGAAGTCATGCGGAACGCGAAGTGAAGTCTTCTGGCAAGACCGATGCTGTGCGGCGTTGTACTGGTGGTTTGGTTTGTTCGGCACAGCAGCTTGAGCGGCTCAAGCATTTTGCATCGCGGAACGCGTTTGACATCGAAGGTCTCGGTGACAAGATTTTAGAAGAGTTTCATAAGCTAAAGTTGATTTTGAAACCGCAGGACATTTTCACGCTTGAACAACGCGATAGGGCTTCGGGCAATCACTTGAAGCAACAGGAAGGATGGGGCGAGGCCAGTGTGGCAAATCTTTTTGCTGCAATCTCAAATCGACGAAGCGTTGGTCTTGATCGGTTTATTTATGCCCTTGGTATTCGCCATGTTGGTGAAACGACGGCACGAGTTTTGGCGCGTGCTTACGGAGATGCGGCAACATTTCGTGACCAGATGATGGCTGCAGGGCAGGGGGAAATGAGTGAGGCGTGGGTGGAGCTGGTGTCGCATGATGGTATAGGCGACACAGTTGCAGAGGCCATTGTCCAGTTTTTTGCAGAGCCGCATAATCTGGAAGTGGTCGATAGCCTTTTGAAGTTAATTGAACCGCAGCCTTTGGAAGCGACCCAGTCGGGTACAGCAGTTGCAGGAAAAATTGTTGTCTTTACGGGAGCGCTGGAAAAATTCACGCGGGAAGAAGCGAAAGCAACAGCTGAGCGATTAGGGGCAAAAGTTTCTGGGTCTGTTTCGAAAAAGACTGACCTGCTCATCGCAGGGCCGGGCGCAGGCTCCAAGTTGAAAGATGCTGAAAAGCACGGCGTGAAGATTTTGAGTGAAGATGAGTGGTTGGCGTTGATCGCAGGTTCATGAACAAGGATTTCCGACAGGGCCTGAAAGACATCTTCCCGATGACCGTTGCCTATGCGCCGATTGCTTTGTTGTGGGGAACGATTGCGGCTGGACAGGGTTTGTCGCCGTTTCAAGTATGGCTGATGAGCGCTGGTGTTTACTCGGGTGCCGCACAATTTGTGAGTATCGATTTATTGCGTAACGGCACTCCCATGCTGTTGCTCATACTGACCATTGCAACTGTAAGCTTACGACATGTTTTGATGTCTGCTTCTGTTTCACGGCACATGGCAAGTATTCCCCGAAGTAAAGCCAGCATTTTGCTGTTTTGGTTGACGGATGAAGCTTGGGCACTGATTGAACGGCGCGCACTCGGGTACCCCATCACTGCTGCTTATTTTGCAGGGGTCGCGCTGCCGCTATGGCCCGTGTGGTTCTTGTTCTCACTGATCGGTGCTCAGATTGGTGATAACTTGGGAGATACGACCCGCTACGGTTTGGATTTTGCTTTTGCTGCTATGTTCATTGCTGTGTTGGCGGGTTTTTGGAAAGGTCGTCAGACAGCCTTCGTGCTCGTTGTGAGTGCACTCACTGCAGTCATTGCTAAAACTCTATTGCCAGGCGCTTGGTATATCATCCTTGGGGGAGTGGCGGGCATGCTGGTTGCGGTTGTGGGGTATCGTGACGATGGGAAGTGACATCTACCTCACAATACTGGGAATGGGGCTTGCCACATATGCGACGCGCTTGGCAGGTTTTTGGATGTTGCGGGGCCGCGTTATTACAGGTCGATTCAAAGCGGCGCTTGAAGCTGTTCCACCTGCAATCCTGACTGCTGTTATCGCGCCAACTGTTTTTCTATCGGGTCCGGTTGAGATGTTGGCTGGTGCGGCAACATTGATCGCAGCAGTGTTTCGCGCACCATTGTTGGTGACGATCTGCATCGGTGTTGCAATGGTTGCTGTCCTTAGGGCAATCGCGTGATGGGTGCGCAAGCGCGGGCCAACCATTCCCGATTTTCGCTGTTCACGTGCTTGCCGATTTTTTGGTATACTTCGGCGTGGTAATTATCAAGCCATTGTAATTCTGCTCGTGTCATCAATTGGGAATCGATAAGTTCTTTGCTGATTGGGGCAAAAGTCAAAGTTTCAAACGATAGCATTTTGCGATCACCATTTTTTGGCCTTCGGGCTGGGCTTACGAGCAAAAGATTTTCTATGCGGATGCCGTATTTGCCTTTCAAGTAATATCCCGGCTCATTTGAGAGGATCATTCCAGGAACCAGTGCAACCTGACCAGCTTTGCTGATGCGGGCTGGCCCCTCATGCACCGAAAGATAACTGCCAACACCGTGGCCCGTACCATGATCGAAGTCGAAGCCATAGTGCCAGAGTGCGGAACGTGCCAGAGCATCAATTTGTGCTCCGTTCGTCCCTGCGGGAAATTTTGCTATTGATACCGCAATCATGCCTTTGAGGACCAACGTGAAATGTTTCTTCATTTTGGCGGTAGGTGTGCCAACGATTGTGGTGCGCGTGATGTCAGTTGTTCCATCACGATATTGGCCACCGGAATCAATGAGGTAAATCTCACCAACTTTTAGTTTTCTACCTTGACCTTTTTGCACATGATAATGCGGTTGTGCTGCGTTTGGTCCTGAAGCCGAAATCGTGCCAAATGAAAGATCGAGCAGTTTTCCTGTGGCGGTTCGCAATGTAAGAAGTTTGTCTTGGGCAGATTTTTCAGTCAGTGAACCCTTCGGCAATTCGTTCTCAAGCCAGCACAGGAAGTTACAAACCGCAGCCCCATCTCTGATTTGTGCCGTTCGTGCGCCTTTCTGTTCCGTCGTATTTTTGCGGGCGCGGGGCAGGCTACAGGGGTCTGCACCGTCAACGCAGACCGCACCTGCGCGTTCTAGAGAGTGACGAATGGCCTCTGGGCAAAAGGCCGGATCGATCAAAACTCTGTTTTTGTTTTTACCAAGTTTTTTGATCTCAAGCAGAAGACTGAGCTCCGGCAAAACTCTCACGTTGTTGCCCAACGCAGCGTTAACGTCTCTCGAGACACGCGTTCTATCGGCAAACAGAAGCGTTTTGCCATTTTTGAACACGATAGCGCGAAGTAGCGCTGCAGGCGTGTGGGGAATATCACTTCCCCGAATATTGAGCGCCCATGTAACTGCCAGCGGGTCTGCGAGGATGACGGCATCACATGACGCAGTGTCGATTGCTTTTGCAATTGTTTGCAGTTTTTGGGAAAGTTTTTGCCCCGCATACTTCTGTGGATGCGCGATGATTGGGTTAGCTGGTGGGGCAGGCTGGTCTTTCCAGATTTGATCAATCGGATTTTTATCGAGGGCAACCAGTTCCAATTTTGCGAGTGTCGCGATTTTTTTGAGACGCCGCATGTCCGCGACACTGCTCAACCAAGGGTCAAAACCTAGTTTAGCCTTTGGCTTATAATTTTTGCGCAGATGTCCAATCAGGCTAGCATCTTCAGGGGATAGAATTTCGATGTTGAGACCTTTGGTCTCGTTTGCGGCTTGGATTGTATAGCGACCATCCACAATCAAGGCTGCTGCTCTACTCCCCACAATTGCCGTGCCCCAGGAACCACTGAAACCAGTGAGCCAACACAAACGCTCGGCATGAGCTGGAACATATTCGCCCTGAAATGCATCGGTTCTGGGAACGATGAAACCATCTATCCCAAGTTTTACCAGGGCTTGGCGCAAGGCCTTCATTTTCAGTCGGTTTTCGGCTTGGGCGGTCAATTTGGGTCTCCGTGCTTAACGACTGGTCAAACAGTTCATGGCAGTTTGCCCGCATGGGGATAAAAATGATAGCTACAACAACATCTAAGACGTCGCCGCTTGATCGGATTAAAGGGCATTTGGCCCTGTTTCACCCGAAAAATGTTATGCTTGAACAGCTGCAACCGCTCATCTCGGGGGGCGGAAGCACACTTGTTGCCAATGCGGTAGTCGCTATCTTTGTTGCACTTGTCGTGAAATCGTCGGGGCAGGAGCGCCTGGCGCAGCTGTGGACGATGTGTTGTCTGCTGGTAGTAGCGTGCAGTGCAGTTGTACTTTTTATTGTCAAACGACATTTTAATACCGCGACCAGCCTTGTCATTGCGTCATGGATTTTGACAGTGAATAACGCCATACGCGGTTTGGTCTGGGGGACTGGATTTGCCCTTTTGATGCCATTGGCTGACAGTTACGAGCAGCTCATGTTGGGATGGATGATTGCTGGTTTGATGTGTGGTGGAGCGTTTTCTGCATGGTCACACCCTGCTGCCGCTTTCGCATTTGCTGGAACGGCTTGTCTTGGCGGTTTTATTGGTATGAACGGCGTTCCGGGCGTTGGTAATACATGGATGCCCTATGCTGCAATCGCCATGCTGTTGTTTTTGATGCGCGCCGTCATTATCAGTGTGAATACGTTTCGGCAAAGTGTTTTGGCCGAGCGCGAAGTTGCTGCAAAGAATGAACTCATCAGTTTGTTGCTTCGCGACTTCGAGGAAAATGCCAGTGATTGGTTGTGGGAAATAGATTCCGCTGGATATCTGACGCGCGGTGTTGATCGGTTTGCAAGAGTGCTGGAGCTTCCGGTGGAGCGTGTGCAGAAGCGTTCGCTGGTCATGTTGACCGAAATTCATGGCAGCGACGATGCCGGCAATGAGCTTTTCCGGGCGCGGATTCGTGCTACGGATAGTTTTAGCAATCAGGTTATTGCAATGGGTGAAACAGGCATGGAGCGCTTTATTAAGCTGTCAGCCAAGCCCTTTAGTGATCGCGCGGGGAAGCATGCTGGCTGGCGTGGTGTCGCATCTGACGTTACAGATGAACGCTTGGCAGATATGAAAGTGAGAAAGCTTGCGCTTTTTGATGCCTTGACAGAACTGCCAAATCGCGCGTTTTTCTATGATCGGTTGGAAGCGACGATGAATTCCGCCACCAAAGCTGCAAGCTGGATCATGTATTTGGATCTTGATGGCTTCAAAAGCGTGAATGACACGTTTGGCCATGCAGCGGGCGATATTTTGTTGCGTAGTGTTGCCGTGCGACTTGCGAGTTGCTTACCAGCGAAGGGTATGTTGGCGCGATTGGGCGGCGATGAGTTTGCAGTCGTTTGTTCCGGCCCAAAAGAGCGTATCGACTCTTATGCACGACGCATGTTGAACTCGCTTGAACTGCCGTGTTCCATTGGCAACCAAGACATTGCAGTTGGTGTGAGCATTGGAATTGCACAAATCCTTCCGGACGTGGTCAATCATGATGAATTGATGCGACGTGCTGACGTGGCGCTTTATGCCGCTAAAGCCCAAGGGCGCGGTGTTGCGCGTTATTATGACGAAGCGCTGGATAAAGTGCAGTTGCGCCGCAAAGACGTTGAACGTGGATTGCGCAAAGCAATCGCCGAGAATCTTTTCAAACTGCATTATCAGCCTATTGTGGAAATTCAGACGGGCGAAGTTCATGCCTATGAAGCACTTCTTCGGTTGGAAACCAAGGAACTGGGCCATGTCGGGCCTAACGAATTTATCCCCGTTGCTGAAGAGTCGGGGTTGATCAATGAAATTGGCGATTGGGTGATACGGCAAGCCTGCGAAGATGCTGCAAAGTGGCCGGATGATCTTTGCGTGGCAGTCAACGTTTCGCCACTGCAATTGCAGAACCACCGGATCATGACTGTGATAACTCAGGCACTCGCGGAGTCTGGATTGGTGCCGTCGCGACTTGAACTTGAGTTAACCGAAAGTGCCTTGGTCGAAAATGTGGAACAGACGACTCGCATTTTGGCGGATTTGAAATCGCTTGGTGTACGTTTGGCGCTTGATGATTTTGGCACGGGATACTCATCGCTTTCGCATTTGCATCAGTTCAATTTCGACAAGATCAAAATTGACCGGAGCTTTGTGCAGAGTTTTGGCGAGCGGCGAGAGAGCACTGCGGTTGTGAACGCCGTTGTGCATTTGGCCCGTGATCTTGGAATCACGATGACGGCTGAGGGGGTTGAGACGACTGAGCATATGGACGCTATGCGGGGTGTGGGTTGTGATCATGTGCAGGGTTATCTGCTGGGTCGGCCGGCACCGGCGCATGCAGATCGGGCGATGGGGCAACTTGTTGAAGCAATTGGGAAGAAAAAGGCCTGATTGTTGCGTTGCAGCAATTGAGCACGCATGATTTTGGGTAGCTAAATGCTCGTTTTGCGACGGTTGTCGGAAACCGACCAGTTTGATTTATTCGCAACATTCGCCAATTTGTTATAGAAACGCCATATTCATATACTAACTCTCGCTCACGGCGATCTCTTGAAAGCTTAACGCAAGGTGAACAAAGATATGCGCAATTCGCATATCGAAGACTTGCAACTTGCGCTTGTCTCTTGGGCGGATGGCACATAAATAAACGGCATATTGTGCGTTGCACAAAATTTTGGTGATGGGGATACCCCACACTTGATTGATTTGGAGTAAGACGATGACGACGATTTTCATGGGCCGCGAGACAATTCGCAACCACGGCCTGTCCGCAACCCCTGGCTTGATGGGCCAGATCAAGACCTATTTGGCGCGCCATTCAGCTGAACGCCAGCTGCGCCAGTTGGACGACCACTTGTTGGCAGACATTGGTTTGAAGCGCACCGATATCGGAAAGTCGGTCTGGGGTCGCTAAACGAAACCTATATATCACGCTCCCAGCCGGGGGCCTTGGTATAGATATGTGAACGCTTGGAACCATGTTCCAAGCGTTTTGCATTTATTCCTGCCTTTTTCATGGCCACGGCGACCCAGTTTTCGATTTTTACCGTGTGCGTCGGGATGAAGCCTCGGGCTTTGTAGGCCGCTGAAACCCAACGGAGCTGATCGCGGGTGAGGCCTGACAGAATAATTGTGCCACCCGGTTCAATGAGTGTGCTGAGGCCTTGGGCTAGCGCCACGAGGGGGCGGGCCAAGATGTTTGCAAAAATTAAATCAAAGGGGCCTGCGCTGCGGATGGTGTGGTGGTGTAGGCCTGATGCTGTCAAGGCGTTGACGTAGGGTCCGAGATTGTTGAGGGCAGCGTTGAGCTTTGTGACGCGCACCGCTTCAGGGTCTATGTCGGTTGCCAATAGTTTTTTGCGACAGGCTTTTGCTGCGGCTATAGCTAGCACGCCAGTGCCGCACCCGAGATCGAAAATACGCTGTGGTGTTTGGTACTTCAACAAGGCATCGAGAATAATCATGCAGCCTGCTGTGGTGCCGTGATGGCCAGTGCCGAAGGCTGTGCCTGCGTCAATTTCAAATGAGTGCCCACCGCTGCGACGAATGCTGCGATCGTGGGAGCCGTGCAGAAAAAATCGACCTGCCGTGACAGGGGCTAAGCCTTCGAGGGATTTTCGCACCCAATCGACGTCGGGCACTTTTGCGATGGTCACATTTTTGATGTTGAGTGTTGTTGCAGCATGTTGTGCGGCTTTAGAAGTTTCAAAATATCCGACGGTGTTCCAGAGGGCATTGGCTTCGTCGGTTTCGTTGACGGTAACGGCCATGGCATCAATGGCGATATGTTCGTCGATCAGATCGGCGAGGGCCTGGGCTTCGTCGAGGGTGCGCGAAGGGCAGGTGAGTGTGTAACGGGCTTGAGACATGGCGTTGGCATATGCGCCAAGCCCGTTCAGTTCAAGTTTTACGTTAAAGGTTGAATGATGATTTCAACGCGGCGGTTTTGGCTTTTGCCACGCGCTGATGCGTTGGAGGCAATCGGCTCACGTTCACCACGGCCTTCAACCGAGAAGCGATTTGGATCAAGCTGTTGCGAAGACAGGTAACGGGCAACGGAGCCTGCACGACGGCGCGAGAGATCATAATTGTAATCATCAGCACCGTCGGAATCCGTATGGCCTGCAACGTCGATCAAGGTTTGGTTATATTCCTGCAGCACCAAGGCCACGGAGTTCAGTGTGTCATAGAATTGCGGCTTCACGTCAGACTGATCTGTATCGAAGGTGATGTTCGATGGCATGTTGAGCACAATCGAGTCGCCCACACGGGTGACAGACACGCCTGAGTTTTGCAAACGTTGGCGCAACTTGGCTTCTTGGTTGTCCATGTAAACACCAATGCCACCGCCTGCCAGTGCGCCGATGCCAGCGCCAATCAATGTGGCTTTGCGGGTTTTGGCCGATGTGGTTTTGCCAACAATGGCACCTGCAACTGCGCCAAGTGCAGCGCCTGTGCCAGCGCCCAGAAGACCCTTCGAGACCTGTTGATCACCGGTGTATGGATTGGTGGTGCAAGCCGTCAGCAGAAACACAGAGGCGGTTGCAGCGAAAATCATCTTGTTCATTTTGGTTCCCCTTCGTGGGCCAGCATTTGTAAGTCTGTTGTGGCAACATTTTGGTTAACGGGTGGTTATTCAAGGGCGGCAAACTGCTGTTTTGTGCGACGGGCAAAGCGTTACTCCGCCGCCTCAGCCTTCTTGATGTCTTCCGGTATCAAGAACCCGCCTGATTGTCTTGCCCACAAGCTGGCATAAACACCGCTCTTCTTCTTCAACAATTGGGCGTGGGTGCCTTCTTCGATGATGCGGCCTTTGTCCATGACCACCAAGCGGTCCATGGCGGCGATTGTGCTTAATCGATGTGCGACGGCGATCACCGTCTTGCCTTGCATGAGGGTGTTGAGGTTTTCCTGGATGGCGGCTTCGACTTCGGAGTCGAGGGCGCATGTTGCTTCATCCAAGATCAGGATCGGTGCGTTCTTCAATAACACGCGGGCGATGGCGACGCGTTGCCTTTGTCCACCGGAGAGTTTGACGCCGCGTTCACCGACATGGGCGTCCATGCCGCGACGGCCATTGGGATCCACAAGGTGGGCGATAAAGTCTTGGGCATGGGCTTGTTCGGCGGCATTGAGTATGTCGGCTTCGCTGGCATCGGGGCGGCCATAGCGGATGTTGTCGCGGACTGACCGGTGCAAGAGGGATGTGTCTTGCGTGACGACGCCGATTGCGGCGCGGAGGGATTCCTGTGTGACTTCGGCGATGTTCTGATCGTCGATTTTGATGGAGCCTGAGCCGACATCGTAAAAGCGCAGAAGCAGGTTTGCGATGGTGGATTTGCCGGCACCAGATCTGCCGACGAGGCCTACCTTTTCGCCGGGTTGGATGATGAGGTTGAGACCTGCAATGATTTCGCGATTGTCTTCAACGGTTTTTCCATAATTGAAGTGGAGAGTCTCAAACTCTATGCATCCATTTGTAACCATGAGGGATTTTGCATCGGCAATATCCTGCACGGAATGGTCACGGGCGATGGTGTCAACGCCATCTTTGACGACGCCGAAGTCTTCAAACAGGGATGCGATTTCCCACAGCATCCAATGGGCCATGCCGAGCATGCGGTATACAAGGCCCACGGAAAAAGCGATGGCTCCGACCGTTATGGCGTTGGCTTGCCAGAGCCAGACGGCCATGGCTGCCGTGCTGGTCAAGAGCATGGCGTTGATGACGTTAAGGGCTACGTTCATTTGCGTGGCGACACGCATGGATTTGTGCACGGCATCGAGCATCCAGCCCATGCTTTCTTTGGCATAATCATCTTCGCGCGAGGCATGGGCGAAAAGCTTGACCGTGGGCATGTTGGTGTAGGTATCAACGATGCGGCCTGTCACGATGGAGCGCATGTCGGCTTGCTTCTCCGACAGTTTGCCCATGCGAGGTACAAAATAACGCATGGTGAAGCCATAGAGCACGAGCCAGACGATCAGGGGAATGGCGAGCCGCCAATCATTGGCGATGAAGCTTGCAACGGCCGTAACAAAAAACATGGCGACCCAGGCGATGACTTGCGTGAGTTTCATGATGACATCGCGCACGCCGAGTGCTGCTTGCATGACTTTGGTAGAGACGCGGCCTGCGAATTCGTTGTGGAAAAAGTCCATCGACTGCCGGAGCATGTAACGGTGCGCCAGCCAGCGAATGCGCATGGCATAGTTGCCGCGCATGCCTTGATTTTCAATTGAGTCTGACGTGGCCGCGATGATGGGTTGCACGATGACAGCGAGGGTGGCGTAGAACAGCAGTTGCCATTTGTTATCTTCCCAGAAGGTGCTGCGGTTGGCGGAGCCGAGGATGTCGACCAGTTGGCCAACATAGGCAAAAACCCGCACTTCGATGATGGCGAGTGCGATGGCGAGTATGAAGCCGACGATGATCAGCGGATAAAACGGCCGGGTATAATGGCGGATGAAGCCCCAAGCTGTTGCTGGTGGTTTGGTCGGTTGGGCGTTGGGGAATGAGTCAACGCGACGTTCCAGCCAAGTGAAGAACCAGTTCATGTAAATCTCTGTTTCAGAAATTGAACCGGCGGGAATACGCTTGAGGTTCGCTGAGTCTTAACCCAGCCTTCCCGTATATAATATTATGCGGCCTCTGCCAACTCGGCGCGGCGCAATGCGGTTTTCAAGGCGGCAACACAGGTGGGGTCGAAAGCCGTGCCCAAATCCTTGTCCATGATGGCGAATGCGGCAAGCGGCGACATGGCTTTCCGGTAGGGGCGGTCGGCGGTGAGGGCGTCAAAAACGTCGGCTGCGGTGACGATGCGCGTGTCGAGCGTAATGTCGTCACCTTTCAAACCATGGGGATAGCCCTTGCCGTCCAAGCGTTCGTGATGGTGGCCTGCAATGTCGGCCATGTCAGCGAAGGCTTTCACTCCCTTGATGATTTCAGCTGAGTGATTGGGATGGGTTTTGACAATGGTATATTCGGCGTCAGTCAATTTGTCGGGTTTGTCGAGAATGGTATTGGAAATGGCAAGCTTGCCGATGTCATGCAACAGTGCCGCGCGACGCAACCAGCGGCGGCGTTCCGGCGTGTAGCCCAGTTCTTCTGCGATGAGTTCTGAGAATAAAGCGACCCTATCTGAATGGCCGCGGGTGAAGGGGCTTTTCGAGTCGATGACGAGGGCGAAGCCTTGGGCGATGCGGTCCATGTCATCTTCGTTTGCCGTTCTGATGTGGCTGCCAGGCTCAAGGCCAAGCACATGGCTTTGCAATTGCGGTGAAGCGAGAGGTGCCCAAAGGCCATCCCATTCGGCCAGTGCCATGAACACTTCGACCAGATCAGGAGCAAACCATGTGCCGCTGCGGGCTTCGATTTCGCATGCGGCGGCTTCTGGACCTGATGCCGTGTTGAAGACGTCGGCGACTTGGGCGAGCAATGCGATTTG
Source organism: uncultured Alphaproteobacteria bacterium (assembly GCA_963850355.1). Taxonomy (GTDB): domain Bacteria; phylum Pseudomonadota; class Alphaproteobacteria; order Rhizobiales; family Aestuariivirgaceae; genus Aestuariivirga. The sequence continues at coordinate 86,593 of CAWKKP010000004.1, forward strand.
GGCAGCGGTTGGAATTTTGCGGGCGGCCACGCCTTCAGGTTTGCCACGACCATCCCAATGTTCGTCAAGGTGTTGAATAGAAGAGGCGACGTTTTCGCTAAAGCCCATGAGGCGGGCAATGTCAGCACCCCGGTGGCAGCGGGCTTCGATCAATTCGCGGGAGATTTCACCGCCATTGCGCATGATGTTGACAACGGCGCGGAAGCGATCAGCCATGCCGGATTGCAGGCCCGTATGGGACAGTACAAAACGCAAGGCTTGACTTAAGCTGCCGTCGATCAATTTGAAATCGGATTTAAATTGATGGTCATCTGTCAAGTATAGTTGGCAAATGCGGGCCGCGTTGGACGAACAGCCCAAGTCTTTCAGCAGCAGTGTGTAATAGAGGTCTGAAAGGTCTTGTTGCGGCAGGTTGATGGCTTTGCCGATGTGGGTGCCGATCCAGCAGGCGCGAATGCAATGGCCCTGGGGTTGGCCTTCGGTGAGGTCAAGCGCGTGGGAGAGGGCGCTGAGAAGTTCTGCACTGCGGATGGATTGGGTCATGGAGGCATTGTGGTGGCAACGTTCTTAAAAGCGGGTAAAGGCTTTGGCATGGCACGCTTTTCCCGAATCCTTCCGCTGACCATTGCGGCTGCGCTTTTTATGGAACAGATGGATTCGACGATTATTGCGACGTCGCTGCCGGATATTGCCAGGGATTTGGGCACCAGCCCAATTTCGCTGAAGTTGGCTTTCACGACTTATTTGTTGGGATTGACGGTGTTTTTGCCGATCAGCGGTTGGATGGCGGATCGCTTTGGCGCCAAATTGATTTTCAGTTTGGCGATTGTGGTTTTTACAGTGGGGTCAGTGGCCTGTGGCTTTGCCCAGTCATTGGAATGGTTGGTGTTTTCGCGCGGGCTGCAGGGCGTAGGCGGGGCGATGATGGTGCCTGTGGGACGCATAATCGTTTTACGCTCTGTGCAGAAGTCTGACCTCTTGGATGCGATTGCTTGGTTGACTATTCCGGCGTTGATTGGACCATTGCTTGGGCCACCGATTGGGGGTTATATTACAACGGTTTATGACTGGCGCTGGATATTCTGGATGAATTTGCCGTTTGGAATTTTTGCGCTGGGTTTGGCATTGTGGTTGCTGCCAAATTTCAAGGCCGCAGTGGCGCCACCGCTGGATTTCAAAGGCTTTGTGTTGTCGGGTCTGGGGCTCACACTTTCTGTGTTTGGCATGACGATGGCCGGCAGCAGTGACCTGTTTTCAGCAGGGCAAGTGACTGTGATGATTGTGGTGGGGCTGCTGTTGTTAGGGGCTTATGTTTTGCATGCCCGGCGCACGCCTGCGCCAATTTTGGATTTGCGTTTGATGCGTTTTGCCAGTTTCAGGCATTCGGTCGTGGGAGGAAATGTGTACCGGATTGCCGTGGGGGCCACGCCGTTTTTGATGCCGCTGATGTTGCAACTGGGTTTTGGCTTCACGGCCTTTCAAAGTGGCATGATTACTTTTGGATCTGCTTTGGGGGCAATTTTGATGAAGTTCACCGTGTCACCGCTGGTGCGGCGGTTTGGGTATCGTAATTTGCTGATCATCAATGGTGTGTTGTGCAGCGTGATGGTGGCGGCGCAAGCAAGCTTTACGGCGACGATGCCACTGCTTGTGATGTTTTTGATTTTGCTGATGTCGGGCTTCATGCGGTCGTTGCAATTTTCAGCACTGAATACGTTGGCCTATGCCGATATTGAGCATGCTGACTTGGCACGGGCCAATGGGCTTTATACGGTGTTGCAGCAATTGTTTCTGGCGCTTGGTGTTGCAGCGGCGGCGTTTCTGTTGGATTTTCGTTTGTGGCATTCCGGTCGCAACGATCTTGTCGCGGCGGATTTTTCCTTCGCGCTGCTGGTGGTCTCGGGCGTTTCAGTCTTCGCGTTCTTGTCTTACATCAGGCTTGATCGCAGCGCAGGCGCTTCGATTTCTGGCAAGATGATCGAGTAGCGGTTAGCCTCGCAATGAACTGATCATGATGTAAGCGAAGGTGAGCAGGAACAGCCCGGTTAACACCACGAAGGCAAAGCGATCTTGCTTGATGGCTTTGGCGTCATCTTCACGGTAGGCCGACCAGGTTGTGCGCACCACTTGCGCTAAGCTTGCGATGACAAAGACATAGGCTGTGATGTACAGCAAATCGATCATCATCAAATAATCGACCTCTGGCAGTTGCGAGTTTGAAGTGAGCTGCAAGGCAACAAGCGTGAGCAGAGCTGTAATGCCCATGCCGATGCGGCCTTCAACGAAGCTTGGGTGAATCCAAAATACCAAAGCTGCACAAGCTGCGACCAAGAAAATTGGCATGATGATTTTTACAGCATAGGTGAAGGCTGGACGATGAACGGGCACAGACACTGTGACGCGCGAATAGGGTTCAAGCTCGGTCAGACGTGTATCGCCAAAGTTCGTGGGATAGGGCTTTGACGATACAGTGAGGGTCGGCTTTCCGAGAATGTAGCCGGGCAGGGTGAGTTCCGGATTCAAGGTGATGGAGTTTACATCCGGTACAAAGATTTGTTTGGCTGAGCCCGAACTGTTGTCTTCAAATTCAACGATCAGTGTTTGCTGATCGAAAGGATATTTTTCCAGAGGCAGTTTTGAGTTGAACTGGCCTTGATAGCGAATGGCGGTATATTTGCTGCCGTCGGGCAAGTCTTGCGGGGCTTCATAGAGTGGCGTTGCAATGTGGCCCCAGAGTTGGAACGGATTCATATATTCAAGGGAAGCCGACGGATTGATGTCAGGGTTTTTCCAGCGCAGCCAGACATAAAAATCCATGGCGTAGCTGTGGGACTGCAAATCAAGCTGTTGAATATCATTGACGTAAACACCGACGCTGACTTCTTGAGGGCCAGTTGGAGCAACGGGCACGGCTGGTGCTGCTTCAACAGCAGGAGGCGTTGCAGGGGCAGGTGCTTCTTGTGCAACCACAAATGACGACCAAAATGTAAAAAGCAATGTGATGATTAAGCAACGCAAAAATTGAGTCATTTCATGTTCTCCCCAAGACAGTACTAAAACGCAATTTTAAGAGGTGAGCAACCAGAAGTTCTCGCAAAGTCACAAAGGCTTGATCGGGCTGATGCGCAATGTGAAAATCCTTTTTGTGAGATTTGGTGTAGAAAGTTCATCAACAGGAGGACCACCTTATGAATCGCCGTATGCTCTTATCGTTTGCCGCTCTTTCGGGTTTGGCTGTTGCCGCAGGTCGTAGCTTTGCCACGTCAACGGAAGCTGCGTTTGAAATTATGAAATCCAAAGAGGAGTGGATGAAAATACTTTCACCTGAGTCTTTTGCTGTTCTGCGCGAGGAAAGCACAGAGCGCCCATTCACCAGCGCGCTGCTTGAGGAAAAGCGCAAAGGCACATTTAACTGTGCAGGATGTGATTTGCCGTTGTTTGCTTCTGAAACAAAATATGACTCTGGTACGGGCTGGCCGAGCTTTTATGATTTTCTGCCGAAAGCCATTGGCAGCAAAGAAGACAACACACTGTTTGCCACGCGCACCGAAGTGCATTGCGCCCGCTGTGGCGGGCATCAGGGCCATGTGTTTGAAGATGGGCCGCAGCCCACGGGGCTTCGCTATTGCATCAACGGCGTGGCGCTTAAGTTTGCGCCCGTCGCTGCTTAGTAATGTTAATGCTTTGTATACCTTGATTTGAGACCTCGGCAGTGCCACACTCAACCTTGGGTGTGGTTCTGTTGGGGTGAGTTTGGGTTGCTGAAGAGGTTCGCAACACCGTGTGCCCCGCTGTTTGTGAGGGCGTTATGGTTGCTTCGCGTGGGATTTTGTTGGGTTTTGTAACTGCTGTTACGGTTTTGAGTTTTGTGGGTGAGGCTGAGGCAAAACGCTCAGGCCTGCGACCTGGTTTGCAAGTCGCGCTTGCACAGATTTCTGCACATTATGGAAGACCGGTTCAGATCACCTCGGGCTGTCGTTCGGTGCGTTCCAATCGTTTGGCGGGCGGGCGCAAGGCGTCCTATCATTTGCGCTGTATGGCCGCTGATATTCGCGTGCCAGGGGTAGGTGAACGGCAGTTGCTGGCCTATGTCAAACGCATGCCGCGCATCGGCGGTGTTGGCACCTATTGCGGCAATTCCATCGTGCACATTGACATTGGGCCTCGGCGGCAATGGGGAGGCCGTTGTGGCAAGCGGCACGCGTTGCGTGGTGTGCGTCGCTCTCAATTGGCGGTAAAATGACTTCAGTCATTATGACACGCGCAATGGGCGGAAGAATGAAATTGGCAGTGTGAAGAGTGCTTGCATGTGTGGAAGCCTGCAGCCGGGTTGGACACGGGTTTATGACATGCCTGCTAACAGCACGCAGACTTTCGTCATGGACACCGATTTCAATTATCCTTGGGAGAGCATCCAGCTCTGTTCCGTGTGCGGACAATATTGGCACCAGGACACCATCAGCGGTCATGCTAATGTTGAGACGTGGGAGAAGATTTCAGTGGAGCAGCGAGAGGGATTGAAGACCGCACGGAGGACGTGAGGGGAATGTTCAGGCTCAATGATCTCGTCTAAACCCATGCTGCATCAGACAGGGGTATACAGTGACTTGTGCACAAACCAGTCATCCCATTTGGAGACAGCTTCAAACATATTCACATAGCCTTTGTTGGCCATCAGGAGCCTGACATCTTCGCGCTTTGGTGTGAAACTGTGTTCGATTGTAAAAACATTCACGCGATACTTTTCAAAATTCAAGTTCGAAAGGATTTCAAATTCCGACCCTTCCGTGTCAACCGACATGTAATCGATGACAGGGGGGCAATTATGAAACTCCAGAAGATCATTCAAACTGACAGTTTTCACTTTGTAACGGGTTCCGGACTTGCGGCTTGCAGCATGGGAATCGCAATCAGAGAATTGCGTGAGTGTGGAAAGTTCACCAATTTCTGCTTCCACGAAAGGCAGGCTTTTATTTGACTCACTCCAGACACATCGCGTGTCTATCGCTGCCGTGCGATTCTTTTTCAGATCGCTGTGCCAGCGACGCGCTGGTTCTGCTAAAATCCCCCTCCAAGCAAAGTTCTTTTCGAGCAAGTATGTGTTGCTGAGCGAAATGCCATCGGTTGCGCCAAACTCGACAAAAAAACCGTTCTTTTTGCCGTTGTTACAGAATACTGCGAAAATATCCTGAAACAGCTGAGACTTCGAAAGAGATAGATTTCTGCCACAGGTCGACAAGAACCGCATCAAAGGTTCGTTGAATTGTTCAGGCGTCAGGCCTTTTAACGCGAGCAAAGAATCAAAGTAGAGTTCTGAAGGGTGCATAGTGTTATTTTGCAGCCTCGGAACTGTTTTGCAAGTCAGTCGTCTGCAAGCCTGGCAAGTTTATGAGGGCAATCACAATCGTCTATTTTACAAAGGGGTGGGAGGTCACCCTGTTGTTTCAATTGAACTTGGGATAGATCAATCTGGAAAATTGATTTGGAGCTTCTTACATGACCGATGCCAAACCCGCCTTGCCTGACCATCTCAGCGTTGATTCGAAGAGCCCGTTTTTTAATGAGGCTGTATTGCAGCATCAGATTGGTATTCGCTTTAATGGTGTTGAGAAAACCACTGTTGAAGAATATTGCATCTCCGAGGGATGGGTGCGCGTGCCAGCTGGTGTAAAATCGAAGGACCGCTATGGCAATCCGATGACGGTGAAGATGAAGGCACGGTTGAGGTTTATTACGTCGAGTGAACCGGTTATTTTCACGGTGGTCCCGTCATTCTAAATCGTGTCATTGCCGGACTTGTTCCGGCAATCCATCGTGGGGCTTGTCTGGTTTTTGCATCGTGCGCAAAGCGCACGGCTTTTCGCTCCACTCTTGTTGCGCCATGGATTGCCGGAACAAGTCCGGCAATGACAATGGGGGGCGTTACTCTCCCTTTACGAAGCCGGGTGAGAAAAGTGAGGTGTCACCGTAATTCACCGCTAATTCCAAGAGACTGTCGTCAAGCACCCCCTCCCGTCCTCACGGACGTACTCCCCCATCCACCTTCGCCTTTGGCTACGGCGGACGAGGGAGAAAAGGGAAGCGTCCCCTTTGACCGGCGGACGAGGGAAAAAGGGAAGCGTCCCCTTTGACAGGGAGAAAGGGAATCGTCCCCTTTGACTTTTTGAAAAGGCTGTAGAGTTCATTCCGTGTATGTTGAATCCATGAGTGCCAACGGGTCTCGAAGCCGATATCATATAGTCGACTTGTTCCTTTGTGTTGCATTGAAATGAGAGAATTCGTCTGACTTGTCTGAGTAAGGTAATTTGCAAGTACTCGTACGGATCAGTTTTCCATTGAGTGCAGTAGTAAGATGAATTCCAAGCCAGACTAATGCAATGCGATTTCGTTCGCAAGTACAACTCGATGGTAATCGTGAAAGTCTTTGCGCCGCAATATCCTATTCGGGTGGAAGCAAACGGTAAAAATTTTTGTAAGGGTAAAGTGTCGATTGACAAGGCTTACGACATCTAATTTTTCTAAACCACGTGCATAGTTTTTAGCGATTCCATTGACTGTTGCCAAGAATTGCATTTCTGTCGAAGGTTATACCGCTTTCAACTTCTCGAGTGACACCGTGATGAATTGAATAATTAGGGTTGGCAACAAGAACACTCGAAATGATTATTCGCTGTTCTAAGGGCAGAAAAAAAATCAACGATGCCATCACTCCCGAATACCTCAGACTTTAAGGCATTATAGCTTTCTTGATCTGTGGCAATTTTGACTTCAGGTGGCGATAAGACTGGACGAGAGTTATAGCCGCTACCGAATATGTGTATGCTTCTTTAGTTGCCGCGAGCAATACGCTGTTATAGTCAATACTCCTGCCACCATTCAGAATCCTGCTTAGAACTGCCCTGCAATGTCAACAATATCATTTCGCGATCGTTCTAAAATTGCGAAACAATGACTAATTTCTTTCATCCCGTCGATAATTGGCTTTGCAGGATGTTCATTAAGAAGTGCCTCTAAGGTTTCGGGATTCAGCCAAGAAAGTCAAGAAACAGCCCTCTTTCTTGAATTTCCCGCCAATTTTTCCACTGCTGCAATGCATCTTTTTTAATCAGCGAGTTATCTCTTGAAATTTGTAATTTTTGGATTGTTGTGAACTGTTCCATCACCCCCGCTCCACGAACGTATCAATCACCCGCTTCTCGCCTGCCTTATCAAAATCCACTGTCAGCTTGTTCGCGTCCACACTCGTGACATTTCCGTAGCCGAATTTTTGGTGGAAGACTCGGTCTCCGACTTCGTAGCCTAGGCCTTCAGCGCCGACGATGTCGCTTGCGGCTTCGCGGAAGGTGGGGGTGGTCCGCAGGGTTTCGCCGCGTTGTTGTCGTTCACTGGCGCGTTGCCAGCCGGGGGTGGCGTAGGTTGATTCTTTTTTGAAGCTGCCTGCGGTGTCGAAGCGTGCTGCCGCCGTAGGAGCCGATGCCGTAGCCGCCGTAGCTTGTGGTCATGGGGAGCACGTCAACGTGGATGGCGGGGAGTTCGTCGAGGAATCGCGAGGGGATGGCGGATTGCCAGAGGCCCCGCACTTGGCGGTTTTGCGCGAAACTGATGGTGGCGCGGGATTTGGCTCTGGTGATGCCGACGTAGGCGAGGCGGCGTTCTTCTTCCAATCCGGCTCTGCCATTTTCATCCAAGCTGCGTTGGTGCGGGAATAGGCCTTCTTCCCAGCCCGGCAAAAACACGGTGCCGAATTCCAAGCCCTTGGCGCTGTGCAGCGTCATGATGTTGATCTCGTCGGTGTTCTCGCCCTGGTCGCGGTCCATGACCAAGCCAATGTGCTCCATGAAGCCCGCGAGGTTTTCAAACTCACCCATGGAGCGCACGAGCTCTTTGAGGTTTTCGAGCTTGCCTTGGGCCTCAGGGCTTTTGTCGTTCTGCCACATCTCGGTATAGCCCGATTCATCGAGGATGATTTCGGCAAGTTCGGTTTGCGGCAGGGCATCGATTTGATGACGCCAGCGCGTGAAGTTTTCGAGCAGCAGGCGCAACGATGTGCGGGCCTTGTTGGGCAGTTCGTCTGATGCGACCATGCTTGATGCTGCGGTGTAAAGCGAGGTGCCACGGGCGCGGGCAACGTCATACATTTTCTTGATCGAGGCATCGCCAATGCCGCGCTTTGGCGTGTTGATGATGCGTTCGAATTTCAGATCATTGTCGGGTGACAGAACGACAGCGAGATAGGCTACGGCGTCGCGGATTTCGGCACGTTCATAAAAACGCGGGCCGCCGACCACACGATAGGGCAGGCCCAGCGTGATGAAGCGGTCTTCGAACGCTGCGCATTTGGAATGAGGCGCGCACGAGAATGGCCATGTCGGCGTAGCGTTCGCCTTTTGAATAGAGGCTTTCAATATCATCACCCACGGTGCGGGCTTCTTCTTCGGAGTCCCAGTGGCCGCGCAGTTTGATCTTTTCAGTTTCGTTTTTGGTGGTGTGCAAGGTTTTGCCGAGGCGGGATTCGTTTTTGGCAATGAGGCCAGAGGCGGCCCCTAAAATGTCAGGCGTGGAGCGATAGTTCTGTTCGAGGCGAATGACTTTTGCGCCGGGAAAATCTTTTTCGAAGCGCAGGATGTTATCGACTTCAGCACCGCGCCAACCGTAAATCGATTGGTCGTCATCACCGACGCAACAAATGTTTTTGTGGCCTTGGGCGAGCAGGCGCAGCCAGAGATATTGCGCGATGTTGGTGTCTTGGTATTCGTCGACCAGCATATATTTGAAACGCTCTTGATAGGTTTTCAGAACGTCGGGGTTTTCCTGGAACATGCGGAGCGGTTCTAAGAGCAAGTCGCCAAAGTCAGCGGCGTTGATGATTTTGAGGCGGGCTTGATAGTCGGCGTAGAGTTTTGCACCAAGGCCGTTGCCATAGGCATAGCCTTCGGCTTGCGGCACCTTATCGGGCGTCAGGCCACGGTTTTTCCAACCGTCGATCATGTTAGCCAATTGGCGCACGGGCCAGCGTTTTTCGTCGATGTTTTCAGCTTCCAGCAGTTGCTTGAGCAGGCGCAGTTGATCGTCGGCATCGAGAATGGAAAAGCCGGAGCGGAGGCCGCAGAGTTCGGCGTGATTGCGGAGGATTTTGACGCCGATGGAATGGAAGGTGCCAAGCCATGTCATGCCCTCGACCATGCCGCCGATGAGCATGCCGATGCGCTCTTTCATTTCGCGGGCGGCTTTGTTGGTGAAGGTGACGGCGAGAATTTGATTGGGCCAGGCTTTACGGAGTGTGAGCACATGGGCGAGTCTTGTGGTGAGCACGCGGGTTTTGCCCGTGCCTGCACCTGCGAGGACGAGCAAGCGGGCCATCGATGGACAGCACAGCGTCGCGCTGTTCGGCGTTCAGGCCTTTGAGATATTGCGGGGCAGGGGCGGCCATGGCGCGCGCGGCCAAGCCACCGGGAGCGGGGTGGTGGGGTTCGTCGTCGAAGTCAGCAATGTCGATCGGAGTCATAACGTTGGATATGGGCCTTCAGGGGCGAATCCCCAAAGGCCTCATATACCACGTGTTCGAGATTTGTTCACGCCGCGGCGTGAATTTCAGTCGCTTTGCAGGGGACCGGCTTTTTGAGATTGCGCACTCTTCAATGGTGGCCTGCCAATGGGCGGCCATGTCAGTGTCGCCTTGTTTCAGGCAAAAATTGGCGTGGCGCATGGCTTCGCTCAAGGCCTCGGGGCCGTGTGCGAAAACAAGTGCTTCAGCAAAATGCTGGTATCCGTTGTTTGTCATAGGAGCCTCCTTTTTTTATTGTGCGTGTGAGTGCACTATGGAAGCTGAATGGGGCCTGAACTTTACAGCGATGTGACGATTATGGGGCGGAGTTGAAATTAGTGAATTGGGCGCAGACGACGCAAGTAGCTTACACTGCGCCTTTTTCTTCTTTACTTTCTTATCAATCAAAACATCCTGTTGCCACTTGCTTGGTCTTTTGTCGGTGCGATGGATGCAGCCGTCCCAGCAGCAGGGGCGTTTTTGCCCTTCGCGCAGCTCCTCTACTGTTCGAATGATTTCGCTTTGCACGAGTTTTTTCTTGTTTCGCGTCTTCGCCCCAACATAAAAACTCATTCCTTGCGATCGGGGTGAGGCTTTCCCAGATGTCAATCACATTTGCTTCGCTCGTCAATGCCTCTGCCATGTCAGCTGGCATCTCGTGAACGAGCCCTCCTGAAATGTTCTGTTTCATTTTCTTGGTATTCCAATTTTATGCCCGACTTGCGGTGGCACTTGTAGATCTTTGTGTTCCGCCGCCATCACATCGATCCGCGCCTTCACATCATCGGGAAAATTTGAGGTTTTATGGGTGGTGAGGTCGACGTGGCTGACCATGACTTCGAGGATGCAGGCCACATTCGCGTCGGGCAGGCGCATTTGTTGGACGTAATGGACGCGCTTGTGGTCGTGGTCGATGATCTGGCTGGCAATGGAGACGACGTCGGTGGCTTGCACTTCTCGCAGGTATGAGCAATGGGTTTCCAGTGTGAAAAAGCTGTTGTTGGTGGCTTTGACGTAGTCCGGCCCGAGTCCCAGTTCGGCAAAGAGTTGATCGGCGGCGCGATCAAACAACACGCCGTAATAGGCCATGTTGAAGTGGCCGTTGTAGTCAATCCATTGGTTCTCGATGGCCATGGTGGTGGAGATGTGGGGGGTGGATTGGGGCATGGCGGACTCGATTATTCGTGTTAAGTTTAGGGCATGGATACTCGCCCGCTTCCCGCCGCCACTCAAGACGTCATCCGCCGTTTGCACAACCTGTTGGGAGATCGGCTTTCGACCGCGATGGTGGTGCGGGAGCAGCATGGCAAGGATTTGACCTGGGCTGCCGGTGCGCCGCCAGATGCGGTGGCATTTGTGCAGTCGACTCTGGACGTGCAAGCGGTGGTGCAGGTGTGCTCGGAATTGCGTGTGCCGGTTATTCCATATGGCACGGGTACTTCCTTAGAGGGGCATTTCACCGCACCATTTGGCGGAATATCAATTGATCTCAACCAGATGAATCGCATTCTTGAAGTCAATGCTGAAGATTTAGACTGCCGCGTTGAGGCTGGCGTAACGCGCAAACAACTGAACACGCATTTGCGTGATCAAGGTTTGTTCTTCCCTATTGACCCTGGTGCTGATGCATCACTTGGCGGCATGGCGGCGACGCGGGCTTCCGGCACCAATGCGGTACGCTATGGCACCATGCGTGAGAATGTGATGGGTTTGACTGTGGTGATGGCGGATGGGCAAATTGTGCGAACGGGGGGCCGGGCGAAAAAGTCTTCCGCAGGTTATGATTTGACGCGACTGATGGTGGGCAGCGAAGGCACTTTGGGCGTGATCACTGAAGTGGGTTTAAAGTTGCAAGGTATTCCAGAGGCGATGGCAGCGGGAGTGTGTACGTTCCCGTCGGTTGAAGCGTGTTGCTTGACGACCATTGAAACCATTCAAAACGGCATTCCGGTGGCGCGCATTGAACTTGTGGATGCTGAACATATCAAGGCAATCAATGCCTATTCAAAACTGACGTTGAAAGTTGCGCCGACACTGTTTGTTGAATTTCACGGGACCAAGGCTGGCGTGAAGGAGCAGTCCGAATTGTTCCATGGGATTGCCGTTGAACATGGTGGCGGAGATTTTCAATGGGCGACGCAGGAAGAAGATCGTGTGAAACTCTGGCAGGCTGGGCATGACGCGTTTTGGGCGGCAAAATCAATTGTGCCGGGGCAAATGGATGCGTTCTCGACTGACGTGTGCGTGCCGATTTCACGACTGGCGGAATGTGTTGAACAGACGCGGATTGACCTTGAGAGAAACGGTATTTTTGGCCCGATGATCGGCCATGTGGGTGACGGGAATTTTCATGTGGGGATGTATTGCAACCCCGATGATCCAGCTCAGGTGAAGGCCTTGAAGGCGGCTTATGATCGCTTGATTGATCGGGCGCTTGCAATGGGCGGCACATGCACTGGAGAGCATGGCATTGGCAGCGGCAAGCGCAAGTATCTACGCCAAGAACATGGCAATGGTGTCGACGTGATGCTGCGCCATCAAAAAAGCGCTTGATCCACAGAACATCATGAACCCCGGTAAAAACGCAGGCCCCGATTTCGCATGAGCATTTGGAAGTCACCGGTGTTTTATTTTGGCGTGGTGTTGGCGCTGGTTGTGACGGCGGCACTGGCTGCACCCTATGTGGTGCCTTGGAATAATTATCGTGCTGATATTGAAAACTTTGGTGAAAAGTTGACCGGTCGCGATGTGTTGGTTGGTGGTGACATCGCCGTCAAACTCTTCCCGTGGCCTCAGTTGCAAGCACAACAGGTGGCCATCGGCAATCCGCTTGGATTTTCAGATGGCGCATTTGTACGCGCAGATGTTGTGAAGGTACGGTTGTCTCTAGCAGGCTTGTTCAACGGCGCGCTGAATGTGGAAAGTGTTGAAGCTGTAAAGCCAGTCGTAAACTTGCAGCGCAATGCCAGCGGGGATGTCAACTGGCTGTTTGAACCGCAACAGCAAGTGGTGGGATCGGGCCTATTGTCACGGGTGAAGCTTGACCAGATTGTATTGAGTGGTGGTGTGCTGTCGTTTGATGATTTGCAACATGGGCATTCGGGTTTGTTGACGGGTGTGAATGCGCTGTTGTCTGCTGACAATATTTTAGGGCCGTGGCGCATGCGGGGGGAAGCTCGTTTGGGTGATGTACCAATGACGCTTTCGGTGACGACGAGTGAAAAGAAAAAATCTGAGGCATTGAAGTTTGGCATTAAACTGGCACCGCTGGATTTGGCCTTTCCACAAGTGGCTTTGGAAGGCAGTTGGAGCGGGCGGCAGTTTGATGGCGGATTGCGCATTGATGCGCAGCAGGCAACAGGTGAAAAAACCAGTGCTGAAGGTGCATTGAAACCGTTGTCGATGCAGGCCAAAGTTACGGCCACGCCTGATCGCATGAGCCTTCTTAAAATCCGCATTGCACCCGCCGACAAGAAAGACAGTGGCACTTTGATTGAGGGTGATGCTGTCGTAGAATTTGGCACACAGTCCATCGTGCAGTTGGATTTAAAATCACCCCGCATAAATCTTGATACGCTTGTGGGTGGCGGAGCCATGCAACAATGGCGTGACGGCGGGCTTTTGCAAGTGGCCAATCAGCTGCTGGCAAATCTACCAGCGAAAATGGTTGCTGACTACAAACTCAGTGTCAGTGTTCTAACGTCGGGTGGGCAAGCGCTCAATGACGTGCGACTGGCCGGCAGTGTGCAAAAAGAAGCCATTCGCGTGCGAGAATTTGCGGCAGAATTTCCGGGGCGATCCATTGGTATTTTTGATGGTGTTATTTTTTCAGGTGAGAAGGCCGCCCAGCTTGGCGGCAAGTTCAGATTTGAAAGTGCAGATACGCGTGCCTTTATGAGTTGGTTGATGCCGACGTGGCGTAGTGATTTTGAAAAACATTGGACAGGTAGCAGGGGCCGGCTCGAAGTGCTTGGGGGTGATGTGAATTGGACGGCGCAGAATTTCTCTGTGTCAAATGTCAATTACCGGTTTGATGCTGTGCCGGGACGCGCGTCTTATGCGACAACATCTGGCGCGGTTCCTGTTGTTGAAGTGAAAATTGATACGGACAAGTTTGATTTTGACAATTTGTTACCCAATGGCTTGTCGTTGTTGCGCGATGGCGGTTTTCCAACGGTGGCGCAGGCCATCGTTTCACCTGATGGCATCGCACCTGTCGAGCGGCATGTGACGTTACGTGGCGCAGCGATGCGGCTCAATGGCGTTGCTGCGCAGAATGTGGCGATTGAGTTCTCGACGGGTGCAAAAGGTTTCGATCTGAAGACGTTTGAAATTGGCGATGTGAGTGGTGCACGCTTGGCCGGGGGCGGGCGGCTTGTGGACGAGGGTGATGGCCCGCAAGGCGACCTGAACTTTACCTTACAAGCGCAAGATCCGCGCGGATTTTTGCGTTTGGTTGGGCTTGAATATGGCAACGGGCAATGGACCGAAGCTTTGGGGCAAACGCAACTTGAAGCGAAAATCACAGCGGTGCCGCAAAAAAGTGGCCCTGAGTTGAAAATTGTCACGCGCGGATCAAGCGGGGCCTTGAATATGGAATTGGTTTCAACGCTGCGCGAACTGACGAATGGACGAGGTGCGATCATTGCGGCATCGGGTGGTGTGAACGCAGCAGACAGCGCAGTATTGGCAAGACTATTGGGTGTTGTGACCAAAGGGGTCGTGGGCCCTGGCGATGTGAGGTTTGAATTTAACGGTTCAACGCATGAAGGTTTTGTTTTCGCAACCACAGTGAAGGCGCTGGATGCGATTGCTAAATTGGAGGGCACAGCGCAACCGCAACAGGCTTACTTTGGAATGTCTGGAAAATTCAGCGCGAAAGCAGATGATGGACGTGCACTTTTGCAGGCCTTGGGTGTGCCGATTGTTCAGACCGCCGGGCAGCCGCTTGATGTTTCGCTTTTGATTGCGGCGAAGGACAATGGTTTGGCGCTGATTGACATTGTGGGAAATGCTGGGGGTCGACGACTTTCGGGCAGCGCAGCTTTGAGTGCCGATGGTCGCTTGCAGGCCGATTTCGAAACGGACACGCTTGATGTGCGTGAAGCTTTAGCCATGGTATTTATGCCGTGGGACGGACCTTCGACTGATTTAGGAAATGGTTTTGCTGATGTTGCTGGTGGCGTCCTTCAAGGCGAAGTTTTCATTAAGCCACTGCAATTTGAAAGTGGAACTGCCGATGCGTCGGCCGAGACTGTTGTCGCCTTTGGGTTTGATGCAAAAGAGCGGTTGCTTTCAATTTCGTCGCCAGGTGAGCAGGGCATTAAGGCTGACATTGCGTTGAAGCCGCGTGGGGAAAGTTTTGAATTTTCGGGTGCAGCACGTTGGCCCATTAAACTTGAAGACAGTGTCAGCAATCTTAAAGGTGGAGCTTTGGCGCGCGGGAACATGTTGGTGGAGGGGAGCTTTGCGGGTGAAGGGCGAAGCCCGGCAGCAGTGCTGGCGGCCCTGAATGGACAAGGACATTATGGATTGACGGACGCTGCACTGCCGCGTTTGACGCTTGACGGTTTTGCCACATCTGTGACGACTGCCGACACACCAGTTGCGCTGGCGGCAGCGCTTCTAAAACTTGATCAAGCACCAGGTACAGTGATTGGGCAGCATATTGGCAATTTTCAAATTGCTGGAGGTGAGGTTGTGTTTTCTCCGGTAACGCCCAAGCTTGAAAATTTAAGTGTGACACTTGTGCCGCGTTTGGACTTAACCACTGGGAATATTTCGTTGGCTACGAGTATTGGCCTTACGGCGCGTGAGGAACTACCGCCAGTGACTGTAACTTATGCTGGACCCTCGGGCGACATGGCGGTGCGCAGTGGCACGTCGGCGCTGGCGGCGAAACTTGGTTATGAGTTGTTGTCCAAAGAAATGGCGCAGCTGGAAAAATTGCAGCAGGAGCAGCAAGCCTTGTTGGCCAAAGAAGAGGCGCAACGTGCAGAAGATGTGAAACGTTTTGATGATTATCAGGCGACGCGAAGTGAATTGCGTGAGCAGGCGAGGGTGCGGCGGTTCCATGCTGTGGCTCGCGAAGCACGCGCGGCGGTGATTAAGCAGCTGATTGACGAGGCCATTGCATCTAGTGCCGCCAATAGCCGCGCTGATTTGCAGAAACATGCGCGACGACTCGCGGTGCGGCGGGCGCGTTAATCTGCCCGATGCTGCTGCAAAATCCAGACACGGATTGCTGACGAGAGATTGCGGCTGCCGCGAGTCTGGTCAATTTGATTGACGAGGGCGGCTACACTTTTGTTTTGATGTGAAGCGGTCTTGGTCAGAGCGGCCCAGAATTCAGGTTCCAAGGACACGGACGTGCTGTGTCCTGAAATTGTGAGCGAACGTTTGAGGTTTTTGGCCATCACGTATCGCGCTTGTGACCATCGAGAAGCTTTGCGTCACGTTTTATTTCAGTCTTCGACAGCAGTTTTTCAGCCTTAGTGCGACCAAATTTTATGCGATTGGCGTCGGACTGTTTTTCGTGTTCGCTCCGCTGTTTGTCTTTGCGAATACGACGGAGGTTGATGATATCAGCCATCGGTTTGATTCTGATCTTACTTGTTTGGTGTGCAGTCCTGTAATGCGGCGAGCTTTGGATTTATAAGATAGTCCATCATAATGCGTACGATGCAGGCTTCGTGTTTACGGTCAGACTGTGTCATGTCAGGCGATGTGTAAGTTGCGACCATGTCGTGGTGGAAAAGCCGTACTTGGTTTTTGCCGACACTACCGAAAACGAAAAGAAATTCTTCTGGAGCGATATAGAGTGCGGTTTTTTTGGGATCCTTCGAATTTTGAAAAGCAAAGGGTGCACAAAGGTTGGTCAGATCCAAACCCGCTAACGGCGGCACAGCGCTGTTTGCGTCACATTCCTGAATTTTGCGCGATGGCAAATTGATCGTGAGATCAAGTCCGTTGCTGTGGGGCGGCCGTTTGCCAGTGATTTTTTCCACGAAGGCAGCGTTGAATTGCGCGCGTAAGGGAACACCTTTTTTGTTTTCAGCTTCCGTTGCCACTACAGTCAAGCCGTCAGCCGGATCAATTTCTGTTACGGTTTTACCATGAAAGTTGCGGACAGGTTCACCTTCAAAACTATTAATGATGAGAAACAGTACAGGCACAAGAAGAATTACTGCAATCGCTGCGATAATGGTTTTCTGATTCACGATGGCCCCAACATGCTTTCCGGTTTGACGATGGCATCGAAGTCTTGCGCGTCAATGCCATCTTTGATGGCCTCTTCGCGGAGAGTCGAACCATTCTTGTGAGCCGTCTTAGCGATTTTGGCTGCGCGGTCATAGCCATATTTTGGCGCAAGGGCCGTAACCAACATGAGGGAACGGTCCAGACCTGCTTTGATGTTATCGAGGCGCGGCTCAATGCCGACGATGCAATTGTCAGTAAAGCTGACAGTGGCATCGGCAATGAGTTGCACGGATTGCAGGAAGTTATAGGCCATCACAGGGTTAAAAACGTTCAGTTCAAAA
The DNA here is from genome assembly GCA_963850355.1 of uncultured Alphaproteobacteria bacterium. GTDB lineage: Bacteria > Pseudomonadota > Alphaproteobacteria > Rhizobiales > Aestuariivirgaceae > Aestuariivirga. The sequence continues at coordinate 103,678 of CAWKKP010000004.1, forward strand.
TGGCCTTGGCTGCCTGCAAAAGTCAGGGCCGCGTGGTTTCCAAACACGTGGGCACAGACCATTGTCAGTGCCTCGCACTGGGTGGGGTTCACCTTGCCCGGCATGATGGACGAGCCCGGCTCATTTTCTGGCAAATTCAGTTCGCCCAGACCTGAGCGTGGGCCTGAGCCCAAAAAACGAATGTCGTTGGCGATTTTGAAAAGCGATGCTGCTACGGTGTTGATGGCACCGTGGGTCATTACCATGGCGTCGTGGGCGGCTAGGGCTTCGAATTTGTTGGGTGCTGTCGTAAATTTCAAATGGGTGATGGCGGCGATGCGTGTAGCGACGGCTTCTGCAAAGCCGATGGGGGCATTGAGGCCAGTTCCTACGGCGGTGCCGCCTTGGGCCAATTGCATGAGCATGGGCAAGGTTTGTTCAATGCGGGCAATGCCATTTTCGACTTGCTGGCAGTAACCTGAGAATTCCTGCCCCAACGTGACGGGTGTTGCATCTTGCGTATGAGTGCGGCCGATTTTGATAATGTTTTTCCAGCTTTGCGCCTTGTCGTTCAAGGCATTTCTGAGCTTTTGCAATGCAGGCAATAGGCGATGGTGGATTTCCTCAGCGCAAGCAATATGCATGGCGGTGGGATAAGTGTCGTTGGACGACTGACTCATATTCACGTGGTCGTTGGGGTGCACGGGCTTTTTCGAACCCATGACGCCGCCCAGCATTTCAATGGCGCGATTTGAAATGACTTCATTGGCATTCATGTTGGATTGTGTGCCAGAGCCCGTTTGCCATACGGCGAGCGGGAAGTGATCGTTCAGTTTGCCTTCGATCACTTCATTGGCGGCGGCCACAATGGTGTTGGCGATGTTTGGGTCCAAACGGCCAAGCCCGGCGTTGGTTTCAGCGGCTGCGCGTTTTACAATGCCTAGGGCACGAATGACGGAGGCCGGTTGCTTTTCCCAACCAATTTTGAAGTTTTGTAGTGAACGTTGGGCTTGTGCGCCCCAATACTTGTTGGCAGCCACTTCGATGGGGCCGAAAGTGTCAGTTTCCGTACGGGTGGTATTGGCCATAACTCATCTCGCTGAAAATGCTGCGCTGCAATAGCATGCTTGGAACCAAGACGCGAGTCAGAGCCAGATCGGATTTGACCAGGCTCGCTTTCCTGCATTGTCGATGACGACGACGCGGAACCAGGGGCTGGTTTTTTCCATCATCCAGCCGTCTTCTAGCTTGCGCAAGTTGAGGGTGGCGCTGGTGATGGCGCGACCCATTTCGACTGCGGTTCGTGAAATGCCGCACACGATAGCGATGGTATCGACGGGGGAGCATGAGACACGGAGGTCGTGGCCGTCGAGTGTGATATCGTGGATTTGTGGACCTTGCGACGAGTAATAGTCTCCGCGTTTCAATGCTCCTAACAACACATCAGGATCAAGACTTTCCGCTTTGACGTGGACCCAGCCACCGAAGTGGTCGGCGTTCTTGAAATGGGCATCATCGGTGGCGAAAGCCGTGAGGTGGTTGTGGCCTTCGTTCAGGAGTTGATCGAGCAAATAAAAACCTTCGCCACGGTCGCATTCCACAGCACAGCCATGATTGTAGATTTCAACGGCATGGGCAAATGAAAGTGCGCGGCCATCTTCAATGGTGAGCTGCGACCATGCGGGATGGGCGATGCCGATGAAGGCACCTGCAGCAGCGGCACGCTTTGCAATTTCGGGTCCGGTCTCGCCTTTTTTGACGGGTTCAAAATCCAATGGCAATCCGGCAGCTACAATATGCCACCATTCGCCTGCTGAGGTGACAGGAGCATGTAATTCGGCTCCGAGGATGGTTGTGAAGTCGTTGCCGCGCGAGATGGCGCGTGTCTGCGATAGGATAGTTGAAGTGGTGGGTGAAGTGCTCTGACATCATGACGAAGTCATAGCCAACGGCCTTGTATCGGTTCACCACGTCGTCAAGCGGCAATGCACCGTCCGACAGGTTGGAGTGCGTGTGCAAGTTGCCGCGCCAATAGCGACCGGGAGAAGTGAAGGGGGCGAAGCTGCGTGCGGACATTTCTTGCCTTAGGGTTTTGACAGTTTTTTGAGATAGCCTTTTGCCGTAATGTTCACGCTGAAATAGGCAACGATTGCACTAACAATGAATGCGAAAAGCGAAATGAGTATCCAAGCCCAACTTGGCATGTCGGGCATGCCGAAAGCTTCCATCATCCCCGCGTAATTCAGCGGCACTCCTAAAATCGCAAACAGACCCAAAATCAAGACGAAGCTGCCTATGACTGCGACCAGAGCTGCAAGCAATGCGAATTTTCCTCTTTCACCGCGGCTCATCAGGCGCAAGTGTTTGCTTGCAAAACTTTGACCAGACGTCATTGCGGCCACCAAGACCGACAACATGCCGGTTACGCTAGGCGGATTGATGTCGGTGAAATAAATAAAGGCCATCACGGCGATGTTCACCGCGAAGTAGATGCCCGTGAACTGGAGGAGATAAGGGCCGATGCTGACGGGTGTCTGGTTATCATTCATGGCTGTATTCCTTTCCATTATGCGAAGGCGTTAAACACTCATTTGCATGCCAAGTTCTACCACACGATCTGGGGGAATGCGGAAAAACTCAATGGCACGTGCCGATTGGTTGGTGAGCATGATGAAGAGGCGCTGTTGCCAAAACGGCATGGAGGAGCGCGGATTCAAACGTATGGCGCGGCGGCCGAGGAAATAGCTGGCTTGGCGCGGATCAATTTCTAACCCGAAATCGCTGCATGCGCGAAGTGCCTTTGGCACGTCTGGTTGTTCCATGTAGCCAAAATAAGCTTCAACAATCCACGCGCCCATTGCACCTTGACGAGCCTTGACGCGATCGCCCTCGTGGCGTGGTTCATCAGTTGTTTCAACCGAAATGAAAACCAATTTGTCGTGCAGCACGCGGTTGTGTTTGAGGTTATGCATGAGGGCAGATGGCGCAAAGCGATTGTCGGTTTGCATGAAGACAGCAGCGCCAGCAACTCGGGTAGGCGAACGGCGCTCTAGGCTTTCGAGTAGACCTTCAAGCTCGACAAATTCTTTGACCAGCTTGTCGGCGAGGCGCTTGCGGCCTTGCAGCCATGTGGCCATCAAGAGAATGATTGTGGCGCCCATCAATACCGGCATATAGCCGCCATGTAGAATTTTCAGCGCATTGGCAGCACCGAACGTAAGCTCAATAATCAGAATAAGAATGAGGGCAGGAATGGCGAACCAGCGTGGCATCGTGCGGGCTTTCCAGAAGAAGACAAGTGCCAGCATAGTATCGACGACCATGGAGGTGTTGACAGCCACGCCATAAGCCGAGGCCAGATTCGAAGAAGATTGGAACACCAGCACCAACAAAACGACGCCGATGAGTATGAGCCAATTGACTTGGCCCACGTAAATTTGGCCAGCTTCTTCCTCTGAGGTGTGGGTGATTTCCATGCGCGGCAACAAGCCCAACGACATGGCCTGTTGTGCAATGGAGAATGCACCGGTGATGACGGCTTGTGATGCAATCACCGTGACCATCGTGGCGAGGATGACCAAGGGGATGAGGCCCCAAGTCGGTGCCATTAAAAAGAGCGGATTTGACGCCGCTTCAGGATGAGAAATGACAAATGCGCCTTGTCCGAGATAATTCAAAATCAAACCGGGTAACACGACAAAAACCCACGCCATGCGTATAGGTGTACGGCCGAAGTGGCCCATGTCGGCGTAGAGTGCTTCACCACCCGTTACAGCGAGGAACACACCTCCAAAAACCAGCAGTGCCAGAGCTGGTCGTTCAAACAGCATTTGAATGCCATACCAAGGATTGAAGGCGAGAAAGATTTGAAGGTCGTCAAAAATATGAATGGCCCCCATGATGCCAAGCACTGCAAACCAAATGAGCGTGACGGGTGCAAACAGTGAGGCGACGCCGGCAGTGCCCTTGTATTGAAAGGTGAAGAGCGTGATGAGAATGGCAAGTGTGAGCGGCACTACGAGAGGAGTGAAACCGGCGTTGATGACGGTCAAGCCTTCGACTGCTGACAATACAGACATGGCGGGCGTGATCATGGCGTCGCCGAAGAAGAAGGCCGCACCGATGATGCCAAGCCACAAAACAACGCCGCCCTTTTTCTTCAGTAGTGTTTCAACCAATACCACAAGCGAGAGAATGCCGCCTTCGCCGCGATTGTCAGCACGCATTAGCATGATAACATATTTCAAAGTCACGACGATGAGCAGAGCCCAAATCAGCAGGGACACAACGCCAAGAACGGCCAAACGCAAATCACCGCCCGCCTCAGCGACAGGGTGAAGGGCTTCGCGCATGGCATAGAGCGGGCTGGTTCCGATGTCGCCGTAAACAACGCCCAGAGTGGCAAAGGCAATTTTGATATTGTTCTTCTTCTCGTCCGAATGTTCAGCTGTTGATGCGTTATTCATGCGGACCCACCCCCAGCGGGAAAACTTAAAACTGCAGCTTTACGGTGCTGCGATAACGGCGCGGCATTCAGCAGGAAGACCTGCCAGAGTCAAGGGTGGCACGGGCTTTGGTTTTATCTTGGGCTGTGTCGGGTCAGGTTTGCGTGGCTTCCACGGAAGGTCGCTCATCCAGTAGGCCAATTCTTCACCGCAGCCAGTTCCGTCTTTTGGTTTTGGTGTCCATTGATCTTTGCAGCCAGCAAAACCTTCTGGGCATTTCATGCGGATGTGGAAATGATAGTTATGGCCGAACATGGGGCGCACTTTCGCCAACCACGACCGATCACCGGTGGCCCATTTGCAAAGTTCGGCTTTGATGGGAGGATGTACGAAGATGCGCGCCACTGATTTATAGCTGGCGGCACGCTTGATGATTTTGGCTTGGTTTTCCGTCCAGACCTTCGGATTAATCTCTGAGCGGTTCTTCGTCATCAAGACTGCGGATACATTTTCGCGTTCGGCCTGTGTGTAAACGCGGTCGGGCATGGGAGTCAGCCAAATGTCAGCATCGAGACCGATTTGATGGCTGGCATGGCCCGTCAACATCGGTCCGCCACGGGGTTGAGAAATGTCACCGACCAACAGGCCATTCCATTCCCCTGCTGACTTGGCTTTTCGCCCTAAGTCCTCGACAAGGTTTATCAGATCAGGGTGGCCCCACATGCGATTGCGGGATAGGCGCATGACTTGCCACGCCTCACCATTGATGGCGATGGCTTTGGCACCTGCAAGACAGCCCTTTGCGTAAGCGCCGATGGCGCGGGCTTTCAAATCAGCGGCATCTTTCTGGCGGCCAAAAAGTTTTTTGGCGGGCATGGCCATAAATTGTGCTGGGTCTTTTGGTGCGGGCATTGCCATTTCGCGCCGGGTTTTATTGTCCATGACGGATTGCGCCGTTGCATCGATGGGCAACAGCACCGTGGCCAGTGTAAGGCAGGCGATGAATTTACTTTTTACGGAACGCATCGAGGGAGACAACTTTCTTTTCAGTGGATTCACCTGGCGCATCACTGTCGCCTTCTGCTGTGGTGGATTGTTCCCCCTGAGCTCGCCCACCCAATTCAACAACATCGCCTGATTTTGGCGCTTCTTGTTCTTCAACTGGCACGACCTCGAACTGCAAGCCGAATTGCACTGATGGATCTAAAAAGCCCTTGATAGAGTTGAATGGAATAATCAGTTTTTCTGGAATGTTGTCAAAAGACAATTCCACCTCAAAGCGGTCTTCGGTGATGGTGAGGTTCCAGAATTGGTGTTGCAGTACCACCGTCATTTCACGGGGATAGCGTTCAGCAATGCGCGGGCTGATGCCGACACCCGGATATTTGGTGTTGAAGGCGATATAGAAGTGATGTTCGCCCGGAAGCCCCGTGCGCTGCACTTTGCGCAACGCATCGCGCACCACACCGCGCAAAGCATTCTGCGCCAGCTGGTCATATCGCATCAGGTCTTCGGCCATGGTTCTTCATACTCTAAAGGTTTATCGACTCACTGGCTAGACATAGCCTTTTCGGCAGGGGGATGTCACCTGATTGGCCCGTTAAACTTGCCAGCGGCACAACCTCTCCGAAAGGTTTGTCGGACAGGAACAGTAGTATGGTCAAACTCACGACTTTTTTGTGGTGGTATGTTAAGCGGAGCGACGTGCCTATGTTCAATTCAACTTGGACTATGATGCGCCTTTGATGCGATCCCAGAACTCCTCTCTTGAATTGGTTCTTGGAAAGTCAACGGACGGCGTGGCTTGGCCGAGGAATTTGCAGAGCGGTTCCCAGCCTTGTTTGACTTCGTAAACCAAAAGTCGGTCGGCGGGAATCAATTGCTTTACTGATTGGTTATGAGCTTCGAAGGCTTTGGCTAAGCCAGCCAAGTCCAGTCCGCTGGCAAATCCTGTTTTGGTGACTACGCCAACAACCATAGTAAGCCATGGTTTCATGTGATCCGGCGCGTGGTCGCGTCCTGCCAAGACTTTATAGATTGTCTCCGAGAAACTCTCGACCCAGCTTTCAGTATTTCGAGTTGTCAGAATGAATTTTGCCGTGGGGTAGGCGTTGTTCAATTCTTGAGAAAAGCCAGCCGTTGGCCAGTCAACTGCACTGAGATAACCTTTATAAATTGCAGGCCAATCGGGGCGACCTTTCACCGCCGCTTGCCACAGCGGCAACTGTTCTGGCATATGAAACAGAACTTCTTCCATGTGATGACAAGGGCCATGTCCCAACTGATTGATTGCAAGTTTGAGTGAGTATGTTCCTGTTCGGCCAACGCCGACACCGATGATCTTTAATGTCATGATTTTGGTCCCCTTCCGAGCCAAGTTGATTGAGCGCTGATGATGAATCCGAGGCGTGATGACAGTCAGCGCGCCGTAGGCGAGAGCTGCGACGCGCTCTCATTCAAGCTGTCGGTGGAACGTAGCTGCCCGTTATTTTGCCAGCCAAGGTCATGGCGGACATCGCTTCTTGGGCGGTGAAAAGCTTCGTCGTTGCAGCTGCAGAAACTGTGCCCGACGCACCGACCGCTGCGGCAGTGGCGAGCAACGCAACATCATTGGGTGCCTCAATCAGGCAGACTACATCGAATTTGCCAAAGGCGAAAAAGAGATGGTGCAGTTTTCCGCCAGCGGCTTCGATCAGTTTGCGGGCGGCGGCTTCGCGGTCCGTCGGCTTTGCGACCATCGCCTTCATGGCGGGAGAGCTATAGGCGAGTTGATAGAGATAGTAGGACATGTTGCTTCCTCCTTCTCCAATCGGGGCCGACCCCTCAGCTGCCTCCCAATCACGTATTCCGGCCTGGACTGAAAGGCCGCTTAAACCAGCGGCATGGCGTCGAGGCAGTACCGATAGTTTATCAGCATTTTGGTGGCTGCAAAAGGAAATTAAGCGCCGGTTTCTGTTGCCAGGTACCGGCAAACCCCGCCTAACGTCGCTAAACGCTAGGACTTAGGTTCGGCTTTAGGCACTGCGTTACGCAGCGACTGCAACCGGAGCATAGTTGTCATTTGCAACTATAAAGTAGCCCGATAACGTCGGTACAATCACGAGCAAAAGACGACCCTTTACACCTCAGTCGATCCTATTTCGCCCCCTCCACAGCCGATTGCGGTGCCGATTTAAGGAAATCGGCCGATCAATCGGCTGTGGTGGAGGCGCCGGGTACTGCCCCCGGGTCCTAAAGGTTTATTACGATAGCTGTTTATCACCATAGTCCCTCCTTGCGGGGAGACATACCCTATATAATGCGTCCTCAGGCAAAAGGCGAGGGCGGAAACTGCATTTGTTCGGGGAATGAATAAACTTCGGGCAAAGCGCTTTTATTTCAATCTCTGCGTGATTTCGGCACTAGGCAAGTTGCATATTTCGTGGTTAACTTTGCGTTAGCAACCGGGGAATGGTTGTTCAATCTATTTGACAACAGAGGGGAATAAATATGGCCGACTATGCAGCCGATATCGCGAAGTACACGTCAAAAGCAGTGAATGCCGCGGCTGTCGAATCAATCGTAAAATTCTGTGGCATTGCCTTGAAGGGTAAGGACTCGCAGTTTGTTTCAGTGACCGACCCAGCAGAAGTGAAGCGTGTGGTTGATGGTTTCTGCGCCAAGAAGCTGGGCCTTGATGCTGCGGCTGCTGAAGCTGCTGTAAAAGCCGCTGGTGCACAGATGAAAGCTGACAAAACCAAGCATCGCGTGACGGTGTATTACCTGATTGCTGAAAACACGGGCACCTTGTCCAAGATCAGCTAATTTCGGGTTATGAAATTTTGAAACGGCGGTGTCCACAGGGCCCGCCGTTTTGTTTTGGGGAATCGGGCGTTACCGCTATGAAGGGCCATGCAGCAATATCTTGATTTGATGCGCCTGGTGCGCGATACCGGAAGCAATAAAGAAGACCGCACGGGTACCGGCACACGCTCGGTTTTTGGGCATCAATCACGCTATGATTTGCGCCAAGGCTTTCCGCTGGTCACGACGAAGAAGCTGCACCTGCGTTCGATTATTCATGAGCTGTTGTGGTTCATTCGCGGCGAGACGAACATCAAATATCTGAACAACAATAAAGTGTCGATCTGGGATGAATGGGCCGATGACAAGGGCGACCTTGGCCCGGTTTATGGTGCGCAATGGCGTTCTTGGCCCGCGCGTGATGGTGGCACCATTGACCAACTTGCTGACGTGATTGCGCGGATCAAAAAATCACCCAATTCACGACGCCTGTTGGTGACGGCGTGGAACCCTTCAGATGTTGACAAGATGGCGCTGCCGCCGTGCCACTGCCTGTTTCAGTTTTATGTGGCGAATGGCGAATTGTCGTGTCAGCTCTATCAGCGCTCTGCTGATATTTTTCTCGGCGTACCATTTAACATCGCGTCCTATTCCTTGCTCACCCATATGGTGGCGCATGTGACGGGGCTGAAAGTGGGTGACTTTGTGCACACACTGGGGGATGCCCATCTTTATCGCAATCATTTGGAGCAAACGGATTTGCAATTGTCTCGTCAACCGAAAACCTTGCCGCGTCTTGAGATCAAGCGCGATGTTAAGACCATCGAAGACTTCCGTTACGAAGATTTCGAAATCGTCGGTTACGCGCCAGACGCAGCGATTTCTGCTCCCGTGGCGGTGTAATCATGAATTGGGGGTTTGGACCGGATTTTCTCGCTGCCCGCAAGGGCGACACCTATCACGCCAACAATGGTCAATGGTGGCTTTGGGTGGTGCTATTTGTATTGGTGCAGTTTGTTGTGCTGTCCACCTTGCAGGCCGTGTTTGGCACGATTGTGCATGGCGTATTGTTTGGCGCGATGCCGGATTTTGGATCAGTTGAGGGTGAAGGTGCGGCGCGCTTTGCAAAATCAACTATCGTTGGTTTGTTACCGTCGACGTTACTCACGGCACTTTTCAGTTGGTGGTTGGCGGGCAAGCTTAATCCGACGGGCATGCGGGGATTACCGTTGCATGTTCCAGCTTTGGGTGCTGGCGGTTGGGCCCTCATAATTGGTGGATTTTTGGCAGTGATGTGGGTCATATTTTTGTCTCACGTTCGCGGCACTGGGCATCGATCCTGAAACCTATTCACCCTATGGCAAAGACGCTGGCCCCAATGCAGGTCTGGTCGAAAAAGCCATGTCTGATTTGGCTGATGAACCCTTGTTATTCGCACTTGCCTTGCCCGGTGTGGCGCTGGCTGTGCCGATGGCCGAGGAGTTCATTTTTCGCGGCGCATTGTTTTCAATGTTGCGGCAGTCTTGGTTTGGTAAAACAGGTGCAGTGATTATCAGCGCTGCGGCTTGGGCCGTGGTGCATGGTGGCGCTGCACCTTGGCTGTTTGTGTTTGTGATCTTTATCATGGGTCTGTTGCTGGGGATGTTGCTTTTGCGTTTTGGCAGCTTGTGGGTCACGGTTGTGGTGCATGCGGTTTGGAATGGATTTACATCGCTCGCCATATTGGGTGGAACTGCAGCGGGATGATTGTATCTTTGGTTTATGCGCAGTCGAAAAATGGCATCATTGGTCATGACGGTGGTTTGCCGTGGCACATCCCGTCGGACTTGAAACGCTTCAAGGAAACCACTTTGGGCAAACCTATTATAATGGGGCGAAAAACCTGGGACAGTTTGCCGCGTAAGCCTTTGCCGGGGCGCGTCAATATTGTGATGACGCGGCAGCCGGGGTTTGTGGGCGAGGGGGCTGTGACTGTCGCAACGCCTGATGCCGCTTTGCTTGCTGCAGGAGACGTACCTGAGGCTTGCGTGATTGGGGGTGGTGAGGTTTACCGCCAATTTTTGCCGCGGGCTGATCGCATTTATTTGACGGAAGTCGACGTCGTTGTGGACGGTGACACCAAGGGGCCGCAACTTAACCCCGCTCAATGGCGTGAAGTTTCGCGCGTTGCCGCATTGCGGGGTGAAAAGGACAGCGCCAGCTTCACCACTCGGATTTTAGAACGTGTTGGATGACAAAGCTGTAAGATTTCAGGAAAAATTGGGGTGGCTATTGGACTTTTCGAGGGCCGCTGCCTATATCCATGCAACGCAAACTTTTGTATTTGAGGACTGAACACAATGCCGTGGAACAAAGACGATGAAGGTGGTGGCGGACAAGGACCTTGGGGCCAAGGCCCAAAAGGCAATCCGCGTAACCAAAATAATTGGGGTGGCGGCAATCGTGGTCCTGGAAGCAATTTGCCACCTGATCTTGATGAACTCGTGCGGCGGGGCAAGGACAGCCTGAAAGGTGTTATCCCCGGTGGTGGCGGGCGCGGCGGCTGGTTGGTGCCGATTGTTTTGGCCGCAGTATTTGTGCTGTTCAATTCTGTTTATCAGGTGCAGCCCGACGAAAGGGGGGTTGTGATGCGGCTTGGCAAGTATGACCGCACAGCGGAACCTGGATTGCATTTTGCCCTGTGGCCCGTTGAGCGCATGGAAAAGCCAAAGACGGGTTCAGTGCGGCAGATCAACATTGGCAATGATGGCAATGAAGCAGCCATGCTGACGTCGGACAAGAATATCATCAATGTGCCATTCTCGGTGTTCTGGCGCATCACCGACGCCAAGAGCTATCTTTATAATGTGGCTGAACCGGAACGCGTAATTCGTGCGGTTTCACAAAGTGCGATGCGTGAAGTGGTGGGACAGACAAAGGCGCAACCATTGTTGACAACTGGCAAGGATACCGTTGCTGCGCAGGTGATGCTGATTACGCAAAAACTTTTGGATGAATATCAAGGTGGTGTCACTGTCACCGCGATCAACTTGGGCGATGTTCAACCGCCTGCTGAAGTGGCTAATGCGTTTGCCGAAGTGGTGCGCGCTGGACAGAACCAACAGCAGTTGATCAATGAAGCTGAACAGTATCGCAATCAGAAAGTTCGTATTGCAGAAGGCGAAGCCGCAAAGCTGGTTGAGGATGCAACGGGCTATAAGGCTTCTGTTGTGGCAGAAGCGCAAGGTGAAGCGGCACGCTTTGTTTCAGTTTATGATCAATACAAAAATGCCAAAGACGTAACGCGCGAACGCTTGTTCATCGAAATGATGGAACAGGTTTTGGCCAAGACCAATAAAATTGTGATTGACGGTGGGCAAAGTGGTTCGGGTGTTGTGCCCTATTTGCCGCTGCCTGCTGTTCAAAACCGTGCCACTGGCGCTGCGAATTAAGGACCGAATGAGATGAGCATTTTTAGAAACGTTTTTGGTTTTTTGATCGCAGCTGTTTTGGTGCTGTTGTACCTCAGTTATTTCATCGTCAATGAAAAGCAGAAGGCACTGGTATTGCGCTTTGGTGATATCAATCGCATTGTTGAAGTGCCTGGCTTGTATTTCAAGCTGCCGTTCGCGGATACCGTGACGACGATTGAAGACCGCATCATGGTGTGGGAAATGAACGACCGCCCCGTGCAGGACGTTGCATCACAGGTTTATATTGTTGATGCGATTACGCTGGCCCGCATTAAAGACGCACGTCTGTTCCGAGAAACACTGGGTGCTGACCTTGACCAAGCAGAGGCACGCGTTGCTGCGCGCTTGGATTCAGCATTGCGCCAAACCTATGGTCGCCGTTCATTTGATGCTGCTCTGTCATCTGATCGGGCAGTCATGATGCTTGAGATCCGACAGGAGTTGCGCAAGGAAGCCGATTTGCTGGGCATCGAAATTGTTGATGTGCGTGTCCGTCGGACTGATCTTAGCGAAAATGTTTTGGCACAGACCTATGCGCGTATGGAGTCAGAACGCAACGCACTGGCTGCTGACATCCGCAGTTTGGGTGAAGCCACAAAGACCCAACGCAATGCTGAAACTGATCGCGCCTATACGGTGAAATTGGCCGAAGCAAAACGCTCGTCTGAAATTCTGCGCGGCCAAGGCGAGGCGGATCGCAATCGTGTATTTGCTGAAGCCTTCGAGCGGGATCCAGAGTTTTTTGCGTTTTACCGTTCCATGCAAGCCTATGCCAAAAGCTTAGGGCAAGAGGGAACAACACTGGTGCTTGATCCGAAGTCTGATTTCTTCAAATACTTCGGTACGCAAAAAGACAAGGCGCAAGTTCCCACCACGCCACAATGAGCGATAGCATCTGGCTGGCCCTTGGACTCGTTCTCGTGTTCGAGGGCCTCACTTATGCCTTGGTTCCCCGTCAGATGCAGAACATGATGCGGCTGATGCAAGAGCAAACGCCTGATCAATTGCGCGTGATGGGTGCTGCTGTGATGGGAGCTGGCGTGTTTGTGATTTGGTTGGTTTCGTGAGTGACGATAGACATTCGACAACGGAGAATTTGAAATGAAGCGGCAACAGACAGTCACGTGGTTTTTTGGAATGGTGGCGTTGTCTACCTTGATGCTTTCAGCGCCAACATCGCTTGTCGGGCCAACGCCCGTTGCGGCGCAAGCCGAGGTGCAAGTGTTGCCGAATGTGGCTGATCTGGCTGATCGATTGTTGCCAGCGGTTGTTGAAATTTCGGTTGAATCAAAAGCCGTAGGTGGTGCTGCAACAGCGCCTGATATGCCGCCGATCCCAGAGGACTCTCCGTTCAAAGATTTCTTCGATGACTTTTTCAAGAAACGCCAGGAAGAGGGCGGTGGTGGCGGTTCTCCTGGTGGTCGTGGTGTGAGCTCGATGGGCTCAGGCTTTATTATTGATGCTCAAGGTTTGGTGGTGACCAACAACCATGTGGTTGAAGGGGCTGAGACCATTCAAGTGCACATGCAAGATGGCACCGTGTTGAAAGCGGAGTTGGTGGGACGTGATGCAAAAACCGATTTGGCGGTGATCCGTGTGAAACCTGAAAAACCGTTGCCGTTTGTGGCCTTCGGTGACAGCGATAAGCTGCGCATTGGCGAATGGGTAATGGCGATTGGCAATCCGTTTGGATTGGGTGGTTCGGTTTCGCTTGGTATCGTATCGGCGCGCAATCGCGATATCAATGCGGGTCCTTATGATGATTTCATTCAAACTGATGCGGCCATCAACAAGGGTAACTCAGGTGGTCCGCTGTTCAGTTTGACAGGCGATGTGATGGGCATCAACACCGCGATCTTTTCGCCAACGGGCGGCTCTGTGGGCATCGGGTTTTCCGTGCCGTCAAACACGGCCAGGGGTGTTGTGGACCAGTTGATCAAGTATGGTGAGACACGCCGGGGTTGGCTTGGTGTGCGCGTGCAGGCGATGACTGACGAGATTGTCGAAAGCATGGGGCTTCCTAAAAATTCAGGCGCTTTGGTGGCTGACGTCACTGAAGGCAGCCCTGGCAAAAAGGCCGGCATTGAACCTGGCGACGTGATCACCGAATTCAACGGCAAGCCGATCAAGGACATGAAGGAATTGCCGAAGGCCGTAGCATCGACGGACATTGGTGCCACGGTGGTGGTGAAGGTGATCCGCAAGGGCAAAGACATGGCTTTCAATGTGACCATTGGGCGCTTGGAAGACGGCGAAAAGCTTGTAGCGGCCGAGGACAAGAAGAAGACCGATTCTGCCGCTGCCACCACAGTGACGGCGCTGGGGATGACCGCCGCCACGTTGACCGACGAACTGCGGACACGCTTCAAGGTTGAAGAGAAGGTCAAAGGTGCTGTGATCACCGAAGTGGCCAAGGAAGGCGCTGCCGTTGATAAGGGCTTGGAAGTGGGCGATGTCATTATGGAAGCGGGCGGAAAACCCGTGGAAATTGCGGCCGACATTTCAAAAGCCATTGAAGAGGCTGAAAAGGCTGGGAAAAACTCAGTTCTGCTGCTCGCGGCCAAGGCCGGAAAATCAGGTGAGACGCGGTTTATTGCCTTGAAGATTAAGAAATAGGCAGATACCGCAACTTTGGATGGCGAGGTATGTTTATTGTGCATTGCAACATTATTGTGCGATGCACAATAATATGTTAAGCGCGCGCTATCTTAAGAGGAGATGACCCAATGATCCAACATTGAAACCTGAACTTAGAATCCGCAATCCGCGCGCGTGCTTACCAAATCTGGGAAGCTGAAGGACGTCCTGATGGTCGCCACGACATCCATTGGCAGCGCGCCTATGAAACCGTGGTCGAAATTGCCCCGGTTGCACCCAAGGCTGACGATGTATCACTGATCGACGGCGTAGGCCCGAAGATCGCCAAGCAGTTGGCAGATGCTGGCATTGTGACGTTGTCACAGATCGCTGCACTGTCGGTTGCAGAACTTGCCGCCATTGACACGAAGTTGGGCCTCAAAGGCCGCACGGCCCGTGAAGAGTGGATTGATCAGGCCAAGGAACTGCTCGCTGGCAAAGCGCCACGCGCCAAGGTCGATCAGGCGAAAGCCAAGAAGAAGTAATATTTGTCGAGAGACAACAAAGCCCCGCTGCAACCCAGCGGGGCTTTTTTATTTACTTGCGAAAGGCTGTAACTTCATCGGCCTGCATAACCTTGCCATGTTTGGCGAACAGATCGCGCCCGCTTTTGGGGTGTTCATGGAAGGTTGGAATATCAAAATCTTCTGTTGTCGCGGCCGTTGGGGTGAGGTGGTCGTGGATCCATTTTCGTTCGCGCTGATGTGCCAAGCGCTTGTCATTCTTTTCTGATTCATTGGTTGAATTGGCGACAAAAGGATGTTGACGAACGGAACGGGTCATAAGGCACTCCACATTGTTGTAACAATTGAATGACGACTCTGTAACCACTTCAATGTGGTCCTGATGAGAGCCGCATTCAAGAGGAAGTGTGCGACTTCAAAACTTAAGCATTTCTTAACGTGCACTGCGGAAAGCATGTTGCGGGTGCGTTGTAAAAACTGCCTTGTTGTGGGCCCATAGTCGGCCTAGCCTGAGGCGTTCGGGGGCCTCTGATGGAGGCTAGCCATGTTAAACACAGATCTCGCATTTGTCGGTTCCATTCCCGCAACCTATGATCGTTATTTGCGGCCTTTGATTTTTGAAGACTATGCTGAGGATATGGGCAAGCGCGTCGCCGCTTTGACTGCGCATCGTATTCTGGAGACAGCGGCCGGCACCGGAGTTGTAACGGCCATTGTTGCAAAACTGTTGAAGGCGGGTGACACATTGGTCGCGACGGACCTTAATCCCGCAATGCTCGCCTTGGCTGAAGCCGCGATCAAGCATCCGGGGGTCAGCTTTCAACAGGCCGATGCGACGGCGCTGCCCTTTGCTGACGCAAGTTTTGATGTTGTGGTTTGCCAATTCGGCATCATGTTTTTTCCCGACAAGGCGACGGGCTGCAAAGAAGCATGTCGCGTGTTGCAAAAGGGTGGAACGTTTCTGTTCAACGTCTGGGACAAGCTGGCCATCAACGAGCTCTCCTCCATCGTCAATGACACCACTACGAAGTTGTTCCCCGAAAACCCATCACAATTCATGGCGCGCACGCCCTTTGGCTATAACGATATTGAACAGATCAAAGCCACCGTGATTGCCGCCGGATTTAAGTCAGTCACAGCGGATATTTTGCCCAAGCGCAGCCACGCACCTTCAGCCCGCGATGCTGCGATCGCCTTTTGCCAAGGCACTCCCTTGCGCGCCGAAATTGAATCACGTGATGCATCGAAGGTGGAGTTGGCAACAGACCTGTCGGCACAAGCTATTGCTGCTAAATTTGGCAAGGGTGCAATCGATGCAGCGATGCAAGCTATCGTGTTCACGGCGGTGAAAGCGTAGGTATTGCCGCTGTCGCATAATACAAATTTTAGTTGGGCAGGGTGAGGGTCAATTCTTTGCCGCCGAAACCTTCGACCTTGTCGTGAGCCCGGATGATGACTTGCTTTGTGTCCTCCGGAATTTTGATGCCGGATTGTTCGCGCGTGAAAGGCTGCTCTTCTTCATGAGGATGCGCCAACACGCGCGTGCCAAGCACCGTGCCGTCGGCGGATAACGACCTCCCAACGATCCGCATATTTGTCCCAGCCGGTGTCGTCGGATTTCACGGTGACGGAGAATGTGTAAGTGCCGTCGGCGGCTTTGCTGGCCGTGGCGTCGATGACATCAGCCTTGCCCGCAAAGGCCGTGGTGATGCTGGCAAGAACAGCAGCGAGGGTGAGGGCAGGTCGGAAGATGTTGGACATGGTGAGATGATAGCAAGTCGAACAGTCACATTGAATTCACGAGGGAGTGAGGCGTGGCCATTGCCCTCACGCAGGGGCGCGATGTCTGGAAATGAGATCGCCAATCGGCTCGAGCAGGCTTGCACCCGCAATCAGCGCAATCCCCAGCATTTCACGGACCCCGAAGGGCTCTCCCGCCAGCAGTGCAACCGAGATTGAGCCGACAACAATTTCTGTCATGAACAGCAGTCCAACGAGGCCGGGGTTTAGATATTTAGGCCCCCAGAGCGACGCGAAAGTGCCTGGCAAAATCAGAACGATCATAAAGGTCACAACCATTGGTAAAGCCGGCATGGTCTGCGCTACAGTCGGCGCGGAAGCTGGTGCCAAAAGCAAGGCTGCCACGCCCGCGAATATCAGCGACCAGAAAATATAGCCGATGGTCATATCAATCGATGCGTAGCGTGGACCAGCATTCAATCGCACGGACGCGACTGCCCAGATAAATCCACCAGCAAGACCCAACCAGTCGCCTGCATTTTCTGGAATCGGAAAACGCACACCCAATCCGAAAATCGTCAGCATACCGATGATGGAAAGTGCCATGGCCACAATACGCAATGCGGTTACGGATTCTTTCAAGAAGATGCGGCCAAGTAGCGTTCCCCAAAGGGGCGTCAGATAAAACAGCAGCATGGCGCGCACGACGTCGGTGTAGCCAATCGCGGTCGCATATAACAGAAGCGCGCCACCCGAGAGCATGGCCGTAAAATGCAGATCGAAACCGCCGCGGATCAGATGTGGCATGCGCCAGAACAAAAACGGCAGTATGAGAAAAAGCCCAAGGCCGTAGTAAACAACGGTGATCCACAATCCGTGCAAGCCTGCCTGTTCCAGCGCGCGCAAAGGTATCCAGAACAGGCCCCAAATCGCGCCCGCGTAGAGGCATGCCAATTTGGCTTTGCTTTCGATATTGAGGGCCATACGCGGGAATCCATCGCGGGGGGTGAGTGTGTCGGGGTAAAGTAATCGCTGCACGAATTCTCATTCGCTTGCAATCTTTTCCGCTAGGCGTTTGGCGCGAGGGAGAGGGTGGTGGGGTGTCGTCGCAATTCCTGCGCGCGCAGTTTTCTAGAACAGGGATTTTGAACCCAACTGGACTTTGATGTCCCCTCGCAATACTCTTGCGAGATTCCACATGGTTATGTCTTTGGCACCCGTCGCAGCACTCAAGATGGCGGCGCCAGCTACGGCTGCAAGGGGATTGCTGTTGGTTTGGTTCTGCATCGCGGAATCGTCAACCGTGACCGGAAATTGAACCACGGTGGCACCGCTTGCTGCATCGGTGATCGTGACCGTTGCTTGCACTGTCGTCTTGGGTGACTGAAACACTGACGGGCCAGTCTCAATGTGCGTCAGAGTCACCGACACAGCGGCAGGCAAGCGCCCGCGCATGGCCTTTCTCAAGTCAGACTGCAGACCCGTCTGAACTTCGTTGGCCAAGTAGCGTGCCAGTTCGTCCGGTGTGCCGCGACGCAGCACGATGCCAGCAGAAAAGCCGGGTGCAGGCGTGACAGAAACAGACTGCGCATAATAAGTCTGAGCCGCACTGATGGCCTGCGGATTGAGTTTTTGGCCCCCGCAGGCTGAAAGCACCAGCAGCAGCCACAGACTGAGAACGAATTTCCTGATGATCATGCGAGCCCCTCGAATCAACCTCAGTTTCTGCGCCAAAGGGTTGATGAAAGGTTATGCGGCTTGGGAGAGTACCGCGCAGCATTTTTGGCTTCCCATCATTGTCATCACCGGACTTGTTCCGGTGATCCATCGTTGTTCAAGCGTGGAGGCGAAACAGTGCGCAAGGCGCACCTTGCAAGATCGCACGTGAATGTAAAATGGATTGCCGGAACAAGTCCGGCAATGACAAGCGGAAGGTTTCCTCTCCCTTGCGCCGAAGGCGTGGGGGATTACCCTAGCGATCGCTTGCGATTGCGGAAAGCGGGGAGGGGGTGTTTGACACCGGACTCGCTGACACCCCCCTCGACGCAAACGCGCCACTCCCCTATCCGCCTGCGGCGGACGAGGGAGAAAAATAGACTCCAGTGTATAACTACGTGATCAGTGTCCTATGTCTGAAAGGAATCTCTGAGGCGACAAATTTTGTTTCAAGATATTCATGGCCACATTTCTTAGCCATACGCTTTATTAGATCAAGGGAATGCGAACTCGAAATACTTGGCCCCACAATTAACTTCTTCACCACTTGCTCCAAGAATTTTTTTGTTGGATCATTGGTAGGAAGAACATCCAAATCCAATTTTAACTTTGGCTCTAAGCCAAATTGCCCAAGATAATAGTCGATCATACCTTTGTACTTGTTAAGTCTGTCTTCTTCTGGAATGTAAACTAAACGCCATTCTTCCTCTTCCTTGAAACCTATATGTTTTGTGAAGAGAGCAAACAGCCGGACTCGATCAAATAATCGATCTGTCGCATCCCACAAATTAATCTGCTCAAGCTTCTGAGAGTCAAGTATTTTACAAAACTGCCTCAAGTAGCCTTTCAATTTTTTCTATCCGGTCGGAACGAGTTCCATAATGTACTCGGCCCAACTTAAATGGGCCGTCTTCTGAAGTATTAACATTATCTGTGTCGAAAACGATGCAGGCTCCGTTTCCAGCTGCACCATAACCTCGCCACATAGACAGTCGACCGTCATTGTCATTGGAATCATGTAAGCTCAAAGAGAGGATATAAACGTCTAAGGCGAGCTTTTCAGCGTAAAAGTCATAGAGTTTATTGTAGTTCCTGATAATTTCTGGAACAATGGGCGTCAGTCTTGGAAACTCTTCAAAAATCTCAGATCGATCTACTGCCTCTAAAGCTTCATTCATTCCAAATCGAAACTCTTCAAAGTCATTCATGAACATCGGATTGGAAAGCCAGATTTGGTTAGATTTTAGGATGTTCTCGATTGTGTTCAGTGAGGTGTAGTGCGCTAAAATAGGTTTTTTTGCTTCAAGTTCTTCTAATTCGTTTATGTCTTGATAAAGTGGGAGGAACAGTTCCCAAGTTTGCGCAAAAGTTAATACACTCATTTACGCCCACCCCGCGTCGTCCTCACCCCCGGTCTTCCGCCCGAACTCCCGGCCTTCCTCGGCTTCGGTTTTCCTTCCGGCCAGCTCGCACTCGCATCCACAATCGCACTCTGCCGCGCCAGTGGGTCGTCCATCACTGCCAGTTCTACCGCCTTCAAGCGCTTGACTTCATCACGCAATCTTGCGGCTTCTTCGAACTCTAAATTCGATGCGGCCTCGCGCATTTTCTTTTCCATGTCGGCCAGCACGGTTTTGAGGTTGTGGCCTACGAGCGGCACATCGGCGCCTTCGACTTGCACGTGGTCTTGTTCGTAGACCGACTTCATGATGTCGTTGATGTTTTTCTTGATGCTCATCGGCGTGATGCCGTTGGCGGTGTTGTAAGCGGTTTGTTTTTCGCGGCGGCGGTCGGTTTCGGCGATGGCGCGTTGCATGGAGCCGGTGATTTTATCGGCATACATAATCACGCGGCCATCGACGTTACGCGCAGCGCGGCCGATGGTTTGCACCAGTGAGGTTTCCGAGCGCAGGAAACCTTCCTTGTCAGCGTCCAAAATGCACACCAGCGCGCATTCGGGAATGTCGAGACCTTCGCGCAGCAGATTGATGCCGATCAACACATCGAATGCGCCCAGCCGCAGGTCACGCAGAATTTCGATGCGCTCCAGCGTGTCGATGTCGCTGTGCATGTAGCGCACGCGCACACCTTGCTCGTGCATGTATTCGGTGAGGTCTTCGGCCATGCGCTTGGTCAAAGTAGTGACCAGAACGCGATAGCCTTTCAGCGCCACTTCCTTGCATTCGGCGATGACGTCATCGACTTGGGTTTTGACTGGGCGAATGAACACGGGCGGATCGATCAAGCCCGTGGGGCGGATGACCTGTTCGGAGAATACGCCGCCGGTTTGTTTCAATTCCCAAGGGCCGGGGGTGGCCGAGACGTAAACGGTTTGCGGGCGCATGGCGTCCCACTCTTCAAAGCGTAGGGGGCGATTGTCGATGCAGGAGGGCAGGCGGAAGCCATATTCAGCCAGCGTGGCTTTGCGCGAAAAGTCGCCCTTGAACATGCCGCCGATTTGCGGAACGGTGACGTGGCTTTCGTCGATGAAGACCAAGCAATTGTCTGGCAGATATTCAAACAGTGTCGGTGGTGGTTCGCCGGGTTTGCGGCCTGTGAGGTAGCGCGAATAGTTTTCGATGCCCGCACAAGAGCCTGTGGCCATGATCATTTCAATGTCGAACATGACGCGCTGTTCGAGGCGCTGCGCTTCCAGGATGCGGCCTGCCGCGTTGAATTCGGCAAGGCGCAAACGCAGGTCTTCCTTGATGCGGCGCACGGCTTGTTCAAGCGTTGGTTTCGGCGTGACGTAATGCGAGTTGGAATAGACTTTGACGCTTTCCAATTCAGCATTCTTTTGGCCCGTGAGCGGATCGAACTCAACGATCTGTTCCACTTCATCGCCGAACAAGGAAATGCGCCAGGCGCGATCATCCAAGTGAGATGGGAATAATTCAATGGTATCGCCGCGCACGCGGAAGGTGCCGCGCACGAAATTCTGGTCGTTGCGTTTGTAGTGAAGTGCGATGAGATCAGCGATCAAGGCGCGCTGGGCAATGCGTGCGCCTTTCTTGATCTGAAACGTCATGGCGGAATAGGTTTCCACGTCGCCGATGCCGTAGATGCAGGAGACAGACGCGACCACCACAACATCATCACGCTCCAGCAGTGCCCGCGTGGCCGAGTGGCGCATGCGGTCGATCTGTTCGTTGATGGCGCTTTCTTTTTCGATGTAGGTGTCCGACCGCGCCACGTAGGCTTCCGGCGTGTAGTAGTCGTAATACGAAACGAAATATTCCACCGCGTTGTTGGGGAAGAAGTGTTGGAACTCGCCATAGAGCTGGGCGGCCAGAGTTTTGTTGGGTGCGAGGATGAGGGCGGGGCGATTGGTTTTGGCGATGATTTGCGCCACGGTGAAGGTTTTGCCTGAGCCCGTAACGCCCAACAGCACCTGGTCGTGCTCTTTGCTGTTCACGCCTTCGACGAGTTCCGCAATGGCTGTGGGCTGATCGCCTTTTGGCTCAAATTCGGAGACAATTTGGAACGGAATACCACCTTCGGATTTGGGCGGCTTTGGCGGCTTATAAGGCACAAAGCCAGCGGTGTCTGGCAAGGCCGCAGCGATGTCAGGCCGCAAGCCTTCCAGCCCGGCGCGCGCCGTTTCCGGCAGCTCCGGCAGCGGGGTTAAAGGTGCAGAAGAAAAATCAGCGAAACCGCCGTCTTGTCGAGAATGGCCCATGGCCACGAATATAGAGTGTGGCAGCAGGGGATGTAAGGGCCTTGCTGTCAGTTGGTGTCAGCAGTCACAAGAAGAGGCGCTGGATGTCTTGCATGATGATCATGATCACCAGGCATGCGATCCAGTATCCCGCGTCCACCCAGCGGGCGTAGTTGGATTTGCCGCTGAAGGAATTGCCCGAAAATGCGAGGACCGTGAACGCGATTGTTGCGAGAGTGACTGTCCAACCCGCATAATTGTTGGCGGTGACGCCGACAAACCAGCTCATCAGTAACAAGCCAATGCCTTGCGTGACCATGGCCGTTATCGGCATTTTGTCCGCCGTGTTCAATTCGACATGGGAACCTGCCGCCCACTTCGTGCCAAACAATGTCGGCGAATACCAGAAGTACCCTAACACAAACGAAAGAACGGCACCGGCAATCACCGCAAGCCAGCTTACGCCATTTGTGATTTCAGACATGATTGTCTCCTTTTAAAGTGACCATGAATGTTACCACAATTTCTTGAGATTGGCCAATCTATGCATTAAGTTCAGAGCATGACCGAATTTGCCATTTCCGGAATGACCTGCAACGGCTGCCGCAGCAAGGTTGAGAAAACACTCGCAGCGCTTTTGCCTGATGTGACGGTGACGCTGGATCCGCCGCGTGCTGTGACCACGGCCAGTGTGGGTGTTGATCAGATTAACGCGGCGCTGTCTTCCATTGGTAAATATCGTGCTTCGATGGAGGCGGTTGCTGGGCCGTCTTGGATCGCGACTTATTATCCCTTGTTGTTGGTCATGGTGTTGATCGCAGTGGTGCCATTGGCCGCAGGCACTTCATGGGTTGGATGATGGGCTTTATGGCCGGGTTTTATATTGTGTTTGGTGCTTTCAAATTGTTGGATGTGCCGGCCTTTGCGCGGTCCTATGCACAGTATGATGTGATTGCCAAACATGTCCCAGCTTGGGGTTATGCTTATCCCTTCGTGGAACTGGCGCTCGGATTTGGATTTTTGTTTTGGCTCGATATGCGCGTGTTAAGTTGGCTTGCTTTGGTGTTGAGCTTGGTGGGCGCTGTTGGGGTTATTCAAGCCAATCGTTCCAAGCAGACCATCGAATGTGCTTGTCTCGGCACGGTGTTCAAATTGCCGATGTCGGTGGTCACCATCATCGAAAATCTGGGCATGGCAGCGATGGCGGCTTGGATGCTTTTGATGTGATATGGCAAACGTCACCCTCAGTGTTGCCAAAGCGCGGGCCTTAATATTTGGCGCGCTGACGGGGGCCGGTTTGCTGCCGCGCAATGCCACATATTTCACCGAAGCTATTCTTGATACGGAACTTTCAGGGCTTGAGGGGCATGGCTTTGATTGGCTTCCAACCTATTGTGCACACGTCAAATCCGGCAAAGTTGATGGCCGCGCAAGACCAAAAGTGAAAATGCATTCGCCTGTGGTTGTGCATGTGGATGCGAAGCAGGGTTTCGCGCATCCAGCGATTGAGGCGGGGTTTGCCAAGCTTGCGCCAGCGGCGAAGAAATATGGCGTTGCGGCGATGGCCGTGCATAATTCTTACAACGCGGCTACGCTGGGTTACCACACGGGCGTTTTGGCCAAGCAGGGTTTGCTGGCGTTTGGATTTGCCAATGCGGTTCCAGCGATTGCGCCTGTGGGTGGCAACAAACCTGTGATTGGCACCAACCCTTTGTCATTTGCCGTGCCTGCGCCGCGCGGCGAGATTGCTTTTTTGATTGATCAGTCGGCGTCAGCTGTGGCTTGGACAGCCGTGCGCACGGCTGCGGAACAAGGACGCTCTATTCCCTTGGGGTGGGCGCTTGATGTGAATGGTCAGCCTACGGATGATCCTGTTAAGGGAATGGCGGGGTCTATGGTTCCCGCAGGTGGATACAAGGGTTTCGGGCAGGGTTTGATTGTTGAGGTCATGTGTGCAGCGATGACGGGATCATTCCGCGCTTTGCAAATGGGCTCCATGATGGTGGATGATGGGAAAGCTGTTGGCAATGGCCAGTTTTTCATCGCGTTTGATCCCAATTTGTTTTCGGGCACCTTTCATAAACAAGTTAAGGCACTGATGATGTCAATCACAGCGCAAAAAGGCGCACGCATGCCGAATGCGCTGCGTGAAGCCAATATCAAGCGGTTGAAAAAGTCCGGTCTTCCGATTGATGCGGAACTTTTAAAATGCATTCAGGGTTATTGCGCATGAACACGTTCCCTGCGATTTTTCAGCCCTTGCAATTGCGCCATAAAACCTTGCGGAATCGTATCGTGTTTGGTGCGCATACGGCCAACATGGCAGAGCGCGGTTTGCCGGGTGAACGCCATCGTGGTTACTATGAGGAACGGGCGCGTGGTGGTGCGGCGATGATTGTGGTGGAGCCCGTGCCAGTGCATGCCTCTGCGGTTTTGACACGTGGCAATTTCAAACATTCGTCAGACGAGATCATTCCGCATTTTCGCAAAGTGACGGATGCCGTGCATGCGCATGGCGCAGTAATTTGCCATCAGCTCTATCATGTCGGCGGGCATGGCGACTCCGACAACTCATATCACGCCGCTTGGTCGCCATCCGGCGTCGCGTCATTTCATGACTCCGATGGCAGCCATGCCATGTCTGGCATTGAAATTGAAGATGTGATTGATGGTTACGTGCAGGCGGCGCGGCGGGCCAAAGCGTCGGGCTTTGATGGTATTGAACTGTTCGCAGCCTATAACGCCTTGCCGGATCAGTTTTGGTTGCCTTTCAACAATCGACGTGATGATCAATGGGGTGGTTCATTCGAAAACCGTATGCGCTTCTCCCGAACGGTGCTGGAACGCATTCGCCAAATGGCGGGGGATGATTTCATCATCGGACTTGCTGTCAATATGGACACGACGTCTGAAGTTTCTCAGACCACGGAACAATTGCAAGACATCATCGCGTGGCATGATCAAAGGGAGTTGATGGATTATGTGACCTGTGGAACTGGAAGTTATTTCAACTTCACAGGAATTATTCCAAACGCCTTCCATGCGGACAAGTTGGGTGCTGAACATGCAGAGGCACTGAAATCCGTTGTGAGGTTCGCCAAGGTGCAAGCCGAGGCACATATCCGCACGCCTGAAAATGCCGAAGCAGTTTTGAAGTCCGGTCAGTCTGATATGGTGTCGATTGTGCGGGGGCAAATTGCTGATCCGCATTGGGTTGCAAAAGCGCAGGCTGGGCGGGCGGAAGATGTGCGGCCTTGTTTATCGTGTAATCAAATGTGTTGGGGCAGGCGTTACCGAGATTATTGGATTTCCTGTTTGATCAATCCTTCGGCAGGGCGTGAATTTGAATGGGGTGGTGACCGTTTCACGCCAGCTGAAAAGCCAAAGACAGTTCTAATCGTCGGTGGTGGTGTTGCTGGCATGGAAGCCGCACGCGTCGCAGCGGAACGGGGACATCACGTCACGCTGGCTGAAGCATCGGACAAGTTAGGTGGACAATTTCGACTGGCAGGGTTGCAGCCACGGCGGCATCAAATTATCGACTATATCGATTGGTTGGAACGGCAATTGAACCAATTACAAGTCCGTATACTGATGAATGCACCGATGGATGCGGATGAGGTCAATGCCTTTGCCGCAGACGACGTTATCATCGCAACAGGGTCTCAGCCAGATGTGAAGGGCTTTCAGCGGGCGATGCCGCAGTTTGATGTGTTGCCGGGAATTGAGCGGGGGCAAGTGTATTCCGCTGAGGACGTGATGGCCAAGCGGGTGCAGCTGGGAAAGCGCGTGGTGTTGCTGGATGAAACGTCGAATTGGAAGGGGACAGGCACTGCAATTTTAATGGCTGAGCAGGGACATCATGTAACGGTTGTCACCAGTTCCCCCGTGGTGATGGCTGAAATGGCACGGACAGCGGCGGACATACAAGCTCGCGCGCGTTTGCGGGAATTAGGCGCTGTGTTGTTGACGGAGCATGTGATGCTTGAATGGCTCGGCAATGGTGCCACGGTGCAGGTTAGTGGTGGCACGGCCTATCGGATTGATGCTGACACGCTGGTGATTGCGGCAACAAATGTCTCGGAGAGATGGTTGGCCGATGAAACTGGAGACGCGACGATCGGTGATGCCACCGCCGCGCGTACGGCTGCGATGGCGATTTATGATGGTCGGAAGTGGGGCATGGGTGTTTAAAGTGCGGGCTGACAGATGTCACAGTAGTAAGCACGTCTCGTGGCCATTTCGATGCGGGTGATTTCGCCGTGGCATTTGGGGCAATGGGGTTTATTGAAAATGTTGACGCGCTCGCCATAACGGCTTTTGGCTTTCGCTACGCCATCGACAGTGATGATGGCGTTGTATTTGACGCCGATTTGCAACAGCTGAACGGCGTCATTCCACAACATGTCGAAGGTGCTGCGGTCTATGTTTTTGCCCGGTGTATGGGGGCTGATTTGGCAGCGCCATAAAATTTCACTGCGATAGATATTGCCAATGCCGCCGATCACAGCTTGGTCCATCAATAACAGTCCAATGGGGGCTTTGCTTTTGGCAATGCGGTTGAAGGCGCATGTTGCATCAGCGTCTTTACGTAACACGTCGGGGCCGATGCGACTGACCAATACGTGGCGTTCATCTGGCGTCAGCAATTCACAGGTGTTGGGGCCGTTGATATCTACAACGTGGGTAGGACTTTCAAGCCTGACGCGGACGGCGCCGACGGGTTCTTTGGCGGGGCGCTTATGCGGCTTAAATTTACCGAACAGACCCAAGTGAATATGGAGTGATAGACCATTGCTAAATTGATAGAGCAGGTGCTTGCCGTAAGCCTCAATACTTTCGCATATCAGGCCATCAATCTCCGTCGCACTTTCAAGAAAACGCCCTTGGGGTGACGACACCTGAAGCACGTGGCCGGCCAGCATCTTGCGTTGATCTTGCGCCGCGCGGTGAATGGTGTGTCCCTCAGGCATTTAAAGTAGTTGCCCTTGCGTAGACTGCAAATTGAGTTTCTCCAGCAGAGTTGGGATTTTTTCTTTCAGGGCGAAGAAGCCTTTGCTGGCATGAGGCCAAGTGAGTGTATCGTAACGTCGTCGCACGCGTAGTAAGGTTATTCCGTGTTGTGAAAGATGTTGTTCTATTTCAGTGAGTGCGTCAGCTTCCGGTCCGACCGGCGCGTATGCGACAGCAACCGTTGTGAGGTCTTTGTGCTTGCACCATTGCAAAACTGATTCGGGTGCAAGCGTGCTGAGGTTATGCAGCAATGCAGTTTGTGCAGTGCGCGTCGATGCATCCTGCAAAGCAGCTTTGCGAAAGCTGTAACTGACGCTGCTTTCAATTCCGCCGGGCTTTGTCACAGGCTCAGTTGAAATCGCTATACTCGCAGGCGTTGCACCATCAAACGAAAGATCTTCCGAAGTGATGAGCACGCCGTAGCGGCCTTCAGGCCACTGCCCGGTCGCTGGTGGTAGTGGTGAAGGATGGGGTGTGGCTGCTTCTTCCAACGCGGGTGCGTCGTCAGCCAGTCCGGTGGGATTGAAGCGATCATTGGTGTATTTTGCAATGTTGTCGGGCCGTGCCAAATAGGTTTTGCCTTTGGTGTGCAAGCCACCGACCCAGCGCCACGACAGTGTGTTGGATGCGGGGTCACCGTCAATCAGATGGCGGTACATAAAGTCGGCACCCAATTGCCACGGCAGCTTCAATGTGAAAATCCAAACCGATGCAAACCACATGCGGGCATGGTTGTGCAAATAACCCGTCGACTTCAACTCGTCGACCCAGTGATCAAAACACGCGATTGAGGTTTGCCCGTTTATGGCCCTTTGATAGGCGAGGTCACCTCTCGTGTTTTCGAGGCTTTGCAAGTCGCTTAAGTAATTTTGCCAAAGGCTCGGGCGGGTTTCAAGATAGCCTTTGAAATATGCACGCCAGAAAACCTCTTGAATGAACTTTTCTGCCGTTGTCCACGAAAAGCGGTCCAACACGGTCGCCAAGACCTGTTCTTCCGTGATCATGCGGTACCGGAGATAGGGCGAGAGCATGGACACGTTAAGGCGCAACCCCGGTCCTTCATCGGTGTTGCGAAGAACGGCATAATCGCGGCCAGTGCGAGGGGCGAATGCTGCAAGGCGCGCCAGGCCTGCAGAGCGTGTAGGTTCAAATGAAAAAGGGATCATGCTCATGTGCATGATCCCTACGTTGCAGTGGTGGAGATGGACTACTCTGCAGCGATACGTGGCAGGTCGGCCAGGGAAGCCTGCAATGCACTTTCATCGTAGCTCTTATCTTCCAACTTACCCGCTGTATAATCCGCATAGGCCGTCATATCGAAATGACCATGGCCGCAGAGACCGAACAGGATCGTTGGGCTGGTGCCGTCGCGCTTGGCGCGCAAGGCCGCGTCGATGGCGCCTTTGACGGCATGGTTGGCTTCAGGTGCTGGAACGATGCCTTCGGTTTTGGCGAATAATACACCGGCTTCGAAGCAAGCGTTTTGTGTGTAGGCTTCTGCTTCGATCAGTCCCAACTCTTTCAAGTGTGACACCAGGGGTGCCATGCCGTGATAACGAAGACCACCCGCATGGAAACCCGGGGGCATGAAGGTGGAACCCAGTGTGTGCATTTTGACAAGCGGCGTCATGTGGGATGTGTCACCAAAGTCATAGGCGTATTTGCCGCGGGTCAAAGAAGGGCAGGCCGCAGGTTCAGCGGCGATGACGCGGACTTTTTTGCCGCCACGCAATTGTTGACCGATAAATGGAAAGGTCAGGCCTGCGAAGTTTGAACCACCACCTGTGCAGGCCACGATAATATCAGGGGCAGCACCGGCCATCGCCATTTGTTCGATGGCTTCCTGGCCGATAACGGTTTGATGCATGAGCACGTGGTTCAACACAGAGCCCAACGCATATTTCGTATCGTCGTTGGTGGCCGCCACTTCCACAGCTTCGGAAATGGCAATGCCGAGGGAGCCATTGGAATTAGGATCCTTCGCCAGAATAGAGCGGCCCGCATTGGTTTCCATCGAAGGGCTTGAGACGCATTGGGCGCCATAGAGTTCCATGATGGCTTTGCGGTATGGCTTTTGCCGGAATGACACGCCGACTTGAAAGACCTTCACATCAATATCAAACAGCGCACCTGCCATGGCGAGTGACGAGCCCCACTGGCCCGCACCGGTTTCGGTGACGAGTTTTTTGACACCCTCTTGCTTGTTATAGAAAGCTTGCGGAATAGCGGTGTTGGGCTTGTGGCTGCCCGCAGGGGATACGCCTTCATACTTGTAATAAATCTTCGCCGTGGTACCCAAGGCTTTTTCCAAACCATATGCGCGATAGAGCGGTGTGGGGCGCCACATTTTGTAAATGTCGGTGACGGGTTTTGGAATGTCGATGTAGCGGTCTGACGCGACTTCTTGCATGATTAGGCCCATGGGGAACAAGCGGCGCTAAATCACTGGGGCCGATGGGTTGTAATGTGCCTGGATGCAGTGGTGGTGGCAGCGGCACTGGCAAGTCCGCCATGATGTTGTACCAGCCCTTGGGGATACGATCCTCGCCCATTTGAATTTTGCGCGTGCCCGCAGGGACTTTGGCGATGGCAACTTTCTTTGGAGCAGCGTTCTTTTTGGGAGCAGGTTTTTTGGCGACCTTTTTAGGTGCTGCGCGCTTTGCTGCTTTCACAGCTTTCTTCTTAACGACTTTTTTCGCGGCGGTTTTCTTCTTCGCTTTTTTGGCCATTATGGTTCTCCCTTGTCACAAGAGATTTGCGCATGATGATGAAATAGGCAAGCCCTGTTCAGCTCACCGTAGGTTTATCGCGATCGAGTGTTAGTAACATCAAACACCCGAGGACTGCGATCACTGCGCCGACCAAAGCGGCACCCGAAAAGCCGAGTGCTGTTCCAGAAAGGGCGAATACGCCAGTGGCAATGACTTTGCACACAAGTGCTCCGATGCTCAAAAGAGAAGTGCCAAGCCCCGGTCTGTCAGGTAACAAATTTTGCAAATACGAAAGATGCAGGGTGAGCATGATGGCGTTTCCAATCGCATTTAAAATCGACAATGCGTAGATTTGTGGAACGCTATGGGCAAAGCCCACCAGCCCCAAATAAAGTGCATAGACAAGTCCGCCACCAACAATGATCTTCCAAAGCGGAAAGCGGCTGGCGAACAACGCCGCCTATCAACATAAGCGGCACTTCCAAGCCCGCTGTTAACCCCGCAAAAATACCAACCACGCTCGTGTCACCGCTTGGCATTTTGACGATGACCAGCGGTAACAGACTGCCACTCACCCATTGCACGCTGGCAATCATCGCGAGCGCAAGTATGCGGAGTGCAATATGTTTGCTGAAAACGAGTCCAAACGCTTCTTTCAAGCCGTCCCACACCGTGAGTTTGCTTGGTTCAACTCTTCCGCCGGGTTTGCCGAACACCCCAAACAGGATGAGGCAAACCAGAAACGCCACTGCAGCAATTGCAAAGCTGTCTGACACATCTTGTCGCGTCGCAATGTAAGCTCCAACCAGCCCCGGTACCACCACCCAAGACAGAGCATAGGTGGAGCGGGCGGTTGAGTTTATTTGCGTCGCTTCTGCGGGTGCTCTTGTGTTGGAAGCTGAGCGGATGATTGCAAAAAGTTGTGAGTAAGCAGCACCTGAAACCGGTGTGATGAAAAGCAGAAAAGCCGCGAAAGTCCAAACGGAGGGGAAAAGATAAAACCCGCCAAAACCCACTAAACCAATGCTGAGCGAAAGCATCACGCCGCGCTTTCGGTTGGGCGATCTGTCCGACAGAAAGCCCAATCCAACTGCGCCAATCATCGCCATAAATGCTGTGAGCGCAGATACAACAGCATAGAGCCCGGTCGACATTCCCAGTTGCGCAATGCCGATCAAGGAGAAATAGGGAATGGTTGATGCATAGGTGAAGCCGACGCAAAATACAGTTAGAGTGGCCACACGAATGGTGCTGTCATTCCAGATGTGGCGGAAAGCGCTGAACATCAGACGTCCATAAACTGTTCTTTGCGATAGCCTTGCAGATACAACAGCGATGTTAAGTCGCCATGATTGATGCGGACGAGGGAGCTTTCTTGAACATGGGGTTTAGCATGAAGCGCCACGCCGAGGCCTGCTTCTGAGAGCATGGCCAAATCATTGGCACCATCGCCGACAGCGATTGCGTCAGCAGGAGTGATGCCGTGGGCGGATGCAATTTCGCGGAGGGAATCCAATTTTGCTTGCTGGCCCAAAATGGGTGAAGCCACTTCGCCCGTCAGTTTGCCGTGTTTTTCAATCAGTGTATTCGCGCGGTTTTCGTGGAAGCCCAATTGTGCGGCCACTGGCCCCGTGAATGACAAAAATCCACCGGACACCAATGCCGCATAGGCGCCGTTGGCGCGCATGGTAGCCAGCAAGATTTTGCCACCCTCCATCAAAGTAATCCGTTCACGGAGTAATGTTGTGATGACGGAGGTGTCGAGGCCTTTGAGCAGGGCGACGCGCTCGCGCAATGCCCCGTCGAAATCCAATTCACCACGCATGGCTTTGGCGGTGATCATCTTAATCTGGTCACCAACGCCTGCGACAACGCCAAGCTCGTCGATGCATTCCTGGTGGATCATAGTTGAGTCCATATCGGCCAACAGAAGTCGTTTGCGGCGATTGTGAATAGACACCATGGCGGCATCAATTTTATGATTGCGGAGTTCCACCATGAATTCAGAAATGCGCGGGAAGGCTTCAACTTCGCAGGCTTCACCTCTGGCCAACCAATGCGGTTCTCCCGCACCATGGTCGCGCAGCGCTTCCACCACGCGAGTTGTGATTGCGCCAGACCCCGGAGCTGCCATAAGAACGAGTACAGAATCCATGATGCCCAAATCACTTGTTAAATCCGCCGTGCTTATTGCAGGCCCCACCGCCAGCGGCAAGTCCGCCTTGGCCATCAAACTTGCGCGCGAACGGGGCGGCGTGATCATCAATGCTGACTCGATGCAGGTGTATAAGGAATTGCGCCTGCTGTCGGCCCGGCCATCGGCGGACGGAGGAGGGGCAAGCCCCGCACCGCATGTATGGTCATGTTAATGGTGCGGAGGATTATTCCGCCGGGCACTGGCTCCGGGACGCAAAGCTTGAGATTGCGGCGTGCTGGGCGATTGAGCGGCTTCCCATCATTGTGGGTGGAACGGGGCTCTATTTTATGGCGCTTCAGGGTGGTCTCGCCGAAGTGCCGCCCATTCCTGAAACGATGCGCGAAAAATGGCGTGGATACGACGGAGATTTGCACGAAGCGTTGCAGCGGCTTGATCCCGTGGGCGCTGCCAAACTCAACCCGGCTGACCGCCAGCGCATTCTCCGTGCGCTCGAAGTTGTGGATGCGACGGGTAAAACCTTGGCAACCTGGCAGGCGGAAGCGCAGGGAGAAGCTTTTTTGAATGATATCAATGTGGAGCGGTTGTTTGTCAACGTGCCGCGTGAGGAACTTTACGCCCGCGCGGAACGACGTTTCGATGCCATGATGGAGCAGGGTGCTTTGAATGAAGTTGCAGCCCTCCCAAATTTACCCACTGCACAGCCCGTCATGAAAGCCATCGGTGTTCCAGAATTGCAGGCGCATCTGCGGGGTGAAACGACATTGGATGATGCCGTGGTTTTGGCAAAGACGGCAACGCGGCAGTATATTAAACGTCAACTCACCTGGTGGCGTGGGCAGATGAAGGGGTGGGAGAATACCACTTCGCTTTCGTCAATCGCATGAACACGACTGGTACCCGTTTGCCTTGGGCGACAGAAAAGTCATCACCTCTGCCGGTCTCTGAAAATCCAAGACGCTGGAGCACGCAACCTGATGCGGGATTATCGGTGTTGTAATCGGCAAGAATGATCGGAAAGTTCAAATCCGTGAACGCATGGTCAACCATGAAAGCGGCAGCCTCAGTGGCATAGCCTTTTCCCCAGTGTGGTTCCGCAATCCAATAACCCAATTCGCACGTGTTCGCTGTCGGATCAATATGCAAGCGAACGCTTCCGATAAGCTCATCCGGAGTTTGCTTGAGTGCAATGCCCTTTTTGATTGAGGCGGAAAATTTTGATTTTTGACGGGCAATAAAATCGACGGCATCTGCATAGGTGTAGGGGTGGGGAATGCTGCTGGTGTTGCGGGTGATATTAAAGTTGGCCAGTTCACGCGAGAGGACAGGGGCATCCTCATCGCGCAGATCACGCAGAATTAATCGGGCGGTTTGCATCAGTCTCGTGTTTGGTACAGCAAAAGCGCTTGGTCAAGCGGGCATGCTGTCCACCACACCATTGCACGTCCAAGATTTGCGCCCGTGATTGCGCTGAAGTTGCAATTAAAGGGTAGCGTCCCCTTATTTCCGTATTTCCGGAGTTTGTTCGCTCTCTCGGTAGAAATATTGGAGTTGCCATCTTCGTCAATATCATTCTCGGACTGCAACTTGTCGAGGAGTGCCTTCACAGCTTGAGTGTATTTTGAGTGCTTCCCTACGTGATTGGCATCACCATCAACGTCTAGCGCTGCGCCTGCGGCTTGGGCCGCTTTTGACTCTGAAGGCAACATCAATAAATTGTCGGCATGATCAATGTCAAAGCCGCCATTCGCCAACAGAAATTTAAGAACAGGATGATTGAGTTGAGACTTTGGAATCAAATGATGTTTGTTCATTGTTGAACCTTTGGCGGCAGAGAATTGAGGCACTTTTCGATTTCGGAGGCTATCGAAGGACAGTCTTGATGAAGCCAAGGGAGTTCCCTGTGGCCATTGGTCATAATATGTTTCGCTTGCGGCGTGTCGCGCCCCGCTTTCAAGTCATTCAAGGCATTGGTGTACCAAGCAAGCGTTTGAGGGATTTGCTCATCAGCTGTCCAAGGGGCATCCACCTCCTGATAAAAGCCTTTTTTTGGGAACACTTCATAACGGCGGATTTTTTCTTTTTTCCAACGCTTGAACATCGCGTCAGACATCACAACGCATTTGTTCAAAGTGTCGGTATGTATCCACAAATGACGCCCAGCGATTTTGGGACGACTGAATACGGGATTGTTGTCACCCAACACCAAGTAAGGTGGCGAGCCATACGGATTGTCTAAGCCCGTACGAAATAACTCTTCTCTAACCACATTTGGCGCACCTGTCCGATGCAGCTGTGCCCCGAATTTTTGTGCCACATTAAGAATGTAGTATTTTTCATCAAAAGGTGTGCCGCTGCGTTGCAGGATTGTGACTGGAAAAAACTGATGCACGCCCGGTTCGACATATTCTATAATTTGCCGAAGTCGCTCGCTAACTCCTGTATACTGCCAGACTATTGCGAAGAAATCCCAAAGCTTGCCCGTGCTTTTCAGCTGTAAAAGTGTTGGCATCGGCCCGTTGATTTTGTATCCCCAACCATAGACGTCCATAATCCTTGGATTGGTGCCAAAAGGAACCTCGTCCTTTATCTCGATTTTAGGCCAGAACTCCGGATTACAGCGGTCAACTTTATGCACCATTGAGCGACCTCAGCTGATCGTTAGAAACTGCCAAGTAGCTCTGGTCTTCAAATCTGATAATAGGTACCCCGCGCCGAATTCCTTCTGCTTTGTATGAAGCTTGAATATTCTCCGCCTCTGTCAATCCAACACTGTCTCCATCCAACACTGTCTCCAGGACATAATAAAGGGGACGCTACCCTTTGTTTTCATTTTTCCTCGCCTTTCTTGGTCGACCTTGTGGCTTGTAGTGCAATTCCCTGCCGCTCAGGCGTTCGATTTTCTTGATGAATTTTTCCGATCCGCAACATTAAAGGGAACATTAAAGGGGACGCTACCCTTTGTTTGCATTTTTCCTCATCTTTCTTGGTCGACCTTGTGGCTTGTAGTGCAATTTCCTGCCGCTCAGGCGCTCGATTTTCTTGATGAATTTTTCCGATCCGCAAGGCAGGCCCATCATGGCGTTGCGGCGCAGCACCAGAAGGGCCGCATCTTCGTCGGGTTCGGCCAACCATGATTGCCAACTCTTAATGTCACTGAAATCATCCCGCCAAGCCGCTTTAGGCCGCAGCAGCGGGTCGGTGGTAAGCCCGCAATGGCCGCGCGCACTGGACCATTCATAATTCTCGGCCTTGCGCACCATTTTGGCCCTCACCGGGTTGCGCTCAACATAGCGCAGCGCCGCGCGGAAATAATCGCCATCCAACACAGACGAAAAATACCGCCCCTGCCACACATGCCCCTGCTGTTGACGGGCACGATTCAGGCGTTGGGCATAGCGCATGTGCAAAGGCTTCATAACCTTCTGCAACCCGTCTTCTGTTGACGGAATGAGAATGAGATGAATGTGGTTCGTCATCAAACAATAACCCGCCACTTCAACCTGATGCTCAATGGCATAGGCGTGCAGCCAAGTCAGATAAACCTCGCGGTCTTCATCGTCAAAAAATACATCCTCCCGACGGTTCCCCCGTTGGGTGATGTGATGAGGCATTTTTGCGAAAACAGAGCGGGCGAGACGTGGCATGGATCAGGTTATAGCACAAATTACGAGAATGAAAAGGGAAGCGTCCCCTTATCTTCTCCCCCCTTATCTTCTCCCCTTATCTTCTCCCTTATCTTCTCCCTTATCTTCTCCCTTATCTTACCTTCCTTATCCTACCGTATCCTACAAACCTCATCAAAACAATTGACTTGGCAACCTGAAAAAATGTCAACCATGTCTCCGAACAGGTGTCAGCTATGTCTCCGGTCTAAACACTTCGCCGGGGTGACGGCAGTGGTGGAGTAAGTCAAGGGGTTGGTTGAAGAGGAGTGAAAGAATTGTGGAGCGGAGAACTCCATACGCCACCCCCAACGTCGTCTTCATGATGGACTCAAGACTATTGTTTGGGGCAGGGCGGAATTGTGGAGTATTGCAGTTTCTAGCCTTTCAACCGCGCGGTGTCAAGCATTATTTTCCTGATATAGGTCAATGACTTCCGCCCCCTTGACCTTTCCGCACACGGACCATAAACACCTTGCCATGAACAAGCTTATCTTCGTCGTGGGATCGCGTAGCGCCGGGCAGGGTTAACCCTGCCGGATACACGGTGTTGCGCGGTAAACCGAGGTCCCTCACAGGGGCCTTTTTTATTGGAAAAATTCAGGTATTGAGACTGATGAGTTGATGAGGATGTTATGGCGCAAGAATTGATGACCGGTGCGGAAATTGTTTTGAAGGCTTTGGCCGAGCAGGGCGTTGCCCATGTGTTTGGCTATCCCGGCGGAGCGGTGCTGCCGATATACGACGAGTTTTTCCAGCAGGAAAAAGTAAAGCACATTCTGGTGCGACACGAACAAGGTGCCACGCATATGGCCGAAGGCTATGCGCGTTCGACGGGCAAAGTGGGTGTGGCACTGGCCACCTCCGGTCCGGGTGCTACCAATTGCGTGACGGGCCTCACTGATGCGCTGATGGACTCGATCCCCATGGTGGTGTTGACGGGCCAGGTGCCTACGCATTTGATCGGCATGGATGCATTTCAAGAATGCGATACGGTTGGCATTACGCGGCCTTGCACAAAGCATAATTGGCTGGTGAAGGATGTGAATGATCTGGCGCGCATCATCCATGAAGCGTTTTATGTGGCGCGCACCGGGCCGCCCTGGTCCGGTGGTTGTTGATATTCCAAAGGACGTGCAATTTGCCAAGGGCAAATATACGGGTGCGCAAGGTGTGATCATCAAGTCATATCAACCCAGGGTGAAACCTGACTTGGCTTCGGTGCGCGCGGCAATTGAATTGATTGCAAAAGCCAAGCGCCCGCTTTTGTACACCGGTGGTGGCGTGATCAATTCGGGTCCGACGGCGTCTAAGCTGCTGCGTGAATTTGTTGCGATGACGGGCATTCCTATCACCTCGACCTTGATGGGGCTTGGCGCTTATCCGGCGTCAGGTAAGGAATGGCTCGGCATGTTGGGCATGCACGGCACTTACGAGGCCAATATGGCCATGCATGATTGCGATGTGATGATCAATGTGGGTGCGCGGTTTGATGACCGCATCACCGGGCGTCTTGATGCATTCTCGCCGAAGTCGAAAAAGATCCATATCGATATCGATCCTTCATCGATCAACAAAACCGTCAAGGTCGATATTCCGGTGATCGGCGATGTGGCCCATGTGCTGGAACAGATGATTTCACTTTGGAAATCGCGTACTGTTGAGCTGGATAAGAAAGCGCTGACCAGTTGGAAAGCGCAGATTTCTGATTGGAAAGCTGTTGACTGCCTGAAGTATCGTCCGAACAAGGACGTAATCATGCCGCAATATGCGGTTCAGCGCTTGTATGAGCTGACGAAAAATCGCGACACTTATATTTCGACCGAAGTGGGCCAACACCAAATGTGGGCGGCGCAGTTTTATCGCTTTGAAGAACCGAACCGCTGGATGACATCGGGCGGCTTGGGCACCATGGGGTATGGCTTGCCAGCGATCATGGGCGTGCAAGCCGCACATCCAAAATCGCTATGTGTGTGTATTGCAGGCGACGCCTCGGTGTTGATGAACATGCAGGAAATGTCGACCGCCCTGCAACATCGTTTGCCCGTCAAGATTTTCATTCTGAATAATCAATACATGGGCATGGTGCGGCAGTGGCAGCAGCTGTTACACGGCAACCGCCTGTCGGAAAGCTATATGGATTCTCTTCCGGATTTTGTGAAGCTGGCGGAAGCCTATGGCGGCACGGGTATGCGTTGTGAAAAGCCAGCCGAGCTTGATGGCATGATCCAGAAAATGATCGACACGCCGGGCTTTGTGATTTTTGATTGTCGCGTGGCGCAGCTCGCCAATTGCTTCCCGATGATACCCTCAGGCAAGGCGCACAATGAAATGTTGCTGGGTGCGGACATCACTGACGAAGAAGTGGGCACCGCCATTGACGCCAAGGGCAAGCAACTGGTCTAGGACTTGCGTCGTTCTCCCTTGAACGTGCCGATACGGCACACCTTCAATGGAGATTGGCATGCTCTCAACGGCGAGCGTTGCGCCAACTGGTAGTGTTTTGATCGATGCTTTGACCTGGGGCCAGAAATGGACGTCAGGCAGCACCTCATTGCAAATCAAAGTCGGCATCAAAACTGCGGGCGGGCTGTTGCCTACGCTGGCTGAAAGCAATGCCATTCAATCCGTGTTGGCGGAGTTTGAACGCATTATCAATGTCGATTTTGTTTATGTCGGCATTGATAATGCTGGCACATCTGATCTGACATTCAAGCTTTACAATGACGCCTACGAAAACCGTTACGGCTGGTCGGTACCTGCCGGGGAACAACGTGTTACGGGCTTTGGCGATGTCAACATTTTGCGCGATAACTACGCTGATCCGTCGGGAGCGTTGGGCAAAGGAAGCTTTGATTACATCACATTCGTGCATGAATTTGCTCATGCCTTGGGGCTTGCTCACCCCCATGACTATGGTGGTAATTCTGATGTTTTTCCGGGTGTGACCAGTCCAACGTCGCTGGGATATTTTGGTTTGAACCAAGGTGTTTACACCACGATGAGTCTCAATGATGGTGTAGCGACACAAAGTCATGGTGGTGCAATTTCCTATTGGAACAAAGACGTCGGTGCAGGCCAAGCGCAGACAGGTGGCAGCAGTTTGGGCGCAGCAGAGCCAGTTGCATATGGCTTTCAATCAGGACTGATGGCGCTTGATATTCTAGCGCTGCAAAGTCTTTACGGTGCAAACGCAAGCCACAATGCAGGCAACAACGCTTACGCTTTGCCAACAGTGAATGGTGCTGGGACGGCTTATGTAAGTCTATGGGATACAGGCGGCATTGACAGCATTTCCATGTCTGGTTTTGCAGACAGCGTGATCGACTTGCGGGCTGCCACGGGTCTTGTTGCGGAAGGCGGCGGCGGATTTATTTCATCGGCTGACTATATCAGTGGTGGTTTTACCATTGCTGTCGGCGTGGTGATTGAAAATGCATTTGGTGCCAATGGCAATGACGAGTTGAACGGAAACAGCGCTGATAACCGGCTTGAAGGCGGTGCGGGCCACGATATATTGACAGGCCTTGGGGGCAAGGATGTGTTGGTGGGTGGCGCTGGCAATGATCGCTTCGTATTCACCAGCGAGTTTGACAGCGGTCTGATTTCTCCATCAGCTGACCTCATACAGGACTTTAGTATACTCGACGATCTCATTGATTTTATTGGGATAGATGCTCATGCGGGGTTAGCAGGAAACCAAGCCTTCAATTTTATTGGTTTTGCTTCATCATTCAACGCTGCATCACAAGTGCGGGCAGCTTATAATTCTGGAAACACGGTGCTTTACCTCAACACGGATGCTGATATGAGTACAGAAACCGTTGTTGTGCTGCAGGGCCTGATTGCGCTGACAGCCGATGACTTTCTGTTATGAGGATCCGCTGCTATGTCGCCTGCCGCCCAACAACCTGCATCCGCCTATATCATTGAGGCCACGAAGCCAGTGACCCACACCCATGTTTTGGGCGTGGTGGCGGAAAACCAACCGGGCGTTTTGGCGCGCATCATTGGTTTGTTTGCAGGCCGGGGCTACAATATCGACTCGCTCACCGTGTCTGAAACCGAACATGAAAAACATGTGTCGCGCTTCACAATCGTGACGACGGGCACTGACACAGTAATCGCGCAAATCAAAGTGCAGCTTGAGCGCATGGTGTCGGTGCATTCGGTTGCTGACTTGACGGTGCAAGGTAATTTTCTGGCCCGCGAATTGGCAATGATCAAAGTGGCGGGCAAGGGTGACAGGCGAGTTGAAGCGCTGCGCTTGGCCGACGCGTTTCGCGCCCGCGTTGTTGATGCTTCAACGGATTCGTTCGTATTCGAGCTGACGGGTAAGCCTGAGAAGGTCGATCAGTTTATTTCCCTGATGGTGCCGCTAGGCTTAGTGGAAGTGGCGCGCACCGGTGTTGCGGCGATTGCGCGTGGGCCTGAGGCTATGAAGGGTTAGCATTTCAGGTCGTTTGCCGCTGAAGCATTGTCGAGTACGGCCCAAGCCTCAAGAAATGAAGGTGCGCCGTATTCCGCTTGTTGAGATGCTCCAAGTACGACCCAACAATTTTTCAGTTGATGCATGGCAGTAAGGCTGTAAGTACCCCCTCCCGATCCCCCTTCACTTTCAACCAAACGGTAGCGGTAACCGAATAGCCCAAACCACGAGGGAGCTACCTGAGGCTGTTGACCTTCGGGCATAATTCCAATGTGGAAATTCATTGGCCTTCGAACCTCTTCCTCAGTGGTCATGACAAAACCAACTTCAGACTTTTGAACAGTGAACCCTTGTGGGCGTTTGACAATCAAACCGTTTTCGTGATGCAGCACTTCGACCATTTCGACAGTTGAGGTTTCGAGTTGGCAGGCCGCCAAAGATACTCCCAAGCACGCAACAGCAAGTGTTTGCATGGCCCATCTCGAAATCCTGTCGTATTTCAGCTGCTCCAAGCTCCATCTCACTTTCATAGTGGACTGCTAAAATATAACCAATCCGGACTATATCAGCAATCCGGTTGATCCTATATACAGTGGCAGGAGAATACAATGCCCTGCAAATTATCAGTCAATGTGAATGCGATCGCCTATTTGCGCAATCGTCGTGATGTGCCTTGGCCTTCGGTGGTGGATTTATCGCGCATTGCTTTGGAAGCAGGAGCGCATGGTATTACGGTGCATCCACGGCCTGATGAACGCCATATTCGCCGCCATGATGTCTCGGACTTGCGGGAGATGTTGCGCCGAGGATTTTCCGGATGCGGAATTTAATATCGAGGGTTATCCGGATGAACGGTTCTTGGCACTGTGCGAAGCTGAGCAACCAGACCAAGTGACGTTGGTGCCGGACGATCCCGACGCAATCGACATCAGATCACGGCTGGGATTTTGCGCGTCACCACAATTGGCTGGCTCCGATGATTGAACGCTTGCATCGAGGCTCATATGCGCGTGTCGGTGTTTGTTGATCCTGATGAAGGGGCGCCGGCGCTGGCCAAGGCCATCAATGCGGATCGTGTTGAAATTTATACGGGCCCCTATGGCGGAGCGTTAGAGCCTGACGCGATGCAGCGCGAATTCGCAAAGTTAGTGGACTGTGGCAAGGCTGCGGAAGCCGCAGGGCTTGGTTTGAATGCCGGGCATGACTTGACCCGCGAAAACTTGCCACGGCTTGTGGCAGCCCTTCCTAATTTGGAAGAAGTGTCAATCGGTCACGCCATCACCAGCGATGCGTTGACTTTCGGTATGGCCGAAACTGTGCGATTGTTCCAGGATGCAATTGGCGACACCTGAGGTTCTCACAATTCTTGCTATTGGTGCAGCACAGATGGTTGCTGTGATTTCGCCTGGTCCGTCGTTTTTGGTTACGGCCAGAACGGCTGTGGTGCGCTCTCGCAGCGACGGCGTAAAAGTGGCAGCGGGATTGGCAGCAGGCACCGTTATTTGGGCAGGTGCGGCGCTGTTTGGGCTCAACGCATTGTTCCATGCGTTGCCGATTTTATTCGTAGCCATGAAAATTGCTGGCGCGTTGTTTTTGATTTGGATTGCATTTCAAATTTTTGTCCATGCAAAGGTGCCTTTGCAATTGGAAGGTGCGGCAGCTGAAGGAAATCCGTTCTGGCGAGGTTTTTGGGTGCAGATTGGCAATCCGAAAGTGATGGTATTTTTCGGTTCAATCTTCATTGCTATGTTGCCCGAAAGCCCACCGTTGTGGATGTTGTCTGCGCTATTGGGGGTGGTCGTTTTCAATGAATTCTGGTGGTACAGTGTTGTAGCGCTATTCTTTGGAGCTGGACCGGTTCGCGGATTTTATTTGAAGGCCAAGTGTTGGATTGACCGCGTCACGGCTCTATTTCTCGGGGCGTTAGGCTTGCGGTTGCTTTGGGGCGCATTTGAAAAAGCTTGAAATTGCTATTGCGGGTGCGGGCCCGGGTGGTTTGGCGGCAGCCTTGGCATTGCAGCGCCTTGGCCACAAGATTGTGATCTACGAACAGTTTGATGCACCAAAGCCTGTCGGCTCCGGGTTGATCTTACAGCCGACGGGTTTGGCGGTTTTGGATTGGTTGGGCTTAGGCGACAACATACGCAGGCTAGGTGCTCGTATTGATCGCTTGCACGGCACGGCGTCTGGTTCAGGCAAAACGGTTCTAGACGTGCGCTACGATGCATTGGGGCCGGAGCGAGGTTATGCCGTGCATCGTGCTGCATTATTCAACGTGTTGTATGATGCAGTTTTGGCGGCTGAAATTCCAGTCGAAAACACGAGTCTTATCAACGGCTTTGATGATGGTGTTCTTGTGATGAATCAAGAGCGGCGCACCGCGCGTTTTGATTTGGTTGTGGATGCATTGGGGGCAAAATCGCCCTTGCGGCGTTGGACAGGGGATCAAGCTTCTGGTCGGGTTTTGGAATATGGTGCAGTGTGGGCTTCGTTGCCGTGGCCGGGTACGCCGTTTGATGCCAATGCATTGATGCAGCGGTATGACAAGGCGGCAGTGATGATTGGGGTTTTGCCGATTGGACGCGTGACGGCGGAAGGTGGGGAGCAGGCTGCCTTCTTTTGGAGTTTGAAGCACGCAGATATGCCGCAATGGCGGGCGCGGGGTTTGGGTGCTTGGAAAGAAGACGTGTTGCGGCATTGGCCCGAAGTTGAGGGCTTGTTGGGGCGTATTCAACATGCGGATGATTTAACGCTGGCGCGATACCAGCACAACACGTCGTGCAAGCCCTATGGCAATCGGCTGATCAGCATCGGCGACAGCGCACACTCCACGTCGCCACAACTGGGACAGGGTGCGAATATGGCACTGTTGGATGTTATGGCATTGGCGGAAGCCCTGGAGCGGCACACAGATTTGCGTGAGGTGGCGCTGGACTATGCCCAGAGCCGCCGCACCCATGTGAAGGTCTATCAATTATTGTCCTATGTTTTCACGCCGTTTTACCAATCTGATTCAATCGTTCTGCCCTGGCTGCGGGATAGTCTGGTTTCTCAGGGGGCACGGGTGCAATTCATCCAACGGACGCTGGCCCGCATGGTGGCAGGGCGGATTGTCAAACCCTTCCGGCATCGTCCGATTTGACAGTTTTGGGCAAAGCGGCCGGTTGTTTTCTCACCTTGCTTTGAGGCGTCCAGCCCGCTAATCGGCTGTCACGAAACTCTATTTTAGCGAAGGGCTTTAGAACTATGCGCGTATATTATGATCGTGATGCAGACGTAAACCTGATCAAGGGTAAAAAAGTAGCCATCATCGGCTATGGTTCGCAGGGCCGGGCCCATGCGCTGAACTTGAAGGATTCCGGCGCCAAGGAATTGGTTGTGGGCCTGAAAAAGGGTTCTGCCACGGCGAAAAAGGTTGAAGCTGACGGCCTAAAAGTGATGACTGTTGCTGAAGCTGCCAAGTGGGCTGACCTGATGATGATGGCAACGCCTGATGAATTGCAGGCTGACATTTACAAAGACGACATTGCCCCAAATATTCGCGACGGTGCAGCCATTGCATTTGCCCATGGTCTCAATGTGCACTTCGGTTTGATTGAACCCAAGAAGACCGTTGACGTGGTGATGATCGCGCCAAAGGGCCCAGGCCACACCGTGCGCGGCGAATATCAAAAGGGTGGTGGTGTTCCTTGCCTCATTGCCATTCACCAAGACGCATCGGGCAACGCCCATGACTTGGCACTCTCCTACGCTTCAGGCGTTGGTGGCGGTCGTTCGGGCGTGATCGAAACCACGTTCAAGGAAGAATGCGAAACCGACTTGTTCGGCGAGCAGGCTGTTCTTTGCGGCGGTTTGGTGGAACTCA
This sequence comes from uncultured Alphaproteobacteria bacterium, assembly GCA_963850355.1. Lineage (GTDB taxonomy): Bacteria > Pseudomonadota > Alphaproteobacteria > Rhizobiales > Aestuariivirgaceae > Aestuariivirga. The sequence continues at coordinate 147,390 of CAWKKP010000004.1, forward strand.
TACGCGCTGGCTTCGAAACCTTGGTTGAAGGCGGTTACGCTCCTGAGATGGCCTATTTTGAATGCTTGCATGAAGTGAAGCTGATCGTCGACCTGATCTATGAGGGCGGCATTGCCAACATGAACTATTCGATCTCGAACACCGCCGAGTGGGGCGAATACGTCACCGGCCCACGCATCGTAACAGCCGAAACCAAAGCCGAAATGAAGCGCGTGTTGACCGACATTCAAACCGGCAAGTTCACCTCAGAGTGGATGCAAGAATACCGTGCAGGTGCCGCCCGCTTCAAAGCCATCCGCCGCAACAACGACAACCACCAGATTGAAGCTGTGGGTGCAAAGCTGCGCGAAATGATGCCGTGGATCGCCAAGAACAAGTTGGTGGATAAGGGCCGGAATTGATTTTTCGGTTTTAGAGTTTACAAAAGGCCGCTCGTGAGGGCGGCTTTATTACTTTCGCGATACCCGAAGTGCAAAAACACTCATAATAAATGCGGCCAATGCCAATAAAGCATTGAATGCGCTGATGCCGTAGTTCCAAAGTTGCCAGCTATTTTCTGACTCTTGTCGTTGTGTTTCGCGTGCAATTTTTACAAGACGTTGCACAATTGCTGGTTCGAGGTCTCGACAATCATCGCCGAGCTCAAGGCAAACACTGTCATCCAGAGCTTCAAGCAAAACCAACCTTGAATGCGGTTCGCGCTTGAGTATTTCAAAAAGATCAAGACCGCGGGCCTGCACCATAGCTGGTTCTCGGGAAAGCGCAGCGGTGGTAATATCTTGGCAGCATCCGCCGTTGACGCTGTCGCCCAATGCATGTGCGGTAATGCTGAGAAAGGCTACTGAGACGATTATTGAGGCGGCAAACTTAATTTGTTTGGGATCCATCACTTCAAGTGCTTCCGGTCCAGCATATCCAAAATCGCTAATCCCTTCGCCTTGTCGCCCTGCGCCGCACGCACACGAAAGCGGTTTTCGGTGTCGAATTCGGCGATGGCTTTGGTGGAGAATTCTTCGAACAGCTTATTCAGGCTCACGCCGCGCTGAGAAGCTAACGTGCGCAACCGGTCGTGTTGGTCGTCTGGGAGGCGGATAGTCAGGGTGCTCATTTTGCAACACGTCCTTCTGTCAGAAATTCAATCGGATTTAATATTTTGATCGCCGGAAAGCTCAATTCACTTCCGCGAAAGTCTTTTTTATTTGCCGTGACAATGGTGTCGGCGTTTCCAGCTACAGCCAATTCCATAACGTGATTGTCGGCTTCGTCTCGTAAATTAGGTCGCCACAAGTAATATATAGGAGTCCATAAGCAACTCGCAAAAAATGCATCCAACAAGTCATTGCGTTCCTTGCGGGTGATCAGTTTGGTATCAAATAAACCAACGCGGCCACAAACGTCTTCGTACTCTGAAAATAGAGCATTCCCCATAAGCGGTTGCAAATTGCCCTGAAGACACAGGCGAATAATCTGACGTGATGCGCCATTGGCACTCATAACGGCAGACACAAAAACGTTAGTATCGACAACAACAATCATTGGTTCTTTGATAGCATATATGCTATCATCAGTCAAACTACAATTTGCTGTTCAAAACCTTACGCACCCAATCCTTTTCTATCACATCCCGCCCCGAAAAAATCTTGAAACCTTGAATGCCCTGGTTGAAATAGAGCTCATAGCCTGACAAAAATGCGGCACCCATATTTTCCATTTGGGCTCGAAACATTGTGTGCTCAGGCGTATAGACAGCATCGAAGGCCCATAGAGGTTTGCCATTCGCGTTTGCGGGTAGGGGTGAACCTTCGCGGCCTGCCATGCCGAGGGGTGTGCAATTGATGATGCCGTCCAACCCTGACAGGTCTTTGAGTTGGTGGGTGTTCGCAACGGTTGCGTTGACGGCGGCACCCAATGCTTCAGCTTTTGCAGTATCGATGTCGAACAATAAAACTTTATCCGCAGCCAATTCTTTCAAGGCGAAGGCGATGGCGCGGCCAACGCCGCCTGTGCCGATCATCAGCACTCGGCCCGGTTTGGAATTACCCCATTTGGCGCGATAAGCCGATATGAAGCCCGTGTAGTCGGTGTTCCAAGCGGTTGCACCTTCTGGTGCAAAGCGAACAGTGTTGGAAGCGCCGAGTTGGGCCACGACAGGGTCTCCGGCAGCATACAAATTTCAACACGTCTTCCTTGTATGGGTAGGTTACGTTAACGCCGTCGAAACCAGAGTCTTTGCAACGCTTCAACATGGCCGCGAAGCTGACGCCTTGTTCCTCCGGGATCAACAGATCATAGGAGACGTTGAGGCCGACACTACAGACCGCAGACAATTTGCAATGCGGGCGAACGGGACTCCGTGATATTGCCGCCAATCAATCCGAGGCGCAGCGTCTTCACCCTTCATATCCAAAATAGCGTGGCAGCCAGAGTACCAAATCCGGAAACATAACAATGGCGATCAACGACAGCAGGAGGGCAATAAAGAATGGGACACCTTCGCGAACAATATCTTTGATTGGAATACCTGTGGTGCCGTTCACAACGAACAGCAGAATGCCATAGGGCGGGGTGATGAGGCCGATCATGCAATTGACGACGGAGACGACGCCGAAGTGTACAGGGTCAACGCCGAGTGCCGTTGCAGTGGGCAAGAACAAGGGAATGACGACAAGAATGATGGTGGTTGCGTCCAGCACGCAGCCTAACAACAAGAATAGCACCATCGTAAACGCAAGGAAGCCGCCACGTGTGAGTTCCAGCCCAGTCATAAAGGCGGAGAGGCTTTGCGGGATTTGTTCTGTGGCGATGATGTAATTGAAAATTAGCGCGGAGCCGATGACGAGACCTACCGATGCTGAGGAGCGTGATGACTCGACAAACACAGTATAGAGCGCCTTCAACGATAAGGAGCGATAGAGCAGGCCCGCCACCAATAAGGCATAGAAGGCAGCCACGGCTGCGGCCTCGGTTGGCGTGGTGGCCCCGCCGTAAATGCCGCCTAACAAAATGACAGGCATCATCAAGGCGGGCAGGGCGCGGAAAGTGACGCCGGGAATTTCGCGCAAAGGTACCGCTTCTTCAGCGGGGATGTTGCGGCGGTGCGCGATGATGGTGGTCATGGCCATCAAAGTGAAGGTCATCAATAGACCCGGTACCACGCCGCCCAAAAACAAATAACCAATCGAGGTGTTCGACACGAGAGCATAGAGCACCATGGGAATGGAGGGCGGTATGATGGGGCCGATGGTGGCGGAAGCTGCAACGACGGCACCGGCAAAGCCCGGCGTATAGTGACCTGTCTTCAACATCATTTTAATGGTGACTTGACCCACACCCGCAGCGTCGGCAACGGCGGACCCGGACATGCCGGAGAAAATCAAACTGACGAGGATATCAACCTGCGCCATACCGCCTTTGAAGCGTCCGACCATGGCTTTGCAAAATTCCAGAAGGCGATCACTGATAGCACCCACATTCATGATGTTGGCGGCAACGATGAAACAGCGGCACAGCTAATAACAGCGTGCTGTCATAAACCGCTTGAATGAACTGCTCAGATGCCAGTGATAAATCTTGGCCCGCAACCAACAAATAGGCGACGGCAGATACCACCATCGACAAAGCAATAGGCGCACCAATGGCCGCCATAAAAGCCAGCACGAAAAGTGCCAGCATGAACGCGTTGCTCATTTAATGCTGCCTTCGTCGATGCGGGAATAGCTGACGATGGGGCCTTCAACTTCTTCTTTGCCACGTCAGGAAGTTTAGGAGGATATAGCCATAGCGAGCGATGATCACGAGCATGAAGATCAAGATAGACGCCGAACACATAATGCAAGCGAATGCCAAGTGTATTGGAGCGTTTGATTTTGTAGAACCACACATAATCAACCGTCGGCAGGAATGAGATGGCGAAAGCTGCAATGATCAGAACAGCTGCAACGGCGCCGAAGATGCGTTGAGTTTTGCGACCGACCGACAAGTAAAGCATGTCAAAGCGAATATGATCAGATGCGCGCAAGCAAAAGCCGCCGCCCCAAAACACCAGCCAGAGCCAGAGTGTCAATGTGACTTCAACAGTCCAACCGATGGGGAAGTTAAAAACATAGCGAGCGGCAATCTGCACCAGAAAAATTCCAAAAATCGCGGCAAGCATTGCTGCCGCAACTCCTTCGGTGAAATGGCGCAGCCCTGTGAAGAGCTGCCGCATTTTATTTTGCCAAGGCGTTGACGGCGTCAACCACGCCTGCAGGCCAGGTCTTTGAGAAGTCCGATGACAGATATGCCTTTTGAACAGTGTCGCGGAAGGCCGCAACGTCTGGTTCATAAACTTTCAAACCTTTGGCTTTCAAACCCTCAACCAGTTCCTCTTCCTTTTTCAGCTGATTCTGACGGCCAAATTCAGCGGCGTCATCGGCAGCCTTTTGCAGCTTGGCCTGGTTTTCGGGTGAGAGTGAATCCCAAGACTTTTTTGAGATCGTGAGATAGTTCAAGTCCACCAAGTGCGAGGTCAAGACGATTTGTTTTGTGACTTCGTAGAACTTCGCATCCATCACCGTTGGCAGTGGGTTGTCTTGACCATCGACTGCGCCAGTTTGAAGGGCGGTATAAAGTTCAGCGAAGGGCACGGGAACCGGGTTTGCACCTAAAGCTGTGCCGAGGAATTGCCATGCTTCTGATGGTGGCATACGCAGCTTGAAACCTGCCATGTCGGCTGGTGTTTTGATTTCTTTGTCAGAGTTCAAGTTGATCTGGCGGCGTCCCAGATACATGACCGTCAACAATTTCACGCCCAATTCATTTTCGACCTTGTCCTTGAAAGGCTTCATCAAAGGATCGTTGAACACGGCCACTTGGTGGGCGGCGTCGCGGTGCAGGTAGCCTGCTGAGAACACTGAAAATTCTGGGTAGAAATTGGCGAGCTCTTGGGCCGATGCGATCGACATTTCCAAGTTACCACGTGAAATGGCTTCAAGCTCTGTTCCTTGCTTGAACAAGGTGCCGCCCCATGTGGGTTGGAAGGTTGCGAAGTCTGCAATGGCTGGGCCGAATTTTGTGTCCAAGGCCACGGCGCGTTGGTCGGTGGCGGAGTTGACCGACGACAAGCGCAGCAAAAGCTTGTCTTGTGCCATGGCGGCCCCTGTGGACAACATGGTGGCGGCGGCCAAGGTGACAGCCATGATGGTACGACGTGTGAAATTCATTGGGATCCTCCCGGGATTGAACAGAGCGTTCTCTGAAATGACGCTTGGTCTTTAATTTCGCAGATGATAAATCAACTGTCCAGACTTATTGGATGTGTGCAGAACTCAAGTATTTCACTTAATTTCAGCGGATGCGGCGGCCCGACACTACAGGCGGGTTGTCCAAGACACTTCCAGCGCCTGATTTCAGCCAACACGCATTGTTGGAGGTTACAAAAGAGAACGCATTACAGCCGGTTGTGGTTTCGCAAACTTCCAAACAGCCTTGGGCTGATTTCGTTTTGACGCTGTTGGGAAAAAGATCGCCCCCCGGAACGTCGGTTTGGGGTAATAACTCAAAATCACTTATACGCACGGAGTTTCGAACTTTGGCTTTAATCGCCATGTCGGCTTTGCCATTGAGGACGACCAATGTGGCACTGGATTTGAGATAACAGCGCTGCAAATCTGAACGATAGCTTGCTGCGGCACAGTTGGGGTCACCTGCGCAAACTTCGCTGCAGGCGGCGAAGCTCAGGTTCTTGATGGAATTTATGTCGCTGCCGAACACGTCAAATCCAATGCTTTGAACCATACGTTCCAGCGCTGGCTGTTGGGCTGGTGGCGTTGCAATGGCGGCAGACTCAGCCGGCTTTTTTGGCTTGAGTTGCAACGTGGCAATTTTGTCTTTGGCCTCAGCAGCGTAGCTGCCTTGTGGATTGAGATTGAGATAAATCTTGTAAGCGCCAAGGGTGTTTTGCGCCACGGCGTCGCGCCAATGCTTTTCATCACTGAGCATTGTCAGGTTTTGCATAGCTTGTGGCGTTTCCTTTGCTGTCGGGTATTTTTGCAAGAATGCATCATAGGCTTCGATGGAATTTGCTGCGACCGCCAAGAGGAATGCGCGTGATGCTTCAAGGGCAGGATCGAGTGTTGTTGTTTTAGGCGCAACCACCCCGACGGGTTCGGCCGTCACTGCCGCCTCTGCCAATATCACTTCCTGTGTCAGTGAGGTTTCTTCCCACGGCACTTGGCCGCCATCGGTTTTTTGGCTGACGTCGATGCGCACTTTGCGAAAGACTTCCTCCAGCGCCAAGCCCGGCGTTGCAATGTTGCGCGACAGAGCTTCGGCGTAAGGGACTGTTGCCTGTGTCGCCATCTTGCGCCACTTGACCTGGTGCCGTGGCATAAGCCACAATTGAACCCGCAGGTGCTTCAACCCGGGCCAGCCCACGTGAGAATCCGCGCGTGGAACCTTTGAATGGGTTATCGCGGCAGGCATCCAGCACCAATACATTCACTTTGGCGTTGGCGAGTTCCAGTGTTTTTAAAAGATCGCTGGCCGATACGGCTCCTAGCACGACGTCTCCAGCTGAATTTACGTTAGCATCGACGGGAACAAGATAGTTGGTGCCGTCGATTTGCACACCATGGCCAGCATAATAAAACAGGGCGATTGTATCTGGGCCAGACGCTGCAACACTCTGCGCAAATTGTGCGATGGCTGACTTCATTTCAAATTGAGATTGATCTGTCACGGCAGTGACCGTGAAGCCAAGTTTGCGCAAATTCTCATCGAGAAGCCTTGCGTCATTGGCGGGGTTGGCGAGCACAGGAAGGTGGGCATAGGCCGTGTTACCAATGATCAGGGCCAGTTTGTTTTGCGCGTGAGCAGGGAGTGTTGCGAACAACAATGCAACACAGGCAAACATTATTCGCAAACCGACAATCACATTCGCGCCGCACATACTTCAATCCCTGAACCCTTTGACCTACAGCCTAGCGTTCAAACAGGATTAAGTGCAAGCACGTGTTGCGCATTAAAAAAAGCCCCGCTTTTAGCGAGGCTTGATTTTAACTCATGTCAGGTGTTCAGAATTTGTATGCGAGGCCCACTGACACAGTATGTATCTTTGGTTCGAAGCCTAAGTCATAGCCACTGTAAGCTTCAACTTCCAAACTGTAGTCCGTGTAGCGATATTCAACACGTGCAACCAAATTCTGCGAGAAGGCGTGTTCAACACCAGCACCAAGGGTCCAGCCATTGAAACTGGTTTTATGTCGTTCAATAATAGGTGTACCGGGATCATCTCTAATTGTGCCGTCGCCATTCAATATTGCCCAACCGCCTGCAGCGTAGAGCAATGTGTTGTCGATGGCATAGCCACTACGCACGCGGAGTGCGCCAGACCAATCGGCTTCAAAACCATTGGTGTCACCGCCCCGGTCTTCGTCGTCACCCTTCAAGTTGTTGAGGTTCACATCGGCTTCAACGCCCATCACGAAAGAATTGTACTGATGGTTGTAACCGGCATAAATTCCGCCGAGGAAGCCCTTCATATCAGCTGGACCGTCATTTTCGGTCAAAGGCCTTACACCGGTGGAGTCCCAAGGCACATCATCGGACTCGCCAGAATTGTAGCCGCCTTGAACACCGATATATGGGCCAGACCAATCATACGAAACAGGGTCTACATCGGCTGCTGAAGCTGTCGCCGACATAAGAGCCAGCACCCGCAAAAGAAGAAATTAAACACAGCCTATTCATGATCACCGTCCTGAAATAAGCCCCCGTATAGTTTTAGTATTTGCCTCGCAGACGGCGGAGTCAACGGGGCGAAGGATTTCGCGTGGCTGTTAATCATAAATTATGAGGATTTTGAACTGGCTGTTGCCCGAATGCGACACTAAAAATGACGTGTTACATGCAAGTTTCCCTGCCCGGTTGTGGTCGTTCTTGCTGTGTGTCCCCCTCGCAAATGAATTAGCAGTTCAACAGCGGATGAGTCTTGGTGTATTGGATGCCAAAGGAAAAAGAGGGGCTCGGTATGGCGTTGACTGATGATATCGTGATTTTGAAGCGGCAAGAGGAGATGCTGCAGTTCAAGCGCTTCAATGAAGAAGATGCTTGGGCGCTGGGCAACCAAATGCAAGCACTGGCGCTGGCGCGAAAATTGCCCCTTGTGATTGATATTCGGATTGGTATTCGACCGTTATTTTACGTGGCCATGCCCGGCACAACACCTGAAAATCCTGATTGGGTGCGGCGCAAGTTCAATACTGTTTATCGGTTTGAGGGCAGCTCCTATCGCATTGGTTTGGAATACAAGGCGCGAGATGCTGCCTTTGACCAATCGCGGGGCCTCGATCCCTTGCAATATGCTGCGGCTGGCGGGGGCTTTCCCATTCGATTGGCGGGAAGTGTTGTCGGTGCAGTGACAGTATCTGGTATTCCACAGCGGGAAGACCACAATTTTGTGGCTGAAAGCCTTGCTGCGTTTTTGGGTGTTGTTTACAAAGACATTCGACTCTCACCTGAAAGCCATTGATGTCAAACGATATTTTGTTTTGGGGATTGGCGATCCTTGCAACCTTTTTCGTTGGAGCGTCGAAAGGCGGCTTGCCTGGCGTTGGCATTCTCGGTGTGCCAATTTTGGCGCAGGTCATTTCGCCTGTCGTTGCGGCAGGACTTTTATTGCCGCTCTACGTGATCAGCGACTGGTATGGACTTTGGCTTTACCGCAAGAATTATGACCTTTGGAATATCAAGCTTATTCTCTTTGCCGCTTGTATTGGCCTTGGTCTTGGCTGGGCGACAGCGCAATACAACAACGACGCTTTGGTGAAGTTAATCGTTGGCCTCATCGGTATTTGGTACACGGCGGATTTGGTTTGGAAGAGTCGCAAGAAAACAGAGACTGTCGCGCGACCCGCCGACGTGCCACGCGGGCTTTTTTGGGGGACACTTGCCGGATTTACAAGTTTTGTGGCCCATGCGGGTGGCACTCCTTATCAGATGTTTATGTTGCCGCAGAAGCTCGACAAGATGACCTATGCGGGTACAGCCACGATTACTTTTACAATTATCAATGCGTTGAAACTGCCGCCCTATTATTTGCTGGGTCAAATCAACACCAACAGTTTGTTGCAGGGCATCTATCTTGCGCCGGTCGCTTTGTTTGGTGCGTGGGCAGGTTACAGGTTGACAAAAATTCTGCCGGAGAAATTGTTCTTCCGCTGCGTTGAAGTCGCTTTGTTTCTTGTGTCGTTTGAAACTGATCTGGGACGCGTCCAAAGCTTGGGTTTAGAGCGACGAGGGTTTGACAAATCGGGTGGCCTCCGCCAGTCTTTAGGGCGGGGCATATCTGAGGAGTTTTCTCATGTCGCTCAAGCGCATTGGCTTTGCCCTGTTGTTCACATCTGTCTTATCCACATTCGCCGTCGCCGAAGGCCAGCGCGTGATTTTGGTACTCGACGCTTCAGGCTCGATGTGGGGGCAAATCAATGGCAAGGCCAAAATGGATATCGCGCGCGACGTTGTTGGCAAAGTGTTGTCAACATGGAAGCCTGAGGATGAATTGGGCCTTGTGGTTTATGGCCACCGCGAAAAAGGCTCATGCACCGATATTGAAACCATCATGCCGCCGCGACCACTGGATACGGGTGCTTATATGTCGCCCATCAAAAACCTTGTGCCAAAGGGCAAGACGCCAATGACACAGGCGGTGCGGCAGGCAGCCGAGGCTTTGAAATACACCGAGCAAAAAGGCACAGTTATTCTGATTTCAGATGGTTTGGAAACCTGTGAAGCCGACCCATGTGCCGTTGCGCGCGAATTGGAAAAAGCTGGCGTGGGATTGACTGTCCATACAGTCGGATTTGGTTTGGACAACAAAGACGCCGTGGCGCAGCTCAAATGCATTGCTGAGGAAACCGGCGGCATCAGCATTCTCGCAGACAATGCCGATGAACTTGAAAGTGCCTTCAAGCAAACCGTTGAGGCAAAAGTGGAGGAGCCACCACCACCTGCACCAGCGCCCGTTGATCTGAAAGACTTCAAGGGGCACGCCTTCATGGCTGAAGGTGTGGAATTGCCGAAGGCCTTTGATGCCGTCACATGGGTTTTGCACACGGCCCAAAACGGTGCAGAAGGTGAATACCTAAGCACAGAGTATGGCAAAGATGTCAGCGTCGATGTGGCCAAAACCGGATACTATTTTGCCACCGTCTCAACTGATCTTACGAAAGTGCAGGTGCCGTTCAAACACGAGGAAGGTAAGCCCACAAGCCTCGATGTTGTTTTGAATGCGGGCATCGTCAAATTTCAAGGCATGATGGATGAAAGCACGGACTTGCCGAAAGAGGGGCCAACTTGGACCTTTTCGAAAGCCGACGGCACTTATTATGGAACTACTTATGGCGGAGCGCCTCAGAACCTGTTTATCGCTGGAGATTACAAAGCAAAGCTCAGCATGGGTGTGGCAGAGGTAGAAGTGGCTTTCGCTGTGGTTGCGGGTGAAACGAAAGACATGGTGGTGTTGCTGGGGTCGGGTCTGGCCCGCGTGACTGCGACCTATTCACAAGGCGGCGAGGGGGTTCCCGATGGTACAGCCGTTGAACTGCGCAAAGCAGCTGATATCAGCGGCGAGAAAAAATGGATTACTACTGACTATGGCAACAACAAAGTGTTTCAGGCCCCAGCGGGTGACTACGTCATCGTGGTCAAGTTGAACCTTGCGGAAGCTGAAATGCCAGTGAAGATTTTCGCTGGAAAAGAAGTGCCGGTGGCCATCAATCTCAATGCAGGTTTCATCGCTGTAAAATCAAAGGCGGCAACGCGCATCGAAATTTACAGCGGTGCCGTAGGTATCGATGGTAAACGCAAGTGGCTGGGCACTGAGTATGGCACGGAAATGAACTATGCCGCGAATACCGGCACTTATCATGTGGTCGCCATCAGTACTGAGGATGCCGTGATTGCGGAAAAAGATGTGGTGGTCGAGGCAGGCAAGCGCTCGGAAGTCACATTGCCCTGATCGATACAAGCAGGACAATGTTTTGCTTGTAGGCCCAGTGATCACGTGACAGGTTCGCGCGATCATGAAGCTAAAGTTCCACACCCTTGATGTTTTCACCACCCGCAAATTTGGCGGTAATCCTCTTGCTGTCGTTCTGGGGGCAGATGATCTGTCTACGGAGCAAATGCAGACCATCACTCGGGAGTTCAATCTCTCTGAGACGACCTTTGTGATGAAGCCGGAAAACCCGGCGCATACGGCAAAAGTGCGGATCTTTTTTCCCGGAGATGAAATGCCATTTGCAGGGCACCCGACGCTGGGAACAGCAGCTCTGCTTGCGGAACTCAAAAACAAGCCGGGGTGCAGTTTCGAAACCAAGATTACTCTGGAACTGAAAGCGGGACTCACACCTGTTACGATAACGCGCATTGCGGATCGTATCAGCGGAATATTTACGGCACCCGTCGTGCCTTTCCACGTTCCCGTTAAGCTACCATCAATTGCAGAAACTGCCCGCGCACTTAATCTCGATCCTGCCGACATTGGTTTCGATGGTCATACAATTGCTTCCATCGAAGGCGGTCCGCGCTTCTTCTACGTGCCTGTCAAAACTCGGACAGCTCTTGAAAACTCTAAAGTCCTTGAACCGCATTGGAGCAACATCCTCAAATCGATCAATTTGAGTGAGCGCATCTCTACGATTGACGCAGCCTATATTTACACACGCGGGGGCGATGGTGCCAAATGCAACTTCCGGGCTCGCATGTATTCTCCTACAGGTGGCATCATCGAAGACCCAGCGACAGGTTCCGCCACAGCATTGCTCGCTGCACAACTCCTAACAGCGGAGAACCTGCAAGATGGCACGCATCGTTGGCAGTTGGAGCAGGGCTATGAAATGGGTCGTCCGTCGGATTTGCGCTTGGAGGCTGACGTGAATGCGGGCAAGCTGACCGCTGTGCGCGTTGGCGGTTCTGCCGTACGACTGATGAGTGGAGAGTTTGAATTGTGAGCATCGACAGCATTGTGCTGACCCTGCATCTGGTCGTGATTGCCATGGGCATAGGCATGACATTTTCCAATCTGGTCAATGCCAGTTTGAGTCTTGGCAATGGGGCGGAATTCCAGAAGGGCTTGGGGCTACAACGACGGATGATCGGTCGTATTGGCGATATGGTGATCTTGCTGATTTGGGTGACAGGCGGCTGGGCGCTGTGGATGCGGGGACACGCAGACCTTGGCACAGCATTCGCGTTCAAAATGGCCTTCGTTATTCTGTTGACGCTGGCCCATGTGCGTGGTCGTACCTTGGGAGAGCGTATGCGCCGTGAGGCACATCTCAACCATGTCAAGGATCAGCGAAACTTGATGTTTGCAGGGTGGGCTTTGGCTTTGGGCGCGCTGGTCTGCGCTATATTGGCCTTTAACGGCTGATTACTCGACTTTGAGCAGGGCCTTGGCTTCAGCGGTTACGGCAAGGCCTTCATCCAGATTGCCAGCGCCACACAATTGAACAGCTTGGCTGCGCATGTCTTCCGCTTGTGCCTTTACGTCGGCATCCAAGTTTTCTTGGGCCATGGCCTGTTCCAACTTCGCGACATCGTCTTGGCAGGTATCGGCCAGGGCCGGTGCAGCAAAGGCAACAAGCAAAAGGGCAGTGGCAGTGAAGGTGCGGATCATGATTCTGTGTTTTCCCGTCGTGGTGTTGTCGAGCCTATGCCTATCAATTGTGACAAGACTTAGCCAAGGCTGCGGGGCTGGTTAATGATTTTTCAAGAAAGCCAGACCGCCTATGGGGGGCGATCTGGCTGAATCGGCGGTTACATGCCGAGGAGGGTGAGCACTTCCTTGGTGTTGGTCGTGCAAGCGGCCTCATCCTTGGCGTCACGGGCGACGGTGGCTTTGTCCATCAGCTCTTTCGCCTTGGTTGCGTTGGCTTCGTCCAGTTTGACGGTTTTCATGGCCTCTTCAACCTTGGTGAAGTCTTCAGCGCAATCCGCAAATGCGGGGGCGGCCAAAAACGTTGTGGCAAAAGCAGCGGCAATGATTGTCATCTTCATGGATAGTCTCCTTGTTTGAATGTCAGAACCCGACGCCGTCCACAATGATCTGCACGGATTGCAAATAACCCGTGTAGCGGTTTCCATTGATATGCTGCGCATGTTGCAGCACCAGACGAAGGTGACGGGGAAATGGTGCGATGAAGGGGCGAGAGTGTGATCAATTGCGGCAAGTGGTTGACAGATTGTCGCGGTAAGTCCGTTGACCTGCCGGTTATCGCTCGCGTCCGCCGTTATTCAACGCTTTGAGAATGGGTTCGAAGAAGTACGAAATCATACGCCTGTTGCCCGTCACCACATTGACACTTACGGTCATGCCAGGTGACAGTTCCACTCTGCCAGCATTCGTAGTCAGGAACGCCTCATGAGGTGCGATCCTTAGAATGTAGTGCCAGCCATTCGCATTGTCTTGAACTGAGTCTGCAGAAATTGAACGCACTTGACCCTTGATCGACCCAAAGCGCTCGGCAGGGTAGGCATCCAAGTTGATGACAACATTTTGTTGATCTCTGATGAAGGAGGACTCACCCGAAGGAATGCGCGCTTCAATTTCGACCTTGTCGTTTGAGGGGACGATACGTGCGATGGATTGGCCCTCAGCAAGACGAGCGCCAACGGTTCTAATTTTGAATTCTTCAATACGGCCCGTGGCAGGCGACCGCACGACCAGCAATTCCATGCGCCTCTTGATCGAACTTACTTCAAGCTGTTGTTCACGCAATTGTGCCTCTGCGGTCTCAATGCTCGTGTACCAATCTCTAATGGTGTTTGCGACAAGCGCTTTACGCCTTTGTCGGAGTGAGAGGGTTTCTGCCGTTTTGCTTTCCAGCAATTGCTTTGAAACAGCGAGTTCGCTTTTGGCCGATTCAAATACTTGCAGCCGTCTCAAATATTCGGTTTGTGCAATATTTTTTGTTAAGGATCAGCTTCTTCGCAGCGGCAATGTTTGTCGATTCCGAAACTAAATTGGATTGCGCTTTGACGATCTGGGCATCAATGCCTGCGATTTCGGAAAGCAAGGACTTGATGGTCGCATCAGTCTCGGCAACACTTGCTGCATGCGTGATGAGTTCAGCACGCAGCCTTGCCATTGCAAGTTTGGCAAGATCAGTTGATGAGTCAAAGGCTGTTTCAAACTGTGTTGCAGCGTATGACTCGTATTCGGGGGCTGTTGGGTCGTGTTTTGTTGCTGTTGCAAGCGCTGCCTCGGTACGCGCCACTTCATGTTGAAGTTGTAGTATTTTCTGATCGGCCTTGAGCAGGCTGTTTTTCAGTTCCGTATCATCAAGACGTAGAATGATGTCGCCTTCTTTGACGCTTGCGCTGGGCTCGACTGCCACTTCGACAATTTCACCTGCAACCTGGGCGTCAACAGGTCTTACGGCTGAAAGGGGAACAACGCGCCCCACACCTTGCGCAACAATATCAACATGGGTGAAAATGGCGACAAGCAACGCGACAGTTGGTAATAGCAGCAATACAAATGAACTCCAGTGCCAATAAGGTGAAAACGGCAGATAGCTGCTTATGACTGTCGTTGCTCATGTCAAGCGCACCATTGAATCGCCCTCGAAATACAGGATGTTTTTCGCTTGTTCTGCTAAGCCTGATTGGTGGGTGATGACAACAACTGCAATTTGCTTTGATAGGTGTGCTGACTAAATCATAGATTAGATTTTGATTGTGTTCATCCAGTGAGCTAACGGGTTCATCGAGAATGAGCAAACTTGGTTTGTTGAGCAACGCTCGCGCAATACACAGGCGTTGGCGTTGACCGCCTGATAGAGCCACTGCGTCGTCGCCGATGGTAACGTCGAGCAGTTCTCTTGCTTGGGCTTTGTCCTTCACCAAACCTGATCCGTAGAGCACTTCCACCATTTCGTCATCTGACGAACTGTCGCCAAAACTCAAATTTTCCCTGATTGTGCCATTGAACAACTCAGTTTCCTGCGGCACATAAGTAATGCGTCGGCGAAATGCGCTTGCGTTCCAATTGTCAAACGCAATGCCATTGCACGATATGAGGCCTGCTTCTGGCCGAATAAGACCTGCGAGTATTTTTGCGAATGTTGACTTTCCAACACCGGACTCACCTTGAACGAGTGTCAGTCCTGTGGATTGAAAGCTATGTGAGAAGTTACGAAGAATTGGCAATTTTCCGCCGTAAGTGAAATCAACATTTTTCACATCGAGTATAGCACCTTCATCATGAGCCGAGGTTGTGAATGCTGGTTTTTCCGATTCAGTTTCGATCAGCAACAGTTCACCGACGCGGCGGCGTGCGACGAGGAGATTTTGCCAATCGTCCCAGAGGCTGGCCAAACCCAAAATTGGGCCGGCAACAAAACCCGAAAGCAGATGAAAAGACACCAACTGCCCTAGCGAAAGATCCTTGGATATCACAAGCTGCGCACCGAAAAAGATAACGGACGCCACCATGCATTTATCCGCGAATTCAGAAACGGCCCCCGCAAACACAACTAAGGTGTTCGACCAGAAGTTCTTCTCCGTTGAGTCCGTCAGAGTCTCTTGCAATCTGACCACCGCCTTGTCTTCGGCACCCAGCGATTTGATCGACGTTACATTTGAGAATGTTTCAACTGTGCGGGCGGAGTGTCTAGAACCCGCAAGAAAAGACACATCAAATCTTCGGCGCTGCATAGGACCGAAAATCATGTAAAGCGCCAATTGGATTGGCATGGCGAGTAGCAGAACGAGCGTCAACATCGGGCTGATTGCGAATAGCACGCCGGCGTAAATCACCGTGAACACGGCGTCGAGCAGGAGGCCCGTTGTGGCATAACCCAGGAATGCGCGGACCTTGTCGACTTCATTTATGCGGGCCAGCAATTCGCCTACTGGCCAACGGGACAAGGCTTGAAATGGCAATTTCAGAAGATGATTAAAGATGCGGAGTTCTAGGTCTTGTGAAACGCGATTTCCGATCCAAGACCCAACTTGGCCCAGCAAATAACCAATCGTGCTTTCAAACAAGGCGACTGCGATCAATAAGAACAGAATGATGTAAAGGCTCGAAGCCCGTTCGAATGGCAAGACGCGATCAATGATCACTTGCATAGCAAAGGGGCTGACCAGTGCTAAAAATTTCAAGACAGAAGAAAGCGCAATCCATTCCCCAAGGGCCAACGACATGCCACGGAATGACCGGGACACCCATGATAACGGCAACAATTTGATTGGTTCACTCATGCGATTGCATTTGCTTTTGCTACTGCATCTTGAATAACCGGAAACCACGCGACTTTACGCACACTGCCATCGCTGCGTCGTCTCAAGGCGTAAGCATGGGAACTGGTGGCGTTGCGCAGAATTTCCTGCTGCAACATGCGGCTAATGTCTTGGGTGAAGCCTTCTGTCGATACCATGTCCATGAACCAGAGCTGTCGGCCTGTTTGCCACTCGTCAAATCCGGGCTCTTCAAATTTTGTTTTCAATGCTTGGGTATGTTCGTCAGTCAGGAACGCCCACGTGATGAAACCAACCACACGCTCTCCCGACGTGAAGATGGAATACTGCCCGAGTTTTACGGGCGGCATGAAATATTTTGAAATGTCGTTAAGGTTCCAATTGAGATAGGTTTCGCTGTTGACGCAGACCGCAATCATTATGCCCAATGCTTCAAAGGGACTGAGCCCTTGCAACCGCTCGACTGACATATCCCCCACACTCCACACACACCTGAACTACGTCGCAAGAACCGAGAGTTCTCACGCTAAGTCTTTCAAGACGTTCCATTTATTTGCGTTTCGTCTTGACACACGTAAAACTGTAGTACAGCTTCAGGTGGCGTTGCAACTCGAAAACATGTCGATTTGAAATCAGTTGGACAGTCGGGGGTTGGGGCGAGAGAAAAACAAATGCAACTCTTCAGAAAGGGACGTTATCATGATCGTAACTGAATGCAGAACAGGATTGTTTATGTCGGCGATTGCTTACGGGAGCAGAGGTGGGGGCGGAGGGGGCGGTGGAAGCAGCGGTGTTAGCACCGCCCGCAGCCGAAGTAGCACAGGCACAATTTCTAGACCTAAGCCTCGGACACAGACAGCGTTTGTTGATATTGGGACACTTCGTCGGGAAGCCTCGCGTGGTGGAATTAGCACATGTGTTTATAAGTCAAGCCTGACAGGTCGTATTGCGACAAGTGTCGAGATTGGGCCTTGTCCACCAACAAGAATAATGGACTAAAGTTCACTATGATTTTTGCTCAAAGGGGTGGCATGTATGACGTTGGTCGTCTTCAATAATATGAGCTTCACATCAAGTGGGCTAGACCATGTCATGCGGTCACCCCATTTCATAGAATCCATGGATTTGAATGGTATCGAAAAATTGCCCTCGGTGCATTGGAGTTTTCTTGAGTTCAGACAAAATGCATTGGGTGTAAATCAGGTAACACGTGGTCCCCACTATTCAATGTCATATGTGTTCACAGACGAACTCCAAAGGCACTCTGGAGCACGCTTATTTCAGATCGGCCGTGGACTCGTGTTGGTTTATCTGGCTGCGTATTTGAATTTTGATGAGAAAACTGAATATGAATTCGACTTCAACAAGGAAATATTCATTTACGAGAAACTGCTATTGAATCACGAAGTTTGAAATGCGGCCATGTTGCTCGAGAAAATGAAAAGCATCGTCTGCGATGCTAATCGGTGGCAAAAGCACGATTAGCAAAAATAACGTCGGTGGCACCGTCACACTCCCCAGCGGTGTCGTTGTAGGTGGTGTCAATGGAATTCCAATCAAAAGTTCTCCTTGGCACATATAGGACTTTGTAAGGTTGGCTATATTCACGACTTTTAGAACACTATGGAAGAGCGGGAGTTTTCCCGCTTTTTTCAAAACTGCGCTTGATCCATTTCCTTTTGCATGTTTAGGCGTAAACTTTCTCGTCGGGGCCATTGCAATTCGAATCTGCTCAGCACTTTTTTATCCCGGTGGAAGCTCTCCAGGCGTTTTGGAGACACATGTCGCGCCATACTTATATTCCTTTGATGCTCCGGCCCAAAGCATTTCTGCAGTGATACAGAACACCTTTAAAACGGCCTCGACGGCGAGCCTCATAAATGTTGCACCGTCGGCGCATTTGATTTATGCATGATCGATGAGCTTTTCTGTGCCACGTACTCTGCATCTTCTTAGCTGCCCCTGAGGGCCGCCTGGGCGAAGCCTTGGCTCTCTGGGGAATTTCACCTAAGAGCCAATCAAGCAGAAAGTTTCAAAATCATGATGATTTCCCCCCGCGAGAAATACCGCGCCTATCCCGCCGTTGATTTGCCCAATCGCACGTGGCCCAGCAAGGCCATGACCAAAGCACCAATTTGGTGCAGCGTCGATTTGCGCGATGGTAACCAGTCCCTGATTGAGCCCATGGGCCACGAGCGCAAATTGCGCATGTGGAACGCCCTTGTGAAAATGGGTTTCAAGGAAATTGAAATCGGATTTCCTTCTGCGTCTCAGACGGATTTTGATTTCTGCCGTTTTCTGATCGACAACAATAAAATTCCTGACGACGTGACGGTGCAGGTGTTGGTGCAGTGTCGGGAAGAATTGATCACGCGCACCTTTGAAGGCATTCGCGGGGCCAAGTCCGTGATTGTGCATTTCTATAATTCAACCTCGGAATTGCAGCGTCGTGTGGTGTTTCAGAAAGATCGCGCAGGGATTAAAGAGATTGCTGTGAATGCGGCGAGGTTGATCAGGTCAATGGCGCGCAATAGCGGCATGGAAGATCAAATTCGTTTTCAATACAGCCCTGAAAGTTTCACTGGCACCGAGTTGGATTACGCCGTTGAGATTTGTGAAGCGGTGATGGATGAAATCAAACCAACGGCGGCAAAGCCTTTGATTTTGAATTTGCCAGCGACCGTCGAAATGTCGACTCCCAACATTCACGCCGACCAGATTGAATGGTTCTGTCGCACCATTAAAAACCGCGATACGGTTTTGATTTCACTGCACCCTCATAATGATCGCGGCAGTGCAGTGGCCGCAACAGAGCTTGGCATGTTGGCAGGGGCTGACCGTGTTGAAGGCACATTGTTTGGCAATGGCGAACGCACAGGCAATGTTGATCTCGTCACTTTGGCGCTGAATTTGTTTACGCAAGGCGTGGACCCTGAGCTCGATGTGTCGAACATCAATGAGCTCATCCGCATGGCTGAATATTGTACGCAATTGCCGGTGCATCCGCGCCATCCTTATGCCGGTGAACTGGTGTTTACGGCGTTTTCCGGTTCTCATCAGGACGCCATCAACAAGGGCTTCAAGGTGATGAAGGCATCGAACAAGCCGTTGTGGGAAGTGCCTTATCTGCCGATTGACCCCATGGACTTGGGCCGCAGTTATGAAGCCGTGGTGCGCATCAATTCGCAGTCGGGCAAGGGCGGCATCGCCTATATCATGGAAACGGAACACGGCATTGAACTGCCGCGGCGTTTGCAAATCGAATTCTCGAAGGTGGTGCAACTGATCGCTGATGGCGAAGGTGTTGAGCTTGAAGCCTCACGCCTGTGGCAGGCCTTCGAAGAAGAATATCTTGATGGCAATGGTGTTTATGGCTTCATCGAACACAAGGCAGCATCCGACCACGGCCAACAGCCGATAACTGCAAAGATAACGGTGAATGGTGATATCAAAACCATCAAAGGGCAGGGCAATGGCCCGGTCGACGGTTTCTGTGATGCGCTGCGCAAAGAAAGCGGCTTACTGTTTGACGTGGTCGATTACCGCGAACACGCAATGGGACATGGCGCGAATGCCAGTGCCGTTGCCTACATGGAACTCCGGCTGCCAACGGGTGACACAATCTTCGGTGTGGGCATTGATAAAAACATCGTGGTGGCGAGTTTGAAGGCTGTGGTGAGTGGTGTTAATCGGGCGACACGGAAGTAAGGCCATCTCACCCCACTCCTAATTGCGGGGAGGTACAGGGCTGGGGGATTGCAGTTCTACCGTTTTGTGTTAATCTGTGTGTAGAGGTTCACACATGTCTACAAATCTTGCACTCGATCCAAAATTGCTTGAACGCGCCCTCAAAGTAAGCGGCGAGAAGACAAAAAAGGCTGCTGTGACTAGGGCTCTTGAGGAGTTTGTGGCGCGGCGCAGCCAGAAAAGGTTGCTTGATTTGATGGGTAGCCTCGAATGGGACGCAGGCTATGACTACAAGGTCGAACGGTCTCGCGGGTGACGCTGTTTGTTGATACGTCCGTTTGGTCGCTGGCGTTGCGGCGGGATGTGATGCCGGACGTGGCGCAGGTCTCTGCTCTAAAACAAGCCCTGGAGGCAGGCCAGCAGATGGTAACCACAGGGTTGGTGTTGCAGGAATTGTTGCAAGGCTTCAGCGGTCCGAAGCAGGCAAAAACTCTCATCGAACGTTTCCGCAGTTTACCGCTGATCACGCCGGATCGTCAGGATCATATTGAAGCGGCACAGCTCCGCAACGCGTGCCGACAGCGCGGTGTGCAATCTGGCACCATCGACGCGTTGTTCGCGCAACTTTGCCTGCGACATGGATTGACACTGTTGTCGACGGATAGCGATTTTACGCACATCGCGCGGGTTGAGCCGCGCTTGAAGCTGTGGAGTTAACTGTTTCAATCCAAGACTTTTCGGAATTTGACAAGTAGCGATCCACTTTTACTGTGCCGTAAAGCCGCCATCGATGAGTAGGTCTTGGCCGTTGATCAGGTCGGAGGCGGGGGAGGCGAGGAACAGGATCAAATCGGCCACTTCTACGGTTTTTCCGAAACGCCCGGCGGGGATTCTGGCTTTCATAGGGCCGCCTTTTGCCGGGTCGCCCCAGACCATTTCGCCCATCGGTGTTAAGATGACGGTGGGGCAGACAGTGTTGCACTGAATGTTGTACTTCGCCCATTCGATTGTCATCACTTTGGTCAACATATTGAGGCCACCTTTGGACGCGCCGTAGGCCCCGTGATCTTGCAAGGCTACCACGCCTGATTGGGAGGAAATGTTGATGACTTTGCCCATGCGCTGTTTGATCATCTGGGGCACCAAGGCCTGAGCCAATAAAAACGGTGCACGCAAGTTGACGGCGTTCACCCATTCCCAGTCTTCAATCGAAGTATCAATGATGGACTTGATTGAAGCCACACCAGCATTGTTGACGAGAATATCGATGGTGCCGAGTGCAGCAAGGGCTTCGGCCGCGGCTTGTCGCGGGCCTTCAACTGTCGCGAGGTCTGCTGAAATTGTAACACAGCGCCGCCCCAGTGCTTCCACCGCCTGTTTGACTTCGCTTAATCCGTGGGCATCGCGGCCGACGGCTGCGATATCGCATCCAGCATCTGCCAACACTTTGCAGGTTTCAAAGCCGATGCCTTTGGTGGCACCCGTAACAAAGGCACGGCGACCTTTCAGGGAATGTCGTTCTGTCCAGTTTGCCATGTTAGTTCTCCTGCAGTTTTGCTGGTCAACATTTCATGGAATACCTGCCTTGACCAGACTTCTGTTTCGTTGTCAGGGGCGTTCGTAAACAGGTGTAGACAAGCCGTGTTGCCTCGCCTAAGAGGGCGGCGCGCTGGCTTGGGGCTTTAATGTTCTGCCGTGCACTCCCTCGGGAATGGGCGATTAGCTCAGTTGGTAGAGCAGATGACTCTTAATCATCGGGTCGCAGGTTCGAATCCTGCATCGCCCACCATTCCCGCTTTCAGCTTTACCTTGTTAATGAGCCGTTCAGGCCGCGTTCATGCAGATGCTGCCAGTTTGCAAGTGCATGCAGCCGTTGGGTTTTGCGTGGTTTGGAAGACAGCAGTTTGTTGTTGACGGATCGCTGACTTCCACGTCATGTTCACAACTGCGGGGTGCACGGTGAAGTCGCCGGAAAGTGAATCAATTTAGCCGGGAGGTTTCCGTGGCAGCAACTCGTTTGAAGGCTCAACTGTTTTTATCCGTCGCCGCACTGATGTGGGCCGCAGGTTCCGTTTCGGCACAAGACCCAGCGTCCGTTGAAATCTATAAACCCGCCAATGACATTGAAGCCAAGGCACAATCGGTTTTAGACAAGCATTGTTCACGCTGCCACCAAACCGGCAAATTAGGAAAGCGCGAAAAGCCTGCAAAGGGCTTTGGCGACTCGCTTCAGCTTGATGCCTTGGTCGCAAACACAAAACGTGTTTTGCCGGGTAATCCCGATGGATCGCCCATGTTCCAGGTGATCGTCAACAAGCAGATGCCCTATGACGTATATCAAGAGGGCGATTATGAAAAACCTTCCGTGACGCCGGAAGATTTGGATGCGCTGCGCAATTGGATCGTGGCAGCAGCTGAAGGTGATAACAAGTGCAAGCCGTCGGAGCTGACTTACAAAGACATCGTCAACACGATGTATCAAGATCTTGGCAATTTGCCGGAACATCGCCGCAAAGGAACGCGCTATTTGTCGCTGGCCAATTTATCAGCGTCCTGTGCTTCTGATGTGGAAATGGATGTCTATCGCCAAGGTGCGGTGCGGTTGTTAAACTCACTCTCCACCAATTCCGACGTGCTGGTGTTGAACGACAGTCTTGTCGGCGCAGACAAGTTGATTGTGCGATTTAACCTCGACGATCTGAATTGGACCCCGGAACTGTGGGAAGAAATCATCTCGCACTACCCCTATGGCGTGCGCCCCTTTGACAGCCAGTATGATTCGCTGTCGCAAACCACGCACACGTCTATTCCTTATGTGCGGGCGGATTGGCTGGCCTTCTTTGGCGCACGTCCCTTGTTGTATGATAAAATTCTGAATCTGCCACCGACTTTCCAAGAATTGGAAAAGCAAGTTGGTGTGGATACCTTCGAGAATATTCGCAAGTATCTGGCTAAGCGTGCAGGCTTCAAGGAGTCTGGTGTTAGCCAACATAACCGCCTGATCGAGCGTCATCCGATTTCGACTGGATATTTCTGGACGTCCTATGATTTTGGCGGAACCAAAACCCGGCAAAATCTTTTGGAGTTCCCATTGGGCCCCAAGGGAGTGTTCGGCAGTGGCTATAGCTATGGCGATGAGTATGCTTTCGAACATGACGGTGGCGAAACTATTTTCAGCCTGCCGAATGGTTTCCAAGCCTACTACTTGAATACGGCTGACGGAAAGTCGTTGGAAAAAGGTCCGACCAACATTGTGCGTGATACGTCTCGTACAGATCTTGCGGTGACCAATGGCATTTCGTGCATGGGGTGCCATGATCAAGGCATGAAGAATGCGGCTGATGATGTGCGCAAGCATGTGGTTGAAGGTCGTCTGCTGCCGGCAGAAGCACGTGAAGCTGTTAAGGCGCTTTACCCTGAAAAAGCTGAGATGGATAAAATCATCGAGCAGGACCGGAAGCGCTTCCTTAATGCATTGACCAGTGCTGGGCTTGATCCAAAATCGCAACATCAAACCGATGGTGAACCGGTTAACGCGCTGTCCAACCGTTATGAACGCGATGTGGACATCAAAGCGGCAGCGGCAGAGTTTGGTGTGCCTTTCGACAAGATTGAAACCTATCTGCGGGGCGGTGGCTCCATCGGTGGTTCTTTCGCTTCACAGCTGGCACAAGGAACCGTGCAGCGCGACATTTTTGAAACCGAGTTTGCTGGTCTTGTCGAAAGTGTTGTGGATGCCAAGTTCATAGCGCCAGGTGCTTCAACCTATAGCTATGCGGAAGTTAAACAGCACGAGGTGAAAGCAACGCCAGTTTCGGAATTTAAAATTTCGCTGCATTCCGACAAGCCAACGGCCAAGGTTGGTGAATTGACCTACTTCACCGTTACAACGACGAAGGATTGCTATCTCTCGCTCATCAACGTCTCGGGCAAAGACGAAGGTACGCTGATCCTGCCGAACAAATTTACGCAAGATAATTTTATCAAAGCAGGTGTACCATTTAACTTCCCAACAGAAAAAGATGGTTATGACTTCAAGTTTGAAGATCCTGGTACGGAAACCGTGATTGCCTTGTGTGATGTGAATGGCGACAATCTGCCTGACTTGAAGGCTGATTATTCCAAGGAAGAGTTCACCTCTCTTGGACGTAGCATTTCGGTCAACAAGCGCATCGACAATGTGAAGGCACCGAGCAAGTCGAAAGCCAAACCCGGCGGCGGTGGTTTTGCTGCCGAAGTGGCACGTACAGCGATCAAGATCAAAGTAAGGTGATCGAGACAGCGCGTCCTTGAGAAAGTGCGCGCTATTTCAGTTCTGCGATGATGCCCGGAAGTTTTGCGCTCAAGTCTTTGCCGGGGCAGGCGGTTTGCGCCTTTTCGTTGTGAGACAAAATAGCTGAAGGTTTGATGGCGTACTTCGTCGAGAGCCAGAGTAACAACGACTTCAATGCATCACGTTGGGAAGCGGACATGGTTTCGGTGTCGAAATTTCCTTCGACGACGACTTGGATAAATCCCGCCGGATCATAACCAGTGTTCGTATCACCGACAGCATTGATGTCTCGACCTTCGGCAATTTTACCATCAGCGGCGATATAGAAATGATAGGGCACATCAGGCCAGGCTGGTTTGGTGCGACCGTCGCCAAGTTTTTCTTTGGCCTGTGAGAAGCGTTGTAAGCCTTGCATTTTTTTGGCGAGAGACGTTTTGAGCTTCATCGGCGAGCCAGTGTGATGTAAGAGAATTGCAACTGGTTTTTGTGCCGACATTTTGAGGGACGGCGCTTTTGCCTGCCAAGCATCGCGGGACAGAACACTCGGCTGATCAGCGGCAAAACTTGGAGCCAAAAAGCAGAGCAGACCGAAAATGAAAAACGCTTTACTGAAGTTGCTTGGCATAGGCATCGCCGAAGTATTGCTGCACCTCAGGTGCGAGGCTCAAAGCATCGGCACGGGACCCGGCACCTACGACCACGGCAAATAAGCCCGGTGCCAGTTTTCCATAGTCATCCGTATCAATCAGAACGGCATCCAATCCATTGGCGCGAGCGGCCTTCAAGCGTCCTCTGGCTTTTGAAGCCTGGGACTTGGGGAAGGACCCAATGATGACACCCCAACTGAAGCTAGAGGATCTTGTGGCGGGAGATTTCTTGGGTTTGGTTTTTGGCGGTGCCGGCTCAACTTCTTCGGGCTCTGTGTTGAGTGCTACTTTCTGTTTGGGTGGTGCTGTTTGTTTTACGGCGGCGCGTAATTCAGCTGCTCGTGCACGGGCCAAGTCGCCATAAAGTGTGTTGGGATAGCGCGTTGCGACCATGTCAAAGGTCGCGGGGCTGGTTTGATCTTTCACCGCATCCCATGCCAGGCGCGCCTCATCGTTTTGTGGCGGCGGCGGATTGTTCTCTGGTTGTTTTTGCACAACCACGGGAGTGGTGTGGCAGGTTCGTTTGGCTTCCCCAGCAAATAGAGGTTGGTGACCAGATTGTCATGCGACCACGGAATTTGCTCGCGATTGGTGGACTGTTGAACATCAGCTTTAACGTCCGTTAAAACGGAGCGCAGTTCTTTTTGCTGCTGCGGCAGATGTTTGATCAGGGCTGACGTGAAGGGGCTGTTTCGACCATTGCCGTCCAATGCCACTTCACCGGGGGCAGTGGCAAAGGCGATCAACAGGTTTGGATCCGAGCCGGTACGGGTTGCCAAGTCCTGATCCCACACTGGCGGAGCGAGATTTTTTACTAAAGCGCCGTCGAGAGCGGATTGTCGCGGCAGGCATCAAGAAACACCAAGCCCACGCGGGTATCTGAGGACATATATCGGATGATCGATTTCAGCATTGACGGTTTCAAAGTCGAGAGCTGTTGCGGATTCCAATTTTGCGTCGACAGGGATGAGATAGTTGACGCCATTCACCTGCATGCCATGACCTGCGTAGAAGAACAGGGTCACATCTGCGGTTTCGGCCTTTTCTGCAAATTCACGGATTTTTGAATCCATTGCTTGCTTCGTAGCGTCAATGGCGGAAATGACTTCAAAACCCATTTGGCGCAATACGCCGTTCATATCGCCAGCGTCATTGGGTGGATTGGGAAGTTCCGTCGCATTGGCATATTTGCCATTGCCGATAATGAGGGCCAATTTTCCAGCAGCCAACACTTGGCCTGAAAAACCTACTACCAGCAGGCCGACCGAAAGCACCCATCGCAGTTTCATCATGGTCGATTTATGATCTCAACTCTACGGTTCGACGATGCTTCACCGTCATTGGGGTCGATTAAATTGGTTTCGCCGAAGCCAATGGCCTTAAAACGCGAAGGTTCGATTTCGTGCTGACTCACAAGATATTGAACAACTGAGTTGGCGCGGCGTTGTGACAGCTCAAGGTTATAATCGTCTGACCCCTTACTGTCGGTATGGCCATTAATGAGGAAGCGCAACTCATAAAGGTCTTTGCTTTTGAGTGCAGCAGCCAATGCATCGAGTGTTGGGTAGGATGTATTTTCGATCTCAGCCGAGTCAAAGCCAAAGTTGATTGAAAAGTCCAACTTGGGGAGTTCAGATTTTTCGGCAATTTCGACAATCTTTTTGCGCTCAACAATGCCAATGGATCGATTAAGGATCACATCAAGTTCTTCTTTGCCGGTATCTTTGGCAACGGGTTTGAGGCTGCGGGTGAGTTTTTTCTTTGTCAGTTTAGCAGCGATGTCTTCTGGGGACATAACTTCTTCTGCATTAACTGGGGTAACATGTCCGACGTTGATCAGGCCAAGGGCCAAAATGGCGAATAGGGCGTTGCGGGGTTTCATGGCACATCAATCCTTTTTGTTTCTGAACGGCCTTTAGAGTTGGCTGTTCACAGTCTGAAATTCCGAGGCCCCCAATGCCTTAAACCTAGTCCACAGTTGTATTCGAGTCGAGAGGCTGCAAACTGCTGTCGTTGGTCTATTTGGCAATGGGAATATTGTGAAATTTCTTCTATAGATCCTTTTCTGAACGGGAGTTGAACATGCGCATTGAAGCAATATCCATTGGACGAAATCCACCGAAAGAAGTGAATGTGATTGTCGAGGTGCCTGTTGGTGGCGAACCCATTAAGTATGAGATGGATAAAAAGGCCGGCACGCTTGTGGTTGATCGCTTCCTCTATACGTCGATGCGCTATCCCGGAAATTATGGCTTTGTTCCCCACACACTTTCAGATGACGGCGATCCGATTGATGTTCTTATTGCCAATCAGCGTGGCATTGTGCCGGGTGCCGTGATTGCGGTGCGGCCCGTGGGGGTTCTAAAAATGCAGGATGAGGCGGGTGGTGATGAAAAAATCATTGCTGTGCCGGTGCCAAGATTGACCCGCCGCTATGAGCACGTTCTCAATTACAAACAATTGCCTGAAATTACCCTGCAACAAATTGAACACTTCTTTGCACATTATAAAGATCTTGAAGGTGGCAAGTGGGTCAAGGTTTTGGGTTGGGGCGATGCTGCGGAAGCAGAACAAATGATCCTCGATTCCATTGAACGGGCCAAAGCCAAAGCTTGAAAATTTGGATTAGATCAATTTCTTTTGAAAATTTTGTCGGACAGAATTCGAATGCAAATTGGAGCGATGTGCAAAGGACTGATTGAATTGTTTTGCATTGTAGGCCTTTGTGTTGGTCCTGCACAAAGTGGCACATTGGAAGACGTGGTTTCTGGCGGCGTACTTCAATGCGGTGTTGATTTGGACGTTGAAGGATTTTCCAAACGGGATGCGTCTGGACAGTGGGTTGGTACGCATGTGGATGTTTGCCGTGCTGTTGCGGCGGCCGTGATTGGAGATCCATTGAAAGTCGTCGTTACAGGTCTCAATCCTGATGAGCGCGTTGAAGCCCTGCAATCGGGTGAAATTGATGTGTTGGTATCGACATTGGCGCTGACACCAGAAAATGAGTTGCTGCACGGCATGCTCGCAATCGAGCCCCTAACACTCCGCACTCAAGGGAATAGTGTCGAGGCTTTTGCGCCGCATGTGCGGCAGGGCGACGACCAGTGGTTTGTTGTGTTGAAGTGGGTGCGCCACATATTGGTTTTTGTGGCGCAATCGAAAGCTGCAGGCAAAGACGCAACCGCAGCGCTGTCACGGCTTGATGAAATGCAAGTTGCCGGGCTTCGGCCCGGATGGGCGAGCCGAACAGCAACTGTTGACGTCAAGATATCCAGCTCTTCAAATGTGAAAGATCAATTCTGGTTGCCGTTGCAATAGGCATATGTGCTAAATCACTTCAGTCGTCTTGATTGCCGGAGTATTGAGAACCTTCAACCGGCCGCAATGTTGGGCGGCGATTGCCAAATACCGCAGGCCGTGGAGCGGAACGTGCCGGTGCGTGTTGGGACGTCAGAGGTGATCCGACGGATGATTCAATGACGACGTCTTGGTTGCCGCCAATCAGCAATAGGTGCTCGGTGTCATCACGCCGCACGAGCACAAGGCGGCGGGTTTTGTCGATTTCATAATATTCGCTGATCCCAAGGCGTGACCCTTTGCGACCACGAACTGAACCGCCGAGGACGCGAACGAGAATGAGACCCAACAAAAGCAGGCCCAATAGCGCCCCTGCAGCGTAGATCATGTTGAGGTAGGGTGCAAAAACTTCCATTCTGAGTGCTCCTCGCAGTAACTGGGAGTGACGCTATCGCAGACTTGGCCTCAAGGGAATCAAAAATTGCATAGGCTGCTCCCGTCAAGGTCTGGACAATATATTGAATGCTTTGGTGGTTTTTGCAGCCGCCTGATTCCAGAATGGGATTTGCTCACTATACTGCAGGTGATTCGGGGTAGGTGAATGGCAGACGTCACAAAAGTTGGCAGGAGTTTGGGACAGCAATCGGCTGGACCACAGCGGCGATTGGTGTTTCGCATCTTGGCACTGGTGACGCTTGCCATGGGAGCAGCGGCACTGGCAGCGGCCGGCTGGCTATTGCGCGGGGTGTTTGATCTTGGACCTCTGGTTTTATTTAGCTCTATGGCGCTCATTGGTTTTCTGGCCCTTATG
This sequence comes from uncultured Alphaproteobacteria bacterium, assembly GCA_963850355.1. Lineage (GTDB taxonomy): Bacteria > Pseudomonadota > Alphaproteobacteria > Rhizobiales > Aestuariivirgaceae > Aestuariivirga. The sequence continues at coordinate 176,350 of CAWKKP010000004.1, forward strand.
GGCTGGATCATTGGGTTGCTGCAGTTTGCAGGCACAACTGCTGAAAGACCATTTTTTGATGCTGTAGCCGACGCGATGGGCGATGCCGTTGTTGTGACGGATGCCAAGGGACGGGCGACCTATGCCAATGCGGCCTACATCAAATTGGCCTCGAAGGCTGGGGCCTCGCGATTGATTGGCATCGATGTCCTATTTGCAGGTTACCCCGATTTTGCGGAACCGGTTTATCAACTGGCGCAGTCAGCGAAAACTGGAACTGCGCAGTTCCGGGATGTGCGCGTTAGTGCAGGGTCATCAGTGCCAGGTTCGGCACAGGATAGTTCACGCTGGTTGCGCTTGAGTGTTGCGCCGCTTACTGGAGGTCAGCACGAGGGATATTCGCTATGGCGTATGATTGACATCACCAGTGATCGTCAACACCAGGAAAGTGCATTTTCGCGCCTGCAATTTATCATTACCTATCTCGACCATGCGCCAGCAGGATTTTTCTCAACACTTCCAAATGGCAAAGTTGACTATGTCAATGCGACGCTGGCAGCGTGGTTGGGCATTGATGTTTTGCATGCGCAAAACGAGGGCATGCAGCTTGAAAAGCTGGTGGGTGCTGATGCAGCGCGACAATTATCAGCGCTTGAGCAAGTGCGCGATGGGCACCGCATCGAACGGTTTATGGTAGCGTTGCCGACGGCCTCCGGCGATCGGGTTCCTGCTGTCATAATTCATCGTGCAGATTTCGATCATGAAGGCAAAGCTCTTCCCAGCCGCAGCATGGTGTTGCGCAAGGAAGATTCGCCGACTGGGGAAGTGCCTTCAAATGTCTCCGATGTGTTTGGTGTAATTGCCAATGCGTCGCCAATCGGCATGGCTGAACTTGACGCTGACGGCGCAATTGTATTTGCGAATGCGGCTTTCCTTGCAATTTCACCACAACTCAAAATCAGGGGCAAGTTGAGCCAGGCTTTGGCGCAAAATGCGATTGCTGGTGTTGAAGCGGCAATTATTGAAGCAACAAAGTCACCCGGGCAACCTGTGCATGTGGACGTGGTTTTCGGCACCACGGAGCCCCGAGCAGTTCGACTGAGTGTTGTTGAATTTGAGCATCAGCCGGGAAAACGCCATGTGTTTGCGGAAGATTTGACCGAGAGTAAAACACTCGAAGTGCAATTGGCACAGAGCCAGAAAATGCAAGCCGTTGGGCAATTGGCCAGTGGCATTGCCCATGACTTCAACAACGTTTTAACGCCGATCATTGGTTTTGCCGATTTATTGTTGGCAAAAATGCGGCCGACGGATTCCGCTTTCACCGATGTGATGAATATCAAGCAGAATGCCAATCGTGCGGCCAACTTGGTCAGGCAGTTGTTGGCCTTCTCACGTAAACAAACCATGCAGCCCAAAATGCATGCCCTTACCGAAGCCATGTCTGACCTTGGCAACTTGTTGGGGCGCGTGCTGGGCGAAAAGGTTGAGCTTGAAATTAGCCATGGCCGTGATCTGGGATTTGTCATGGTGGACATTCACCAGTTTGAGCAGGTCATTATCAATCTCGCTGTTAATGCTCGTGATGCCATGCCCCAAGGTGGCAAGGTGCAGGTGCGGACGTATAATCTTTCCGCTGATCAGTCCAAAGATATCAGGCATGCGCTGCCAGCGGGTGACTATGTCGTCTGTGAGGTGGCGGATACAGGAACTGGGATTCCGGCAGAGATACTCGAGAAGATTTGGGAACCGTTTTTCTCGACTAAGGATGTGGGCAAGGGAACTGGCCTTGGCCTGTCGATGGTCTATGGCATTATCAAGCAGACTGGCGGATACATTTATTGTGACAGCGTGATGGGGAAGGGGACGACCTTCAGCATCTTCCTGCCACGGCATTGGCCGGAGGAAAAAACTGTAAATACCGCCGCTGTTATTCCCACTGCAGAAGCAGCTGCAAAGCGCGAAGACTTTACCGGCAAAGGTCGTATTCTTGTCGTTGAAGACGAAGATTCCGTGCGCGCCTTTGCCGTTCGGGCCTTGGAGTCTCGTGGCTATACAGTTTTGGAAGCTGATTCCGGGGAGGCAGGTCTTGCGGCTATCGAGAGCGATGCGGATGGCTTTGAGCTCATTCTGTCTGACGTGGTGATGCCGGAGATGGATGGTCCAACTATGTTGTCTGAAATTCGCAAGCGTGGCTATTCGATGAAGTTCATTTTCATGTCGGGTTATGCCGAGGATGCCTTCGAGCGCAATCTTGAAAATCCCGATGATTTCAGTTTCCTGCAGAAACCGTTCTCACTGAAACAGCTGCTGGAAAAGGTCAAAGACAGCCTGAACTGAGTTTTTCTACGTGCTTTCAATGATTTGGTGGCTTTCAAAATAATACTTGCAATCCGAACGAAAACGGAACATATACGAAACACGAGAGGAACTTCCTCCGTGATTGCGTAATGGTCATTCAGGTGAAATAAGGAGCTATATTATGGGGCAAGCGAATCTGCGGGTGGTTGAAAACTCTTCTATGGACAAAAGCAAAGCACTTGAAGCGGCCTTGAGCCAGATCGAACGGGCCTTCGGCAAGGGCTCGATTATGAAGCTTGGTGCCAATACGGCCATGGAAATCGAAGCGGTTTCCACGGGGTCGTTGGGGCTGGACATTGCGCTTGGCATTGGCGGCTTGCCCAAAGGCCGCATCATTGAAATTTATGGGCCGGAATCATCTGGTAAAACCACACTGGCTTTGCACTGTTTGGCAGAGGCCCAGAAAAAAGGCGGCATTTGCGCCTTTGTTGATGCTGAGCATGCGCTTGACCCGATTTATGCGCGCAAGCTGGGTGTGAATGTTGATGAGCTTTTGATCTCTCAGCCTGATACGGGTGAACAGGCGCTTGAAATTGCCGATACGCTGGTGCGTTCCGGTGCGGTTGAAATTCTGGTGATCGATTCGGTTGCGGCTTTGACGCCGAAGGCCGAGCTTGAAGGCGAAATGGGTGATTCATTACCCGGCCTGCAAGCTCGCCTGATGAGCCAAGCCATGCGCAAGCTGACGGCTTCGATTTCGAAGACCAACTGCATGGTGATCTTCATCAATCAAATTCGCATGAAAATTGGTGTGATGTTCGGCAGCCCCGAAACCACAACCGGTGGCAATGCGTTGAAGTTCTACGCCTCTGTACGGCTTGATATTCGCCGTATTGGTGCAATCAAGGACCGCGATGAAGTTGTCGGCAATCAGACCCGCGTGAAAGTCGTCAAAAACAAGGTGGCTCCTCCGTTCAAGATGGTGGAATTTGACATCATGTATGGCGAGGGCATTTCCAAGGTTGGCGAGTTGGTTGATCTCGGTGTGGTGGCCGGCATTGTTGAGAAATCCGGCTCTTGGTATTCCTATAATGGCGAACGTATCGGGCAGGGGCGTGATAACGCTAAAACCTTCCTGCGCGGCAACCCTGAGATGGCGGATGCCATTGAAGCTGCCATTCGTGGAAATTCGAAGGTTTTGGCCGAGCGCATTAGCGATAAGGCTGGTGCTGCTGGTGATGCATCCGACGACTGAGACTTCGCGTATAAAAAACTGATCCCCCGCGGATTGGCATCTTGCGTCCCGGACGAGGCTCAAAGGATTGAGCCAGCCCTGGGGAGATGTTTCTCTGCAATGGCGAGGACCCTTTGTGTTGCCCCACAACCTCGCTCTACGGCACCCTCGGACCAACCGTCCGGGGGTGCTTTATTGTATGGCACTGCATGGCGATGGTTGAAACCGAGGCTTGAAGCTTGGCGCATCACGCCCTAAACAGCGCAACATTCTCAATCTCTGGCGGATCATTGAAGTTTCGCCGCAACATGCCGGACCCACAGTAATGTCAAGCCTTGCGCAAATTCGAACAACGTTCCTGGATTTCTTCAAATCACAGGGACATGAAGTGGTGGCGTCGTCGCCGCTGGTGCCACGCAATGACCCTACCTTGATGTTCACCAATTCGGGCATGGTGCAGTTCAAAAACACTTTCACCGGTGTTGAAAAACGTCCCTATAGCCGCGCCACAACAGCGCAAAAATGTGTGCGGGCTGGCGGCAAGCACAATGACCTCGACAATGTTGGCTATACGGCCCGCCACCATACTTTCTTTGAGATGTTGGGCAATTTCTCGTTTGGTGATTATTTCAAACCCGATGCCATCGAATGGGCATGGACGCTGATCAACAAGGAATATGGCCTACCCAAGGACAAGCTGACCGTCACCGTTTATCATGACGATGATGAGGCGTTGAACCTGTGGAAGAAAATCGCAGGGCTTCCCGAAAGTCGCATCATCCGCATTCCAACATCGGATAATTTCTGGTCGATGGGGGACACCGGACCTTGTGGTCCGTGCTCGGAGATTTTCTATGACCACGGTGATAAAATTCCCGGCGGGCCCCCGGGCAGTGCCGATGCTGATGGGGACCGCTTCATTGAAATCTGGAATTTGGTGTTCATGCAATTCGAGCAGGTCTCGAAAACGGAACGTCTGAACTTGCCGCGCCCGTCCATCGACACGGGCATGGGACTTGAGCGTATTGCAGCAGTGCTTCAAGGCACGCACGACAATTATGAGACGGATTTGTTCAAGGCGTTGATTTCGGCAATTGTGGACCGGACGGGTGTTAAAGCTGAAGGCAAGCACAAGGCCTCAAACCGGGTGATCGCTGATCACTTGCGCGCAGCATCTTTCCTGATTGCTGATGGCGTGTTACCATCAAACGAAGGGCGCGGTTATGTTTTACGCCGCATCATGCGCCGCGCCATGCGCCACGCGGAACTCTTGGGCATGAAGCAACCGCTGATGAACACGCTGGTGCCAACACTTGTGCATGAGATGGGTGCGGCTTACCCCGAGTTAACGCGCGCGCAGGATTTGATTGCGGAAACTCTGTTGTTGGAAGAATCGCGGTTTCGCAAAACCTTGGAACGCGGCTTGAAACTGCTCGATGAGGAATCTTCCGAGCTTCAAAAGGGTGATGTCTTCAGAGGTGATACTGCGTTCAAACTCTACGATACCTATGGCTTTCCGCTTGACCTGACGCAGGATGCGCTGAAATCCCGCGGCGTAACTGTTGATACCGATGCCTTCAACGCTGCCATGGCTCAACAACGCGAAGATGCGCGCCGGGCGTGGAAAGGATCGGGTGATGCAAAGACCGAAACGATTTGGTTTGATCTTCGCGAGAAGCATGGTGCATCGGAGTTTTTGGGCTACGACACCGAAGTGGCTGAAGGCATTATTTTGGCGTTGGTGCAAGATGGCAAACCCATCGCTTCTTTGAAAGCGGGTGAAACGGCTTCCATCATTGTGAACCAAACGCCGTTTTATGCGGAGTCTGGTGGTCAATCTGGTGACAAGGGCGTTATTAAAACTGCCGATGGTGCCACGTTCCGGGTGACCGATACATTGAAACGTGCAGGTGATTTGTTTGTGCATGTGGGCCAAGTTGAAACTGGCGGCTTTAAAACCGGTGATGCTGTCGCTCTCACGGTCGACAACAGCCGTCGCAGTGGAAATCGCCAGCATCACTCGGCCACGCATTTGCTGCATGAAGCATTACGCACACGTTTAGGTTCGCATGTGGCGCAGAAGGGTTCGTTGGTTGAGCCGGATCGTTTGCGCTTCGACTTCTCGCACACCAAACCGATGTCGGCTGATGACATGGCGTTCGTCGAGGCTTTGGCCAATGATATTGTGCTGCAAAATGATGCGGTGAACACCCGGCTGATGAGTGTTGATGATGCAATCGCCGAAGGTGCAATGGCGTTGTTCGGTGAGAAGTACGGCGAAGAAGTTCGCGTTGTATCAATGGGACGCAATACAGAAGGCGCGGCAAAACCCATCTACTCTCTTGAACTATGTGGCGGCACACACGTGCGGCGCACCGGCGATATTGGCTTGATCAAGATCGTGTCAGAGGCAGCAGTGGCTGCGGGTGTACGCCGTATGGAAGCACTGGCTGGTGCAGCGGCGCGGACTTATTTGGATGAGCAGGACAAGCGTGTAACGGCTGCGGCTGCAGTGTTGAAAACCTCGCCAGCGCAATTGGTTGAACGGCTTGAAAGCCTGATGGAAGACCGGAAGAGGCTTGAAAAAGAATTGCGCGATGTGAAAAAGTCGATGGCATTGTCGTCGTCGAAGCCGACATTGGAAAAACTTGATGCGGTGACGTTGTCCTATCGCATCTTGAATGATCTGGACGCGCAGGAGTTAAAGCCCTTGACGCTGCAGGATTTGAAAGCTGTGGGTTCAGGTGTGGTTGTCAATGTGGCCATTGCGGCTGCGGGAGCGGCCAGTATTGTGACGGGAGTGACGACTGATCTTGTGGGCAAGTATGACGCTGTTGCCTTGGTCCGCGCTGCGGCTTTGGCTGTTGGCGGCAAGGGTGGTGGCGGAAAGCCTGATATGGCGCAAGCTGGCGGGCCGGATGGAGCGAAGGCTGGAGAAGCAATTGCTGCGGTGAAAGCGGCGCTGATTTAAGTGTCGTGATCTGGATGCTGGAGTGACTTCAGTTTTAACACGTCCTCCGGTGTTCGGTAGTCCGTCATCCGTTCTTCAGGCAAGTGACTGAGGCTTTCGAACCATGGCTGCCTGCTTTCGACAGCGCTTTGTCGTGAAAACGGCGGGATATCGGCGGGGTTATCAAGTGTGCCCACGGCCAATTCAATGTTGTTATCACCATCTTCGCGCATGAAAAGCGGTGTGCCACAGTCTTTGCAAAAGCCACGTGACACGATTGACGAAGATCGGAAAATGCCAGGTTCGCCTCGTGTCCAAGTGAAGCACTGCATGGGCGCGTCCACCAGAATGGCACCAAAACTGCCGAATGCCTTTTGACACATGCGGCAATGGCAAATGGAAGCGTCGCCCAGTTTACCGCTGACCTTGTAGCGCACCGCGCCGCATTGGCAGCCGCCGCTTTGAAAGTCCTTTGTTTTTACAGCTTCACTCATTGCTTTAACCCCCTATTTACCATGCTTGCGGCACATTCAGCGTTTACGGACAGGCGCTGATCTTAGCGACCTGCAAGGGCGGATGAAACACTTGGGTCGCTTGGCGTCAAAAACTGCAACGCACAAGCTTGGGCAAATTCTGATTTTGCTCGTGCTGCCTATACTTGTTCTTTTGGCTATTCGCTATTTTGAAGCAAGAAGTGATTTTGCGCTGCTGGCGCGTGAGAAGGCGGGGGTTGAGTTGGCCTTGCACGCCATTCAGTTTGCTGAAACTGGAACCAATCAGGAGACTGTCCATCGCAAATGGGAGGGACTAATTGGCCTTCCTGCAGCGCGTGGATTGGCTACAGTCAATGGATCTGAAAGTTCACGGCGACAAAAGCTGCAGGCATATCTTGCAGATGTGGGGCGGGCGTCGAAGTTGTCACTGGACGCTTTAGAAAAGAGCCACGCTGCGGCCGACACGGCGCTGCACTTGATTCCCGCTTACGCGACGAAGGTCGAAGGCATCGTCGCGTCACTCGTCGCCAAGGCAGCAACGGCGCAATTGCAGAGTTTCGATCTTGCGATGCTGGCGATTTCAACGCATGATATTTTTTCGTTGTCGCATGAAATCGAAGAGTCGGTTGCAGCTGCGGGCCTCAGCAAAGCGCCGGACATTCCACCAGTGTTGGAGAGGGTTCGGAAACTCAATACCACTCTCGCTAATTTCAATCCGCAAGCAAATGAAGTCTTACAACGCGAATGGATCAACCAATTGCGGACGCAGGCAGATGCTGTTGTGAAGACAGACATTCATTTTCTGCAAAAGCGGTTGCTCGACGATTTATCGAAACAACTTGACGCGCGCAGGTCTGGAATGTGGCGCTCATTGTTGTTGCTGGTGTTGGCAGGCCTTGCCAGTTCACTGGCTGGAATTGGACTTGCCGTGTTGATGGTGCGATCAACGTTGAAGCGGCTTGATGAAGTTGAGCTTGCCCGTGCAGAGGCCATCGATGCGAGACGTGAAGCGGAGCATATTGCCATTCGCTTCTCGGCGATCAACGCTGACATTTCGCGATTGAACCAAGACTTGGCGTCGAATGTGAACCAACTCAAGGAAGCGCAAGACGAGTTGGTCAAGCGGGGCCGCATGGAGCAATTGGGGCAGGTCATTGCAACAATAGCCCATGAAGTGCGCAATCCGTTGGGTGCTATTCGTACATCGGCATTCATGCTGGAGCGCAAACTATCGGACAAGAACTTGGGGCTCGACGGCCATCTTCAGCGCATCAACAACAGCGTCAATCGCTGTGATACCATTATCTCGCAACTCCTGGATTTCTCGCGCACCAAGTCGGTGAATAGCAGCCTTGTTGGTTTGGATGAATGGCTTTCCAAAACTGTGCGCGAAGAAGCAGCACGTCTGCCGGAGAATGTATTCATCGAATGCGCACTGGGCTTGGAAGGTGTTCAAGTGGCGTTTGATCCGGCGCGATTGCAGCGTGCGGTTATAAATTTGTTGAGCAATGCAGCTGAGGCATTAACTGGCCAAGTTGATAAAGGCACGGACAAGGGCGTTGCCAACCCCTGTATTTGGGTGACCACACTTCAAATTGGAGATTGTGCAGCCATTCGCATTGCCGACAATGGACCAGGCATTCCCGCAGAATACATCAACAAGATTAGGGAACCTTTGTTCACCACAAAAAGTTTTGGCACGGGGCTTGGCATTCCTGCGGTTGACCAGATTGTCAAACAACATGGTGGTCGATTGAGCATTTTATCAGATGTTGGAAAGGGTGCAGCCTTCACAATTTACCTGCCTTTGCAACGACGCTCAGAAGAAGTGGCTTAGTGTGATGACAGGTTCATTCTTCGACAAAATGGAATTGGGAGATGATAAAATCTCGCCTGGACCCGATTTGGTGCGACAACAAGAAATTACAGATCACGTTGCGTTGGTATTCAGGTTGGCGCAATTGCGCGTGCAGCAACCTTGGAACCAAGACGTTGAACAAAAACTCGCAGGTATGACCGCGGCATTCTCAACCAATTATCTGACACAACAAGTCTATCGCAATCTCTATCGCAGTTGAAATTTGGAAGCATGGGAATTCAACATGACACGTAAACTCAATATTTTGGTTGTAGATGATGATGTAGCCAATGCGGATTCACTCGCTGAGTTATTTGCGATGGATGATCACCGCGTGATTGTTGCTTATGATGGGCAACAGGCGATCGAAGCCTTCAGCTTGAACAAGGTTGATGTGGGTTTCTTTGATGTGATGATGCCGATCAAGAACGGCGTTGACTCATTCATGGAAATCAAAGCCGCAAACCCGGAGGCACGGGTTTATTTTATGACGGGCTACAGTGCTGATGACCTACTCGATAAAGCGGTAGCAGGGGGCGCACTTGGCGTATTCTCGAAGCCAGTTGACCTGCCGAAGCTTCTGAAGGCGATTGAAAAAGAAGCCGCTTAAGTCAGGCGAAAGGAAGACGGCCATGGAAAATGATTTGAAGCGCATGTTCAGTCTGGAACTGTTGCTCGATATTATGGACCATCTTCCCACACCGGTTTACGTGAAGGATGCAAATACAAATTTTGTTTATTCCAATACTGCATATGCGACAGTGTTTGGACATCAGTTTGCTGATATTGTTGGAAAGAGTGACTTTGAGATTTATGGGCAGGAAGCCGCTCGGGTTTTTGCTGATGTTGATAATGCCGTGCTGCTGTCGGGTGAAACAAGTGTTAGAGAAGAAAGTGTTCGCGTTGCTGATGGTTCTGTTCGAACGGTGCTGTCGCGTAAGGCAAGGTTGGAAGCGCCAGACGGCCAAGTTTATCTTGTGGGCACAAGTTCTGATCTGACAGAAGTTAAGAAGCGTGAAAATCAATACAAAGCGCTTTCAGAAACCGTTCCTGTTGGCGTAGCGCAGATCAATGAAGAGTTGACTGTGTCCTTCGCCAGTCCACTGTTCAATGCTTATTGCGGTGGAGATGGCACGGAGGATGATCAAGAGCGCTTGATCCGCAAACTCAATGAACAGAATGCCGGTTTTCCCGGCCAAGCCTGCAAATTTGAAGCGATCGTGCAAGGCCTCGGCAATCAACCACGAACCGCCATTGTGATTAGCTCGGGTTGGCTTGATTTGGGAGAGACAACGCGTTCGGCCACTGTGAGTTTGATTGATATCTCACAAATGACTGAGCTGCAGCGCATCAATGACGAAGTATCGCGGTTGAATAATGAGTTGGCAGCAAACGTTACAAAGTTGCACGCCATGCAGGACGAACTGGTGCAAAAGGGCCGCATGGAACAATTGGGGCAACTGACGGCGACCGTAGCGCATGAACTGCGCAATCCTTTGGGGGCCGTGCGGACATCGGCATTTTTGTTGGAACGCAAACTGAAAGACAAAAACCTCGGTGTTGAAAGTCAGCTTGAGCGTATCAACAAGGGCATTGTCCGGTGCGATAATATTATTACGCAGCTTCTTGATTTTTCACGTACGAAACAGCTGCAATGTCAATCAGGTGATCTTGATGCTTGGCTGACTGGAGTTGTTGAGGAAGAGGCGAAAAAGCTTCCGCACAGTGTTTCAATTGAATTGGTTCTTGGCGTTGAGAGTCAGATGGTACCGTTTGATCCGTCGCGGATGGAGCGCGCAATTATCAATATGATCAACAATGCTGTCGAAGCAATGACGACGGGCAATGTTGCTGCTGATGCGCGGGTCACAATTTCGACTTTTGTAAAGTCAGGTCATGTGAGTGTGCGGGTAACTGACAATGGCCCGGGAATGCCCGCCGAAGTTCTGGAGCGAATTCGCGAACCTCTGTTTACAACAAAAAGTTTTGGCACTGGGCTTGGAGTGCCAGCGATTGAACAAATCGCTGTGCAACATGGTGGGCGTTTGGATATCCGGTCGGACGTTGGTATTGGAAGTTCATTCACCATATGGCTTCCGCTGGAGACCAAACACCTTATCGATGCAGACGAAGCTGCTTGAGCCAAGAATTAGCCGATTGCCTTTTCCAAGTTCTTGTCAACAGCCTGAATGAAGCCTTCAGTTGTCAGCCATTGTTGTTCTGGTCCAACTAGTACGGCAAGGTCCTTCGTCATCTTGCCTTCTTCGATGGTGGCGACTGTTACTTTTTCCAATGTTTCAGCAAACTTGGCCAGTTTGGCGTTGTCATCCAATTTGGCGCGGTGCTTCAAGCCGCCGGACCAGGCATAGATTGATGCGGTTGAATTGGTTGATGTGGCTTTGCCTTGTTGGTGTAAACGGTAATGGCGGGTGACGGTGCCGTGGGCGGCTTCGGCTTCCACGGTTTTGCCGTCTGGTGTGATCAACACGGATGTCATTAAACCCAGTGAACCATAGCCCTGGGCTACAAGGTCTGACTGCACGTCGCCATCGTAATTCTTACATGCCCAAATATATCCACCAGTCCATTTCATGGCGGAGGCCACCATGTCGTCGATCAAACGGTGTTCATAAGTGATCTTGTTGGCTTCGTAGTCAGTTTTGAATTCAGCATCATAGATGGCTTGGAAGATGTCTTTGAAGCGGCCGTCGTAGGCTTTGAGGATAGTGTTCTTCGATGAGAAATAAACCGGCAGTTTGCGCTGCAAGCCATAGGTCAAGGAGGCGCGGGCGAATTCCTTAATCGAGTCATCGAGGTTGTACATGGCCATGGCCACGCCAGCGTCTGGAGCTTTGAACACTTCTTTCTCGATCACTTTACCGTCGTCACCAACGAACTTCATCGTCAATGTGCCTTTGCCGGGGAAGGTGAAATCGGTGGCGCGATATTGATCGCCAAACGCATGACGGCCGATGATGATGGGCTTGGTCCAGCCGGGCACGAGGCGCGGCACGTTTTGGCAGATGATGGGTTCGCGGAAAATAACGCCGCCCAAGATGTTGCGGATGGTGCCGTTGGGCGACTTCCACATTTGCTTCAGGTTGAATTCCTTTACGCGGGCTTCGTCTGGCGTGATGGTGGCGCATTTGACGCCGACGCCGTGTTTTTTAATCGCATGGGCTGAATCGATGGTGACTTGATCAGTCAGTCGCATCGCGGTTTTCAACCGAAAGGTCATAATAGTGCAGATCAATGTCGAGGTAGGGCAGGATCAATTCTTTTTTGATGAGATCCCAAATTATGCGGGTCATCTCATCGCCGTCGAGTTCAACAACGG
>CAWKKP010000005.1:0-417089 GCA_963850355.1 uncultured Alphaproteobacteria bacterium
CCGAATTTGAAGTTATCGGAGTAGGATTTCTTCTGTTGCTTCACAGGTGTTTCGGCCTGCACCTATAGGCAATGCCTTTGCGCTTCGCATAGGCTTCGGCGTCGTCCGAGGTTGCAAATTTCAGTTTCACCTGCGTTGTGGTGTCATCGGACGAGGTCCAGCCCATCAAGGGATCAGCAGCACGTGGGACTGCTTGTTCAAATTCCAAGCACCCAATCTTGAGATTTGCCTTTGCCAGACTGCATGGCATTACGCGATGGCTTGTAAATACGTGCGGGCATTTTGAATTGGTTCTCCTGTAGCGGGAATAGCATTGTATTTGCTGAAGTTCAAGCGACGGTGTTTCTCCAAAGGCGTTTGTTTGCAAAGGCTTGACCAGACCCGGACTTTAAATATTTCTCGAAAGCAAACGCGTCGTACTTCGTGGTAAAAGCAAGATAGGTCTCAAGGTCCAAGGAACAAATTTAGCAGTGTGGACAGACTCGCCGCGATTGTGTGAAGCCAGTCGTGTTTTGAGGTCTGCTGTGTAACCAACATACTTGCGTAATGGATCTGAATTGGCTTTTCAAAAGGTAAACGTAATGCACTGCATTGTCCCCCTACGCTCCAAAGTGGAGCTTCGGGCGACACCCTTCGCTAAAACTTCGCGTGGCTGCGCCACCCGAAGCTTTAGCGAAGGGTGGTCGGGGCGGCGGGATTCGAACTCGCGACCCCCTGCGCCCAAGGCAGGTGCGCTACCAGACTGCGCTACACCCCGACTGACCCTTGGCAGGCCGCTGGATAGCCATTTGCAAAACAAACCGCAAGCAAATTGCTATTGGTCCTTGGTTTTAAAAACCCGGTGGTAAACTTTGTCGTCGCGCTTGATGCCCAGACGCTTGGCGGTACCGGCTGCAAGTTCAATCACGCCCAGCACCGGTTCTTCAACACTGATGGTTTGCGTCGAAAACGGTTCCGTATTTTCAGCGATGGCGGCAATGGTGCCGTCGGCACGCACAAACAGCATATCCAAGGAAATATAGGTGTTTTTCATCCACATTGCGGCCGGGCGTGGCTGATTAAAGTCAAACAACATGGCGCGGTCTTGGGGCAATACATGGCGGAACATCAGCCCCCGACCCCGCAGTTCGTCGTTGTCAGCCACTTCGGCCAAAAACAGCGTGGCAGAATTTTCCGTGACGATGGACAAGGGTTCGATACGGGCAGCTTCTTGGGCGCTTGCCAAAGAAATCAGCGACAGGCCCAGTAAGCCAGCCAGTGCTGCGCGTCGTGTGATGCCAAAAATCCGCATGGCGCACCTCTGTTAGGCAATTGCAGCAGAACAATGGCAGTGTGATTCTGCCACGATTTTAGTTGGTATGTGCTGGTCCGCCTTCAAGGCTGATGCGCACTTCCGATGCCATCTTGCCGCGGTTGCTGTCGCCATAGCGTACATAGACCCATTCATCGGGGACCAATTCGCTGATAGCCGTTTTGCGCATCACTTCCATGTGCACAAAAATGTCACCGAGGCCTTCGCCTTCTGAGACAAAACCAAAACCACGCGCACGGTTAAACCATTTCACTTTGGCGCGGACCCAACCTGTTGTGGGTTGCACTTCATTGTGTGTGCGGGCGCGACGCTCGACAGGGTGAATGGCTGTGGATTGATCCACCGACAAGACGCGCAAGCACTGAAAACCTTTTTGACGGGCCACAACTTCGCAAGTGACGCGCGTGCCTTCTAGCGGTGCGTCAAAACCATCGCGCTTCAAGCAAGAAAGATGAATGAGAATATCTGCCATGCCGTTATCGGGAATGACAAAACCATATCCGCGACCAACATCAAACCACTTAACCAAACCATCAATCTTAATGATGTTAGGTGCCTGTGTTATATCCGCTTGTACGTTGCCAAACTCATTGGCTTCATTGTGTTCGTGTGCCGCCATTTTACTTACCCAGACCCCTGCAGCGAATGCCTCTTCGCCGACCCGTTAACATTTATGAACGAGAAACTATGTGTTTGTACAGATGCAAGCGCAGTTGCATCGTGGAAAACGTCATCTTCCATCTTCGAAAATGCAAAACATCGTATGCCAAGATGGAATTTCCCCACATTCACAAGCATTTGTCGCCTTGTTGCAACAACATGGTTTAGGTGCGGCAAAATTTTGCTCGCACTGTCAATTCAGACCGCTAAGCCACTATTGGGAACGCAAATATGAAAACTCTGGCACATTGATTCGTTTTCGGGGATTAATCACCTCATCGCAGCAGGAGAAAACAATGAAATACTTGCATACCATGATCCGCGTTTCCAACCTCGAAGAGTCTCTGGATTTCTTCATCAACAAGCTTGGCTTTGTTGAAAAGCGTCGCCACGAAAGTGAGAAAGGACGATTCACCTTGGTGTTCGTGGCCTGCCCTGAATCTCCTGACGCTCCCGTTGAGCTGACCTATAATTGGGATCCAGAAGTTTATACGGGTGGGCGCAATTTTGGCCACCTCGCCTATCAAGTAGACAACATTTACGAGTACTGCGAGATGTTGATGAAGCACGGCATCACCATCAATCGACCGCCGCGTGAAGGCCGTATGGCCTTTATTAAAACACCCGATGGCATTTCCATTGAAGTGTTGCAGAAGGATGATGCTTATTTGCCAGTGCAAGAGCCTTGGGCCAGCATGCCGAACATCGGCACTTGGTAATCACCATTTGCCTTTGACGGCATAGGCCTCATCCATGCCGGGCCAAGGTGGCATTGTAACGCCAACGGCTTTCAAAGGTTCGAGGCCATCACATCGAAATTGAAACTGCGTGCCGATAGCTATTGTCAAAGACAAACCGGCGCGCAGTTCAGTGATACTTTCCATATCGTCTGTTTTGCGCCACATGCGCCCCTGACCTGAAACGATAAACCAAAGCTCTTCGACCGTGTGATGGGCGACTGCGACTGACACCTGCTCCGGAGGCAACGTAAAATGTGCCATTGAACCACGTCCGGCGGATGCTAGGAGTTCTCACCTCGGATCCATCAGGGGCCAAGACATCATAGACACTTGGCAGCTGACGATCAGCGCTCATGCCATTAACTGCCCGCCATTCACCTCAACCACCTGCCCCGTCACGTAGCCAGAAGCTTGGTCGCTGGCGAGGTAGAGAAAAGTGCCTGTGCAATCATCGGCATCGCCCAAACGTTGCATTGGAATGGTCTTTGCTGTTGCCGCGCGCTTTTCGGCGGTTGAGAAGCGATCATGAAATGCCGTGTGAATGGTGCCAGGGGATACGCAATTGACCCGAATATTATGTCCCACCAATTCACGTGCCAGGCTTTTGGTAAAGGCAGACACGAAACCTTTCGCCCCCGCATAAACACTGCCACCGGGGCTTGCGCCATTGCGGGCTGCAATCGACGTCACGTTGATGATGTTGCCTGAACCTTGTTTCACCATGTGGTCAGCGGCAATGCGGCAACAGTGAATGAGTTGACGGCAGTTCAAATCAAACACCTTGTCGATGAAGTCGTCATTCAATTCGGTTAAAGGGGTTCGCGCCACAAGGCTCCCGGCATTGTTGACGATGACATCAATGCGGCCAAATTTTTCGAGCGCATGGGTGATGAGTTTTTCGGGAGCTGATGGCTCCGTCAAATCCAGCTTCAACGTTTGAATGCCTGCTTTTTCAATGGCTGCCAATTCTGGACCGCCACCAAAATATTGTGCCATCACTTTTGAACCCGCGGCCGCAAAGCCCAGCGAGGCTGCACCACCAATGCCGGTAACACCACCTGTGACGACGACAATTTTGTTCTTTAAATCCTGCATCATCTCAACCCGAGGCCCTTTTCATCTGCTTGACGCACAGTTGAGGCCGGGAACGGTACGAGTGTCAACGGTGAAAGACATCCCGGCATGACATATCGACCTGCAAAAACAGGGGTTTCTCTTGGCTTGCATTGTGCTTTGATCGCTTCGGGGAGTAACGGGAATGAACGCATTGCGTAAATCCTATGATGTGGTGATCGTCGGTGCTGGCGTCGGCGGCGGAGCGATGGCCAATCGCTTGGCAGACGCAGGTGCCACAGTGTTGGTTGTTGAACGTGGCACCCGACTGCCACGCGAGGCCGACAATTGGAGTGTGAAAGCCGTTTTTCATGAACGCAAATATTCGACGCGCGAAACCTGGCGTGATCGTGAGGGCAAAGAGTTCACACCCTCAACCTATTACTACGTTGGCGGCAACTCCAAATTCTTTGGCACGGCAACCATCCGTTTCCGCGAGCAAGATTTCTTGGGTATGCAACACGAGGCAGGATCGACGCCTGCATGGCCCATTCGTTATGCAGACTTGGCTCCCTATTATGATGTGGCTGAAAAGCTGATGGGCACACATGGAACTGCTGGCATGGACCCGTGTGAGCCACCACGTTCAGGCCCCATGCCACATGCCGCGATCGGCCATGAACCTGTGATCGCAGACATAGACAAACGATTGCGTGCAAAGGGCCTGAAGCCCTTCCCGCTGCCTGTGGCGGTTGATCTTCATCCTGGTGGAAAGTGCGTTCGCTGCGCCACCTGCGACGGCTTTGCCTGTAAGCTTGGTGCAAAGAATGATGCTGAAGTGCGCTTGGTGGACCCAGCAATCGCCACTGGCAATGTCGACCTCATTTTGGAATCGCATGTCAATCGCTTGATTACCGATGATGCGGGTAAAAGAGTTGTTGGCATTGACGTAACGCAAAAAGGTGAAACCACAACCATCAAAGGCGAGCTTTTCATTTCGAGTGCGGGCGCTATCAATTCAACAGCATTGCTGTTGCGCTCCGCCAACGCGAAACACCCAAACGGCCTTGGCAATAATTCGTCGGATCAATTGGGCCGCAATTACATGGCGCATAACAACACGGCGATGATGGCAGTGAACCCGTTCAAGAAAAACAACGTGGTGTTTCAGAAATCACTCTGCATCAATGATTTTTATTTGGCCAATAGTGTGAAGCCTTACCCACTTGGCAATGTGCAAGGCTTGGGTAAATTGCAAGGCGGCATGCTTACGGCCAATCTTAGAGGCGTGCCCGAATGGTTGATGGATTGGTTCGCCACCAGAAGCGTGGATTGGTGGATCATGTCGGAAGATTTGCCCGATACCAACAACCGCGTGTCGCTGGATGGTGATGGCAAAATTCGCGTCGCCTACACGCCCAACAATTTAAAGTCTCACGGAGAGCTGGTGAAGCATTGGAGCAAGCTTATGCGCTCCCTCGGCTTTCCCATTATCATCACGCAGAAAATGGGAATTGTCGTGGCCATGCATCAATGCGGCACGGCCCGATTTCGGAACTGACCCCGCCACATCTGTGCTCGATCCCTATTGCAAGGTTTGGGATGTCGACAATCTCTATGTGGTTGATGCATCATTCCTGCCCTCGTCGACAGCCGTCAACCCTTCCCTGACGATCGTGGCCCAAGCGACTCGCACCGCTGAACACATCGTCAAGAACGTGTTGAAAGTGTCCCCCCGGAAAGCGGCATAAGCCTCAGTCCGGGAGCGACCACAACGTCCAGACTATGGAGCCGGTGCTGGCGCGGGGGCTGGCGCAGGAGCGGGAGCCGGTGCTGGTTCAACAGCGGGGGCTGGCGCTGGTTCAACAGCAGGAGCTGGCGCTGGTGCCGGAGCTGTCTCCTGGGTCGTTTGCGTCGTTGGAGTTGGACCTGTCACGGGCCCCCCACTGAGGAACATCCAGCCCAGCAGCACCACCAAGGCGGCGGCCACAACGGCCATCAGTGTCTTAGAATTGTTGTTCATGACATATCCTTTCCATCTGCCGTCCGGAGGAGAATTTGACGGCTGAAAAGTGATCAAAAATTGACGACAAACCTACATCCCTGCAATGCAAGCATGCAAAACATTACTGTTGCTAAGAAAGGAAAATGGTGCGCCCTACGGGAGTCGAACCCGTCTTTACAACGTGAAAGGCTGTCGTCCTAACCGATAGACGAAGGGCGCACTGGGCGTCATCCGCTCAAATCAACGGCGACGTCGCGGTCTATAAGGGGGTTCGCGCGGGTTGGCAAGCGACTTTGCTGCAAAGTTTTTCGCGCATCAATTTCTGCTTTTAGGCTGCATTACCAAGCGCCTTCGCCGTGTTGGAACAACACTAACAACAGAGACAGGACATCCGACTGCGGGCTCAAAGCATAAATGGATCTAATGGAATACCGTGCCGCGTTGATCGAGATAACTCATGTCAAATGCAGCAAATTCCACGAGGGCCGCGCGGTCCAAGAATTGGACATAGCCATCTTTGAAGACGAGCAGTTTGCATTCTCTAAGTTGTCGCAATACGCGGTTCACATGAACAGCAGTTAATCCCAATGCATCTGCCAGCAAGTATTGATTAAGAGGACACTCAAAACCGTCGTCAGTTGCCAATCCAATCATTTTCAAACGTGTTCCCAATTCCAGCATGAAATGCGCCATGCGAGTAATTGCGCTGCGGCGTCCTAGATCAAGCAAATGCTCCACGACCATCGCTTCTTCACGCGACACAATGCGTAGAACCAATTCAAGCATCTGAGGCACTTTCGCAAACGCATCAACAACAGTTGGCACATGTATTGCGATCAACCGCACGGGTGTTACTGCTTGATAACTCAGAACTGAGCTTTTCAAAAGTACACCCTGCAAGCCTAGAAAATCGCCAGGAACTTGAAATTCGACAATTTGTCGCCCGCCATCACTGAGCAGCTTATAGGAACAGACCCACCCTGAAGTGACAACATAGGCGTGACTGTTAAATTCGCCTTCAATAATGATATCTGCCCCAGAGGCACGAAACACTGGATTGGAGGGAAAACCTACCAAAAGCCCAAGTTCCGCTTCCGTCAAATGACTGGAGAACCCCCGCTTATTGGACGTGTGTGAATAGAGTTCGTTGAACATGATGACCGCCGGATGTTTTGGAAACCTATGTTTGCTACTAACATAGGTTGGTCCTGTGACTTCCCGACCATGCAATACTACACCCGTACCCGGGGCATTACAATCATGTTTTAGCAGCTGCGGTGCGTCGTATTCGAAGTGCAGAGGGAGCCCGCAATGTCTGATCGAGAACTGATTGCGGGGGTTGCTGCGTTGTCCATATGTGAGTCGATTTTGCTTTGCCTCGTCGACAATTCAGTGATCACCACAGCTGAAGCCCAAGGAATTCTTGAGGACGCGGCGAGCGTTCACATCAATGCTGCTATGCTAAATCACACACCCAACATGCACCAACAAGTGGCGGAGCTCATCACTTCATTAACTGCAGGTAGAAGCACGCAAATGTGGCAGTGACAATAATAATATTTCCAAACATATACATGATAGCATTGCGATCGCGGAATACTTCCGCGAACGCAATGTGGTTTGATTATGTCCTCGCAACTGCAACGAACCGAGTTTTCTGTATGCGTGAAAAATCGAACAAAAATTCTTTACTCAGCGTAAAGAATGTAGTTCCACGCTCCTCCGCAACCTGGAGGAACCAATCGCATGCATGCAATTTCAAAACTAGGGATCTTAGCGGCTGTCGCCGCAACTTATTTTTCAACTCCAACACTGGCAGACACCAAGAGTGGTAATGCCGTCAATGTTTCCGGTGATCGGGGCGGTAACGTTGTCAGTTACGCAATGAAAACACTCCAGTTGAAACAGAACAGAACACAAGTGCGCGTCACGGGCGCATGCGATTCCGCTTGCACTTTGCTTCTTGCATTGCCGCGAAACCAGATCTGCGTCACGCAGTCTGCTTCTTTCAATTTTCATTTGCCATCAGGCAGCAGCTCACAGGGCAACAAACGGGCAGCCGCCTTCTTGCTGAAAAATTATCCCGGGTGGGTCCGCCGTTGGATTGCACGCAAAGGCGGGCTGAGTTCACGGCTCATATCAATGCGCCGTTCTGACATTGGCAACAACTTGCCTGCATGCCAAAGCGTTGCATCACGTTGAGTCCTAACAGCATTTACCGAGTTTTTCAGTCTAACGCTTGATAGCTATGTTCTAATAGGAACCCAACTCAATCTTTGAGTTGGGTTCCATCAATTTACTCAGGCAGTGTTCTGACAAGCGTTCAAGGAGTACGACTTCCAAAGCCGCCACCAAAACCACCACCTCCAAAGCCACCACCCAAACCACCTCCATGGCCACCACCTCCATGGCCACCACCTAAACCACCTCCATGGCCGCCGAAGCCTCCACCGAGACCGCCGCAGTGCCCACCGCCGCCATTGCCGCCGCCGCCACCATTGCCGCCGCCGCCATTGCCGCCGCCTCCATTGCTGCCGCCTCCACTACTTGCCACTACGATCGCCACAATTTGATCAGCGATCCGACCTCCGGCTCCACCGTTGCCGTCAAGGGACCTAGGTGCTGCTGTTGAGGCAAGCGCTGCACAGGCTGTGGTCCTCAACTCTCTGGTCGTATATTTACTTCTCAAGCTTTTATAACCTGAGAGCGTATTCCGCTGCAAAGCAATGTCGCAAGCTTTGTCGACGTTCATTTTTGCAGCAAGTGATTGCTGTGGCATAGCCACGATTGAAGTTGCAAGAATTGCAGCGCCAAATAAGAGCGTTGGCAATGCGTTTTGAATCTGTCTCATGATCGTATTCCTTCTCCGTTTGACGGTTGACGTTTCATTTTCGAATGTGGGCCTGAAGCTTGCGGCAAACTAAACACAAAAAAATTGCCTCATGGCTGATCTAGATTAGCGTCGATGAAGCCGAGTAGAGCCGTCGTGTTGATTTATGTGACTGGATTTCTTTTACAGAACAAAGCGAAGTGCAAATTTTGATCGACAACAACATGTCGCAAAAAAGATGATCTGTTGCCCGTGCTTTGCTGAAAACTCGTGCCATTCGTCTTCCGAAATCCCAGTCTCGAATGACCAATGCGATAAAAATCCAGAAAGCGTTCCGACATTTTTGAGTGATTCTTTGGAGAATGCGTTCGCAACACAGCGATCAGTTTACTCGTGCCACATCCTCAATTTGTAAACTGGGAACGCGCTTTGCCCCCCACTCATCCGCCACCAAACGTCCGGCGATATGCAGGGGGAATGAACGTTCGGATAACAGCAATTCCCCCATCTCGCTGCCCATGGCACGGAAGGCAATGGCTTTGATTTTTGTGCCATCTGACGAAGATAAAGTACAACGGATGTGATCGGCACCTGCGGCATCTGCATAAAGCACGCGGTGCGCGGGGAATACAAACATAGGGCTGGGATGGGCCGAACCATAGGGGCCGGCTTGTTCCAGCAATTCAATCAATTCCAAAGTGGCGGCTGTTGCTGTTAATGCACCATCGACCA
This sequence comes from uncultured Alphaproteobacteria bacterium, assembly GCA_963850355.1. GTDB lineage: Bacteria > Pseudomonadota > Alphaproteobacteria > Rhizobiales > Aestuariivirgaceae > Aestuariivirga. The sequence goes on from CAWKKP010000005.1 coordinate 9,333, forward strand.
GCAGTGCATCATCACGCGCCGCTTCTACACTTGCTGCCAGTTCATCATCAAAGAACTGTCGCAATGCCGCGAGGTCTTCGGTTTTCAACGTGACACCTGCCGCCATGGCATGACCGCCACCCTTAGTGATCAAACCAACTTCCAAGGCTTTGCGTACGGCCGAGCCCAAATCAACACCAGAGATTGAGCGGCCTGAACCTGTGGCCAAACCCGTATGCTTGTTCATGGCCAAAGCAAAGCTGGGTAAGCGGTAGGTTTCTTTTAATCGCGCTGCCGCCAAGCCCACAACGCCTGGGTGCCAGCCTTCAGAGGCCGCCACGATGACCGACGGTTTGCGTTCCTTGCCCATGGCAGCCTCGGCCTGGGCCTTGGCATCATCAACCACACGCATTTCGATTGCTTGGCGTTGGCGGTTCATGTCATCCAATGCACGTGCACGGTTGTGGGCTTCGCCTTTGTGCGGCTCCATCAACAAAGCCAAGGCATCGTCAGCATGACCAATACGACCTGCTGCATTGAGACGTGGGCCTAACATAAATCCGAGGGCATAGACATCAGGGCGGCGTTTTAATCCCGCCACATCTGCCAATGCGGCCAAACCCAAATTGTCACGCCGCGCCATAATTTTGAGGCCTTGCGTGACATAGGCGCGGTTCAAACCCTTGAGCGGCACGACATCACACACCGTTGCCAACGCCACCAATTCCAACCATTGTAACATATTGGGTTCAGGACGTTGCTCATTGTAAAAACCGCGTGTGCGCAGCTCTTTATTAGTGGCAGCGACAAGCATCATCACCACACCCGCTGCACAGAGATAACCTAAACCGGACGTATCGTCTTGTCGGTTGGGATTAATCACAGCATGAGCCTGGGGCAAATCAACACCCGCTTGATGGTGGTCAACGATTATGGCTTCAAGACCAAGATCAGCAGCATGGGCCAAAGGATCGTGTGAGAGCACACCGCAATCCAGTGTCAGCAAAAGCTGCGTCCCACCTTCAGCCAATTTGCTTACAGCCATTTGGCTGGGCCCATAGCCTTCAGATAAGCGATCTGGAATGTGCACAGCTGCATCGCTGTCAACAGCTTGCAGGAAACGCAGCATGATGGCGGCCGATGACACGCCATCAACGTCATAATCAGAAATAATTCCAATACGCTCGCCGGAAACTATGGCCTGAGCCAAACGTGCTGCGCCCTTCTCCATATCGCGCACAGATGAGGGCGGCGGCATGAGACCACGCAGTGTGGGGTTCAGAAAAGCTTCCGCTTCGTCCAGCGAAACACCGCGTGCCGCCATGACGCGACCGAGGATTTCTGGAAGTTCAAGCCGCTGCGAGATCGCTTCTGCCGTGCGCACATCGGATAGTCGGGCAACCCAACGCTGGCCCTTGGCCGATCGGGAGACGTTGAGGAAGGGTTCAGTCACAGTCTCTCAATACGAATGACGCGCGGGGTTCCCGCCACATGACCGTCTTTCTCAATCCGCGCCACAGCTTTGCGGATTGATGGCTCCAAGGTGTCATGGGTGATCAGTGTAAATTGCGCCGTAGAGCGATTGTCATCCTTGCTGTGCTTGCCGCGTTGCACGATGCTTTCGATCGAAATTTTTTCATCCGCCAGAATTTTCGCGATCGATGCAACGGCACCGGGTTTATCAAGCAATTGCAGGGCAACGTAGAAGCCACCTTCGTGGGCTTTCTGCGGCGGCGCTTTGAAGGGTTTCAACTTGGCGGCAGGCACGCCAAAAGTTGGTCGAAAATTTCCGCGTGCAATATCAACAATATCACTCACAACGGCAGAGGCTGTGGGATGAGCCCCCGCCCCTCGACCTTCCAACAACAAGTCTCCGACGAAATCTCCCTTGATGGCGACGGCATTGAACACGCCATCCGTATCCGCCATGGGTGCGCCTTTGCGGACAAGCGTTGGGTGCACGCGTTGCTCAACGCCCTGCTCGTGCTTCACGGCCACACCGAGCAGCTTGATCTTGTAGCCAAGTTCACCCGCGTTGCGAATGTCATCTAAAGTGATAGCTTCAATGCCCTCAATCGCGATGCCTTCAACGTTCACCTGCGTGCCAAAGGCTAGCGAAGTTAAAATCGCCAGCTTATGGGCCGTATCAAACCCGCCCACGTCAAACGTTGGGTCGGCTTCGGCATAGCCGAGGGCTTGCGCCTCTTTCAGCACATCGGCAAAGCTGCGGCCTTCGTCGGCCATCTTGGTCAGGATGTAATTGCAAGTGCCATTCAGAATGCCAAAGACCTTTCGCGGCGCATTTCCGGCCAAGCCTTCACGCAGCGTTTTGATGACGGGAATCCCACCCGCTACGGCAGCTTCAAAGTTCAATGACACGCCCCGGCTTTCGGCCAGTTTGGCAAGCGCCACGCCATGATGTGCCAACAGTGCCTTGTTGGCAGTAATCACATGCTTGCCCGCGTTCAACGCGGCTTCAACGGCCTCTTTGGCTGGGCCACTGTCGCCTCCTATCAACTCGATAAACACGTCAATCCCCACGGATTTGGCAAGACCTACGGGGTCATCTTGCCATTCCAGTTTCGATAGATCATGGCCACGGTCTTTGCCTTTGCTGCGGGCGGATACCCCCGTTACGACAACGCCGCGACCGGCCCGCATATCCACTAAGGCTTCATGTTCACGCAGAATATCGAGCACACCCGTACCAACCGTCCCTAAACCAGCAATGCCGAGCCGTAATGAATTTGACATGTTCCGTTCCGTATTAAGCATGCCCGGTCTTATGGCTGTCATCCCTTGATTTGGCAAGAAAAGCGACTTGCAGACCCCAGCTTCCGCATTAAAGTGACACACATGACCGATGCCAAGAAAACCACTGATGTGATTGCAACCTCGCTCGCCGATCCGGCGCGGCTGGCACATAATTTGGCGCAGGTTTATGAGCGTGCCGCCAGGCTGGCGCAGTTGATGGCCAAAACGCCTGATGAACAGCGGCAGGACAGTGAAACTCAAACTGTTCCGATGTCGCAGATCAACCGCACTTTGGGAGAGATCTGGCAAGCCCATTTGGCCCAGCCTGAACACCTCTACGAAATGCAATCGAAGCTTTGGCAGCAATATAACGCGATTTGGAACAACGCCTGGTCCAGAGCCATGGGGCAACAGGTTGAACCCGTGGCCACACCTGCCAAATCCGACAAACGCTTCAAAGACAAAGATTGGGTGGAGAACTCAATATTTGATGCGGTGAAGCAAGCCTATTTGGTCACAAGTCGCGCTGCACAGGAATTGGTCGAGACTGCCGATGGTGTTGATCCACACACCAAGCAGAAAGCCAAATTCTACGTCGAGAATATTGCCAACGCATTTTCACCGACCAATTCTCCGCTGACCAATCCTGAAGTCATCCGCGCCACGCTGGCGACCTCTGGCGAAAATTTGTTAAAGGGCATGGAGAAGCTTGAAACCGACTTGCAGAAATCCAAGGGCGCGCTTGCGCATCACACAAGTGGATGGAACGCCGTTTAAGCTTGGCGATAATATTGCAACAACACCGGGTAAAGTGATATTTCGAAATGACGTTTTTGAGCTCATACAATATAGCCCACAAGTGGCGCGCACCTATGAAATCCCCCTGCTCATTGTTCCACCTTGGATCAACAAATATTACATTCTTGATTTGAACGAGAAGAAATCCTTTGTGAAACATGCCGTAGAGAATGGCTTGACCGTTTTCATCATGTCGTGGGTCAATGCCGATGAGGCACAAGGGCGCAAAAGTTTTGGCGACTATATGCGGGACGGTTTTATCAAAGCCGTCGATGTTGTGACGAAAGCCACAGGCAGTGACAAGGTCAATACCATCGGCTTTTGCATCGGGGGATCACTTGTAGCCTCAGCATTGGGCTACATGGCGGCGAAAGGCGACAATCGTGTTAACGCTGCTACTTTCTTCACCACCCAAGTGGATTTCAGCGAGGCTGGTGATCTTCTGGTTTATGTCGATGATGAGCAGGTGAACTGGATTGAAGAGCGCATGAAGGACAAGGGCTATTTGCCCGGTAACCGCATGGCTGATGCCTTTAATTTATTGCGCTCCAATGATTTGATTTGGAACTATGTCGTCAACAACTACATGTTGGGCAAGGATCCAGCGGCATTTGATCTGCTCTATTGGAATAGCGACTCAACGCGCATGCCGGCTGGGGTGCATTCGTTCTATTTGCGCGAATGCTACATGCATAACAAGTTGGCACTCGGTAAAATGGTATTTGACAATGTGCGCATCGATTTATCGCGCGTCAAAATTCCGATTTATAATTTGGCCTGCAAGGAAGACCACATCGCCCCCCTGCCCTCAGTGTTTAAGCTCGGGCAATTTTTCGGTGGTGACACAACTTTGGTCGTCTCCGGTTCAGGACATATTGCAGGAGTGGTAAATCCTCCAGCAGCGCAGAAATATCAATATTGGACCAACGTCGCCAAACCAGCAAAGCTTGAAGACTGGATGAAAACCGCAACTGAAACTACTGGTAGCTGGTGGCCTCATTGGGTGGATTGGGTCACTTCGCGCAGCGGTGACAAGGTGACAGCGCCGGTCCCGGGCGAAGGGAAGTTCAAAGTGCTGTGTGATGCGCCCGGGGAATATGTGCGGGTGAATGGCGTGGAGTGAGGGTTTAGTTCAACTGCACCTTTAGTGTATCTTCCACGGCTCTATCAAATGAATCCAATGATGTGCTCTTTGATGTCTTCTTCTGCTCTTCAGCAACATAGCCATCGCGTTTTGCGATGAGAGCTGCAATTTTCGCTTCGAGTGCTTCACGTTCTCTGAGTTTTTCGTCCAACCACGCTTGGCGTTCTGACTGAGGTTTAAGTTGTAAATCCTTGGGTAGTTCAGCTTCCACTATCTTATCAAATTCGATGGCTTTGTTGCGCACATCTGCGATCAAATCACCACCACCCGTCAACACCTCTTTTTTGGACCGACGTTTGGAATAGTATTTGGAATTGTCCAATTGCACAGATTCTGGCGCTGCAGATTTCTCCGCCATTATGTCTGCCGTGCGATCCTGCTTCACTTTGTTGCCATAGGGCACTACGGTTTTGTCAAGCCGATGCTGAAGTTCCAAAATATCACCATCAAATGGCGTGACAACCACAAGAATATCACCGCCGGTTTGTGGAATGGCTATGTAACGACCCCGGCCAAATTGGGCGATTTCTTTCCAAATCTCGGTGGTTTCCAACATGTCGCCGGCTTGCACGGCATTTACGATAATGTCGCGCGCGCGGGCATCTTTCAGAATTTCAGGGTATTGTCGTTCTTGCTGATAATCCATGTGCGGTGGTGCGTCCCCTACGAGAAACACAATTCGTTTGACGTGATCGCCCGATGTCCACTGCAATCCTTTCACAGCTTCATTCAGGGCGGCATTGACCGATTCCGGTGTGTCTTCACCGCCTTCGGCTTGTAAACGCACCAGCTTGCCATACATGCCTTGAATGTCTTCTGATAGTGGCGTTGTTTGCACGACATAGGCATCACCGCGATCACGATAAGCTACAAGTGCCATAGAAATATCTGCATCCGGATTGGTCTCAACCACGGTCGACGCAATTGACCAAATCTTGCGCTTTGCGCCGTCGATCAGCTCGCCCATGGATCCTGTGGTGTCGAGCACAAATGCCACCTCAACACGCTCCTGTACGGGTTGCGGGGATGCGCCAGCTGCTAAGGTGAAGTGCATCAAGATCGGAAGGGCCAAAGCCAATTTCAGGTTACGCATGATTTCCTCCAGTTGTTATTGGACAGAAGGCGTAAACAGTGAAATGGGCTGGTTCATGCCGAAATGTCGGCAGCATTGTGTTGGCCTCAGCAATCCCTATTGATTGTCGATATCGCCCTGCACTGTCACATAGCTTGACGTGAAACTGGTATTGGCACCCGGTGCCAGTGATGCAAAACTTGATGGCGTGATGGCGCTTAGACTGCCTTCACCGAGGTGAACGTCTGATACTGAAATGCCATTTATCGTGATGTTACCGCTATTGCTGACCGCGTAATTGTAGGTGATGACGTCACCAACATCGGCGCGATTGTTGCCATTAGCATCCAATGCAAAAACATATGACTTGTCGATGCTCAATGCCGGTGTACGCGTGATTGTTGTTGCGACCGTATTCGAGGTCACTAAAGGTGCTTCGGTCGTCGAGAAGGACGCATTGTTTGTGATTGACGGACCAGAATCGATATTCGATTGGGTGACAGCATAGGTGGCAGAGTAGACCCATGTTTCTCCCACATTCAAAACACCTGTTGGTGCCGCATCCCCTGATGTCAATGTGGGGCCAGAAGCAAGAGCCAAAGGAGTTCCTTGGGCCAGATTGTCTGTGATCACCGGGTTGTTGAGTGTGGCAGACCCGGTGTTCTGCACCGTGATTGTATAGGTCAATGTTCCGGGTGCTGAAATGCTCGATGCATTGACAGCTTTGACGATTGAAAATGATGCCGTGTCATTGTCGATGATCGTATTGGTGGCGGCCACAGGTGTGCCCATGGTGGCCAAACCTGAACTTATACTGGACAGTGTCACTATTACAGTTTCAGCGGGATCAAGGATTGCGTCATTTACTACGAGAACAAAAACACTCGCTGTCGTAGCACCTGCTGGTACTGTGACTGTGCCGGTAAGTGCTGCGTAGTCCACGCCCGATGTTGCCGTGCCGGACACTGAATAAGTAACAACGGTGTCAGTTGCACTCGGATTGGTCTGTGTCACTGTTAACGCACCTGAGACAGGTCCGGCTTCAGTTCCGTTCGATGTGTTAGAGATTGATACGGTGGCTGAGTCGTTGCTTGTAATTGTGTTAGTTGCAATCAGTGTTGCGCCGAGGGATGCAGCACCAGAGGTCACCGAGGTCAATGTCACTATTACAGTTTCATTGCCTTCAACGATGATGTCGTTGATGATCGGTATTGTAATCGTGGCGGTCGTTGAACCTGCCGCAATGGTAACGCTTCCTGAGAGTGCGGTGAAGTCCGCGCCGGATGTAGCATTGCCACTGACAGTATATGCAATCACAATCGGCGTGGCAGCAATGGCTGTTTGCGTTACCGTCATAACGCCGTTCACAGGACCAGCTTCATTACCATTTGTAGTGTTGGCAATCGTTACAACAGGCGCATCATTGTCGGCAATTGTATTTGTTGCTGATACGGGCGAACCTAACGTTGCTAAACCAGAGGTGACGCTGGAAAGTGTTAAAATTACGGTCTCGTTGCCTTCAACAACAATGTCATTGATTACAGTAATGTTGATTGTCGCAGTAGTCGCTCCCGCTGCTATCGTCACTGTGCCTGACAGCGCGGTGAAGTCCGAACCTGACGTTGCAGTACCAGTACGTGTGTAAGCTATGACGGTGTTTGTTGCACTCACTGCTGATTGACTAACAGTCATGACGCCTGCGGTCGGACCCGTTTCAGATCCGTTTGTAGTTGTTGCAATACTGACTGTCGCGCTGTCGTCACTCGCTATGGTGTTCGTGGCAGCGGCAGGCGTTCCTATCGTTGTCGATGTTCCCGATGTGACGGTGTTCAAAGTCACAATGACGGTTTCATTCGTCTCCACAATCGCATCATTGATCACCGGAATTGAAATCGTTGCTGTTGTCGCCCCTGCTGGAATGGTGACTGTGCCTGACAGCGCTGTAAAATCCACACCTGACGCTGCCGTTCCCGTTCGCGTGTAAGCGACAACAGTGTCAGTTACGCTCACCGCAGATTGTGTAACGGTCATTACACCATTGGTCGGGCCAGCTTCTGCGCCATTCGTCGTGTTGGCAATTGATATTGTTGCTGCGTCGTTATCGGTAATGGTGATAGTCGGCGGCGGTGCGGATGACGTTGAAACGCCCCCTCCACTCGGTATGATGCTTGCGGGCGAACAGAAATGCGCACCTTCAACAATTGCGTCATTGTTGGCTGTAACGGTTACTGTCTGCGGCACGTTCCAGTTGGCACTGGTAAATGTCAAAACAGTTGGTGCGAACGTACACTGTGGACTTGTACCAATTGTAAGTGTTGCCGTCCCGGTAGGAACCGCCGACAACACAACAGTAAACGCACCTGTTGTACCAGCCTCCGCCGCTGTCGCAGTCGTCACCGCTGTTGAAAAACCGGAGTAGCCATAAAACAGGTTGAACTGACCAGTTGTGCTGGCATATCCGTCAACCTGAATACGGTATGTCGTGCCCGCAACGGCTGTAAAAGCGACGGTTGAGCCGTAGTTGGCATTGACAACAGAGTTGCAGCCCACGGTATCGTCGTTAAAGCCAATTTGAGTCAGGGCATTGACTGCGCTCCCTGTATAGACGCCAATTGTCGTATCAAAATTTGTGAGTGAGCTGCCGGTAGGGTTACAGGTGCCAAACGACACATAAGCACTTGTCGGCGCTGTCCAGCTGTACCAATGCGTATTAAGTGAGCCGTTACCCAGCGTCAGCGGCTCGCCCGTCTCGCCAGTCATCAATTCGTTGTTGTCGACGAACGAGCCGCCAGTCCCCGTGAGCGTGCCACCCGGGAATGTGTCGGCGGCGAAGCTGCTGTTCGATAAAACAAAATTCAGCAGCAGCAGCGCGAGGACAAACACTGTCCTGAACACTGCAGGTTGACGCTTTACGATATGATGCAACTGAAACACTTCAGCACCCAAAACCTATTCACACACCTTGCCAATGCCAGAGGGACCCTGGCCTCAGTTGAAACCTTAACAATTTCGTTAGTGCAGAAGAGTTTATGGATTCATAATTAAAGGTTGATAAACGTTGCAGACGGTTGTGTTACTGGCCGACAAAAAAAGGGCCACCCGAGGGCAGCCCTTTTCGAAACAAGTGTTGGGCAGATTAGCGCTTGGAGAACTGGAAGCGACGACGAGCTTTCGCACGGCCGTATTTCTTACGTTCAACAGCACGACTGTCGCGGGTCAGGAAGCCACCCTTTTTAAGGGCGCCGCGCAATGCGGGTTCAAAATAGGTGAGCGCGCGGGAAATACCGTGGCGCACTGCACCGGCTTGACCCGAAAGACCGCCACCTACAACGGTGCAATCCACGTCCATTTCAGTGGCGCGAGCAACCAAAATCATGGGTTGCGACACGAGCATGCGCAATACTGGACGGGCAAAGTAAGTCTCAATCGGCTTGCCGTTGACAGTGATTTTGCCTTTGCCGCGCTTAATCCAAACACGAGCAATTGCGTTCTTGCGGCGGCCCGTTGCATAGGAACGGCCCTGCTTGTCGAGCTTTGGTTCAGCAGGCTTTACAGGTGTAGCGCCAGCAACCGCTGGTGCAAGGCCCATGGCCTGGCCGAGATCGGCGAGTGTATTTGCTTCAGCCATTTTACTTAGCCCCTGATCGAATTCTTAGGGTTCATGGATTTCACATCGAGAACCACTGGGTTCTGGGCAATGTGCGGATGCTCAGTGCCCTTGTAAATGCGAAGATTGGTGAGTTGTTGACGCTTCAAGGAAGCACCTGGCAACATGCGGCGAACTGCGGCTTCAATGACGCGGTCAGGATGCTTGCCATCCAAATAGTCTTTGGCAACGCGTTCCTTGATACCGCCGGGAAAGCCAGTGTGCCAATAATACTTCTTTTGGTCGTATTTTTTACCGGTGAACACTGCCTTTTCGCAGTTGATGACGATAATATTGTCACCGCAGTCCATCGATGGCGTAAATGTTGGCTTATGTTTGCCACGCAGGCGGTTGGCGATCACGGCAGCAAGACGACCCACAACGAGGCCCTCCGCATCGATCAACACCCACTGCTTCTGAATATCTCCGGCTTTCGCCGTGTAGGTCTTCATGGTTCAGTTCTCTCAGTGCTTGTCTTCAAAACAACAACGCCGCAGGATGGCAGCGGCGCTTTCAGGGTGGCGTATGCAATTGTCACCCGTTGAAGTCAAGTAAAAGCGGGATTTTCAAGCAAATATTTAATACGGTATTATAGTACCTGATTTCTGCACATATTGGTTTTTGTTGTGGAGACATTGCCAAGGCTTGTCTAGAGTGTGCCCACGAAGGATGCGGAATCGTGAAACAGGTAATGGCTGCCGGTATGATGTTGGGCGTGGTGTTCGCACCGCTGCCTGCATTGGCACGTCTGGTTGATGGTGAGGAACCAGCTAGTCAAGTTATGCAAACAGTTGGGGATCTGTTGCCGTGGGATGAAACTGAAATTTTGGCCCAACAACAGCCAGCTCCCGAGTTGCCTGCAACAACGCCACCAGTTGTAACGCCCCCTGCTCCAGCTGTAACGCCTCCTGCTCCCGCAGTAACACTGCCAGCAACTGAGGCTCCAGCAGCAACACCTCCTGACGCAGCAGCACCTGAAGAACCTGACACCGCCGTACCGGACAGCGAGGGAACCGTGGAAGACAATTTTAGCCTTGGTGACATTCCTGTTGTGGAAACCATAGAGCTCACAAGTGAACGCGCGCGTAAGGCTCTGGACACTTATGTTCTGGTACGTGAGAAATACAAAGACGCTGAACTTGAAAACTACGAAAACCTGCAAGACTTCGTCGACCAATCGACGCAAGGCAAAGCCTTTGAGGCGGATGTTAAGGCGGCAGGCTTTAAAGATGTCATCGAGTGGAACACTACAATCACCACCCTGAGTTTTGCCTATGACAATTCGATCAATGACGAAACGAAAGACATCAAGCAACAAATCACAGAGCTGCAAGCCGATACCGAAATGGCACAAGATATGCGTGAGCGCATGATCTCGGCACTCAACGCAATGATCCCAAGCGACAATAACAAAAAGGTCTTGGACGAATTGAAGGCTGACCCCGCCTACGCGGAAAAACTGAAACTTCTGGAAACGGAAGGCGAGTAATCGCTCTGGCAAAATGAACCATGACGATTATCCATCGCATTACATTGATCAAATACTGAGCACCGTACAGACAATTGCGTTGGTTGGTGCATCTGCCAATGCAAGCCGCCCCTCTCACGGCGTGATGAAGTTTCTGCTCGCGAAGGGGTACACCGTGATTCCTGTTAATCCAGGCTTGGCAGGGCAAGAGCTTTTGGGACAGAAGGTGTTTGCAAAACTCAGCGACATTCCGGGGCCAATCGATATGATTGAAATTTTTCGAAATTCTGACGATGCGGCATTGGTTGTTGACGAAGCGCTGTTGCTGCCAATCAAACCGAAAGTGATCTGGATGCAATTGGGCGTGCGGCACGACAGTGCCGCAGCGATGGCTGAAACCGTGGGCATACAGATGGTCATGGATCGTTGTCCCGCAATTGAGCTTAGAAATTCCTAGCACGAACCACCGTATCTACGTTTAGGTTGCCAGCACGCCAAAGCTTGGTTAGCGTCTTCCCAAAATGAGGAGGATGATATGAGCAATACCCACGGATTTGAGACCCTGGCCATTCATGCAGGAACCGCACCTGATCCTACAACGGGCGCACGCGTGACACCCATCTATCAAACCACGGCCTATGTTTTCAAAGATGCAGAACACGCGGCAGACCTTTTTGCTCTCCGCGCTTTTGGTAATATCTACACCCGCCTTATGAACCCAACAACTTCAGCTCTTGAAGCTAAAATTGCTGCACTCGAAGGCGGGACAGCTGCACTTGCTGTTGCATCAGGACACTCAGCACAGCTGCTTGCGTTCCATACAATGATGCAGCCCGGCGATGAATTTGTTGCCGCACGTCAACTTTATGGTGGCTCCATCAACCAGTTCAATCACTCCTTCAAATCATTCGGCTGGAATGTGGTGTGGGCTGACGCTGAGGACATTTCTAGTTTTGAAAAGGCCATTACACCCAAAACCAAAGCCATCTTCATTGAGTCAATTTGTAATCCAGGTGGCCGCATCACAGATATTGAAGCCATCGCAAAGGTGGCAAAAAAAGCTGGCATTCCACTGATTGTCGATAATACCTTGGCAACACCATATCTCTGCAATCCATTCAAACATGGTGCCAACATCATCTTGCACTCACTCACCAAATTTATGGGTGGGCACGGAAACTCTATGGGTGGTGTTATCATCGATGGTGGAAATTTCGATTGGTCAGCATCTGGTCACTATCCCCTGCTGTCGGAACCCAACGCGAGCTATCACGGCATAAAACTCCATCAGTCATTTGGTGGCATGGCCTTTGCTATCGCATGTCGTGTTCTTGGTCTCCGCGATCTCGGCCCGGCCATCGCTCCAATGAATTCCTTTTTAATTCTCACGGGCATGGAAACGCTTGCGCTTCGTATGCAAAAGCACTGCGCCAACACGCTTGAAGTGGCTCAATGGCTTTCCAAGCATAAGAAAGTCGCTTGGGTAAATTACGCTGGCCTATCCAGTGACAAGCACAACGCTTTGCAAAAGAAATATGCCCCAAAGGGTGCTGGAGCTGTGTTCACTTTTGGTTTGAAGGGCGGCCATGATGCAGGTGTCAAAACTGTTTCAAACGTGAAGCTCTTTTCTCATCTGGCAAATATTGGTGATACGCGGTCGCTGATCATCCACCCGGCTTCGACAACCCACAGCCAGTTGACAGAGGAACAGCAGATCAGGGCTGGTGCTGGCCCAGATGTTGTCCGGCTTTCCATCGGCATTGAAGACGCCAAAGATATTATTGCCGATTTGGAACAGGCGCTCGCATAACAAATGTGAAATGCAAAAGGGCGAGGGCAAGCACAATCAGCGCCCCGCCCTGATGCAGCAGTGCGGTGCTGAGCGGCACTTGCCACACAACAGTCAAAATGCCGAGCGTGGCTTGGCCGAATACAGCAAATAGAACATACAAGGATGTTGGCGTTCGCAGCCACGCCGCTTGTAACGCTGCATATAGAAGTAATCCATAAGCCAACAGCCGATGATTGAACTGCAACGTGAGTGCGTTCTCAAATAGATTCCGCCAAGCTGGTTAAATCGCTGAAAGTCCCTCTGGTATAAATGCATCGTTCATTTTGGGCCAAGTGTAGGATGCATGACCAGCATCAAGCCCTGCAACAAATCCACCCACTGCAATTTGCAGAAACAACAGAGCGATGAAGCCAAAGGCTACGGAACTTCCACGTCCCCATAATGACTTGGATGAATCTTCAATCGTGAGCGCAAGATAAACAACTGCGGCAAACAGTGCAACGGCGAGTGTCAAATGTGCGGCCAAGCGATACTGGCTAACATCAACACGCTCGGCGAGGCCAGACGAGACCATGTACCACCCCAGAGCTCCTTGTAGGCCGCCCAGTACAAACAGCAGGAGCAAACGCGGCCACAGCGAACTGGCAACACGTTTGGTCACGATGAAAAACACAAGCGGGACGATGAATGCAAAACCAATGATGCGCCCGAGGAACCTGTGGGCCCACTCCCACCAATAGATGAATTGAAATTCCGACAGCGACATCCCTCGATTTTGAACTTGATACTCGGGGATCAGTTTATATTTTTCGAAAGCCAGCAACCAATCGCTTTCCGACAAAGGTGGAATAGCGCCGAGGAGTGGCTTCCACTCGGTAATAGAAAGACCTGAATCGGTTAGTCGGGTTGCGCCTCCCACGATGACCATCACAAAAATCAAAACTGCAATAAACCACAACCAGGTTCTGACAATGGGAGCGCTTGAGGGGGCGTTGGACATGCTTCTTACTACGAATTGCAAGGCCTTTGGTGCAAGCGCCCTTTGGCCGCAGCTTACATTGACATTGCAGTTCGCTATAGCGACCACCATGAAGATCCGAACCCGCAAAGCCATTGGAACAATTCTGACCGTCGTGTGGATGATAGTTTATTCACTCGTGATGATGGCCGTTGGGGGAATTTTGGTTGTCGGCCGTGGCATGACGTTGGAACTGCCGTTTTATATCATTGCAGGACTAGGTTGGGTGCCAGTTGAAATGTGGATCATCAAGTGGATGTCGCGGCCGGACAAAACGGCCTAACTAACGTTCATGCGCCTGAACTTATTCGATAGCATCGCGGGCACACCCGATACCAAAGCATCGATATATGCCAAGTCTTGATAACGACCTGACACCATGATGCGTGGCAGAGCTTGCAAATGGTTGCGGTGCTCCGGCCATACGGCACCCAACCGTGTTACAACACTGGTTTCGTAGCCTGCACTCTTGCAGAGTTCAAACTCACGCTTTCCTGCTGCATCAACGTTGCCATAAGGATAGGCAAAATGCCGTACTGGCGTGTCGAGTTCCGTCGAAACTCGCAAACCGGACTCTATAATTTCGCGTCGCGCATCAGCCACTGACAATTTCGAAAGATTGTAGTGATTGAGCGTATGCGCACCGATTGTGGCCAATGGATTTTTGGCCATCAATCGTATTTCGTCCCATGTCATGGCGGCTTCGCGACAGATCAGGTGCCAATTGATGTCCAGCCGTTCGCACAGTGAACGGATCCACTGCCTTTGCTTGAATTCATCCATGCGCTGCACAACCGGTGCCAGCGTCTGCCAGGCCACCACTTTTTGATTCTCGTTCGTAGTTGGAAGTCGAAAGGTCTTTTTCTCAATGACCACGTCGAGCTGGTTCACCTTTGCGATGGCCGCTTCGAGCAAGCGCCACCACAGTTCACAGGTTCCATCAGCAATGCGAGGGGCTACATAAACCGTGAATGGGCAATTCAAAGCGTTAAACACAGGCATCGCGTACTGCAGATTGTCACGGTAACCATCATCAAGCGTGAAAACTGCAAAACGTTTTTGGTCGGCACTGCCCGACTTGATGCGTTCGGCGGCCTCACCGATTGAAACAAGGTCATAACCTTTTGCCTGAATGAGCTTTATAATGTCACCTAAAAACTCTGGCGTAATCTCAAGATTGTTGTTGGGTGCAAAACCAAGCTGACGCCCACCGCCGGGACATACATGGTGCAAGCAGAAAATCACCCCTGCCCCGCCCCATGACGCATGCAACCGTTTGGCAAGGCCGCTATGGTGAATGGCAGAAAAGCTTGCCTTTAATATCGTTGTCTTCAACATGGCTTGAGTCTTGCTCGGAAGGTTGATCCCGGCTTTATAAGGGCAAATTGAAACATCAAAGTTAACAGCGCCAATACAGTTATGAAACTCGCCAGCAATTTGCGACACAGTGACGAACCCGACACAATCCAAGTGGGCGGGTTGCGTTTGCAGGTCGTATCCGGCTTTGAAGCGATACGGGAGAAGTGGCTCGCTCTTGAACAAATCGGTATCGCCACTGTGTTTCAATCCTATCATTGGTGTGAAACTTGGCACCAAGAAATTGGATACAACGCAGGCGTTGTACCCCTGATTGTCGTGGCTGAGAACAACAGTGGAGACTTACAGTTCATTTTACCGCTGCAAATGAGGTTAAAATGGAAATTCAACGTCATCGAAATTTATAGCGCGCCTCAAGCTGGTTACGGTTTTGGTTTATTTGACCGGACTTTCCTGCACGCGTCAGCCGCAGAGTGGTTTCAAATCAATTTCGAGGGACTTCTGGCTGTTTTACCGGCGCACGACGTTGTCAATCTTACGCCACTGCCAAGCAAGATCGCTGAGTGTCACAACCCGCTCTTGGCGACAGCACATCTAAGGGCTGCAAACAGTAGTTATATCATGACCTTAGATGCCTCTTATCAAGCTCTACTTGAGCAGCATCGGTCGCCAGAAACCAGGCGTTCGCTGCGCAAGAGAGACAACAAACTTGAAGCGTTGGGCATGCTGGTTTTTGACTTGCCAACCCAGCCTGCAGATGTCGAAGCGACTTTGCAAACGATGTTTGAAGATCAACAGCTGCGACTGGCTGAAGCGGGAGTGCATGACGTCTACAACGCGCAAGAACGCATATTTATTTCCAAACTCGCGACGCGCTTTGTGGCCGGGAATGCAATTTTGCGACCTTACCGTTTGCAACTTGATGGCAAAATCCTTGCGGTCATGATGGGGGCATATTTTCAAGACACCTACTGGGCATTGATTTCATCGCTAGCAGACAGCGATGCGCGCAAATATTCCCCTGGCGACTATGCCCTCAGAGCCATGATCGCCGCACTGACTGCTGACGGTACAAGATACTTAGATTTTTCAGCAGGTGACACGGCTTACAAGACCCATTGGGCTGATGAACGAATCGAACTCTCATCTATCATTCGGGCAAGTACATGGCGGGGATTGATGCTGGCAACATACCTCTTGTTCAGAAGCCAGTTGAAGCGCTTGTTGAAAAACAACACCTTCATGAGGAAAGCGAGTTTTGCGCTGCGCAAGCACTATGCTGGCTCGCGGCGTTCATCTTAGGCCGCGGCGCGCTGGTCACCTTCGATTTGGATCATGAAAATGTTCTTGAAGCCATTGCCTTTCAATGTTCCTGCGGCCGCAATAGCATCACGACTACGACGAACTGGTGCGTGCACCAATACGGTGGAGCAGCCCTTTGCAAGTTGCAGAGTATTTGGTGTTGCCTCACCGACGTTCAACAATACGCAGTCATAGATGCCTATGAGGGTCCGTGTGACAGCTTCCATATGAAGCGGCAGTTGTGCAATGCCAATATGATCAGCACTGCCACAGCGCAGGAATTGCAGCTCTGACCCACGGTCGCGTTGTATGGCTTTGCTGAAATCGGATGAACCATTGAACAGATCCACAATGCCAGGCGCAAATGGCGCATCCATCAACTGGGCGATGACACTGCGTTGAACGTCGAGATCGACAAGGATGGTCTTAATACCCTCAGCAGAAAGGGCGCGTCCAAGTGCCAGTGCTGAAGCCGCGACTTCCAATCCACCGCCAACGCTCGTTAATGCGACAGCACTGAGACTGCCGTTGGCTTGTAAAAGCTTCAAGTGTCGTGTCAGCGCTTCTTCAACCGCATTGAGACTTCCACCATTTGCCAACGCAGCCATCAAGGCTTTCGCTTCACTTTCAGTCCGCGCTTGCGGCAGACTGGCCAAGGTCAGGGGCGCAGTATCGGTGGTTTTAAAGTGCAATCCATCCATCGCTGGTTTGGCTTCAGGTTTCAAGTGGATCGGCTTCACGGGAGCCTCGGCAAGTTCCATTTCAGGAATTTCAAAGGCTGGCGTCATTGCAGTCCGCGCTGGATGCTGTTGACGAATACTTGGTTGAGACTGTTGGGCGGCGGCACCGCTTAACCGTGCGGCTTGCGCCATAATTTCGAGCAGAAATGCAAGGCCAATACCCATGCCTAAACCTGCGAGTGTTGCCAATAACACTGTTGGTCCAATGCGCGGAAAGAACGGGGTGGCTGGCGCTGATGCCGTTTGAATGATGCGGGCAAAGCCCGGTTGCAACTCGAGGTTCTGCCGTGTGTTGCTATCCGCAAAACGCGACAACATAACTTCAAGTTGATCTCTATTTGCTTTGGCGGTGCGTTCCAGCTCTTTCAATTTCACTTCATCTTGCAGCGAGTCACCTTCACGGGATTTCAAGCCTTCAAGGCTTTTCCGCAATGATTTTGCGCGCGCAGCCGCAATCTTGGCCTGCCCCTGCAAGCCATCAACAATCTTCAGTGCTTCACGGAGAATGAGACGTTGCAGTTCATTTGCCTGTTTTTGGGCGGCCTGCATTTTTGGATGGTTAGGCAAGTAAGTGGCAGAGAGTTCACCCAATCGACGTTGCGCTTCAACCTGCTGCTCACGCAATCGCTGGATCGTTGCAGAACTTAAAACTTCGCTCGAAGCTTCAACGGAACCACGGGTCTCCAAGAGACTGCGAATTTCATCGGCTTTCGCCGTGGCTTCGCTGCTGGCGGCTTCAGCCAAGGTGATTTGGCTGTTGAGTTCGGAAATTTCTTGTGCGCCAAGCGTGGTGGTTGTGCCCTTGAAAAGCCCAGACGATGCACGAAAGGTTTCAACCGCAGCATCAGAGTCTGCAACCTTGCTGCGCAATTCATCGATCTGTCCCGACAGCCATTGGCGCGCACGCGAATTGTCGCCAGATTTAGATTCACGTGTCGAGAGAACGTAAGTCTGGGCGAGCGCATTGGCCACATCGGCTGCTGTTTTCCCATCAGCCGCAGTGTACTTGATGGCAATCACGTTAGAGAGAGGAATTGGATAAACCGTCAGCTTCTTGGTCAGATGATCGAGGGCGCGCTGTTCAACACTCATCAAGCGAGGATCATCTGCAAAGCCGGTCGCAATCATCAACTGCTTGATTTTACCTAACCCCTTTTTCATCGGGTCGAATTCTTCACGTGCAGTCAAATCGAGCGCGCCAATCACGCGCAGACCTAGATCTTCTGATGCGAGTACGGCGGTCTGACTGGCGATGATGCGTTCATCAATTCGCACATCACGGTTCTCAAGTTGCGTGACGTTAGCACGGTCATAGGGTGTATCGAGATTGTCAATGAGCACCCGCGCTTCCGTTTGATAGGTCGGCTTAAATACGGTGATGACGCCAACACCAGCGAGCACACCCAAAATAAGAAATGATAGCATCATGAGTTTGCGCCGGGCGAGGCCGCGCATCACATCGAGAATGCTGAAAGACGGGGCTTGCCCGTAAACTTGACTCATTTCTTTTGGACTCACTTGATATACGCGTAGCATCTACTTTTCCGATGTTATGGTAACCAATCCCTTAACAGCCAGACGTTGAACACTTTAAGTGATTGCTAACCATAAGCAGTTAACTTTGCGCAATCTGCGACACGGAGCAGATGTTTGTGTTTTTTGCGAGTTAGAAAAGTCTGTCATGCGTATACCAACCCTCCTCCTAGCCTGTAGTTTGCTGTCAGCCTGCACTGAACCGTGGGAGGTTGCAGCTCCAGGCGCACCTGCGGGCGGCACAGGCATTATGGCGAATGACCAGCTTGGCTCTGGGCCAGATGCGGTGTCGTCCGTTTCTCAACTTCCAAACAACAATGATATCGGCGCAGTTCCACCTTTTGCCACTCAAGGCCAAGCCGCTGCTTATGAATTTGGTTCCGGCTACCGCGTCGGCGCAGGTGATCGCCTCGCGATCCGTGTCGCAGGCGAGCCGGATTTGACAGGCGAATTTGTCGTCGATGCGACTGGTGTGTTGTCTTTACCCTACGTGCAATCTGTGCCGGTCGCCGGCATGAACACAGGGCAAATTGAACAACTTATTCAACAGCGCTTGAAAGCAGGATTTCTCCGTGACCCCAAAGTTTCAGTGCAAGCCATCAACTTGCGCCCCTTTTATATTATGGGCGACGTCACAACGGGCGGAAGCTTTGCCTATCAGCCCGGCATGACAGTGCAAAATGCAATTGCAATCGCGGGCGGTTATGGCCCACGCGCTGACCATGGCTTTGTGCTCATAACTCGCAAAAATATTAAAGGTACAGCCACTTATAAAGTGCCCGTGACGACACAAGTTTACCCCGGTGACATTGTGTTTGTGCGCGAACGTTGGTTTTAACGGCATTCTGATCCGATGAAGATAGTCCATGTTTTTCGCGCGCCTGTCGGCGGATTATTTCGCCATGTGCGTGACCTTGCACGTGGCCAATCGGCTTTGGGACATGAGATTGGCATCATTTGCGACGCCAACACCGGTGGTGACTATGCCAACGAGTTGTTGAAGCAGATCGAGCCTTATTGTTCGCTCGGGGTACACCGCCGTCCGATTTCACGCATGCCGGGTCTTGGTGATATTGCCGGTGCTATGGCGGTTACAGCTGTCGCGCGTGAAATTAAGCCCGATGTTTTGCATGGGCATGGCGCAAAGGGCGGCACATATGCGCGCTTGGCAAGCTATCGTCTCGGTTTGCGCTCATTTTATACACCGCATGGCGGAAGCCTGCACCTCAATGCAAAATGGCCGATGTCTATGATCGTCAATACGACAGAACGCCTGTTGCGGCGCATTGGAACAGGACTATGTTTCGTGTGTGAATATGAGAAACAACTTTTCGACAGGTTGTTCGGCATCAAGGGCAAATCGAGTATCGTTGTTCACAATGGCGTTTGGGATGATGAGTTTGTAACTCTACCTAAGGATAAGCAGGCGACAGACTTTCTGTTTGTTGGTGAGATGCGTGATTTCAAGGGTGTCGATATTCTTCTGCAAGCACTTGCGACGCTTCCGAATGCAACATTAACGCTTGTTGGCGATGGCCCTGATATGAAAGCTTATCAGGACTTGAAACGAAACCTGGGCATTGTAAATCGCGCGCACTTTAAAGGCCGCCTGCCCATGGCCGAAGCGGTTAAGCTTGGACGCATCATGGTATTGCCGTCCCGATTTGAATCATTTCCCTATGTGGTATTGGAAACAGCAGCTGCGGGACTGCCCCTTATTACGACCAAAGTTGGTGGAATTGCCGAAGTTGTTCCCGACGAAATGCTTTGCCAGCCACTCGATGTGCAAACCTTGGCCGCACACATGGCGAAGCTGTTGGCCAACCCAAGAGAGACAACCCGCGAGGGAAAAGCATTTGCTGAACACATCCGCAAGACCTGCTCGGCTACCGAAATGACGCAAAAAATTATAGATTTTTACAAGTCGGCTTAGATAATCGACGGCGTTAATACTTAGATAACCTTGTTTAATAGAATTGGTTAGCATCTGCTCATATGGGCAAGGTGCTTGCTTCGATGAACCTGAAACTGCGTTCTGGTTCAAAGTGAAGCAAGGCCATGAAACCAAATAAAGACAAACTGTCGAGCGTTGTCACTTCTGACTTTCTGCAAAAGTCAAACGTTGCAGGCCAATTTGATGAATTTATCATTGAGCGCGAAGCCGTTCTAAACCGACTGCCCGATAAGCCATTCGTGGCACCGCGCGTTGTTACAGCTCTCATCAGATTGACCGAGGGCGTACTTATGGCATTGATGGCTTCTGCCATCCTGTTGCGCTATCCGGGTTTGCCCGGCATAGACCACGCTTGGATCTATGCCACCGTTATCGGCCTTACCGCCTTTACTTTTCCAACGCTGTTGCAGTTGGCAGGTACTTACAAGCTTAGCACCCTTCTCAACCCTATGCGTCGCCTGACATCAATTGCAGTGCTGTGGTCGCTCATGTTTGCAGGAATGGCGGTTGTGATTTTTGCGACCAAAGTTGGTGCAGAACTTTCGCGTGGTTGGTTGCTTACTTGGGCATTTGCAGGTCTACCGCTGATTATCGGCAATCGCTTTATACTCGCTGAAATCTTGCGTCGCATGAACAGCAACGGCCAATTGAACCGTCGCGCCATTCTTGTGGGCGGCGGCGGCCCTGCCGAACATGTTGTTGCAACGCTTGAGGCATCGCGCGACACAGGTATTACATTGCTTGGCATCTTTGATGACCGGAATGATGACCGCTCACCTCACGATGCACGCGGGCTACCAAAACTCGGCAGTGTCGATGATCTGATCGACTTTGTGCGCTCCACGCGGGTTGATACATTGATCATTACGCTGCCAGTTACAGCTGAAAGCCGATTGCTTACAATTTTGAAGCGGCTTTGGGTCCTGCCAGTTGACATTCGGTTGTCGGCGCAAGATCAGTTGGTGCGTTATCGTCCCCGCGCTTATTCTTATATCGGCAACTTGGCGTTACTTGATTTGTTTGATCGACCCTTGGGGGATTGGGGTCCTTACCTCAAAGCCGTCGAAGACCGCGTTATCGCTTTCATTGCTTTGATTATTTTATCACCTTTGTTTTTGGCCGTCGCATGTGCAGTCAAATATGAAAGCAAGGGACCAGTGTTTTTCCGGCAGAAGCGCTACGGCTTCAACAATGAATTGATTGAAGTCTACAAGTTTAGGTCCATGTTTACGGATCTGGCTGACTCCAACGCCAAGAAGCTTGTGACCAAAGGTGACCCGCGCGTCACCAAAGTTGGGCGTTTCATTCGCCGTACTAGCCTTGATGAACTGCCTCAGCTGCTGAATGTGTTGAAGGGTGAGTTGTCGTTGGTTGGTCCCCGCCCCCATGCCACCATGGCCAGTGCTGCTGGAAATCTCTACGAAACTGTTGTCGAGGGCTATTTCGCCCGTCACAAAGTCAAACCCGGCATGACGGGTTGGGCACAGATCAATGGTTGGCGTGGTGAAACCGATACCGCGGAAAAAATTGAACGTCGCGTCGAGCATGATCTTTACTACATTGAGAACTGGTCGTTAACCTTCGATCTTTACATTTTGGCAAGAACCCCATTCGCTTTGCTCAACACAGAAAGCGCCTATTAGGCCAAAATGAACTCCACCGCGATTTTAGGTGAACATACTGCCAGCCGTCTGATTTCTCGCCAAATGTTGAATTGGGCGGTATGGTTGATGTTTGCCACCGCTTTCGTTGTCTATATTGAACCTGCACCAACAGACCTGTTCTTCGCGGTGATGTTGGTTTTCTTTGTCCACACGCGGCTCGTTTCCGTTGTGGGATTGGTGCCATTGCTTTTGCTGTTGGTGGTCTACAATTTTGGCGGCTTGCTGGGCTATCTCATCGGGCCGCCACAGCCCAAGGCCGCTATGTTCATCGTGACGTCTGCTTACATGGCGGTTTCAGCTGTTGTCCTGGCGCTATATGTAGCTGCGGATCCATTGAAGCACGTGGAAAACATTGGCAAGGCTTGGGCCGTCGGTGCCGTCATCGCGGCCATATGGGGCATGATTGATTACTTTCACTTGCCGAGCCCCCTGCCGCTTCAGGTGCTTCCTGGTCGTGCAACAGGTCTGTTCAAAGATCCCAACGTGTTTTCCACATTCATTATTCCACCGATGATTTTCATGCTGCAAAAGCTTGTAATGGGGAAAACACAAAGACCATTGCTTCTTGCAGTCTCCCTGACAGTCATCGCGATTGGATTGTTCCTTTCGTTTTCGCGTGGTGCATGGATGAATTTCGTGGCCGCCGCTTTGGTTATGTTTGCCTTCAACTTCATTCTCTTCAATGATCAAAAGCTGCGAACACGACTTTTCTTATATGTTGTCGGCGCATTCATCGTGTGCACGTTGGCATTCCTGCTCCTCATGAGCATTCCGTCCATTCAAAGGATGTTCGTCGAACGCTTTGCCTTGGTGCAGTATTACGATGCGGGTGAGACCGGCCGCTTCGGCAACCAACTGCGCTCTATTCCAGAATTGATCAAATTGCCATTTGGATACGGGCCACTGGTGTTCCGAACCATTTATGGCAACGATCCCCACAACACGTATCTCAATGCCTTTGCCGCCTATGGTTGGCTCGGAGGCATCAGCTATATTCTGCTCACGATTTCAACACTCATCATCGGCGCCAAGACAGTTGTCACAAAAACACCATGGCAATGGATTGCAATTGCCGTCTATTGCCCATTGGTGGCAGTTATTCTGCAAGGGGTACAGATCGACACAGAGCATTGGCGTCATTACTATTGGATGCTCGGCGTGATGTGGGGCTTGTTTGCTGTCACACTCCAAACGCCTGCTCACATGTTGCGGGCAGCCTATCGCGATGATGGAACTGGATAGTGTCTTTCGCCAATAGAATTGCGGCGCTGTTGCAGGACAGCACCGTGCGCACCCTTTTCAGCAAAGGTTTGTCAGCACTGCTCATCAAAGTTGGTGCTGCGGGTTTGACCTTTGTTATGTTCGTGCTCTTTTCAAACACCACCGATCAAGCAGAGTACGGACGCTTTGCAATTGGCTTTTCACTCGCCATAACCCTGTCGATGATCGCTGGTCTTGGCCTTGGCACCGCCGTGCTGCGCTACTACCCGCAATACCACATTCAAAAACAAGCAGCCTTGGAGCACGGCTTTTTGAAAAGCGCCACCTTCGCCAGCATCGTAGCACCTGTGATGATTGCTGTGTTGATGGTATTGGCCTTGTTGCTGTTCCAATATTACGCACCAGCCACAAACACTAACTATCTCTATGCCACGGCATTACTTCTGATTGTCATGACATTCGCAGAATTTGCAGCAAGTGCTTTGCGCGCCTTTGGCTATACAACCATGGCCTTAGCACCGCGCGACATCATCTGGCGTGTTTTGGGTTGTGGCTTTGCACTTATGATGTTTTGGCAAAGCTACAGGCTTTCCAGCCCCACGATATTATATTTCCTGGCCAGCAGCCTCGCGCTCATTGTTGTGTGGCAGTTCTGGATTTCTCGTGGTCACTTTGTGCCTGCATTGCGCTCCAAGTCACCCGCCTTCAACTTCCCAGATTGGAAGAAGACGATCGCACCCATGTGGGGTGCGTCAGCGCTCTATGCTTTTGCACAACAGTTTGACATCGTTGTCGTCGGTTATTTTTTGTCGTCGGCAGATGCAGCATCATATTTTGCAGCCCTCCGTACGGCGGGTTTGCTGAGCCTTCTGCTCGTTGCAGGAAACTTGATCAGTGCCCCCCTGATTTCAAAATACCACCATTCCCAAGATAAAGCTGGGCTTGAAAAAATGGTGCGCATGTTGAGTGCTGGCATTGCTGTACCAACACTTTTGGGCTTTGGCATGCTGGCATTGGTTGGCCAATTGTTGCTTTCGCTTTTCAATCCGGCTTTTGTTGAAGCCTATTACGTCCTTCTCATTCTTGGCGTTGGCTTCACCTTCGATGCCGTCGCTGGTCCCACTGGCTATATGTTGCAGATGGTCGGGCACGAACGTACTTATTTGAAGATTATGGGATTAACTTATGTTTGCGTGCTCGTAACGCAAGCCATTCTCGCACCCATTTGGGGAGCATATGGTGTGGCTGTTCCGAGTGCATTAGGGTTAATACTGGCGAACATATTGATCGTTCACAAAGTGAGAAGAATTTTAGGTATAGACCCATCGTTGTTTGGACTATTCGTCAAGGTTCGTTCTGATGCTTAACGTGAAAGAAATTGCGGTTCTGATGCCTGCCTATAACCCTGGGCCGGATATCGCTGACACGTTGAATAGTCTCAAGGCCCAAACCGTTCCTTTCAAGCTTTACCTGATTGATGATGGCAGCCAACGCAAGCCGGACTACGCGCAACTGCTCAAAAACTTTGATCATCATCTCATTATTTCGCCGCAAAACATTGGTGTGAACGAAGCGCGTAATCCAGCTCTGCAACAGATTCTCAAGAACGGTCACAAGTATATCGCGTTGATTGATTGTGGCGACTTGGCGAGACCTGACCGCCTTGCTCGGCAGAAGGCGTTTCTCGACGCCTCACCCGACATTAGCATTTTGGGCACTGCAATTCGACAAGTCTATGCAGTGTCGAATATTGAATTTGATCTGGCCTTCCCCGAAACGCCAGATGACGTGCGCCGCGTGAGTTGGGCAAAGCTCCCGGTGTCCCACCCAACTCTGATGTTGCGCAGTGACGTGTTCCGCAACATTGGTTTGTATACCGGGCAGTTTCATGCGGCTGAAGATTACGAGTTCATACGCCGTGCCATTAAAGCCGGATCTAGAATCGCAAATCTGCCAAATGTGTTGCTCGACAAGATTGAAACTAGCGAAAGTGTATCCCACAAAAAGCGCAGCACGCAATTAAAGTGTCGTTTGCGGATACAGTGGCATTATCGAGATTTGCTCAATCCGCTGTGCTGGCTGGGTATGGTGCGCACGTCGTTGATTTGGTTTTTCCCCAGAACATGGGTTGATGCCCTCAAGAATGTTGTGCATCACGCAGGGGTCAATAGTCACAAGGCAAACACTTTAAAAACCTAGGCAGGGGGAAAGATGGTCGGAGCGACAGGATTCGAACCTGCGACCCCTAACCCCCCAGATTAGTGCGCTACCGGGCTGCGCTACGCTCCGACTTGGTGCAATCCTGTAGCGGTAAGCCCTCTGAAAGGCAAACACGAATTCAGCCTGTGCCAAGTTGCCAAAAAAGATCACCACGGCGGCTGCACAGCTTTTGTGCCTGTGCACCGAGTGCCAACTGCCAGGTGAGTTCCGCACCGACCACCGCATATCCCATGCCCATCAAACCCAATTGTGGGCACAGCAGCAAAGCCAATCCCAGCAACACAAGAAGCGCCAACAGGCACGCCCCAGCCGTTCGCAATTGATGTCCATTGATGGAAAGCAAGTGTTGGTTCATGCCACCCAATGCACGAATGGATTGGCCTAGCAAAATCAGGACTAGCAACCATTTTCCTGCAACATAGTCAGGGCCAAAAGCGGCAAGTACATATTCACCAAGCAATGTTCCACCGAGCAAGGCAACAATGGCAATGCTCACTGTCATGCCATTGATGCGCTTCAGCAGGCCGTTGGATTTTGCTTCGTCACGCTTCACGATGGCTTCCGTGTAATCACTCAACACCAAGGTTTGGCCTGCCTGCAAAATAAAGCCAGCAATTGCTGCAAGGCGCATGGATATGCCCAACACAGCAACGTCAGCCGAAGGCAACAAGAATCCTCCGAGCACAGTTACAATATCCGCAAAGGCCAGCATAGCGGCTGAAACCAGTGTCAGAGAATGGGCTCGCGTTCGCAGTCGTTTTGAAAATGCCTTGCGTGGAAAGCCAAAATGCCTGAAGCCCCAAGCGCTCCCGACCTAGGCCCCAGCCCTGCCCCAGTGCAGTCAAATAAGTGACGGCTATAAAAAGTACCAAAGCGACAAAGGCCGATTGCGTAAAGCCAAAAAACCATGCCCCAAGCAACGCTATTAAGAATGCCAAGGGTCGAAACAGAAAGTCAGGCACATAGGCCAATTGAAATTGCCGCGCTGCGGTGGCGATGGAACCGTTGTATCGGATCAGAATTGACGCGGGCGTGCAAATGGCACCCATGAGCAATGCCAGTTGTTGTCCTGCTGATAAATCAAACACCAGTGAAATCGCCCCACCAGCGATAACCAGCAAACCAAAGGCAATGATCGTGTCTGTCGCCGCGACGCTGTGAAAAGCATCAATAAGCTTTTGCCGTCCGTGGGTGGCAAGTTTCGGCAACTGAGTCATGGCCAGCAAGGCAAACCCGCCATTTGCACCAAGGGATATGAAAGCCGCAGCGCTCATGCCCATGAGAACCACGCCCACGTCTTCCACGGTCAGAAGTCGAGCAAGCAGCAACTGGCTAAGAAAGCCTAACCCAGCGCCGAAAAGCCTTGCGCCAACAAAGCCCGCCAGTTTTCCAGCAAGTGAGGCCAATTTCACGGATTAGATCGTTTCACATGAAGTGCGTGAACATTAAGTCCCAGCGGGGTCCAGCAACTTGCGGGCATCGCCGAGATCCTTCAGTGCCGCTTTCAATGCGTCAGACTGGGCCGTTGAGAGTCGATGAATGACTTTTGGGGCTTCATCGCGCATTCTCGCCATGGGGACAGAGCCAACAGCAGGCGTCGCAGCTTTGCCAAAACGGGGAGCCGTAGGTGCTCGTCCCGGCATTGGCGCACCTTCGCGCACGGCATCGCCTTGGCGAGGTTTTACTTCGCCGCGGCCAACGCCAACCACATAGGCAGTGCTTTCTTCCTTGAAAATGCGTTGCACACCACGAATGGTGTAGCCATCACCGTATAACAGGGCGCGAATGCCGCGCACCAAATCTACGTCAGCCGGACGGTAATAGCGGCGACCGCCAGCCCGTTTCATTGGCTTGATTTGTGTAAATTTCGTTTCCCAAAAACGCAGCACATGCTGAGGAACGTTGAGTTCCTCTGCCACTTCACTAATTGTTCGGAAGGCGTCTGGAGATTTTTCCAAGGATCAATTCCTTATTTTCAATCTTCGTCGCCACCTTCAAGCCCATTGACGATGTTTTTCATCACTTGGCTTGGGCGGAAAACGAGGACTCGGCGTGGCGTAATAGGTACTTCCTCGCCAGTTTTGGGGTTACGCCCCATGCGTTCACGCTTTGCACGCACCATAAATGTCCCGAAAGACGATAGCTTTACAGATTGACCGTCAACTAACGCATCTGACACCAAATCCAGCACCGAATTGACCATATCCGCCGATTCTGTACGGGACAGGCCTATGTTGCGATGCAGTGATTCACTCAAATCTGCGCGTGTCAGTGTTTTTTTGTTCATGTCCCGGACCTCTCCTATGGAACCGACATCTGCAACCATATGTGCAGACTCACTTCTCGTCAATGGAAAGCATAAGAATTCTCAAAGGCTTAAGGCCTGAACTTAATGCCAATGGCCTCACAACTGGATGAGAGCCGCACCCCAAGTGAAACCGCCACCCATGGCCTCCAACAAGACTAGGTGTCCGGGTCGAATTCTTCCGTCTTTCACGGCGACGTCAAAAGCCAAAGGAATAGACGCTGCAGATGTGTTGCCGTGCTTGTCGAGGGTCACAACAATACGTTCAGGGTCAATGCCAAGTTTGGTGGCAGTGCTGTCCAGAATCCGGCGGTTTGCCTGGTGCGGCACGAACCAGTCAATATCATCGGGCTTCACGCCAGCTGTTTTCATAACTTCGTCCATGACTGAAGTCATATTGACGACCGCATGTTTGAACACTTCCTTGCCTTCCATGCGCAGGAGACCAACGGTCTTGGTTGTCGAAGGTCCACCATCCACATAAAGCTTGTCATAGTAGCGGCCGTCAGCGCGCAGCTTTGCGGCAAGCACACCCATGCTGCCATCGCCTTCTGTCGCCGACAACACAAAGGCCCCTGCTCCGTCACCAAACAACACGCATGTCGCACGATCCGTCCAATCGAGAATGCGCGAGAATGTTTCTGAGCCGATCACCAAGGCGTGCTTTGCTTGCCCCGCCTTGATCAATGCATCGGCTGTCACCAATGCATAGAGAAAGCCCGAGCAAACGGCTTGAACGTCAAAAGCTGCACCTTGACGAATGCCGAGATCACTTTGCACAAGCGTTGCCGTTGCAGGAAACGTATTGTCGGGCGTGGACGTTGCCAAAACGATTAAATCGATGTCCTCTGCTTTCACGCCAGCGGCAGCCATCGCCTTTTGTGCTGCTTCAACGGCTAGACTGCGAGTTGTTTCAGAATCATCAGCAATGTGGCGTGAATGAATACCAGTACGCGCTATAATCCATTCATCTGACGTATCGACAATTTTGCTGATGTCATCATTGGTCATAACGCGTTTTGGCAGCGCCGAACCTACACCTGTAACGCAACTTGAAATCATCAGAGTTTATTCCGCTGCTTTGGCTTGCGGTGCAAAGATGGAATGCACTTGCGCCACGTCTTCGGCAATTTTTGCCACCAGTCCATTTTTCACCATTTCAATCGCAACGTCGATGGCCGTTGCAAAACCGAGCGCGTCAGTACCGCCATGACTTTTAACGACCACACCAGTTAACCCCACAAACACGCCACCATTATGTTTGCGTGGGTCAAGTCGTTCCTTGAAAGCACGAAATGCGCCCTGCGCCAGAAATGCGCCGATTCTTGAAAGCAATGTGCTGGTCAGCGCGGACTTTCAGGAAACTGCTGATTTGCTTTGCAGTGCCCTCAGCGGTTTTCAATGCGACATTGCCTGTAAAGCCTTCGGTCACAACAACATCAACTGTGCCTTTGCTGATATCATCGCCTTCGACATTGCCGTGATAATGAATGGGCAGCGGCATTTCGCGCAACAAGCGCCCGGCTTCTTTGACGGCTTCATTGCCCTTGATTTCTTCAACACCAACATTGAGCAACCCCACTGTTGGACGTTCAATGCCAAACAAGCAGCGCGCCATCGCCTCGCCCATCACTGAGAATTCCAGAAGCTGGCGCGCATCTGCACCAACTGTCGCTCCAACATCAAGTACCACACTTTCACCACGCTGCGTTGGCCACAACACTGCTATCGCTGGTCGCTCAATGCCCGGCAGCGTTTTTAAAACGAAGCGCGACATGGCCATCAATGCGCCGGTGTTGCCAGCTGACACAGCCGCATGGGCGTTGCCATCCCGCACTGCTTCAATGGCTTGCCACATGCCGCTCTTGCCACGACCACGACGCAGCGCCTGACTTGGTTTGTCATCCATCGTCACATGAACTTCGGTATGACAAATTTTGACCAAAGGTTTGAGCTTTGGATAATGCGCAAGGATCGCACTGATTTTGGTTTGATCACCATAGAGCAAATAGTTGAAGCCCGGATGGCGCTCAGCGGCAAGTGCAGCGCCCGGCACCACGGTTTCAGGCCCATGATCGCCGCCCATGGCATCTAAAGCAATCGTAAGGTGCTGCGTCATGAAGTGAGAGAATCGCCTCTAAAGAAGTCTGTTATTCGAATTTGCGCAAAATAGTGGCTTGGCGGGCTGACACAACAGCTATTTTCAAGCCCTATTTCTGCCGGGGCGTCAATTTCAACACATTGAAAGGGTTCGGCTTTTCAGGTTCTTTCTCCACCTCTAGTGGCGCTACAGACTCAAACACTTCGCCCGCTTTGCGCGGATATGGGTCGAGTTCCAAAGCCAAAGTTTCGGCAACAACCTCCCCGATGTCCACGACGCCATTGATGATGGGATCAATATCCTCGTCGGATTCGAGATCTGGCCCCCCCGGCACATTCAAGAAATACCGTTCAACAGCAAACACCACGGTGGAACGGAAGTCTTCCAAACTAACGACCGATTCTTGATCCAAGTCGGCACGCAGTTCACCCGTAATCTTGAGGCCACCGCCGCGCCAAGGCTTGGTTTTCAGTTCTGCTTTCAGACCATGGATAGCAGGGAGCTTCAACCGTTTGGCCAAGGCTTTGCACTCAGTAGGAGTAGCCTCCAGTTTTTCATGTGAGCCCAATTTGGGAATGCGAGCCAGTTCTATGGGTCGCGAAAATTCAATTTTTGGATCGGTGAGTTGTCTTATCATTCGAACCTCACAAGTCCTGATTGAAAATCAGCGAGGCTGTGCTCCGTCAATTTTTTCTGTGCTGCCAACATCCAATGCGCCAAGTCGTCAGCACTATGGTTGTCGATGCCTGCAAAAACATTGCGTTGCAAAGCAGCACTTAACGCCAATTCATTCTCAGCAATCGCTGTCGAATATGCCGTGACGCGGCCAAAAAATGACTCGGCCATTTTGCGCACTTTTTTGCCGACGGAAATATCGCCAACGCCAATTTCCCGTAGCGCTTTGTCCATTTCGGCAAAGAACTTGTCGGTGAGCGCCTGCCGCAGTTCTTCTGATTCCGCGCCAAACCCTCGCAACCGATCCAATACCAGATACATGTGCACAATCATCATATCAAATCGACCGTCCAAAGTGTCTGGCACATTCCATTTTGCATAAAATTTCTCCTGCCGCGCAGCAGCCACAATTGCAGCATAGAGGGCGTCGGAGGGATCAGGTTTTTTCCTGCCAAATAGCCGTTGGAATATCACAGTCTTGCCCCTGTCGTTCGAAACATGCAAAAGGTCGTCATGTCTTTAATCCCTGATTCAAAATACATCCGTCGACTTGGTCATGATGTCCGCATTTGTAGGCCTTGTGGCAGGCTGTTCGCCAGATATCAACCATCGTGGCTATTACCCTAAAGCTGGTGCATTGGCACAAGTTGCAGACGGCATGCCTAAAAGCGAAGTTGAAGGCATCATGGGATCGCCGACCACCACGGCGTCTGTCAATCTGCAGGGCGATAGCTATTACTACATCACTTCTGTGACCCAAGGACGCGCCTTCCTTAATCCGGTTGAAATTAGGCGAGAAGTCATTGCCATCCGTTTTGATCGTGATGACCAAGTAGCCAGTGTTGCTCAATACGGCTTAGAAGATGGCCGGATCATCAATATCAATTCCCGAAAAACCCCTGTGGCTGGTGCCGAGTTTTCAATCTTAAAAGAACTTTTCCGCGACAATGCGACCTTGCCGCAACCAGGCCGAAACTTACAACGCAATCAATAGGTTTCGTTCAAGTTGCATTCATATTATCACTGGCAGACTCCTTTTATTGTTTCACACAGGAGTTCGTCATGAAAAAACAATTGATTGTCGCTACCCTTCTCACTGCCATGGCTGTTCCTGCCGTTGCCTCAACTTTTTGGCACGGCTCGGTTATCGGCGTTAAAAGTTGGGATGTTCTGAACATCCGCAAATGGCCCGCTGCCAATTCGCAGATTGTCGACGCCTATGACAACGGCGATGACGTGAGCCTGACAGGGCGTTGCAAAAACCCCACCACAAACTGGTCGTTCCGTATTGATGGCGGCCAATCATCGGCCTGGAAACATGCCCGTATGTCACGACCAAACATCTGGTGTCAGGTTTCAGCCCCTTCGGGCGCAATTGGCTGGGTGCGCGGCACCTTTGTATGGCCCGATTGATCACTCAACGCGGTATTGCCCTGCAGCATTAACAATCGCGCGCAACTCGGCATAAACAGCCGGGTTGCCCGCGATCATTGGATTGCCCGTGAAAAGACCATCGCCAGCTAGAAAGTCATTGGTTTTGGCACCCGCTGCATGCAGGACGGCCACTGCACCCAAACAATCCCAAGATCTTATGAGAGGCTCGAAAAACCCAATCAAGCGGCCTGCGGCGACATAGCATAATCCGAGAGCGCCTGAGCCATCGCGGTAAAACATGCCGCCTGCTTTCAAGAATAATTCAAATGCTGGCAGGAATTCTGCTGGCCCGCTTTTCGGTGAATAGCCAGATCCAATCAGGCCTTCGTTCACGGCCTGCGCCTTCGACCCGGTGATTGGTTTGCCATTCAAAGTCGCTGCATGGCCAGCACCGCCCGCAAATAATTCATCGCGCGCTGGCGCAAAGACCATGCCAAATTGCACGCGATCGTCTTGTACAAATGCGATCGACACACACCAGCTTGATAGGCCGGAAATAAATGGTTGCGTGCCGTCAATAGGATCAACAACCCAAATGCCTTGCCCTTGGGCAAAGTCCGTGCGACCCGTTTCCTCGCCGAGGAACGCGTCGTCAGGAAAGGCGAGAGACAATCGTTCTTTGATCAACACCTCAGTATTCAAGTCGGCTTCACTGGCCATATCTTGAAGGCCCTTCGACTGAATGGTCAAGCGGTCACGTTTGTCAAAATACCCAAGGGCCAATTGCCCCGCCTCTTCGATCAGCTTCAGACCGAATTGGTAACGTTGCTCCAACGACATTCTCAATCCTTCCAAAGCCAGGCGGCACCGCGCACCCCACTGGCATCACCATGCATGTTGCGTTTGATCGGGGTATGAAACACCGTCGAAAACGTGCGCTTGGCGAGTGCGCTTGGCAGATCATCATAGAGTTCATCCACATTTGACATGCCACCACCCATCACAAACACATCCGGATCCAATGTGTTCACAACAGTTGCGAGCCCCCGCGCCACACGGTCGATGTATCTGTCCCATAAGAGGTTTGCGAGGTGATCTCCCTGACGTTTCAATTCAATGATGTCTGCGGCTTTCAGCTCCACGCCTTTATGTTGAAAATATTGGGCTTCAAAGGCCCGCCCGGACACCCAGGTTTCCATGCAACCCTGTCGGCCGCAATAGCAGGCTTTGCCCGGAATTTCTGTGGTGTCTGGAAATGGCAAGGGGTTATGTCCCCACTCACCACCAGAATTGTTAGGGCCGTGATGGGCGCGTCCACCAACTGCAATGCCGGCCCCTGCTCCGGATCCCAAGATGACAGCAAACACCACATTATATCCTGCGCCCGCACCATCAACGGCTTCAGAGGCGGCCAAGCAATCAGCGTCATTTTCAACGCGGATGTCGCGCTGAATGATGGCTTTCAAATCCGCCTCAACGGGTTGACCCAACAACCAGGTTGAACTCGCCCCCTTGCCCAAACGACTGATCGGCTCCAATGATCCCGGAATGCCAATACCAATGGAACCACGTTTACCCGTTTGAGATTCCAGTGCATCGATCATGGTTTTGATGGCGCGAATGCAGCCGTGGTAATCATGCCGCGGTGTCACCTCACGCAGTCGCAACAACTCGCGGCCATCGTTTTCCATGGCCACGCCTTCAATTTTGGTTCCGCCCCAATCAATTCCAATCAGCATTGCAAACCCTTCCCGACTGAGACGCTACTGCCGTACATGGCTTTGTCAAATCATAGCGGGTAGTCGGCCCGTGTAACTTCGCCTAAAGCGTTGGCAACAGGACTCAAGATGGCTACGACGAAACATATCCAATCCCCCTTGCGTGGCATCATGCTGGTCCTGCTTGGCATGTGCGTTATTCGCCTGCATGGATACGGCTGGCAAATATCTTATGACCAAGTTCAATGTGCCGCTGGTGGCGACTGTGCGCTATGGCTTGCATCTTATATTCCTCACAGCATTAATGGCACCCCGCCATGGACAAGCCTTGTGGAAAACCAACCGTACGGGTTTGGTGGTTTTGCGCGGTGTTAGCCTGTCCGTCGCTACCTTGTTTTCGGGACTTGCCCTGCAACTGATGCCCGTCGGTGAAACCGTCGCGATATTTTATTTGCAAGGCTTCGGCGTCATGTTGGCTGCGGGGTATTTTCTCGGTGAACGTGTTAGTATTGTTGGCTGGATTGCGGCGTGCGTTGGGTTTGCAGGCGTTGTGTTGATTGCGAGACCGGGCAGCGACTTGGCACCACTCGGCGTGGTTTTTGCTTTGATTTGTGCCAGCGTATCGGTTGTCTATGTTTTGCTGTCGCGATTGCTCAGCACAACGGAGTCCACAATGTCGATGCTGTTCTACGTGGCACTGGCTGGCACATTTGTTTTTGGCACACTCCTGCTGTTTCATTGGCAAAGCTATGTTTACTCATGGTTCGATATTGCTTTGCTGGTGTTCATGGGGGCCGCGGCATTGTCAGCACATTTTCTGTTCACAGCGGCCTATCGTTATGCGCCCGCCTCCATGTTGGCGCCGTTCAACTATTTCCACATCGCATTGGCAGTGATCATGAGTTGGTTGGTGTATAATCATGTGCCTGATGGTTTCGCATTGCTCGGCATGGCCATGATTGCCGCTGCAGGTGCTGCCATTGCTGTGCACTCCCATGTCACAAAAGCAAAGGAAGCTTAGATCATGCAACAACGCACACTCGGAGGATCACTCCAAGTTTCTGCAATCGGTCTCGGTTGCATGGGCATGTCATCAGGCTTTGGTCCGCCTGCTGATCGTGCAGAGATGATCGGTGTCATCCGCCAAGCTGTCGAATTGGGCTACACGTTCTTCGACACAGCGGAAGTTTATGGCGCAAACCACAATGAAATTCTTGTGGGTGAAGCGCTCGAGCCGTTCAAAGGCAAAGTGACGATTGCTACCAAGTTTGGCTTTGAACCTGACCCTGCCCAAGGTGGGGCATGGATGGGGTTGAACAGCACTCCCTCTCACATCCGCGAAGTGGTCGAGGGCTCGCTCAAGCGATTGCGGGTGGAGGCGATTGATTTGCTCTATCAACACCGCGTCGACCCAAAAGTGCCGATTGAGGACGTGGCTGGCTGCGTGCGAGATTTGATCGCCGAGGGCAAGGTCAAACATTTTGGATTGTCTGAAGCCTCCGCTGACACCATCCGCCGTGCCCACGCCATTCAACCGGTTACGGCGCTTCAAAGCGAATATTCGTTATGGTTCCGTGAGTTAGAGACGGAAATTCTACCATTGCTTGAACGCTTGGGCATTGGTCTTGTGCCTTTTGCGCCCTTGGGCAAAGGCTTCCTCACAGGCAGTGTTTCTTCCGATACATCGTTCGCGGAGGGTGATTTCCGCAATATCTCCCCCCGCTTTGCCGCCGAAGCCCGCGCCGCCAACCAGGCCATGGCTGATCTTGTCATCGCTTTTGCCAAGTCCAAAGGCGTCACTCCGGCGCAGATTGCCCTCGCCTGGTTGCTGCACCAAAAGCCATGGATCGCCCCCATTCCCGGCACGCGTAGCGCTAAGCGACTGGAGGAGAACAGAGGTGCACTTAGCGTGTCGTTGTCGCCTGCCGAACTCACCGACCTCCGCACCGCCGTCGAACGCATCCCCGTCACCGGAGACCGCTACCCTCCGGAGTTCGCGAAAATGAGTGGACGGTGAAACCCATGCAGCCCCTAGAGATCAAAACCACGGCAGAAAATCCCACGATCATTCGCTGCAATTTAGAAAATGTCGCGCAGGCATCCGAAGCTTTTCGCCAACGTGGCATAGGCGTGCAGATGATCACTTTCAATTGGGGAACCGTTGGAACTTTTGCAGATCCAGATGGAAACATCGTCGAATCTCAAAACGACTTTGATCCGATTTCAGTTGAAACTGTGTCGCCCAATGTTCCCGGCGGCAGTCTTCAAACTTAAGGCAGTGGCCAAATATCAAAACGCGAATTCAAATAGGGCTTCAGTTCTGCGGCACTGAAGTTGCAGTGAGAGATTGATTGCAAATAGCCACTGGTCACAGAAAACGGTGGAAATTTGATGGATACGTTTTTTGCGCCGAAATGCCAGTACTCCATATCTGTTACGGCACTTTTCAAAGCAGGCAATTCTTCATCAGGAACTCCGCCTTCCGTTTGCGATTTGCTTGCACATGCTTCGACGAGAGCGTTCGTTTTTTCAGATATGATCACGTCACCAAACGCCAGTTTCTTGCCAGATGGAACGAGCAGATTAATGGCGACTTCATTCCATTCGGGGTGGGCAGCGCCCGCAAAATATTCGCTGCTGTAATGGGATCCGGATAGAAATTGAGGCGTTGCGAGTGAAACTGAAAAGACATCGGTCTGATAGTTGTTACTGTCAGGCGAATCTCCAAGATCTTCCTCGTTAAGCGGCGTTGGATTTGCTTTTCGCTTGGCAACAGCATCGTCAAAAAGTTTATTCCAAACAATCTGATAAGGTAGTTTTGCGAAACTGAAACGCGGCCCTTCCACCAATGCCCAGTCTTTAGCATCGTCGGCGAATGCGGCTAACGGCATTGTGCTCCTTGTACCCGGTCCTTCAACAGATTGCCCTTTCAACAGTCGCAGGCGGTTTTCAATTGCGCTCTGCAAACAGTCCACATTGCCATCGCAATTTCTGCCATCAAGCAGCCAAAAGCGTTGCGCAATTTTCAGATGTTTTTTATTTTCAGCTGTATTCTGTTTCACCAACGCCAAAAATTCTTGATTGAGCTCCGCATCAAGCTTCAGAAGTTTTGACGATGAGCAAATCGCCTTTTCATCCAAGGATGCGGCTTTTGCACAATCTAAAGCGACCGCTGGCGCGGAACACAGCAAAACAAACGCAATTGCACATCCATAAGTACGCATAGACACCCTCCGGCTATAATTGGCTGAGTATCTGAATTTAATGCTGAACGCGCGATGAATGACTTCTTCGGCTCAAATTGAGTATTGGCGTTGCGAAAAATTAGGCCGGAACAGTTACCTGCCCCGGCCCTTTCAATTCACAGTTTGGATAAGCCTTAATGCCCCGCCAAAACCGCCAACAGCAGCAGTGCCACGATGTTCGTAATCTTGATCATCGGGTTCACAGCTGGGCCTGCGGTGTCTTTGTAGGGGTCGCCTACGGTGTCACCGGTGACGGATGCCTTGTGGGCTTCTGAGCCCTTCAAGTGCTTGACGCCTTTCGAGTCAACGAAGCCGTCTTCGAAAGACTTCTTCGCGTTGTCCCAAGCGCCGCCGCCTGCTGTCATCGAGATGGCAACAAACAATCCGGTTACGATCACACCCATCAACATCGCACCCACGGCAGCAAAGGCATTGGCCTGGCCTGCAATGGCGTTGATGACGAAATAGACAACGATGGGCGAGAGGACGGGAAGCAACGAAGGCAGAATCATTTCCTTGATCGCGGCCTTCGTCAGCAAGTCCACGGCGCGTGCATAGTCAGGCTTGGTGGTGCCCTTCATGATGCCGGGGTTTTCTTTGAACTGACGACGCACTTCAACCACAACGGCTTGCGCCGCGCGGCCCACTGCCGTCATCGACATGCCGCCAAACAAATATGGCAACAGGCCGCCGAACAGCAAGCCCACCACCACGTAGGGTGATGACAGGTCGAAGGACACAGGCACGTTCGGGAAGAACGTTTTCAAGTCTTGCGTATAGGCAGCAAACAACACGAGTGCGCCAAGACCTGCTGACGCAATGGCATAGCCCTTGGTCACGGCTTTGGTGGTGTTGCCCACAGCGTCAAGCGCGTCGGTGTTGTGGCGCACTTCTTTTGGAAGTCCTGCCATTTCAGCAATGCCACCTGCGTTGTCGGTGACGGGACCGAACGCATCAAGCGCTACGATCATGCCCGCCAAGGCCAACATAGTCGTCACTGCAACGGCAATGCCGAACAATCCAGCGAGGTTGAACGTGATCAAGATGCCCGCGATGATGATGAGTGCTGGCACTGCCGTTGCTTCCATCGATACTGCGAGACCTTGAATAACGTTGGTGCCGTGTCCGGTGATTGAGGCTTCTGCGATCGAGTTCACAGGGCGTTTGCCGGTGGCGGTGTAGTATTCCGTAATCCACACAATGCCCGCAGTGATCAACAGACCCATGATGCCACAATAGAACAGGTGGCGTGGCGTGAACCCACCAAGGTCAACAGACATATCGCCGAACACATAAGACATTACAGGCCACAAAGCAAACAGCGACAACAAACCTGTTGCGAAAACACCCTTGTAAAGTGCGCCCATAATGTTGCCGGAATTGCCCAGCTTCACGAAGTAATGTGCCGATGATCGAGGTGATCACACAGGCCCCACCAATGGCGAGTGGCAACACCATGCCAGCCAGCTTGTAGGCTTCCGGCAAAGCGATGGCGGCCAGCACCATGGTGGCAACGGTCGTCACCACATAGGTTTCGAACAAGTCAGCGGCCATGCCAGCGCAGTCGCCCACGTTGTCGCCGACGTTATCAGCGATGGTTGCGGGGTTGCGTGGATCATCTTCGGGAATGCCCGCTTCAACTTTACCGACCATGTCGCCGCCAACGTCTGCACCCTTGGTGAAGATGCCGCCGCCGAGACGCGCAAAAATCGAAATCAACGAAGCGCCGAAAGAGAGTGCGACGAGCGCATCAATCACCGTGCGTGATGTTGGGGCCAAGCCCATCGATCCCGTCAGGAAACCGAAATAGAGCACAACGCCGAGCAGACCAAGACCTGCAACCAGCAAACCTGTCACAGCGCCCGCTTTAAACGCGAGGTCCAATCCACCAGCCAGAGACTTTGTTGCAGCTTGTGCCACACGCACGTTGGCGCGCACGGATACGTGCATGCCAATGAAGCCTGCAAGGCCCGAGAGGATTGCACCAATGGCAAAGCCAATGGCCGCATAGTGGCCCAGCAAGAACCAGGTGATCGCGAAAATCACCACGCCGACATAGGCGATGGTTGTATACTGACGCTTGAGATAAGCCGATGCGCCTTCGCGCACAGCCGCAGAAATTTCTTGCATACGGGCAGAACCAGCGTCAGCAGCCATCAGGCCCCGCGTGGTAATGATGCCGTACACGATGGACAACGCGCCCGCGAGCACGATCAACCAGAGTGTAGAGTTCATGTTTGAATCCTTGAGTTTAAGTTGGCCCGAAACCCCGCTGTTGGCCGCAGTGTGAACTCAAGATCACGGATCTGCGCTTCCCTGCCAAAGGGCTTAGGTTGTGGCAGCGGTATGCCAAGATTCCGCCATAAACTCAATGGGAGAAAGGTATCAAAATGAAGGACGCAATGAAGGGCGTAGCTCAGCAAATTGAGGGATTCACACCCGAACTACCTTATTCCCTACCATCAACCACCCCACCATCACCAGTGCAATGGCCGCTGGTGGGAACAGTGCGATTGGCACTGCGGCCCAGCCCCAGTCGGCGAGGATGAAACCGGAACTTACTGACGCAATCGCCATCAGTATGGAAATACCCAAGTCATTGGCGGCTTGCACTTTGCCGCGTTCCGATGGGCGATAGGTGTCGGTCAACATGCGTGGTGCCGCCGATGAAGCCGAAGTTCCAGCCCAGCCCCAAAATAATCAACGCTACCGCAAAATGCCCGAAGGTGATGCCCATCAAGGCCAGCCGTTGCAGCGGCCATGAGCAGCACCATGCCAAGACGCCGTGATTTTTTCAGCGCCATAGCGTTTGATCAATTGCCCGGTGAAAAAGCTGGGCACGAACATGGCCAGCACATGCCATTGGATGACCCAGCTTGCGTCACTCTTGGTGAAGCCGCAGCCGATCATGGCCACAGGTGCGGCGGTCATCATCAAATTCATCAAGGCATAAGAAATCATGGCCGAAGCCATGGCCACCACCATTTTGGGCTGGCGCAACAATTCAGGCCAACTGCGCGCCTCTCCGCCCACGTCCGTTGTTGTGGGTTTTGGAATGCGCAAAAATAAAATCACCGCTGCATTCACCAAAGCAAGAAGTGCCGCCGCCGCATAGGAACCCGCGAAAGCATGGGGCGGGATCAGGTCGCTTGAATAGTTTGAAATCACAGTGCCAGCCACCGCCGCCACAACGCCACCCGTCAACACCCAGGAAATGGCAATCGACTTGTTCTCATCATCGGCTGCTTCCGCTGCGGCAAAGCGATAGAAACCAGATGTAGCTTGGAACACCCCTTGCAACGCCGTTGCAAAACAGAAGGCGGCAAAGTTTGACGTCATGATCGACCAGACGGCGAGACATGCACCCACAATGCTAACCCCTGCCCCCATCAAGAAAATGGGTTTGCGCCCCAAGCGCTGCATTAACATGGATGCAGGCACCGTGGTGAACATGGCACCCAACACAAACGTCGTAATCGGCAATGTGGCCCAGCCAGGTGTGGGCGCAATGTTCAAGCCAACAAGACCCGCCGTCGCAAACACCGTGATGATGCATGACGAATAAAGCGCTTGCGCCACGGCCAAGAGCAAAATGGTGCGTTTCGATTCAGTCATCAAAGTCTCCGCAGCATGCCAACAAAAGCGCACCCTGCCCCTGATGCATTACAGCAAGATGGGTTGGCAATGACTATTTGTGAGTTGGCTCTCTTTTCTCCCCGCCCTTAAGCGGGCGGGAGCACCAAATCTTCTCCCCGCCCTTTGAGGGCGGGGTCACCTATTCTTCTCCCCGCCCTCTGAGGACGGGGTCACCTATTCTTCTCCCCGCCCTCTGAGGGCGGGGTCGGGGGCGGGTGTCAGCTACAAACTCAAATGCCAGACCAACAACAGTCGTCACCAAACTTTAACAGTGAAATATCAGGGCTGCATAACAATCAAAAATTTAGACTTAAAGGGATGCGTCCCCTTTTCCGCCAAAGGGATGCGTCCCCTTTTCCGCCAAAGGGATGCGTCCCCTTTTCCCCCTTTTCCGTACGTCCCCTTTTCCGTCCCCTTTTCCGAGGTTTGAATCTTTCGGCACGTCTATTCTGAACTGCTCAAAAATCAATGACGAAGCCACCAAGTAGTTCCCTCGCAGCTGCAGGTAATTGCGCCCAGCCGGCGTTTTTCATCACCGAAGGGTCATCGATCCACGGGATCACCTTCTTCACCACTCCCCGCGTTACCGGTTCATCGGTGATTTCCAACGTCATGGATTTGATTTTGTAGCAGTCATGCGACGTGTCGCGTCGAATGTATTCCGGTGGTCGTTGCTTAATCTGGTTCTCTCGGAAAACGCTCCAAGCGCCCTCGATCTTGGATTCTCCAAAAAATTGTTCGCGGAAAGTTGACCAACGCTGCTTGTCAAGGTCAGTGAATTTGTCTTCACCTTTATTGCTGCGGTTTTGCTTCCGTTCCAACGCCTCATATTCTATCAAGTCGGCTACGATTGCCTTGTCGAGACCTGTTGCAGCACCCGCTTTCCGGTCCCACTCCACGTGCCACTTTTCAAGCGCCCAAACATGATAGGTTACTTGAGACGCGCGCCATGGCGTTTCCGCATTCGTGAACTCTTTGCCGCTCGCGCACGAACCCAAAACTGCATCCATGTCGTCAGAATCAACCAATTTCAAGGTCTTCGGGTCGTGGATGTCGTCAAAGGTCACAAATCGTGGATAAAGTTTGGGCGGCAATTCTACCTTTTCCCGTGTCCGCTGGATGAGAGCCCAGGTTTCTTCTGCGCCATTTGCGTGTCTCCAGAATTCGATTGCCAAGGATTGCTGGTTGTCTTCAAGCAGCACAAACAAATATCTGCCATGAACAAGTTCGAGCACAACCGCCTCGCCCTTCATGTAGGTATAGGCCCCAGGACCAGCACCAATCGGGTTTGCCGTTCCTTTAGTAATTTCAGTCACTGCCGACGCAACCCTGTCGTCGGATGGTGTTTGCACCACCAATGTCAGCTTCTGGTTCCACTCATAGGTGCTGCCCCAGCACCCCGCCAACGGCAGCGCGAGTGCAGATAAAAGCGCCGCCCGCCGCGTCAATCGCAGCGCCGTCTGGCCAGAATTTTGTGCTGTCCCGTCTCCCGACAAAGCCATCCCCTCTCATCGCATCGCCCAATTCTTAACATCTTAAGTCAACGGACTTTACGATTCTGTAAAGCAGGGACACTGCTCTGGGTGCCTAATTGAGCTATCCGCCCGGCAGCAGCCGCCAGCGTTTGGGTGCAAGTTTCATGACCGCCCCCAACGTCGTTTTCATGATCGGCTCAAAACTGTTGTTTGGGGGCACAGAAGGGGAAACCCAATTCTGGAGTGTGAAGGAGTTTAGCCGAAGCACCGCGCGGTGTCAAGCGTTATTTTCCTAGTTGGAGAATTATGCGAAATCGTCAGGGCGGCGTTGGCGCGCCAGAGTGTTCAATGCACCGTTGATGAATTTGGGTTCCGCACCATCCTCAAAAAACGCCGAGGCCACATCCACATATTCGTTGATGGCGACTTTTGCGGGCACATTGTCTTTGAAGAATATTTCAAACGCGGCACAGCGCATGATGGCGCGCACGGTGGCGTCGAGTCGGTGCAAGGGCCAATCCTTATCCAACACCTTGTCGATGGCAGGGTCGAGCAAGGTTTGCTCGCGCACGGCACCTTCAACCACTTCACGCAAATGTTTGAAATCCGCCTGCCCCGTTTCGCCATTGTCGAAATTATCGCCAGTCACGCGCGTCGAAAACTGCGCCAGGGTTTCACCTAAATCCGAGCCGCCGATATCGAGCTGATACAGAGCCTGCACAGCGCCCAGACGAGCGGCGGATCGGGCAGTCGGCGGGCGGCGGGGCGACGTCATCGAGAAACTCACACTTTTAATCAGCAAGGATGGCCGTCAGATAGCGGTTTGCCTGGCCGAATTCAATGTTGACATTGCAACCCTGCCCACACTTGCCATTTGTGATGAATTTCCGATAAGAGAACGCTGTCGGACGCTGTTGTCCGGCTTTATTCTCAGGGCGGGGTGTAATTCCCCACCGGCGGTATAGCCCGCGAGCGGTCCCAGAATATCGGGATGTCCAGCAGATCAGGTGTAACTCCTGGGCCGACGGTATAGTCCGGATGAAAGAGAGTGTGACAGTTGCTTTTCGCTTCGCGCCACCGCGCGGGGCTTGAGTGCTATCGCATGTCGTCCTGATTCATGTTTGAAGAAAGGACACGTCACATGAATCAGATATCCCAAACTTCCAACCGCGCCTATTTGGGTGCGTTCTACATGGTGTTGGCTGGCATCACCTTCGCCATCATCAATGCCATCACTTACAAAGTCACAGCCCCTGCAGATTGGGGCGGCCTGGGCTTTAACGCTAAAGCTGATGTGTTCTGGCAATATGCCATCGCACTCGGTTTCTCCCTGCCCTTCCTGTGGCGGGCTGGAATGCTGTCTTTCAAAACCAAACACCCCATTCCCCATATCATTCGCGTGGTTCTGTCCTCAGCTGGGCTGATTGCATTTACAACCGCCATTCAAAGTGGTGTTCCAGTTTGGCAAGTGGTGGCGCTTACGATGACGGCGCCATTCTTCGTTCTGGTGGGTGCGAAAGTGTTCCTCAGTGAAAACGTGACTGCGAATCGCTGGATTGCTTCGGCCGTCGGTTTTGCGGGTGCTCTCATTGTCACCAATCCCTTCAGCGAACAATTCAACGTTTATTGGTTACTGCCAATTCTCGCGGCCATACTTTGGGGAGCCGCTTCCTTGCTGACCAAATTTCTCAGCCGCGAAGAGACGCCTGAAACTTTAACGACATGGTTGCTGCTGTTGCTCACGCCGATCAATTTGTTGTTCTCGTTGCAAGCTGGTTTTGAAGTGCCGTCGAGCAATGTGTTCATGTTTTTGATCACGGGTGGATTTTTGGTTTTCATTGCCCAGCTGTTGCTGTCGAAATCCTATGCCACAGCGGATGCGAACTTTGTGCAGCCGTTTGATGATCTCAAACTGATCAGCAATGTTTTGGTCTATGGCCTCATCTTTGGCTATTGGCCCACGGGTTATATCTGGATCGGCTTGGCTCTGATTATGGCGGCATCCATTTTCCTGATCACCCAAGAAAACAAGCGCAACGATATGCGGCTGAAGGCTGCTTAAATCTACCAACTCGGCTTGCACTTGGCCGGAAGGCCAGGTGCAGGAGTTACTTTGCCTTTTTTACTCCACTGGCCCACGTCACCTGACTTGATGCGATTGAAATCAAAGCGCGCCATTTCACGACCGTTGAACTGCCAGCCCTTGCAGAAAGTTGTGAGTTGTTGCGACAAGCTCCAGCGACCACTGCTGGCGAATTGCTTTGACCCCGGCCAGCCCTTGGACATCGCGAGCCAGCAATAGCTCACCAGATTCTTCTTGAGCAGCATGTTGCAAGTAGCTCCACTGCCATAGCCTGCAACGCGATAACGGCCATCAGCCTTTAACACACGGTTCACTTCGCGGAAATAATGTTCAACGAATGGCAGAATGTCAGAGCCCTTCACAGCCTCAGCCTGTTTGCCAAATGCTGAACGGTGATATTTCCGGAAGCGTTCATAAAATCCGATGTGTTTTCGAAATGAAGCATCGGCCCGCAGTAGTCTTTCTTTTTCGCGCAGGGTGCACTGTGTTGCCCTTGTTAACACGCCATTCAAACACTGAGTCATGAATGGCCTGGTCCACACCATCAACGGCAAAGTAAATGGCAGATCCCGCTGGCTGGCCGTTGGCGCCGGCCAACTTCAACGCTTCGCGCGCATCTTTTGCACCACGGCTTTTATCGAGAAATGTTTCAGGGTCAGAGTTTGCATGTTGGAAAATTGTGACGATGTTGAAGCCCGCGGCAATCAGCGCATCTGACTCTTTTGGAAACAG
Source organism: uncultured Alphaproteobacteria bacterium (assembly GCA_963850355.1). Taxonomy (GTDB): domain Bacteria; phylum Pseudomonadota; class Alphaproteobacteria; order Rhizobiales; family Aestuariivirgaceae; genus Aestuariivirga. The sequence continues at coordinate 54,299 of CAWKKP010000005.1, forward strand.
CGATTTGCAGGTTGTCTCTTCATCCACCCAATCATAATAGCGTGCGATAGTTTTGACGCCGATGGCTTTGAATGCCTCAACGCCCGATTTGCCGGACTTGGTCGTGATGGTGGTTACGGGCTGCGATAAATCTACAGCGGAGAATTCGCGGTGCGAGTTACACGTTGGCGCGGCATAGGCCACTGCCCCACTCAACAACACTGCCAACATTGCTGTTGGGATTTTCAATTTCGCCATCGATCATGTCCTTCCCGGATTGCACAATCGTCATTGCGCGCCCGCAATTGAACGCAAATCAGCGGTTGAGTCAAATTTCAGCTGTTGTCGGTTTCGTCGGTGTTCAGCGCGCCAATAATTTCTTCAAAATCCTTGGCCTCGCGGAAGTTTTTATAGACTGACGCAAAACGCACATAGGCCACGTCATCAAGATTGCGTAAGCCTTCCATGACGAGTTCGCCGATTTGTTCGGATTTGATCTCGCTTTCGCCCAAGCTTTCAAGTTGGCGCACAATGCCTGAGACCATGCGTTCAACCCGTTCGGCATCAACAGGTCGTTTGCGTAATGCTACAGACACCGAACGCGCCAATTTTTCGCGGTCAAACGGTGTGCGGCGACCAGAGCGTTTCACAACCATCAACTCGCGCAATTGTACGCGTTCAAACGTCGTAAAGCGTCCACCACAATCGACACAAACGCGGCGACGGCGAATGGCCGAATTGTCCTCAGTCGCACGGGAGTTTTTAACCTGCGTATCGGCATTACTACAGAATGGACAACGCATCTAAGGACTCCCTCGATTCTCAGCCATAAATCGGGAATTTTTTGGTCAGGGCCATGACCTTGGCTTTGACGGCCTTTTCGACTTTGCCGTTTCCGGCTTCGCCGTTTTTCGCCAAACCGTCGAGAACCTCGATGATCAAGTTTCCGACTGTGCGAAATTCTGCCTCACCAAACCCACGCGTGGTTCCCGCAGGTGTGCCTAAGCGGATGCCGGATGTCACGGTGAAAGGTGCAGTATCAAAGGGGATGGAGTTCTTATTGCAGGTGATGAAGGCTCGACCCAGAGCTTTTTCTGAGTCTTTTCCAGTCACACCTTTTTTGCGCAAGTCCACCAGCATCAAATGGGTGTCAGTGCCGCCCGTGGTGATATCACAGCCCCCCTCGACCATCGTGTCTGCCAAAGCGCGGGCGTTTTTAACAACTTGCCCCGCGTATTTTTTGAAAGCTGGTTTCAAAGCTTCGCCGAATGCCACCGCTTTTGCTGCGATGACATGTTCCAAAGGACCGCCAATGATGCCGGGGAAAATTGCCGAATTGATTTTCTTTCCCAGATCCACATCGTTCGACAGGATCAATCCACCACGAGGTCCACGCAGCGTCTTGTGCGTCGTTGTTGTGACCACGTGAGCGTGCTCAACCGGGTTTGGATGCACGCCACCCGCCACAAGCCCAGCGATGTGCGCCATATCTACGAAGAGATAAGCCCCCACGCTGTCAGCGATTTCGCGGAAGCGCTTGAAGTCCAAAGTGCGCGGATAGGCCGAGCCACCGGCGATGATCAATTTCGGACGTACTTCGAGCGCCTGCCGTGCCACTGCATCGTAGTCAATCTGATGATTGTCTTCGCGCACTTTGTAGGACGCAACTTTAAACCATTTGCCCGATTGATTGACCGGTGAGCCGTGAGTCAAATGACCGCCGCAGGCCAGGTCCAAACCCATGAACGTATCACCAGGCTGCAACAATGCGAAAAACACGCCTTGATTGGCTGTCGCACCGGAGTGTGGTTGCACGTTGGCAAAATTCGCTGAGAATAATTGCTTTGCGCGATCGATGGCCAATTGTTCGGTTTGGTCAACATATTGGCAGCCGCCATAATAGCGGCGGCCGGGATAACCTTCGGCGTATTTGTTGGTCATAACTGACCCTTGCGCTTCTAATACAGCCCGCGACACGATGTTTTCTGAGGCAATCAGCTCGATTTCATGTTGCTGACGCAACAGCTCTGATTGAATGGCTTTTGCAACCTTTGGATCAACCTTTGCCAGCTTGTCTTTGAAAAAGCCGGGGAAAAGCAGTTTAGCCTTGGTGACTTTGCGTTTTGCCGCAACCTTCTTAGCGGATTTTTTCTTTGCTGCTGTTTTGGCCATCAGAATCTCCAAACAAAAAGGGAAGCCTGCTCTATACAGGCTCCCCAAATTGGGTCCAGATACAAGTTGGCGCAGGCAACTTTAGTTTGCGGCAACAGGCTTCTTAACTGCTGGCGGTTTGCAATCCTTTGCCGCGGCCCCGGTCTTGCACTCAGCAACCTTTGCTTTGGCCTCTATGACCGGCTTTTTGACAGATGCGACTGGTTTTTTGGGTGCCGCTTTGTCATCAACGATTTTTTTCTTCGGCAACGTCGGCTTAGCGCTTGCAGCTACTTTGGTGTCAGACTTCTTCGCAAAGATCGATTTCACGGCTGGCTTTTTCTCAGCCACAGGTTTCTTTTTGCCAAGCTTCTGCTCTTTGCGATAGGCCGCCCAGTCAAACAAGCCGGGTGTGTCTTTCTTCAGGCCAGGCTTTTTCTTGTCTTCTGGTTTTTTGACAGAGAGTTTGACAGGTGCCCCTGGCTTTTTAACTTCAAAAGGCAGCTTCTTCTTCGGTGAATCAATCTTCACAGACACAACTTCTGGCTCATCCTCATAGAGCGAGGCAGGCTTTTTGCCGAAGACCGGCTTGGTTGGTTTCGTTGACTTGGTGGCGCGGTTTCCGAACAAACCAATACCTTCGGCTTCATCGGCATCAACAGCCCCTGCCTTGCGCGGCACTGGCTTTAACACATAGCGCAAACCTTCATCGCTGATCTCGCCTTCTGGCAGCGGTTGGCCAACGGTAAAGCCTGTGCCATCAAGACCATAAATGTCGCTGCGGAAGGCCACTGTGTTGCCGACGGGCCAAGCCGTGAGATAGGCCACACGCAATTGCGGTGGTGCTTCAAGTTTCACATCGCGGCGTTCAAGTGTTTCGGCAAGAGCACCAATTTCAGAACGCCCTATTCCCTCTTGGCCATTCAAAACCCACTCAAGCAACAGTTCAACTTTTTCGACACGCACACAGCCGGAGCTGTAAAAACGATTGCCGTTTTTGAAGAGTTGCTTTTCAGGTGTGTCGTGAAGGTAAATACCAAACGGGCTTGGAAAATTGATTTTGGCTGTGGCCATGGCGTTGGCAGGCCCTGGCTCTTGGCGGAAATGATAATCGTCAGCAATCGCCGTGCTCCAATCAACCGTATCCGGGTCGACTTCGGGACCACCAAATCCTTGGAACACTTTGATGTTCATGTCGGTTAGAATTTGGGTGCCAGACTTCATCTTCGGGAAGATGTCTTTTTCAATGATTGAAGGTGGCGCATTCCAATAGGGATTGAAATTCACATCGGATAAGGCCGTCATCACCACGGGCGTTGGTCGTTCTGGGCGTCCAACAATAGCATTGTGGCGCGAGAATACGCGACCGTTGTTGACAGTTTCAATTTGTTGCGCTGGCACGTTGACGACCAAGTAACGGTCGCCGAGGTTTTGGCCATAAGTTTCCAAGCGCGCAATGTTGGCTTTGATGGTGCGCAGGCGTTCAAGGGCTGGCACATTCATTGCCGCGGCCGTTGAAGCATCCACTTTTCCGGTTGCTGCCAAACCCATATTGCGTTGGAATCTCGTGATGCCGTCAATTGTCGCACTGGTGACACGGCCAGCAAACTCGCCTTCCACTGCTTCACTGCGCAAATAGCCTTCGACGAACAAGCGGCGGTTCAATGCAACAACGTTTTTGCCTTCTGAGCCCTTTTTGTAACTGCCGCGCGTGACTTTTGGGAAGCCACCATCGGCCACGATGTCGGTGTAACGGGCGGCAAGAGTTTCAAGCCGCGCAGCGCTGTCTGGCGTAATCATCGGACTTACGGATTTTGTATTCAGAATTTCAGTCTGCGTGGTCACCTTCGACGCATTGTTGATGACCGGATCTTGCGCGGATGCAGTTAGTGACAGAGGTGACATGAATGTCCCCGTCAGCAGTCCTACCACCAGCCACTTTGAAGTAATTACCCTACGCCACATTTATGACCTCTATTCCGCTACTTGACCCCAAGTTCGTACAGAACCCGATGCTATGATGTCTCTACCAGTGTGGTGCGCTTTCGTCAAAGTTCAGGTGAACAATCACCACGAATCCGTGCCAACGCCCGCCGAATTGGGGCAAGAATCAAAATTCAGCGGCCAATATAAGGCAGGTCTGCAAAAAACTCAGGTTTGCGGCAATTCGGCAACAGGTTGAGATAAGCAAAACATCCCGCTCCAAGCCCCCTTGGAACGGGATGTTTTGACAGAACTTAGGTTGTATCAGAGGCGATAAAGGATCTGGTCGGTCCAATAGCGCTCCAAACGGGTCAGAGCCTTATTGATGCGATCAAATTCTTCGACGTTCAGGCCAACGATTTCTTCAACGGCCTGAAGTTGACGGTTGTACATGGCGTCTACACGAGCGCGCACTTCCAAGCCCTTTTGTGTCAGGCGCACACGTACCGAGCGCTTGTCGGCGCTGGAACGTTCATGGTTCACATAGCCTGCTTCCACCAACTTCTTGAGGTTGTAGGATACGTTTGAACCTTGATAGTGGCCACGGGTCTTGAGCTCGCCAGCCGTCAATTCAGCATCCGAGATGTTGAACAGCAGCAAAGCTTGCACCGGGTTCACTTCTTTTTCGCCAGAGCGTTCAAAGTCATCCTTGATGACGTCGAGCAAACGGCGATGCAGACGCTCAATGAGTGTCAGCGCTTCCATGTAGCGGTGTTTAATGTTCTGTCGTTTGGCATCAGCTGGCTGGAGAGCCACATTGCCCATCACTTGCGTATTCATGTTGTCCACCTATTCCCTTTTGTTTTTGAGGGGCAGCTTCTTTGTCCGTCCCCTTGATGAAGCCAAACTACGCGACGCGGTTTAAGGCGACCTGAACAGTCTCGGTAAATTTGTTCTTATATTTTCGATATTTTGTATCGAATTCGAGGACAGTTTATGGAGTCTTCTTTTCCTAACTTAATTGAATATGACTCATTCAGTTGTTTGTTCATCAAACATAAAGGGTCGCCAACTCTGTTGACGACCCCTTCAAATCTGAAAGTGTTAAATCTTGTTAAGTGCAGGAGCGGCCTGCAGCCTTGGTTTCGGCATTGCGCAACATGGCGCGCACGGCTCCAGGTCGATTGGAAGCCACGGCCTGCTGATGTGACGTCAGAACCGTCTTATAGAGACGCGAAATTCCTGAGCGGCTCATGCTGCCACAGCGAATTGCTGCATAATAAGTTTCGGCAACACGGGCGTAGCTATCCAAGCCCTTTGCAGGCTTCAATGGTTTTTCTCGTTTTACAGTTTTGACCCGAACCTTGGGCTTATCAGGCTTTTCGATAACGATCTGCTTCTTGGGCTCCAGTTTCGCGACAGGCTTAACAACTGGCTTTTTGACAGGTACAGGTTCAGCAACAGCCAGAGCTGCTGCGACAGGTTTTTTCGGTTGGGTCGGCAACGCGGCTGACTTTAAGGGTTCAGGCTCTGGCTTAGGCGACATGATTTCAGCAGTTGTTGCATCTGCAACAGGTGCAGCTGCAGCTGTGCTGGCGGCGGCCAAAACATCATTCACCAGTTTCCGGGCCGTATCATCACAAATGGCGGCATTTCCTGCGGTTCTCCCTGCAGAAATCGTCTTTCGGGCCAAGGCCACTGAGTTTTTTTCGGCCAGTGAGATTTCAGCTCGAGCGACGAAGTCTTTAAGCTGTTGGCCTTGATCGGCGCTCAAAACATTGCATTTCACATTAATAGTATGTGTTTTGGCTAAAAGTTCGGTGGCTTGCGCTGCATCCATGGCAGCGGCATAGGCCATCGACATCGGTTGAACCAAATATGTTGCACCAAGCATAAGTGGGAGTGACACTAAAAGGCCGCTAATACGCATGAAAGACTTTCCAAAATAAATGAGGTGGTTACAGGTCGCACGGAGGGCATTAAGATAGTTCAAATTTTAGCGAATTGTGGGGGCTCATGGTAAATAAGTGGTTGATCGGATTGATTTTGCTTTTCGGTTGGCCCAGCTTTGGGGTCAGCGGCACTGGTGGTTGGTCTGCGGATTCCGTGAAACAAGCCCAATCTGACTGCGCCTTGCGCTTGAAAGGCCTCGACATTACTTATGAGCCCATGCCACCCATTGGGACTGCTGGCGGCTGCGGCTCACCCTATGCACTCAAAGTCACGGCCATCTCTGGTGTTGATATCCTGCCGCCTGCAGAAATGAACTGCAACATGGCGGAAGCCTTGCACGGCTGGATTTCAAGTTCGGCTGTTCCAGCGGCGAAACAACATCTCAAACGCAAACTGGTCAAAATCAATAATGCCTCTGCCTATGTCTGCCGCCGGCGCAATGGAGCTGCATCAGGCAAATTGAGCGAACATGCCAAGGCCAATGCGCTCGATATTTCAACTTTGGGATTTGACGACGGTTCGAGCATCAATATCAAGGGTGACTGGTCGGGCCTCAAACAATTGGTCGGCCTTTCAGCTCAAGGCAATTTTCTGCGCCACATCCGGCGCGACGCCTGCATTCGCTTTACCACTGTCCTGGGTCCGGGCTCTGATCGCTATCATGGCGACCATTTCCACATTGATGTCGCGAAGCGGAAAAATGGCTATCGGATCTGCCAGTAACGCTGCGACGGCTTTGCTGTTTATCGCGGTGATAACGAAGGCTATAGTCTCGCCATGACACAAGCTCAGTTTCCCGCACTTCGTATGCGCCGCAATCGCAAAAGCCCTTGGGCTCGCGCCTTGGTGCAAGAACATGTTTTGACGCCCGCCGATTTGATTTGGCCTCTGTTTGTAATTGATGGTGACAACCGCAGTGAAACTGTGGGGTCGATGCCGGGTGTATCGCGCTGGACTGTGGACCTGCTTGTCAAACAAGCAGAAGCTGCAGCGAAATTTGGCATACCTGCTGTTGCGTTATTTCCGAACACGCAAGCTGCTTTGCGCAGTGAAGACGGCGAAGAAGCTTACAACCCGGACAATCTCGTGTGTCGCGCTGTGCGTGCCATCAAAAAAGCAGTGCCAGAGATTGGCGTGATGTGTGATGTAGCGTTGGATCCCTACACCACGCATGGACATGATGGTCTGTTGCGTGACGGAAAAATTGCCAATGATGAAACCGTCATTGCATTGGTGAAACAAGCGATGGTCCAGGTTGAAGCAGGCTGCGATATCATAGCACCTTCAGACATGATGGATGGTCGCATTGGTGCCATTCGATCAGCGTTAGAGGACGAAGGCTATATCGACACGCAGATCATGGCTTATAGTGCGAAATATGCGAGCGGGTTTTATGGCCCATTCCGTGAGGCTGTAGGTTCATCATCAACGCTTTTGGGCGACAAGAAAACCTACCAAATGGATCCGGGAAATACCGACGAAGCCATTCGTGAAGTTGCGCTGGATCTTGCCGAAGGCGCAGACATGGTCATGGTCAAACCAGGCATGCCTTATCTTGATATTGTCTCGCGCGTGAAACGTGAATTTGGCGTTCCAACCTTTGCCTATCAAGTGTCAGGCGAATACGCGATGATCATGGCGGCCTGTAACAATGGCTGGCTTGATCCGGCACGCGTGGTGCAGGAGTCGTTGATGTGTTTCAAGCGCGCAGGTGCAAATGGTGTGTTGACGTATTTTGCGTTGGATGTTGCAAAGCAACTCAAGGCTTCTTCATCAACCGCGTAATCAGGCTTGACGTATCCCATCGTTTGCCACCCGCCGCTTGCACTTCAGAATAGAATTGGTCAACCAGTGCCGTCATTGGCAAATGGCTGCCGTTGTGGCGCGCTTCGTCAAGGCATATGCCAAGGTCTTTACGCATCCAATCCACGGCAAATCCAAAATCGAATTTTCCAGCGATCATGGTTTTATGACGGTTCTCCATTTGCCAAGATCCCGCAGCACCTTTGGATATGACCTCCACGACTTGTTCCATATCAAGGCCTGCCTTGATGCCAAACTGTACAGCTTCCGCCAGCCCTTGCACCACGCCCGCTATAGCAATTTGATTGCACATTTTTGCAAGTTGACCAGATCCAACCGCGCCCAACAGTTTGCTCATCTTTGCGTAGTTCATGATCGCTGCTTCCACTCTTGCGTAGTCGGCAACATCGCCACCACACATCACGGTCAATGCGCCATTCTCAGCCCCTGCTTGGCCGCCTGAAACGGGCGCATCTACAAAGCCAATGCCACGCTGTTTTGCAGCGGCATGAAGTTCGCGGGCGACATCAGCGGAAGCTGTGGTGTGGTCAACGAACACGCTGCCCTTCTGCATTGTATGAAATGCGCCGTCTGGGCCAATGGTTACGCTGCGCAAGTCGTCATCATTGCCGACGCAGGCAAAAACAATCTCGGCATCCTTTGCAGCTGCCGCAGGTGTTGCAGCCGATGCGCCGCCGTTCTTTTCAACCCAATCAAGCGCTTTGGAACTGGTACGATTGTAGACAACTGCACTGGCACCGGATTTGTGCACCAAATGCCCAGCCATGGGAAAGCCCATCACGCCTAAGCCAATCCAAGCTACTTTTGTCATCCGTGATCTCCTGTGTTACAGGGGCATATTGCATCTCTAGTCGGGGCGCTAGAGGCGCTTGCTTTCAGGTTGCCAAACCATGTTATACCTGTGCAAATCATGTCTATCGAACGCCGCAATTTTCCGCAGTTCTTCATCACCGCAGCAGGGCCCTGCCCCTATCTGCCGGGGAAGATGGAACGCAAAGTGTTCACGCATCTGGTGGGTCCGGACTCGAAATCGCTGAACTCGCAATTGTCGCAAGGCGGCTTCCGTCGCAGTCAGAACATTGCCTATCGCCCGGCCTGCGACAGTTGTTCGGCTTGCGTTTCGGTGCGCGTGCCGGTTCAGAGTTTCAATTGGAGCAAAGGTTTTCTGCGCAACCTGAAACGCAATAGTGACGTTACGAGCCAAGTTGTTGCGGCCAAAGCCACAAGCGAACACTACTCATTGTTTAGAACCTACATTGACCATCGCCATGGTGACGGCGGCATGGCTGATATGACGGTATTGGATTTTGCAGCGATGGTTGATGAAACCATGGTCGATAGCCGCATTGTGGAATACCGCGTTCCCACAGAATACAACCCTGACGGCGAATTGATCGCTGCCGTGCTGGTTGACCTGTTGCATGATGGCGTTTCGCTGATTTACAGTTTTTATGACCCCGAATTGGAAAATCGCAGTCTTGGCACCTACGTCATCCTCGACATGATTCGCCGGGCGACGCGGATGGGCCTGTCCCATGTCTACCTCGGGTTTTGGATCAATCAGTCCCACAAGATGCGTTACAAGAGCCGATTTTTGCCCCAGGAACGCCTCGGACCAGAGGGTTGGAAGCTCATTCACACGAATGCGAGTTAACAGTTGCAGGTTTTCTACCTACTTCAATCATAGGTACGCTCCATTTCTTCCAATTTGTTGGCATAACGATTTCTTCAAGGGGGATTGAAATGAAGAATTCCGGACTGACACAACCAATGGCCGCTGCTCGAGCAGCAAGCATGTTGGAAGATGAGCTGAGATCACTCAATCTCCAAGTCCATGTTTCGAGCGATATGGAAGCCTTCGACGAAGTGAAACAACGCGTACGTGGCATGCCGGTCGCTCCCATGCATCATCATGCCGTAGGTGTCTTCAATCGCGAACGTGCCTACTGGATGTATCTCACAGATGGCAGTGGTGAAGTTGTGGGTTTGCAAGCCTTTCGCTACGATGAGATCGACACCCATCTTGCAGACTGGTGTGTGAACTACATGATTGGCGTTTACATGCGGCAGAATGAACTGATGGTTCCCGCTTTCTCGCGCCCACCTGAAAATAGCATTGCAGAGCGGCTTACGGGCAAGCTGGTGTATCACGGCGAAATCTGGATTTCCAAGCAGGTGAAAAACCGCAAGACGTTTGAAATTTTCGTCCGACTGGGTTTAATCCTTGCTGTCATCAAGTGGCGGCCCGACGCTATCTGGGGATTAGCAAGCGCACAGATGGCAGGCCACGGACATTTCACGCGCGTGGGTTACACTATACTGGAACGCGGGTTTTTACGTTGGCAATGGGCTTCAGAAGGTATTGACCCAGTGGAATATCTCGTTGCCACTGAACTCGCTTCACTGGAAAGCATGATCAACGAGATGATGTCTACAGCAACTAAATCTTCACCGGGGCCACTTCAGAAACCACGCGCACAAATGTCTGACCCTGCCGCACTTCCGGCAGAATAACGCGGTGATATCCCAGCCAGTGTAATTCACCATCTGGTCGCACCATTGACGCGAGGACGTGGTCGTAATGCACGCGACCGGATTGAACAACGCGGAAATATTCAGGTGTCACAACCCGGTCATAGCTGTGGCCATTCAAGCACGGATATGAATTGGGCGACACGCCCCAAATGCGGCCAATAGCGGTGTCTTTGCCAACATGTTCGACATTGCAGATTTCACCGTCTGCTTCGATTGCGCAGACGACCGAGTCATCGTTTGGTGCGGTGCCTGTGAGCAAAGCATTACGCAGTCTTGAGGGTATGACTTGCATGTCAGGCACTAACACCGCGGTGTATGCACGTTCCTTTAAATGCACATCGCTCTTGTAAATGAGCGCGTCAAGACGATCAGCAGCAGATGATGCATCTTGGAGCTTTTCGACAAACCAACCTGATTTGAAATATTTGAGGGAAAATGGCCCCGCGCAGGCGGAAAGCAGTTTAGCCGCCAGCATGAGCGAAGACCAATTGGGGCTCGCCATGTTCCATTGCACGAGTGTACCGTTTGTATCGGTTGAAATTCGAACCATGGCAAACTGATCAAACAAAGATTTGTCTTGATAGTCAGAGTCGTTTTTCTTCTTAGGGCGCTCAGCAAAGGCACCGTCTCTGATCCAAATTACTACAGAATTCATGTGTGTCGTTCATCCAGCAATGAGTCAAAAATGACCCGCCCCAGTCGCGGATACACTGTTGTTAGACGACAATTAAAAATTTCACGTTAACGCCAGATTCACTTTGTGCTGATCCTAGGTTGCTAAAGTACCTGAATATCAACTCGCGATATCAGCGATGTTACAGTAACTCCCTCCACGCCCTTAATTCTGCACGGTGAAACGACGCGCTGATAAGGCACCCAATGCAAGGCATTGTCTGGCAAACGCAATGCTGCAAGCACGTGATCAAATCGTGGTTTGCCGGATCGCATGACACTTTCATAAGTCTTGTTTACAGGGTCGCCATAGCTGCCAGCACTTTGGCATGGATAGGACGATGTGTAAGTGCCCCAAACGCGACCAATGGCACTTTGTGCACCAACACGATCAACTCTAAACTGCAACGTATCCTGATCAAAAAAACAATCAATCGAGTGCTCCAATGACGGCAAGTTTCCGTTCAACGCTCGACGCAAAACGTCGGGAATTGATTGAGTCCGGTCTGACTGTTCCTGAATAAAGACGCGGCTGGTAAAGTGACGATCTCCACGTGCCAATACTTGCTCAATGCGCTTGATGACTGATGACGCCTCTCGATAGACTTCCTCAAACCAACCCACAGCGTGAAACCGCAGTATAAAGGGCGCTTTTACGGAAGGAAGCCATTGCACGGTTTTAAACAGCGACGATACGCAAGGTGAGTTCACAACCCATTTCACTTCTGTACCCAATTCGCCTGTCGTTAGGCGCACACTTCCGCTCTGCAAGAAGCGATCTTCTGCGTCAGGCTTAAATTGAACATTGGCTTCCTGGCGCTCCAAAACGCCGTGGTGAATCCAAAACCGCTGTCCTCGCATCGCTGTTGCCCGCCACTTTAGGAACCAAACCACGATGGAAACGCGGCTTAGAGTACGATCGTTAATTCATCTGGCGTGCACTCGCGTACAACACCAAACTTCACCACGCTCTCCCCAGCGGCATAGTCAATGCACATGCGACAATTGCCGCGTGCAGCGTCCTAACATGCTCAAATATTTATGAACAAATCACTAATTGATCAGTGTGCTAACTCATCCAAAGCGATTATTCTTCGGAAAACCTTTCGGTGGAAGTTTTCCAGACTGGGCGCGATCACCCAACCATTCCGCAAGATCGGTAACTGTCCAGCCACGGTCGCTCGAGTCAATCCAAGTCAATCCAGATTTCAGGTTCAACGTGGTTGCGTCCGACAAACCGCCATCTTTGAATTTTTGCAAGCGGACGCCTTTGCCGCGGGCCATTTCTGGAAGTTCTGAAAGTTTGAAAATCAAGAGTTTGCGATTTTCCCCAACCGTTGCAACATGGTCGGCATCTGCCAATAGGGGTCGGCAAACCAAGGCTTCTGCAGGCACTTTCACATTCAAAACTTGCTTGCCCTTACGGGTGTTAGCAACGCAATCGTCCTCATTCACGATAAAGCCATCACCGTCTGTCGACGCAATAAGGCGTTTTGCTCCAGATTGGTGCATGAACAATGCAACGATCTGATCCGTTGCCTCCATATCGGCCATCAAGCGCACGGGTTCACCGTGTCCGCGTCCGCCTGGTAATTTTGCTGCATCCAGCGTGAAGAATTTGCCCGATGACGAGAACAGCATAATTTTGTCGGTCGTCATTGCTTTCACAACAAAGCGGGCTTGATCACCATCCTTATAGCCCAATGAAGACACATCATCGATGTGTCCCTTCATGGAGCGTATCCAACCCTTCTCTGAATACACGACGGTGATGGGCTCTTTTTCTACCAGCATCTCATCCAACACTTCTGCCACATCAGGTGCTTCTGCAAAGTCCGTGCGCCGGCGGCCGAGTGGCGTCTTTTTGGAATAGGTTTCTTTGACGGCTTTAATGTCCTCAGCAATGCGACTCCACTGGTCATCGTCTGATTTCAGAAGGCCTTTCAAGCCTTTTTGTTCTTTGGTCAGCTTGTCGTGTTCTGTCCGAATCTCCATTTCCTCAAGTTTGCGCAATGCACGCAAACGCATGTTGAGAATTGCTTCAGCCTGCGTATCGGTCAGTTTAAAGCGAGCAATCAAAGCGGGTTTTGGCTCATCTTCTTCACGAATGATACGGATGACTTCGTCCAAGTTGAGATAAGCTATCAAATAGCCCTCAAGAATTTCCAGGCGTCTCGCAATTTCGCCGAGCCTGAAATTTGTTCCTCGCACCAAAACGTTCTTGCGGTGGTCGAGCCATTCCCTGAGCACGTCCTTCAAGGACATGACTTTTGGCACGCGTCCGCCCGAAAGCACATTCATGTTGAGGGGAATGCGATTTTCAAACTCCGTGGCCCGGAACATTTGCTCCATCAACACTTCTGGTTCGATGTTGCGGGTTTTGGGTTCCAACACCACGCGAATGTCCTCTGCCGATTCATCGCGAATGTCACCCAGCAACGGAAGTTTCTTATCGGTCAACAGTTCTGCGACACGTTCGATAAGCTTGGACTTTTGCACCATGTAAGGAATTTCGGTAATGACAATTTGCCAAGCACCTCGTCCCAGATCCTCTACACTCCAGCGGGCGCGAACACGAAAGCCACCTTTGCCCGTGCGATAGGCTTCAATCACCGACTCGCGGCTGTCGATGACAATGCCGCCCGTTGGAAAGTCAGGCCCAACAACAAATTGGCAAAGTTTATCGACGCCCGCATTTGGGGTTTTAATCAAATGCAGGGCTGCATCACAAAGCTCAGCCGCATTGTGGGGTGGAATGGAGGTGGCCATGCCAACTGCGATGCCTGTTGCGCCATTGGCCAACAGATTTGGAAAGGCACCCGGCAGCACAACGGGTTCCTCAACAGAGCCATCATAATTGGGGCGGAAGTCGACCGTGTCTTCATCGATGCCATCCAGCAACAAGCCTGCCACAGCCGTCATGCGAGCTTCGGTGTAGCGATAGGCGGCGGCGCTGTCGCCATCGATGTTGCCGAAGTTGCCTTGCCCGTCGATCAACGGATAGCGCGATGAGAAGTCCTGGGCCAAGCGCACGAGTGCGTCATAGATCGATTGGTCGCCGTGGGGGTGATAGCCGCCCATGACGTCGCCAACGATCTTCGCGGATTTTTTGAAGGCGGAATTCGGATCGAGGCGCAACATGCGCATCACGTGCAACAAGCGACGGTGTACGGGCTTTAAACCATCACGCACGTCCGGCAATGCGCGGTGCATGATCGTTGACAGCGCGTAAGCGAGATAACGTTCTTCAAGCGCGTGCTGAAGTTCAATTGGTTCAATGGGCTGCGGTGGTATTGGTGGTGTGACAGGCTTTTTCATGATTCGGTTGCGAATATAGCAGACGCTCTATCAAACTCGCGCCACCATCACTTTCACCACAGGCTTCTTGCCCCAAGCCATATCAGCGGCGCGGCGAATGGCGGTTCTCACCACTTCCTCAACTATGTTGTCATCCTTGCGGCGGCCCTTTGGCATGGCGTCAAAGGCTTTTTCGGCAGCTATGGCCAATTCTTCTTCCAAGCCTAGTGGAACGCCATCCAAAACAACTTCGATATCCTCTGCCAGTTTTGAATGTTCATCCACCAAAACCTGGGCGAAGATAATGCCCACATGGGAGAGTTTGCGACGCTGTTTGGCGGGACCGTCAACACCATCTACAATCAACTTCCCATCGACGTGCAACACACCAACGGACACTTCATCTATGATGGCCACAGGACCCGGACACAGCCTTGCGATTTTGCCGTCCTCCAACTGCAAGGACTCTGCAATGCCATGGGCCCTCGCAAACTTTTCTTGGAAATACATATGACGTGGTTCGCCATGCATGGGGATCAAGGCGCGGGGTTTTACCCAATCATACATCTGTTTCAGCTCGCCCTGACGCGGGTGGCCCGACGAATGCACAAGTGCGTCGTCAGACGTGATAACATCGACGCGCAACTTTGCGAGATTGTTGATGATGGCACCCACTTCCTTTTCATTGCCGGGAATGGTGCGTGCCGAGAAGATAACAAGATCGCCCTCTTCCAAGGCAATGTTGGGGTGGTTGTCTTCAGCAATGCGGGCCATGGCGGCGCGCGGTTCGCCTTGGCTGCCAGTACAGAGTAGCATGATTTTATCAGGTGGCAGATAGCCAAAGGCATCTTCATCCAAAAACGCGCCTGCATCTTTCAGCATGCCGCAGATGCGCGCTGCTTCGATGGTGTTACGCATGGCGCGCCCAGCAATCACAACTTCACGGCCCGCTGACCGTGCTGCTTTCACGGCGGAGGTGATGCGCTCGACGTGGGATGCGAAGGTGGTGACGGCGACACGGCCTTTGGCGTTGGTGATAGTGTCAGTCAGCGTTGCAGCAACATCGGTTTCCGACGGAGAGAATCCTTCGCGCAAACAATTGGTTGAATCGCAGACCAAAACATCAACGCCGGCTTTGCCAATCGCAGCAAATCTATCTTCATCTATCGGCAGTCCTAAAATAGGTGTGCGGTCGATCTTCCAATCACCCGAATGCACAACCGTGCCTTCAGCTGTTTTAATCAACAAGGCATTGGACTGCGGAATGGAGTGGGTGACACCTAAGTATTCAACGCTGAACTGTCCCACCTGAAACGGCTTGTTGGGTTCGACGATCTTAATCGGCACGTCATCTTCAAGGCCATGTTCCCTGAGTTTGAGTTTCAAAAGCTCCGCAGCAAACTGCGTGCAATAAACATCACATTCCAGTTGCGGCCACAGCCAAGGAACTGCACCAATATGGTCTTCATGGGCATGGGTGATGATAAGTCCTGCCAAGTCGTTCTTATTCGATGTGATGTAACCAATGTCTGGAAGTACGACATCAATGCCTGGTTCCCTCTCGCCACCAAATTTAACGCCCAAGTCCACCATCAACCATTGGCGATCACGTTCTGTGCCCGTGCCATAGCAATAACAGTTCATGCCAATTTCACCGGTGCCACCCAGGGGCAGCAATACAAGTTCTGGTGTTTGGTCTTTGCGGCGTTTGGCGTTCATAACTTTCCGTTTCGAAGTCTAGCCAGCGATGGAATGTGCAAATCGCCAGCGTGAAGAATATGTGGTGGGCCATCATTTGGTTTTAGTATCACGGCCCCCTGCTCTGTGATGCCTTCAAAGGTTCCGGTCAAGTGTTGAGTTCCGGTGGTCATTGTCACGATTTCGCCAATACCTATGGCATGTTGCATCCAAGCGGTTCGGATGGTTTGAAATCCCTTGCCATGGTCCCAGACGCTTAACCAATACGTCAAAGCGTCGCGATAGGATTGAAACACCATGTCACGATCAACACTTGCACTTTCAGCCATCAGGCATGTTGCCGGATAAGTGAGGCCTGTTGGGGCGTGTGCAACGTTAATTCCGCAACCGATGGCAATTGTGAGTGGCGACGATGACAACACCTCGCAGAGAATGCCCGCAATTTTCGCTCCCCCGACCAAAACGTCGTTCGGCCACTTTAAACGTGGCGTGGCCTTAGAATTTTTGCTCACCACATCTGCCACTGCCAGTGCAACGACAAAACCAATTTGGGGAACACATTGAACATCCGTTTCCATGGGTAACATGAGTGTCGAATAGCAATTGCCACGCAACGATGCCCAGTTGCGATCCAGCCTGCCTTTGCCGGCTGTCTGTTCGTCGGCCAACAAGAACAATGGTCCGTGTTCGCCTACGGCAAACAAACGATGCGCTTCGAGGTTGGTGGAATCGATGGTGGGATAGTGGCGGACAGGAGCGTCTGCGATCAGGTCTCTCAATACAGCGACTTTGCCGCCGCCGCTGCAAGATCAAGCAATGGCAAAGCGATGACGACGAACAGCAATGCAAAGGCGGCGGACGCATAGGCCACCCATTTCACTTCACTGTCCATGGCATCAAAGGCTGGTTGTGGTTCATCAAAATAGATGATCTTCACGATGCGCAGATAATAGTAAGCGCCTACCACGCTGGCCAATACGCCGAGGATGGCCAGCACCCAAAGCCCAGCTTTGACGGCGGCCATAAACACAAACAGCTTGCCGAAGAAACCTGCCAGCGGTGGAATACCCGCAAGCGAGAACATCAACATGGCGATGACAAAAGCCAAGCCTTTATTGGTACGTCCAAGGCCTGCGAGATCAGAGATATTTTCAACCTGCAATGCCTTGGCGGCGCATGGCCAACACACAGGCGAAGACACCCAATGTGGTGAGCACGTAAATCAGCATATAAATGACAACGCCAGAAACGCCTTCCTGTGTCCCAGCAGCTAAGCCGACGAGCGCAAAACCCATGTGTCCGATAGAGGAATAGGCCAAAAGGCGCTTGATGTTGTACTGGCCGATGGCAGCAAAGGCACCCAAAGCCATCGACAAAATCGAAACCACAACAAGGATTTGCTGCCAATCCTGAACCAGCTGGTTGAAGGGGCCTACCATGGTGCGCACCAGATAGCGCCATAGCCGCCACTTTTGGTGCAGAGGCAAAGAAAGCGGTCACAGGTGTGGGCGCGCCTTCATAAACGTCAGGCGTCCACATATGGAAAGGAACGGCAGAAATTTTAAAGGCAAGGCCTGCCAACACAAACACGAGACCGAAAATGATACCAAGGCTTGAGCCATTGGCTGTAAGTGCTTCCGCAATACCTGCGAAGGTGGTGGTGCCGGTAAAGCCATAAACCAGCGATGCGCCGTAAAGCAGCATGCCAGACGACAAGGCACCAAGAACGAAATACTTGAGGCCTGCTTCCGAAGATTTTGCGCTGTCACGATTAAACGCGGCAATCACATAGAGGGACAGTGATTGCAGTTCGAGGCCCATGTACAGCGATATCAAGTCATTGGCTGAGATCATCATCATCATGCCGACGGACGCCAACATCACGAGAATGGGATATTCAAATTTTGCCATTTCAATGCGGGCCAAGAACTTGCCCGACATCAAAACGGTGACAGCAGCGCCGAGCAAGGCCAGCACCTTCATCAAACGTGCAAAATCATCGACGATGAATGCGCCACCGAATGCCGTAACCCTGCCCTCACCCGATGCTGTGTAGACCAACAGGGCAGTCAACACGAGTGCGGCAACGACGAGGCTTTGCACTAGCTTGAATGACGTCAGTTTTTGAAAATGCACCCACCATCAAAAACACGGTAGCCAAAATCGCCAACACGATTTCCGGCAAGGCCGCTACAGCATCAGCAGTTTGCAAAAGGCTCATCATGGTCAGTTCACTTCATCGCAAGGCTTGCGGGAACCGCAGGCAGGGATTTCAAAAGGTTTTCTACGGAAGCCCCAATCGTGTCCAAGATTGGAGAGGGATAAACACCAAAGTAAATGGTCAACACAATCAACGGCAGTAACATTGCAAACTCACGCCGCGTCATGTCAGGCATCCATTGCAAGGACGGCTTGTCAAACACACCAAAGGCCACCCGGCGATAAAGCCAGAGGGCATAGCCTGCTGACAAGATGACGCCTGTTGTCGCAAAAGCTGCAACCCAAGTGTTGCTGGCGAAAGTGCCGAGCAGCGTCATGAACTCGCCGACGAAACCAGAAGTTCCCGGCAAGCCCACATTGGCCATCGTGAACAACATGAACACTGCAGCGTAGATCGGCATCTTATTGGCAAGGCCGCTATAGGCTGCAATTTCGCGGGTGTGCATGCGGTCGTAAACAACGCCAACGCACAGGAACAACGCTCCTGATACGAGACCGTGGCTGATCATTTGGAACACTGCGCCATCAACGCCCTGGCGGGTCATGCGAGAAAATGCCCATGGTCACAAAGCCCATATGGGCGACGGATGAATAGGCGATAAGCTTTTTCATGTCCTCTTGTACCAATGCCACCAGCGACGTGTAGACAATGGCGACGACGGACAGCACATAGACGAAGTTCTGGAAATACAATGACGCGTCTGGGAACATGGGCAGCGAGAAGCGCAGGAAGCCATAGCCGCCCATTTTCAACAGGATCGCTGCAAGGATGACCGAGCCAGCCGTCGGTGCTTCCACGTGCGCATCAGGCAACCAAGTGTGCACCGGCCACATCGGCATTTTGACTGCGAAAGATGCGAAGAACGCCAGCCATAACCAGGTTTGCATTTCAGGCGGGAAGGTTTTGGGGTTGGACAACAATACAACCATATCAGTCGTACCGGCATGCCAATACATGGCGATGATCGCCAGCAACATGAGCACCGACCCCAGCAATGTGTAGAGGAAGAATTTGAACGACGCATAGACGCGGCGCGCACCACCCCAAATGCCGATGATCAAGAACATCGGGATCAAGCCAGCTTCAAAGAAGACGTAGAACAGCATGATGTCGAGGGCGCAGAACACGCCAATCATCAGCGTTTCCAAAACCAGGAACGCAATCATGTATTCTTTGACGCGCTTATCAACATACCACGAGGCCACGATGCATATCGGCATCAGGAATGTAGTGAGGATGACCAACGGCATAGAAATGCCGTCAACGCCCATGCGATAGCTGGCGAAGTTACCCATCCAAGCATGGGATTCAACAAACTGAAAACCTGACTCTGCCGACATAAAATTAAATGGAATAAGCAGCGAGACGAGGAAGGTAATGATCGTGGTCCACAGTGCAGCGTAACGCGCGTAGCGAACGGAAGCTTCATCTTCGCCTTTGGCCAACAGCAAGGCGACAACGCCCAGCAATGGCAGAAAAGTAACAACGGACAGCACGGGCCATTCCATTAGTGTGTGCCTCCGAACGAGAACCAAGAAATAATCGCCGCAATGCCAATCAACATGGCAAAGGCGTAGTGATAAACATAACCCGTTTGCAGCCGTACAATGAGGCTGGAACCATCGGCTCACGCGGGCTGCAATGCCGTTGGGACCGAGGCCGTCAATGGTGGCGCCATCGCCCTGCTTCCAGAACAGGCGGCCAAGCCAGAAGGCAGGGCGCTACGAAGAGGAAATCATAGAGCTCATCGAAGTACCATTTGTTGAGCAGGAATTGATAGATCGGTTGATGCATGGCGGCTAATTTGCCCGGCAGCGAAGTGTTCTTGATGTAGAACCAGAACGCCAGCAAGAATCCTGATGCCATTGCAATCATCGGTGAGTACTTCACCCACATCGGCACATCATGAATGTCATGGATGATATGGTTTTCTGGCGAACGATAAATTGACGATCCCCAGAACAAAGCTTCTTCGTGGCCAATAAAGTATGGCGCGAAAACAAAGCCTGCCACTACGGCACCAAGCGCCAAAACGAAAAGCGGCACGAGCATAACCATGGGGCTTTCATGCGAATGCTCAATGGTTTCCTTGTCGGCACGCGTTGGTCCATTGAAGGTCATGAAGGCCAAGCGCCAAGAATAGAACGAGGTGCAGAAGGCCGCGACAATCAGCAAAGCCATAAGGCAAACATGTGTGGTCCGGCATGGGACATATAGGCAGCCTCAATCACCGCATCCTTCGAGAAGTAACCTGCCGTGAATGGGAAGCCCGTGAGTGCCAAAGTGCCAATGAGCATCATCGCCCAAGTGATGCGGATGTGGGGTGCCAAACCACCCATTTTGCGCATGTCCTGTTCACCCGACATGGCGTGAATGACCGAGCCTGCGCCTAGGAACAACAACGCCTTGAAGAATGCGTGTGTGAAGAGATGGAAAATGGCAATGCCATAACCACCCACTCCCAAGGCCACAAACATGTAGCCGAGCTGCGAGCAGGTTGAATAAGCAATGACGCGTTTGATGTCATTCTGCACAAGTCCCACAGTTGCAGCGAAGAAAGCCGTGATGGCACCAATCACAATCACCACATCACGGGCAATCGGCGCATGTTCAAACAGAGGTGACATACGGGCGACGAGGAACACACCTGCAGTCACCATGGTCGCGGCGTGAATCAAGGCCGATACGGGTGTTGGGCCTTCCATGGCGTCAGGCAACCAGGTGTGCAGCAAGAACTGCGCCGACTTACCCATGGCTCCCATGAACAGTAGCAAACAGAGAACCGTCAGTGTGTCCCATTCCCAACTCAGGAAATGCAGCGGCTTTCCAACAAGCGTCGGCGCGTCACGGAAAATCGCGTCGAATTCCACCGAACCAAAAACGAGGAAGCAACCGAAAATACCAAGGGCAAAACCAAAGTCACCCACACGGTTGACGACGAAGGCTTTGATGGCAGCGGCATTGGCGGAGTCTTTCTTGAACCAAAACCCAATCAGCAGATAAGACGCAAGGCCAACACCTTCCCAGCCGAAGAACATCTGGATCAAATTGTCCGACGTCACCAACATCAACATCGCAAACGTGAAGAAGCGAAAGATAGGCGAAGAAGCGCGGCTGATGTTCGTCATGGGACATGTAACCCAGCGAATAAACGTGGACCAGATGCAGATACGGTATTCACGACGACCAACATGACAGAGGTCAAAGTATCGATGCGGAAGGCCCAGTTGGCATTCAACGCGCCTGACGAAATCCACTTGAGCACTTCAACCTTCTGGTCGTGTCCTTCATGCAGGAAACCTGCGAAGTTCACCCACGACAAAATTGCTGAAACGATGAGGAGAGCCGTGGTCAAATACATCGGCCATTTCGGACCGTGATAGTGACCGCCGTGACCGTGATCATCATGGCCATGATCAGAATGAGCAGCATGACCATGGTGATCAGCATAAACATCATTGTCGTGGCCAAAGTTCTTGAACAATGCAGTGCCAAACAGGCCTGCGATGATGGCGCCGATAAGAGGAAGGAACACAATTGCGTGATACATAATTTCCATCAGCCCTTCATCATCGAAACATCGTCAACGGCGATGGTGTTGCGGTTGCGGAAGTACGTCACCAGAATAGCAAGGCCGATTGCGGCTTCACCTGCGGCTACTGTCAAAACCAGCAGTGCAAACACTTGCCCTACCAAGTCTTGCAAGTGGGTCGAGAAGGCCACGAGATTGATGTTTACGGCCAATAACATCAATTCAATCGACATCATGATGACGATGACGTTCTTGCGGTTCAGGAATATCCCGAAAATGCCAATGGTGAACAGCACTGCTGCCACCGTGAGGTAATGGCCGAGACCAATCATCCTTCAATCCCCTGACCTGATTCAACTTTGCGAATTTCCATTGCCATGGCGGGCGTGCGTGCCACCTGCTCTGCAACGTTTTGACGTTTGATGCCGCTCTTGTGGCGCAGCGTCAGCACGATAGCGCCAATCATAGCGACCAACAGCACAAGGCCCGCTGCCTCGAAGAAGTAGACGTATTTGGTATAGAGCACTTGGCCCAAGGCTTCGGTGTTCGTGATATTCGTAGGTGTTGCACTGGTCGTTTTCAGTGCTTCAGGCGCCATGTTCCAGGTTCCCAGCACCATCACAAGTTCTGCCAGCAGGATAAGTCCAATGACGCCGCCGACAGGAAGATATTGCGCCATGCCCTCCCGAAGTTTCACGAAATCAACATCAAGCATCATGACGACGAAGAGGAACAGCACAGCGACGGCACCTACATAAACCACCACCAAAATCATGGCGAGGAATTCAGCGCCCATCAACACGAACAGACCTGCTGCGTTGAAGAAGCACAGAATGAGGAACAGCACAGAGTGAACAGGGTTGCGTGCCAAAATAACCATCATGGCCGATGCGACTGCAAGAGCCGAGAAGAGGTAAAAGAAAATTGTTGCAGTCATAACAAGCAGCCTCAGCGATAAGGTGAATCGAGCGCAATGTTGCGCGCAATTTCACGTTCCCAACGGTCGCCGTTGTCCAACAGTTTTTCCTTGTTGAACATCAGCTCTTCGCGGGTTTCAGTTGCGTATTCGAAATTCGGCCCTTCGACGATGGCATCAACGGGGCAAGCTTCCTGGCAGAAGCCGCAGTAAATGCACTTGGTCATATCGATGTCGTAGCGCGTAGTACGGCGTGTACCGTCATTGCGGCGCGGGCCTGCTTCAATGGTAATGGCTTGCGCCGGGCAAATGGCTTCGCACAATTTGCAGGCGATGCAGCGTTCTTCCCCATTGGGGTAGCGACGCAGCGCATGCTCACCACGAAAGCGTGGGCTCAGTTGGCCCTTTTCATGGGGGTAATTGATCGTGGCTTTTGGTGACACCATGTATTTCAATGCCAGCTTGGTGGCAGAAAGAAATTCCTTCAGGAACAACGAGCGAGCAACGAGAGACATGTTCATGACGGCAACCATCCAAATGTTACGAGTACGCCAGCTGTGAGTACGACCCAGAACAGCGAAATTGGCAAAAATACTTTCCACCCTAAGCGCATCAATTGGTCATAGCGGTAACGTGGCACGATAGCTTTCACCATAGCGAAACCGAAAAACACGAATACGGTTTTCAAGATGAACCAGAAAATTCCCGGCACCCAGTTCAACACAGCAACATCGATGATCGGCAACCAGCCACCCAAGAACAATATCGACGTCATGGCGCACATCAACACGATGGCCGTATATTCGCCGAGCATGAACAGCATGTAGGGCGTGGACGAATATTCGACCATGTGACCCGCAACGAGTTCTGATTCAGCTTCGACCAAGTCAAAAGGCGGACGATTGGTTTCAGCCAATGCCGAGATGAAGAAGATCACGAACATCGGGAACAGTGGGATGAAATACCAGTCCAGAAACGAATTCGGCAAACCGACCATGGTTCCCAAGCCAGTCTTCTGTGATAGCACGATGTCAGACAAGTTCAAAGAACCCACACACAACAGCACGGTGATGATGACGAAGCCGATAGAAACTTCATAGGACACCATTTGCGCAGCAGAGCGCAAAGCTGCGAGGAAGGGATATTTCGAATTCGAGGCCCAGCCGCCCATGATGATGCCGTAAACGCCGAGCGAAGAGAGTGCGAAGAGATAGAGAATGCCGACGTTAATGTCTGCGACCATCCACCCCTCAGCTACGGGTATGACAGCCCATGACGCCAAAGCGAGCAAGGCGGTGACGATAGGGGCCAAAACGAACACGCCTTTGTTGGCGCTATCGGGAATGATGACTTCTTTGAACACGAATTTGAGCAAGTCTGCAAAAGACTGCAATATGCCCCAAGGACCCACAACGTTTGGACCACGGCGCATTTGCACCGCAGCCCACACCTTGCGGTCAAAATAAATCAGGAATGACACGCTGATTAAGACAGCCGTTAGGAGGCCGAGGCTTTGCAGCGTAATGATAAAGATGAGCCAGACGATCTCGTTCATGGCTTTACTCCGCCGCCTGCATGATAGGCTTGTTCTTCACAGCTGAACACTCCGCCATAATGCGCGAGGCCCGCGCAATCGGGTTGGTGAAATAAAAGTCCTTCACAGGCGACGTGAAGGCATCTTTTGACGTGGTCCCCTCACCTGCTGCAAGTTCCGACAAAGCTGTTGCATCTGCTGGATGAACAGCGTCGAGAGCCGCAAGCTGTGGCGCAATCGCGTACATCGCAGCGCGTAACCCGTCGAGTGTGGTCCAACCGATGTCCACACCCAGTTGCTTTGCCAGTGCATTGATGATTGACCAATCGTCACGCGCTTCGCCTGGCGGGAAAGTTGCGCGCGCTGTCATTTGCGGACGACCCTCGGTGTTGACATAAGTTGCGGATTTTTCGGTATAGGCCGCACCCGGCAAAATAACATCAGCACGGTGTGCACCAGCATCCCCATGGGTGCCGATGTAAACCACGAATGAGGTACCTAAGGCATCGGTGTTGATTTCGTCAGCTCCAGCCAAGAACATGACATCTATGTTGCCTTTGCCTGCAGCTGAAATCATCTCGTTGGTTTTTAATCCGCCATCGCCCGGCAAGGCGCAAACATCAAGAGCGCCCACACGGCCAGCAGCAGTATGGAGAATGTTGAAGCCGTTCCAGCCTTCTTTGACCACGCCCAACGCGGCAGCGGCTTTGGCCGCCTTTGCCAATACGGCAGCACCGTCGGCACGCGCCAAAGCGCCCTGCCCAACGATAAGCATCGGCTTTTGCTTGCTGATTGCAGCATGTTGTACGAATTGATCCAAACTGTCAGGACCAGCACCCAAGTAATTGTAATCATAGGTCAAGTCAGCGCGTTCACCAACCACACCTATCAAACAACCGCCTTTCAGGATGCGCTTGCGAATGCGGGCGTTGAGCACTGGCGCTTCAAGGCGTGGATTGCAACCTATCAGCATAATCGCATCGGCTTCTTCGATGCCTGCGATTGTGGAGTTGAATAAATAGCCAGCGCGACCACCATGTTCACCCAAGGGCGAACCATCAACGCGGCAATCAACGTTGTTGGAACCAAGCTTTGTGGCCAGTGCTTTCATGGCAAATGCTTCTTCTGCCGAAACCAGATCACCGACAAGAAACCCGATGCGTTCGGGCTTTGCCGCTTTTACTTTTTTCGCCACATGGGCCAAAGCTTCAGCCCAAGTCGCAGGACGCAACTTGCCCATTTCGCGAACATAGGGTTGGTCCAAACGTTGGGTTTTCAAGCCGTCCCACACAAAACGGGTCTTGTCAGAAATCCATTCCTCATTCACGTTTTCATGGGTGCGCGGCAGAATGCGCAACACTTCACGGCCACGACTATCGACGCGGATGTTGGACCCCACGGCATCCATCACATCGATGGTTTCAGTCTTGCGAAGTTCCCACGCGCGGGCTTTAAATTCGTAAGGCTTCGACGTCAGTGCACCGACGGGGCAAAGGTCAATGATGTTGCCTTGCAATTCGGAGGTGATGATCTGGTCGAGGTAAGTGGTGATTTCTACGTCTTCGCCACGGCCCGTGAGGCCCATGTCGGTGATGCCTGCGACTTCAGTGGTGAAGCGCACACAGCGGGTGCATTGAATGCAACGTGTCATTTCAGTTTTGACGAGCGGGCCAAAGTCTTTATCTTCGACGGCGCGCTTGTTTTCTGCAAAGCGATTGCCGGATTTGCCATAGGCCATGGCTTGGTCCTGCAAATCACATTCACCGCCTTGGTCGCACACGGGGCAATCCAGCGGGTGGTTGATGAGCAGGAATTCCATCACACCTTCACGGGCCTTTTTGACCATCGGCGTGTTGGTGAACACTTCTGGCGCTTCGCCGTTCGGTCCGGGGCGCAAATCGTTCACTGACATGGCGCAGGACGCTTGTGGCTTTGGCGGCCCACCTTTGACTTCAACCAGACACATGCGGCAGTTGCCAGCAATCGACAAGCGATCATGGTAACAAAAGCGCGGCACTTCCGCGCCCATGAGTTCGCAGGCTTGTAACAGGGTCAAACCGTTCTCAAACTCGCCTTCAACGCCGTCAATTTTGATCTTTGGCATTCCCAGTCGTCCTAGTGGTGAGTGTCAACCAGATCGAGACGCTTCTCAATCCGTTCAACACGTTCTTCAATGCGATCAAGGCGGCGATTGACGCGGACAACCGCCTCTTCGACTCCTGACGTGCGCGATTTTATTTCTTTTGTATCGGCCTCGATATTCTCAAGCCTACGGTCAAAGCGGCGGCGAAATTCAAGGATCAGATTTTGTGGTTCTTCTGCCATAACTCCTCCTTATGCACACCTCAAGGAACGCATGCGCTCCACATCCATCACTTCAGCCCAACCGAAAGCAAATTCCGATGGACCATTTTTTTCGTAAGCTTGCAAACGGGCATAAGCCTCGTCGAGCGTCGGCTTATGCCCTTCTTCCACATGCCAGAATACCATGTGGGGTTTTTCCATCAGGTCAAACCATTCTTGTTTGCGTTTATAAAATTGCGCATGCACCGTGTTGAACACATAGTTCTCAAGCGACTTTGCATCGGTCCACACTGACAAGTTCACTGCCATATCATCGCCGACACGAAAGTCGGTGGCGTTGTTGTTGTCGCCCTTCAAGCGCCAAACAAAACCTTCCGAACGTTCAGCAATCGCATTCACACGATCCAGATTGTCCATAAACCCAGCCATGCGCGGGTCCGTGGTCGGATGCTTGAATTTGCCAATGTTGAGTTCAGCGAGGTGGCTCATTTTTCGTCTGACCCCTTCCGCTTGCGCATGACGGCAAACAGGATCGCGAGTGGACCTCCGATGATCAGGAAAAGCAGCAGCCAATGAATAACTGAAAATCCGCCCATCATATCACTCCGCCGCGTGGCGCACTGCGCCGTCTGGATCGGAACTGAAGGTATAGTCGTCGATGCGCTTTTCCAGCACGGGACGGAAATGGTTGATCAGGCCTTGGATGGGCCAAGCCGCAGCATCGCCCAACGCACAAATGGTGTGGCCTTCGATTTGTTTTGTCACATCAAACAGCATGTCGATTTCGCGCTTTTCGGCACGGCCTTCTGCCATGCGGGTCAATACGCGCCACATCCAGCCCGTGCCTTCGCGACAGGGTGTGCATTGGCCGCAAGATCTCGTGCTTATAGAAGTAAGCAAGTCGAGCGATGGTGCGGATGAGATCCGTTGATTTGTCCATGACAATGACTGCCGCCGTGCCAAGGCCCGACTTTAATTTTGAAAGCGAGTCAAAATCCATCGGCGTATCGATGATTTGTTCGGCGGGCACCATGCGCACGGATGAGCCGCCGGGGATAACCGCCAGCAAATTGTCCCAGCCGCCGCGCACGCCACCACAATGCTTGTCGATCAATTCGCGGAACGGAATGCCCATGGCTTCTTCAACATTGCAGGGCTTGTTGACATGGCCTGAAATGCAGAACAGCTTGGTGCCTACATTGTTGGGGTTGCCGATGGAATTGAACCACGTGGCACCGCGCCGCAAGATTGTTCCCGCAACTGCAATCGATTCAACATTGTTCACCGTTGTTGGCGCGCCATAAAGGCCAACGTTGGCGGGGAATGGCGGCTTCATGCGGGGTTGGCCTTTTTTGCCTTCCAAGCTTTCCAACATGGCGGTTTCTTCACCGCAAATGTATGCGCCTGCACCATGGTGCACGTAAAGGTCAAAGTCCCAGCCGTGAATGTTGTTCTTGCCGATCAGCCGCGCTTCATAGGCTTGGTCAATGGCGGCTTGCAGGTGTTCGCGTTCGCGAATGTATTCGCCGCGCACATAAATGTAGCCCACGTTACACGCCATGGCCATGCCAGCAAGCAAGCAGCCTTCAACCAGCAAATGCGGGTCATGGCGCATGATCTCGCGGTCTTTGCAGGTGCCGGGTTCGGACTCGTCGGCGTTGACAACGAGGTAATGCGGGCGTTCACCCACCACCTTTGGCATGAAGGACCATTTCAAACCCGTCGGGAAGCCAGCACCACCACGGCCACGCAGGCCAGAGGCTTTTACTTCATTGACAATCCAGTCCCTGCCCTTGTCGATGAAGGACTTCGTATCAAGCCACGCACCGCGTTGCTTGGCACCCTCAAGACCCCAATCATGGTAGCCATAGAGGTTGGTGAAAATGCGATCTTTGTCAGCGAGCATGGTTCTGTATTACTCCGCAGGCTCGTGAGCCAGATCAAGACGCTTTTCAATTCGCATCAAGCGAGCATCTGAATGACCGAGAGTTTGATAAATATTTTCGATGCCAGTGTGCGCAGCACCAAGCTCAGTGCGCATGCCGTCCATTCGGATTGTCAATGTGTGTATACGACCATCAACCTCACCAAGCTTGTGCTCAATGTTGTTCAAACGTTGCTGAATTGATTTCAGAATCTCGTAGATCAATTCGTTTGTGACTTCTGCCATGCGAACCTCCTACTTCTTCCCCGGTTTTTCACCGACGGCGCTTTCGGGCCGCCAGCCTTTGGCGAGCTTCTTCGACTGTTTAACCCATTCGTCGCGCTTGGCGCGGCCTTTGAAGCCTTCGAGTTTTTCATCAACCCAGCTTAGCTCTTTGGCCGACCAATTGGCGATTTGGTCGAAATGCCAAACGCCGATTTTATTGAGCAGCTTTTCAAGTGCTGGGCCAACGCCCCAAATCAATTTCAAATCATCCGCCTTGCCATGGGGCTTTTTCAACAGTTCTGGACGACCATCAATGGCGCGGGCGGCAGATTTGATGGCAGGCTTTGGCGGGTCGATGATGCGCTCAGCGGCGGGCTTGGCCGCGCGCTTGGCTTTTGGCTTTGGTGTTTCGATTTCTGTAATTTTTGCAACTGCCACTGGAGCAGCCACGGCAACAGGTGCGGCGGCAACGGGCGCTGGTGTAGCTGGTGGCGGCGGAGGCGGTGGGGCTTCAACACGCTTGAAACTGCGCTGGCCCTTGTAGAGTGATTTGTCTGTCAGCGTTGATCCTCCACCCACAGGAGCCGAGAAATGACGCTCAATCTGCGGGCCAGGCTTCACGGCCTTGCCCGCTTGCCATTGGTCAATCAGTTCTTCCAGTTTTGCTGGAGTCAAATCTTCATAAGTGTCCTTAAACATTTGAATCATTGGGGCATTTACACATGATCCTAAGCACTCAACCTCTTCCCAACTCATCGAACCATCAGCATTCAGATGACCCGGTTGTGGGTGGATTTTGTTTTCACACACCTTGCGCAAGTCTTCCGCACCACGCAGCTGGCAAGCGATGGTGCCGCAGAGTTGCACATGGGCCTTGGTACCAACCGGCGAGAGTTGGAACATGGTGTAGAACGTCGCCACCTCGAGCACGCGGATATAGGCCATATCCAGCATCTCGGCGATGTATTCAATCATCGGACGCGAGGTCCAACCATTCTGTTCCTGCCCGCGCCACAGCAGCGGAATAACCGCAGATGCCTGCTTGCCCGCAGGATATTTTGCAACTGTATGCTTCGCCCACGACAAGTTTTCTGGCGTAAAGGCGAAAGTCGCGGGTTGAACAGGATCTAATCGACGAACACTCACCGGTCCACCTCACCAAAAACGATATCAATGGAGCCGAGAACGGCAGAAACGTCAGCCAGCATGTGGCCACGGCAGAGCCAGTCCATGGCTTGCAAATGTGCAAAACCCGGTGCGCGGAGTCGGCAGCGATAGGGTTTGTTGCTGCCATCCGAAACCAGATACACGCCGAATTCACCCTTTGGTGCTTCCACGGCAGCGTAAACTTCGCCCGCTGGCACTTTGTAACCCTCGGTATAGAGCTTGAAGTGATGAATTAGCGCTTCCATCGAACGTTTCATTTCGCTGCGCTTTGGCGGCACAACCTTGCCATCCATCGACGATACAGGCCCCACGCGTTCCTTGCCTGATAGCAGCTCCACGCATTGCGACATAATTTTTAATGACTCGCGCATTTCCTGCACGCGCAACACATAGCGATCATAATTGTCGCCGTTCTTGCCCACCGGAATGTCGAAGTCCATTTCGGAATAGCATTCATAAGGCTGCGATTTGCGCAGATCCCACGCCACGCCACAACCGCGCAGCATGACGCCGGAAAAACCATAGTCAAAACACTGTTGAAGATTGACCACACCGATATCGACATTGCGCTGTTTGAAAATGCGGTTGCCGGTCAACAGGGTTTCAACATCATCCAACACTTTGATTTGTGCGGTGGCAAAATGGCCAATATCGTCAATCAGTTTTTGCGAAATATCCTGATGCACACCACCGGGCCGCACATAGGCCGCATGCATGCGTCCGCCGGAAGCTTGCTCATAAAACACATAAGTTTTTTCTTGCGCTTCCAAACCCCAAGTAAAAGGCGTGATGGCACCCACGTCCATGGCTTGTGCTGTCACATTCAAATAGTGTGACCGCAAACGCCCCATTTCTGAAAACAACACGCGGATCAACTGACCGCGCTTAGGAACAGTCACGCCCAACAGCTTTTCAACCGCAAGCGCATAGGCATGCTCTTGGTTCATCGGCGCCATATAATCGAGGCGATCAAAATAAGGCACGGCTTGCAGATAGGTTTTCTGCTCGATCAACTTTTCAGTGCCGCGATGCAGTAGACCAATATGCGGATCGACACGGGTGACGATTTCACCGTCCAACTCAAGTATGAGACGGAGAACACCGTGGGCCGCGGGATGGGCCGGGCCAAAATTCAGCGTGAAATTGCGGGTGGAGACTTCAGACATTCTTTTGATTTCCTGGTTCCACAAACAAAATGTAAGCCGAGAACATGATCATCATCGTCGAGATCGCAGCACTGATGATCACGGGCAGCCCCATGATTGCAAACATTTCACCGCCAGGAGACATCATCGACCAAGCCCGCTCAGAGCCTTGCAAAAAGAAAGTTGCGAACGTGAGCAATACGTTTGTCGTTATCAACGCCAGCACAAGACCCAAAACACTCAACCAGTTCTTTGCGTGCTTGAGCAAAATAAAGCCCACGACAAATAATAATCCATGAAACAGTGAACTGAGAACATTGAAAACAACAATGGGAAAAGCATCGACCATTATTGCTTCGCCTTTTCGTCACCTGGCAGCACATAGTTCGTGCCTTCCCATGGGCTGAGATAATCGAATTGGCGGAATTCTTGAACCAGTTTCACGGGTTCATAAACCACGCGCTTCAACTCGTCATCGTAACGCACTTCAACATAGCCCGTTGTCGGGAAGTCTTTGCGCAACGGATGACCTTGGAAGCCATAATCCGTTAAAATCCGGCGCAGGTCAGGATGGCCAGAGAAGGTGATGCCGTAGAGGTCGTAAACTTCGCGCTCATACCAATCCGCACCAGCAAAGGATGGAATAGCTGATGGCACCACATCGCCCTCTCCTGCTTGGGCTTTCACACGGATGCGCGTGTTTTTGTAAGGTGAGAGCAGATGGTAAATCACGTCAAAACGCTTGTCCCGCTCGGGGTAATCAGCTGCCGTCAGGTCAATGAAATTAACAAAGCGACAATCCGCATCGTCGCGCAAGAACGACAATACTTCATTGATGTTTTCAGCCGCAACATACACGGTTAATTCGCCAAAGGCGATGGTGTGCGTCACGCCTAGCTTTTCGGCGATGTGCAGGCCCAGTGCGTTCAGGTCAACGGCCATCTCAGCGCTCAATCGTTCCGGTGCGGCGGATTTTCTTTTGCAGCATCAATATGCCGTAAAGTAGAGCCTCTGCGGTCGGTGGGCAGCCAGGAACATAAACGTCCACGGGTACGATACGATCACAGCCCCGCACGACTGAATACGAGTAATGATAGTAGCCGCCGCCGTTGGCACAGGACCCCATTGAGATCACATAACGTGGTTCCGGCATTTGGTCGTAAACCTTGCGCAGCGCTGGAGCCATTTTATTGGTCAACGTACCTGCAACGATCATCACGTCCGATTGGCGCGGTGAACCACGGGGCGCAACCCCGAATCGTTCCAAGTCGTAGCGCGGGCCAAAGCCCATCATCATTTCAACGGCGCAACAGGCCAAACCAAATTGCATCGGCATCAGTGAGCCGGTGCGCGCCCAGGTGATCAAGTCTTCCGTTGATGTAACAAGGAAGCCCTTGTCGGCGAGTTCGGAATTGATCTCGGTGAAATACTCGCGCTCGACGGGCGTTGCTGTTTCAATCAATCCCATTCGAGTGCCCCTTTGCGCCATTCATAAATGAAGCCGATGGTGAGAAGTGCCAAGAAGATAATCATCGACCAGAAGCCGAAAAGCCCTATTTTTCCGAGGCTCACGGCCCACGGGAACAGGAACGCTACTTCCAAATCGAAGATGATAAAAAGAATTGAAACCAGATAAAACCGCACGTCGAATTTCATGCGTGCATCGTCAAAGGCATTAAAGCCGCATTCGTAAGCCGACAGCTTTTCGGGGTCTGGTGATTTGATCGCAATCGCCAGTGGTGCCATCATCAATGCTATGGCAATAAAGCCGGCCACACCCATGAAAATGGCTATCGGCAAATAGTCGTTCAAAAGTCCGCTCATGCACCCTCGCAGCGGGGCAAACTGCTTCGCCCCAATGTCGTTGCGTTCTAGTGCAGCAACCCGAATGTTACAAGCATTTCAGAACTCTTTTCTTCCAATTGCGACCGTGCAAAAGGCCGCAGGTGACAGTCACGAGGGAGTATTGAAATGTTCAGGAAAAACGCAAAAAGGCCACCCGCAGGGGTGGCCCATTTTCGGAACATTTGGCGCGAAAGACGGGGCTCGAACCCGCGACCTCCGCCGTGACAGGGCGGCGCTCTAACCAACTGAGCTACTTCCGCTAAATGTTGCGCGGTGATTAGAGCGACCCCTGTGCGCTGTCAAGCACCCACTTTGAAGTTCATTCTTTGGGTTTGGCCGGAAACACGATAGTTCAGCGGCCATGGGAATCTTTAAAAACCGCACGTTCAACCTGATTTACGTCCACGCAGCGCTGCAAGCCTTGGTTATGCATGGCGGCGAAGGCTTTGCCTTTGTCTATTTGCTTAAGGCTGGCATCAGCACCAGCGTGGTTTTGCTGTGCATTGCCGCGATGTTTGCCAGCAGGCTGTTTTTTCGAATGGGGGTCGTACCGATCGCTCTGCGCTTCGGTCTGCGCAATACTTTGATTGTCAGCGTAATCGTAGAGGGTGCGAGCTATCTTCTTTTGCCCATGATTTCAAGTGTAGGCCCCCTACTCATTCTTTATCTCGCACTTTGGGCAGCCAGCAGTTCATTTTACTGGACGACCTATCACGCCTATGTCGCGCAACTCGGCAACAACGAAAACCGGGGCGCACAAGTCAGCGCCATGGAATTCTTCGGGATGCTGGCGGGCATTGCGGCACCCTTGTTGATGGGCTTTATGTTGACATGGTTTAATCCGTGGGTGGGCTTTGGTTTCATTGCGTTGGCGATGATTTTGGCGGCCGTGCCATTTTTGTTTGGACCGCATTTCAGCATTGCACCAGATGTCTCGATATCAAGAGCCAGCGGCCGAACGGCGCGAATGATATTGTTCACTGATGGCATTCGCTCTGCATCAACGCATTTTGTCTGGCTCATTGTTTTGTTCTTGACCCTAGGATCGAGCTACGTCGCATTCGGCGGAGCACTTGCTTTAGCAGGACTAACGGGTGCGTTCATGGGCCTGTTTGTGGGCAAATGGATCGACCTTGGCAAAGGCGTCCACGCGGCGCGCATTGGCTATGGTGCGATGATCCTGTCTTCACTCGTCAAATGCTTTGGCTTTCACATCCCTTGGAGTGCTGTCACCGCCAATGCCCTCTATTCCGCCGCCTGGCCCAGCTACGCCACGGCGCTGAATTCGCAGGTTTATAATTTAGCCCGTCGTTCACCCTGTGCATTGCGCTTTCACGTTGTTGCAGAAGGCGGCTGGGATATGGGCATGACATTTGGTTGTGGCGTTGCAGCGCTGCTCGTCTATTTGGGCTTTGGCTTTTTCTGGCCGCTCGCACTTGGCGTTGTGGGATGCGTGTTGGGTTATTTTGTATTGGTGCGGGCAATGGAAGACGCGAATTAAAAATGGCTGCCGTCTTTCTTGACAAACTTCCAAGGTCCACCATCTTTGATGGCCAACATATCAATATCGCTATAGGTGACGTGATCGGCTTTCTTCCGCGATCCAACTTCTAAATATACCGCAGGTTTGTCACTTAAGTTCTTTAAGTGATGGCCGTTGCCATTGTCAGCTTTAAACCCAGCGCACATTCCCGGTGTCATCACATGTTCGCCCGCGTCGTCTGCTAAAACAATTTCACCTTCGAGCACATAGATAAATTCATCTTCTTCTTTATGCCAGTGTCGCTGCGAGGACCACGCCCCTGCCGACAGTGTCACAACGTTGACGCCAAATTGGTCAAGGCCAAACAAATCCCCCAAACCAGCCCAACGCGTGCGGCCGGACACTTGCTGATTGTGGGGCGGCGGATATCCAGACCCGGATTTTGTTGGTACCGCCGAAGTGACTGCAGTTGACGGCACTTTGTTGTTCAAGCTGCGGCTCCTTGCTTGGCTTCAATCTGATTGATGGCATCGACAACTGCATCAAAAGTCAGAAGTGTTGAGGCATGACGCGCCTTGTAATCGCGGACTGGCAACAAAACCTCACACTCCGCCCATTTGCCCGTTGGAGGTGCGCCTTCCGCTTTCAACATCTTATGCATTTGTTCGCGCAACGTGCGTATCTCACTGGGCGTTGATCCCACCACGTGTCGCGCCATGATAGACGATGATGCCTGCCCCAAAGCACAGGCTTTCACGTCATGGCCGAAGTCACTGATCACGCCATTCTTCATGTTAATATCGACAGTCACCTTGGAACCGCAGAGCTTGGAATAGGCCACTGCCGTTGCGTCAGGCGCATCGAGGCGTTGCAACAACGGAATATCAGCAGCCAGCGTCAGAATTTTCTTGTTGTAAACGTCATTAATCATCATCATATCTCGCAACGCACGGCGTCAGGTGTGTGGTCATCTTAGACCATGATATGGGAAGCGGGAAAGCTTTCTGAAAGTGACCCAGCCATGATCCACGGACGGCACGAAGCCGTAGTGTGGGTGTTCCGGAAACAACACACGTAAGGAAATCTACCAATGGACGTCAAAGTGCACAACAAGACCCTCAGTTTGCCCGTCGATAAGCCAACGCAAGATCAGGCTGAAGCTGCTGTTCGCACGCTGCTGGCTTGGGCTGGTGACAATCCAAACCGCGAGGGCTTGCAAGATACGCCGCGTCGCGTAGCCAAAGCCTATAAAGAATATTTTGAAGGCTACGAACAAGATCCGGCTGACATTCTCGACCGTGTGTTTGATGAGGTCGGCGGCTATGATGACATGGTCATGCTGCGTGACATCGCCTTCACTTCGCACTGCGAACACCATATTGCGCCTTTCTTTGGTCGCGCCCATGTGGCCTATCTGCCCATTGGTGGTGTGGTTGGTATTTCCAAGATTGCGCGCGTGGTTGATACATTCGCCAAACGTTTGCAAACCCAAGAGACGATGACCGCTCAAATCGCCAATGCCATTCACCAACACCTTGGAGCGCGGGGGGTTGCCGTGATGTTGGAAGCTGTTCACACCTGCATGTCGATGCGGGGCGTGCAAAAGTCGGGTGTGGCCACAGTCACAACGCAGTTCAATGGCGAATTCAAAACCAATCCGGTTTTACAAGCGCGATTTTCAGAGCAAGTGCGCGCGCCACGTGAAGCCTTTATGATCTGAGACACTTCTTCAGATAACTGAAACGCCGGGCTTGTCCCGGCGTTTGTTTTTTACCATGGTGTCTGCATGAGCAACGATGAAACTACCGAACTGAAACTGAAATTCAATGACGACGGCCTCCTAGGTGCCATCGTTGTCGATGCGGCAGACAATGCCGTGTTGATGTTCGCCCACATGAACGCAGACGCCTTCGCTAAAACCCAGAGCACTGGTTTCATACATTTTTGGAGCCGGTCACGGCAAAAGCTCTGGATGAAGGGTGAAACTTCAGGCGAGACTTTCAAAGTCGTGGACATAAGTGTTGACTGCGATCAAGACTGTCTGCTGATCCGCGTTACCCCTCAAGGCAAAGGCAATGCTTGCCACACTGGACGCAGATCATGTTTCTTCCGCCGCGTCGACGGTGATGCGCTGGTATTTATGTAAATCTTAAGCTGCTCCAGCGATATACGCCTTCATGTCCTCAGCTTCGCGCTCGATGGTTTCGATACGGAATTTAACAACATCACCAATTGAGATCATTCCGTTCAATCTGCCGTCTTTCACCACAGGCAAATGCCGAATGCGCCGAGTGGTCATCAAGGCCATGAGTTCCTGTTCACTGTCTCCATCTTGGCAGGTGTGAACATTCTTTGTCATTATTGCTGACGCGAGTTTGCTAAGCACTGCGGCACCCTCGCTCGCGATATGGCGCACTACATCACGCTCAGACACGATGCCAGCGATATGCCCCGCAAGATCAGTCACGACAACTGCACCTATTCGCTTTTCGCCCAGAAGTTTGATAACGGCATCAACCGTATCCGTGGGACGCACAGTAATGACGTTGCGACCCTTGACGCCCAGAATGTGTGAGACGGCCATGACTGCCTCCTTTCAAGAACGTGAACAAAACTAACGCTAACATAGCTTTGAGAATCAGGAAACGGACTTTTTGTCCAAAAGGTAAAATAGTATGAAGCCCGTGATGAAACCCGCCAGATGAGCCTCCCACGCAATGTTACGCTCTTCGAGGAATGCCGTTCCTGTCATGGCCATGCTGGCGCCCGTCAACAACGTCATCAGCAGAAACAGTGCTGCAAAAAACAATGCGCGCCGATTTCGCAGCAACTGGCCGGGTGTTAGAACGACTAAATCCTCATAGTCAACGAGATGAGATCTTCCCATGGCAAAACCAGGTGCAAACATGATGGGAATGGCTGCTGCCAGCGCAGCCGACACACATCCCGAGGCCCCAATAACAATCAAGAACTTTCCCCAATGCAAGCCTAACACCGCTAAAGCCCCTGCCGCCGCAGACAGCGCCAATAAAAGCAAATAACGCCAAGCCCCCAGCCTGCGCGCCAATGGCGTTGAAAAAATCAGTAGCCAAATACTATTCGAGCCCAAATGATAAACATCAGCGTGAAGCAGCGCGTAGCTGAAGAAACTCCAGAATTGAGCCCCTTGCGGGAATGGGATGGCCTCGCCACCGCCCAAGCGTACCGGAATGAACGATAGAGCATAGAGCGACCAGACCTGCCAGCTCTCCCCTAAAGCCCAAATCAGCACATGTATGGCCACCAAAGTGCCCACAACGGCCAAAACTACCGGAGGAACATTCAAAATCGGCTGGCGCAGCGGAGCGCCTGCAATCTGGGGTGGGTGTGGGGGTTCGGCGGACTGATTTGGCATGTGTCCTGCACTCTTAACATCAAACGTTTCCAATTGGCACAGGCTCCTTTGCCCTGTGCCCCGCAGGCAAGGACAATAACATGCAGCAGGACCAAGTTTTCACGGACAGCCCCGACAGCCAAATCCTGCATCCCGGCAGCCGCCAGTTGTTTCGCCATTGGGAAATGCTGCGCGCCGAAAGGGCGTGTCCAACGCGGGATGAATTCACGTTCGAGCCGATCAAGGCCATTATGCCAGATTTGATGGTGATTGACCGGGATTACCTCCGCAACAGCTTTCGCTACCGTTTGGCAGGTACCCGACTTTGCAACCTTTTCAACCGCAATCTTACAGCCACTAATGTACTTGCGGGTTGGGATAGCTTTGAAAACGATGTAATTTCGCGGCACCTTCTCACTGTCATTAATCAGAAGCAGCCCGCTGTCATTCGTATGCGCTTCACCACAGATCGCGGCCAGGTGGTTGCTGCTGAATTATTGGCCATTCCTGTACAAATGCGCGGGTCACACCGCGTCCAAATTATTGGCGGCCTGTTTCCATTCCGTGCCGCGCAAAGCCTTGGTCACACAAGCATTGTGAAGCAAGAAATGGCATCGGCCCGGGTGATCTGGACTGAGCACGAAACTTCGCCTCATGAAAATGACATCGCGGCATTTCCGCCTCCGCAGCGCATCACGACACCCAACTTCACACTAATTGACGGCGGAAAGTCATAATTTACAACTCCCATAGAAAGCTTTTGACGTCGTTTCTATTTTTAGTTGCGAGTTTGACAAGAGGTTAACCCAAACTTTACCCGATCAGCGTTAGATTTCATTCACGGTTGATCCCTGTCACCCGGGTTTTGCTCACTGCTGAGTAAAGCATAGATGATTTTTGAGGTTCGACCGTGAGCGCGCTAGCATTAAATACTGAAAGTCTCCCGGAAGTGTCCGGAAAAACTGGCGTTGTGTTCGGTCGCTTCATGTTGCCCGACATGTCGGAGCACGCCTGCCAAGTTTTGGACCTCACACTTGAAGGTGCAACTTTTATTACCAGCGACGTGCCGCCGGTTGGTTTGGCCATCGTCGCCTATCTCGAAGATTTGGGTCGAGTTGAGGTGCTGTCTGGCCAACCAATTGCTGGCGGTTTCACCGTCACCTTTGCTGCTACGGGCATGCGTCTTGATCGCTTGCAACAGCGTATCAAATATTTGAGCGATCGCGCAGAAGGCGCACCTGATCATCGCCGCCACGCGCGGTTTGAGCCGAAGGACAAGCAGTCTTCCATAACTCTGCCCGATGGCCGCAACTATTCATGCGAAGTTCTGGACATTTCAGTTTCAGGCGCAGGCGTTAAGACTGACGTGATGCCTGCTCTTGGTACTTACCTGATGATCGGCAAAATGAAAGGTCGTGTTGTGCGCTACCTTGAGAGTGGTTTTGCCATTGAGTTTGTCAAGCAGTTGGCGAACCCGCAACAGGGCCTTGCTGGCTAGAGGTCTAACACTTCCACAACGCCGTTTACGGCTTTGAGTGCGCCCTTGATCTGCGGCGTCATAATGAAGTTCTTGCCCAACTCCACATCAACCTCACGGCCTGACTCGGTGATCAGTGTCAATAATACTGGGGCCTTGCCTTTACGTTCTAGGCGCTTGGCGATTGATTCAATCGGTGCTGCATCGCGTACAAAAATCTGCACCCCCTGCACCACTGCCGCTGCTGCTTTGTCAAGCGCTTCAACCCCCTGAAGCCGCAGTTTCACTTCATCAGCTTCCACATCGGCTTCCACACTCACGATCAAAGACGTTCCAGGCTCCAGCATTTCGCGCGCGGCTTGCAAGGTGTCGGAAAAACAGATTGCTTCAAATTGACCCGTCGGATCTGAAAAACCGACAAAAGCAAATCGATTTCCGGCTTTTGAGCGGCGCTCTTGTCGGTGCGTGACTGTGGCTGCCAAACGCGCTGCTTTGGTGCCATCAGTTTTGGCCTTATGTGCAAACTCTGCATAGCTCATGACGCGCATGCGGCGCAGGGCTGCTGCATATTCATCCAAAGGGTGACCAGAGAGATAAAAGCCGACAGCTTCAAATTCATGCGCCAATTTTTCCATCGGCAACCAATTGTCGCGTTTTGGCAACATGAGTTCCGGAGCAGAAACTGCGCCACCAGCAAACATATCATTTTGCCCTGCTGCCTGTTCGTTGCTCGAGCGGTTCGACAAACCGATAATCTGGTCAATTGCTTCAAACACCTGTGCACGGTTGGGCGCCAGCACATCAAAGGCACCGGCCTTGATCATGCTTTCCATGGCGCGTCGGTTCAAAGCCTTTGCATCAACACGACGCGCAAATTCTGCGAGTGACTTGAACGGGCCACCCGCATCGCGCATTTCGACCACGTGTTGAACAGCGCCTGCGCCAACGTTGCGAAGTGCTGCAAGGGAGTAAACCACTGCTCCATCTTTCACGCCAAACTCAACACCCGATGCGTTGACTGACGGCGATACGACGGGAACTTTCAAGCGCTGAGCCTCTTGGCGGAACAACATCAGTTTGTCAGTATTTCCCATATCCAACGTCATCGAAGCCGCGAGGAATTCGACAGGATAATTCGCCTTCAAATAGGCGGTTTGATAGCTGATGTAGGCATAGGGTGCGGAATGTGACTTGTTAAAGCCATACTCTGCGAACTTGGCGCAGGCATCGAACACAGCATTCGCCACATCTTCATCAACGGCATTGGCCAGTGCGCCCTTGATGAAAATTTCACGTTGGGCATCCATTTCGGACTTGATCTTCTTACCCATGGCACGGCGCAGCAAGTCGGCCTGTGCCAGAGTATAGCCGGCCATGTCACGCGCCACTTGCTGCACTTGCTCTTGGTAAGTGATAATGCCGAAGGTCTCTTTCAGCGTCGGCTCCAACATAGGGTGTAGATAGACAACTTCCTCTTTGCCGAGTTTACGGGCGCAATAGGAGGGAATATTGGCCATGGGACCCGGACGATAAAGGGCGACGAGCGCTATCAAATCTTCCAGCCGGTCAGCCCGCATGGAACGCACAGCGTCACGCATACCAGCACTTTCAAGCTGGAACACGCCAACTGTTTCGCCTTGCGCTAACATGGCATAGGTCGGTGCGTCATCGAGTGGGATTTTGCTGGCATCAAAGTCTGGCACACGACGGCGGATCAAGCGCTGCGCTTTGTCGATGACTGTGAGTGTTTTTAGACCCAAGAAGTCGAATTTCACCAAGCCTGCCTTTTCCGCATACTTCATATTGTATTGCGTGGCCGGAATATTGGAACGTGGGTCGCGATAGAGCGGCACCAATTGCTCGAGCGGTCGATCGCCAATCACAATGCCCGCAGCATGAGTTGAGGCATTGCGATAGAGGCCTTCAAGTTTCAATGCGATTTCAAACAGCGCCTTGACGGCGGGGTCACGGTCGCGCTCTTCCTGCAACCGCGGTTCCAAGGCAATGGCTTGCCCAAGTGTTACGGGTGCTGCTGGATTCATAGGGATCATTTTTGATAAACGATCAACTTGCCCATAGGGCAACTGCAATACGCGACCCACGTCGCGCGTCACCATGCGGGCTTGCAGTTTGCCAAATGTGATAATTTGCGCAACGCTCTCTCTGCCGTAACGCGCCTGCACATAATCAATCACTTCATCACGACGATCTTGGCAGAAGTCGATATCGAAGTCGGGCATGGAGATACGATCAGGATTGAGGAAGCGCTCAAACAACAAATTGAACCGTAGCGGATCAAGATCAGTGATCGTGAGCACATAGGCCACAAGTGAACCTGCGCCCGATCCACGCCCCGGCCCCACAGGAATATCCTGTGCCTTCGCCCATTTGATGAAATCCGCCACGATGAGGAAGTAACCCGCGTAGTTCATTTTGATGATGACAGAGAGTTCGTATTCTAGGCGCTTGTCGTAGTCCTCGCGCGTTGTACCCGGTGCCATACCTGTTGCTGCAAGGCGCTGATTGAGGCCCGCTCGTGCTTGTACGCGCAATTCCTCTGGTTCATCACCATCGCCAAAGCGTGGCAGAATGGGTTTCCGACCTTCCACGCGATATGCACAGCGTTGAGCAATCTCAATGGTGTTTTCAATCGCCTCTGGAATGTCGGCGAACAGTGTCGCCATTTCTTTTTGAGATTTGAAATAGTGTTCTGGTGTTAAGCGACGACGTTCATCGGCGGCGACGACTTCGCCTTCTGCAATGCAGATTAGAGCGTCATGGGCTGCAAAATCATCGGGCGCTGCAAAAAACACTTCGTTGGTTGCGACGAGTGGAATGCCTAGGTCGTAGGCCAGATCGATCAGGCCTTTTTCAGTCGCGCGTTCGGTTTCAAGACTGTGGCGTTGCAACTCGATATATAAACGGTTGCCCAAGAGTATCTGTAATCGTGAAGCGATGTCTTTCGCCAGAGGAATTTGGCCTTGCAGCAAGGCTGCATTCAAAGGCCCAGAAGGTCCACCAGATAGAACGATGATACCGTCTGAACATTCTTCAAACAGCGCCCATGGTATATGAGGTTCATCGTGAGCTGATACGTCAAGAAAACTGCGGCTCACCATACGCATCATGTTGGTGTAGCCATGCTCATTTTGCGCCAACAGAACAAGCGTATGAAAGTGCTTGATGCCGGTTTGATGTTTTTGCGGCGCGGCGTCAGCCAAGGCCATGTCAACTTTGAGTGCCGTTCCAATGATGGGCTGAATGCCCTTTTCCATCATCGCATCAGAAAATTCCAAGGCTCCAAATAAATTGCCCGTATCGGTTATGGCCACAGCTGGCATACCGTTTTTGATGGCAAGTGTTGCCATTTGCTTCACTTGTACTGCCCCTTCAGAGAGCGAGTATGCGGAGTGAACACGCAAATGAACAAATTGTGGTTGGTTAGACATTCTGGTTTTCTAGCACGCCGCATCCGGAATGCGACGCTTGGATGTCACTATCACCCGTTTTTTCTCACCAAGCACGGCAGACCAGCCTCTGAATACTTGACACATAATTGTAGTGCAGCCTCGCGGGTTTTAGCCCCCACCATGACAAAGGCCATCTTCTTGCTGCCGCGCGACAGATTTGCCTTTCGGGCAACAAACGGCTGAACACCATCCAACACCTGCGGGAAGCGCAGTTTCAAGCGCTTGAACATGCTGAGAGCCCGACCTTCGTTGAAATCAGCCGCAAGCAGCGCGCCCCAAGGTTGGGATTTGCCGCGCCGCACGCCTTTGACATTTGTGGGATTCGTTTCTCGTGCAGCAAGGGCTATGCATTGCTTTGTAAAATCGCCAGTTTTGCCCAATGCAGGCATCGCATGGTCAGCGGATTTGACTTTCCAGTCGTCAGCAGCTTTGCCAGTGATTGATGCAACATAGCCCTCGGTTTCATCAGGAAGCCCACTGTTACCGGCGAGCCATCGCGTAATTCTGCCTTCACCTGCATTGTAAGCCGCTGCAGCTAAACCTAGGTTTCCAAATTGTTTTTCAAGATCAGAAAGAAACGATGCGGAGGCTGAAATAGCCGCCAGCGGATCAAAGGGGTCTTCCAGTTTCCGCCGCTCTGCTGTGCCCGGCATAAATTGCGCAATGCCCTCTGCCCCCGCAGGGCTCACAGCATTGGGGTCAAACAAGCTTTCTTTCCACAACAGTCTTGTGAAAAAGATGCGGTCCAAGCCATGCGTTGCGGACGCTTTGTCGATGGCAGCACACACCGATACAGCAAAGGCCTTGCGATCCAGCTTTGGAGCTGCATCAGCTTGCGTAGAAAGCGCTATCAACAGCGCAAGTGCACTAACCTTCGACAAGTTTGCCATGCTGCAACACCATAGTGCGGCTCATGTTGGCGGCCAACTCAAAATTATGGGTGGCGATCAACGCGCCTAAGCCCTCTTCGCGGATGAGGCGCATGAATTCGGCATGCACGAGGGCCGCTGTATCAGGATCAAGGTTGCCTGTGGGCTCATCAGCAAGTAGCAACAAGGGTCGATTTGCAAGGGCGCGAGCGATGGCGACGCGTTGTTGTTCGCCACCCGACATTTCCGCAGGACGATGGTGCAGGCGATGCGAAAGCTTTAATCGACCGAGTAATTCCTTGGCGCGTTTTTCCGCCTCGGCCGTTGAAGCGTCCCGCAATCAATTGCGGCATGACAACATTTTCAAGTGCTGAGAATTCCGGCAAGCAGATGATGAAATTGATACACAAACCCCACGCCAATGC
Source organism: uncultured Alphaproteobacteria bacterium (assembly GCA_963850355.1). Taxonomy (GTDB): domain Bacteria; phylum Pseudomonadota; class Alphaproteobacteria; order Rhizobiales; family Aestuariivirgaceae; genus Aestuariivirga. The sequence continues at coordinate 98,241 of CAWKKP010000005.1, forward strand.
GGCGGATACGGGTGCGCGCCACATCATCCAGCTTTGTGCATTCTTGACCCGCTATAAAGACTTCGCCCGACGTTGGCTTTTCCAGCAATCCTGCAATGTGCAACAGTGAAGACTTGCCAGATCCTGATTGACCGACAAGAGCTACAACTTCACCAGCTCTGACAGTCAATGACAATTCATCAAACACGCGCAGTTCTGCCTCACCAGACCCAAACACACGGCTGACAGCGACCAATTCCAATGCAGGTTTCAGCGTCATTCGTAGCGCAAGGCCTCAACCGGATCGAGTTTCGCTGCCCGCCACGAAGGGTAAAGCGTCGCCAAGAACGTCAACACCAAGGTCAGCGTCATGATGAAAATAACCTGAGACGGTTCAATTTCTGCCGTCAACTTCGACAGCAGGTAAAGGTCTTCGTTGAAAGGATCAACGCCGGTGACCCACTGGATGCCTTTGCGGATGCTTTCAGCGTTCGCTGCAATCAACAAGCCGAGCAACATTCCGGCAATGGTTCCTGCCACGCCTATTGCGGCACCCGTGATAAAGAATACACGTTGCATGGCACCCGCCGTCGCTCCCATGGTGCGCAGAATGGCAATGTCGTGGCTTTTGTCTTTCACCAACATGATCAAACCAGAGATAATGTTGAGTGCTGCCACCAACACCACCATCATCACCACCATGAACAACAAATTGCGTTCCATCACCAAAGCATTGAGGAACGCCAGATTGCGATCTTTCCACGTCTGTATCATCAGGTCTTTGCCAGTTGCGGCACGGAGGTCACCGAGTGAAGCCTGAATTTCCTCTGGGTCTTCAACCATCACTTCAACCACCGACACACCATCCTCGGTCGCGAAAAAGTCCTGCGATTCTGCCAATGGCATATAGACAACGTTTTCGTCGTATTCCGAAACGCCCATTTTAAAAATCGCAACCACAGGGTAATCGCGCGACCGTGGTGTCGACCCCATCACAGTGTCAGGTCCGTTGGGTGAGAGAAGCGTTATGGTATTGCCCAAACCCACCTGGTGTTTCCAGGCCATGCGCTCGCCGATGGCCACACCATTAGAAGCGTCCCAACCCTTGAAACCGGGTTCCAAATCCAACCCGCCCGGGGTGCGGATGGCGGTGCGCAGTTTGTCGTTGTTGAGGCCCCGCAGTTTGACAACGTCGCGCTCGTTCACACCGCGCACGAGGGCACCAGTTGCCGTCTTTTCCGACGAAAACAAGACTTGCCCTTCAACCAGCGCAATCGCCTGTTTCACGCGCGGCGTGCGTTCCAAACGCGCGACAAGTTCATCAGGCTCCGTCAATGGTTCAAGTTGCGGATGATAGACGCTGGCGTGTCCGCTGAAGCCTAAGACTTGATCCAGCAAAGCGTTGTGGAATCCGTTGAACACAGACATCACAACAATGAGCGTTGCCACACCGAGCATAATCCCCAGAAACGAGAACATCGAAATCACCGAAACCACGCCCTCTTTGCGCCGCGCCCGCAGGTAGCGCAACGCCAGCTTCCACTCAAAGCCAGCGAAGGGACGGGTATCTGGCAAATTGTCGGTCATCAGGCCGTCATGCGCTCCACAACCTTATCCAGTGCCACGTTTTCACGCGCGCCCGTTTTGCGGTTTTTGATTTCTGCAACACCGTCTTTCAAGCCGCGCGGACCAACAATGACCTGCCAAGGCAAACCAATCAAATCCATCGATGCGAACTTTGCTCCGCCCGGAGCATTGCGATCATCATACAAGACATCTTTGCCCTTGGCGGTGAGGCCTTTGTAAATCGCCTCACAAGCAGCATCTGCTTCTGAATCACCGGACTTTATGTTGACCAAGCCGATATCAAAGGGCGAAACAGATTCGGGCCAGATAATTCCGTCTTTATCGTGCGACGCTTCAATAATGCCAGCGACAAGCCGCGACACGCCGATGCCGTAAGAGCCTGATTGCAACGTCACTTTCTTTCCGTCCGGCCCTTGCACTTCGCAGCCAAAGGGTTCTGAGTATTTTGTACCGAAGAAGAAGATGTGCCCGACTTCAATACCGCGCCCACTCATGCGTTTGGCCTCAGGCACGCGGTTTTCAAATTCCGCCTGATCGTGTTTTTCATCCGTTGCGGCATATTTTGTCGTGTAGTCTGAAACGAGTTTTGCCACGGCGTCGACATTGTCAAAATCGATATCGACTGATGACCAATCCATATCGTGCAACGCGCCATCAAAATACACGCCACTCTCACCTGTCTCAGCAAGTACCAAGAACTCATGGCTGGCGTCGCCGCCGATAGGGCCCGTATCAGCGCGCATCGGCACGGCTTTGATACCCATGCGGGCGAAGGTCTTCAGGTAGCTCACAAACATCTTGTTGTAAGAATGCATGCCGGCTTCAAAGCTCAGATCAAAAGAGTAAGCATCCTTCATCAGGAACTCGCGGCCGCGCATCACGCCAAAGCGTGGCCGCACTTCGTCGCGGAATTTCCATTGGATGTGGTAGAGGTTGCGCGGCACGTCTTTGTAGCTCTGCACACCCTGGCGGAAAATGTCGGTAATCATTTCCTCATTGGTGGGGCCATAAAGCATCTCGCGGTCGTGACGGTCTTTGACCCGCAACATTTCCTTGCCATAGGCATCATAGCGGCCAGATTTTTTCCATAAGTCGGCCGATTGGATGGTTGGCATGAGCACTTCAATTGCTCCTGCCCGGTTCTGTTCTTCGCGCACAATCTGCTCGATTTTCTTCAAAACCTTGAACCCCATGGGCAACCAGGAATAGCTGCCTGCCGCTTCCTGACGGATCATGCCAGCGCGCAGCATCAACTTGTGTGATACAATCTCAGCTTCCTTGGGGTCGTCCCGCAGTATGGGTAGGAAGTATTGGGACAGGCGCATGAGAATCCTTGAATGATTTGGAATCTCGGCCCTTTTAAGGATTTACAGCCTGAACTCAAGCCACTCCATAGCACAACCTGAATTTGAATCGTACGCCCCAGTCACATATTCGCCATTTTTAACTTGGCAAGCCCAGAAAAATGCGGCAGCTTATTGATCTAAGAAAAACAAGATCAAGTGTACACGGGCTACGTGACCCAGGTCTGGGGAGGGTGCGCTGTCGAGAACCGGAATCGGTATTGACGCCACTGACAACTATAAAAGGCGAGGGCGGAATAGCCTTCGCCTTTTTTAATGTCGTTAGGCACCCCGCCAACGTGTTGGGAAACTGTCCCAAGGACTAAGGGAGCCGACTGCCGCGATCTCACCCTTTGAACGCTGTCACCTCAATTTCAATTTTCATGCGCGGATCAGCGAGGCCTGCTTCGAACATGGTTGCGGCGGGGCGCACTGTGCCGAACCATTTTTGCAGAATTGGCCAAGTCGCTTCGAAGTCGGCAGCGCGTGGCAGCAGGTAATGCACACGTACAACGTCGGCCATGGCAAAGCCCGCTTGCTTCAATGCTGCATCAATGTTTTTAAAGGTCTGTTCGGCTTGTTCCGCCACATCGGTTGAAATGGTCATGGCCGTGTAATCAAAACCCGTGGTACCCGCCACAAAACACCAATTTCCCTGCACGACAGCGCGTGAATAGCCTATTTCCGCTTCAAATTTTGAACCCGAGGAAATCAATTTCCGTGTCATGCTTTGGTCCCCTTCTTGACCACAGGCATATCATTGAGAATGCGGATTTCGCGTTGCGGAAATGGCATGGAGATACCCGCTTTTTTCAATGCATCCCAAATCAAAAAGCGCACTTCTGATGTAAATTTGTTCTTGCCGTCATCAATACCGGAGACCCAGAATTCAACGGCGAAGTTCACACCATTGTCGCCAAAGCTGCGCAATTCCACGTCGGGCTCTTCAGGCTCCACCAACACCTGTTCATGTGCGGAAACAGCTTTGATGATCAACGGCGGCACTTTGTGCAGGTCGGTTTCATAAGCCACAGCGAATTCAACTTCGTAGCGCTGGCGTGGGTCCTCATTGGTCCAATTTGTGAACTGCGTGGTGATGAACTTGTCATTCGGCACCATGATGTCTTTGCCGTCGAAGGTGGAGAGAATGGACGAGCGCATGTTCATCTGCCGCAAAGTGCCTGATTTGCCATCTTCCATTTCTATGTAGTCACCGATTTTGATGGAGCGTTCGAGCAGCAGAATGATGCCCGAGATAAAGTTGGACGCGATTTGTTGCAGACCAAAACCGAGCCCCACACCCAACGCGCCGCCAAACACTGCAAGTGTAGTCAGATCCAACCCCAGTATGTTGAGCAGCAACAAGCCAACAATTGCGAATACAGTTATTTCTAAGGCCTTGGCCGCAAGCTCCCTTGTCTGAACATCAACTGATTGTTGGTCACGGATGACACGTTGACCGGCTGATGATGACGTGCGCCCCAACCAAAACAAGATGCCGCCAAACAGTGCCGCCTTTGCCAATGCCAACAGCGATATGCGAATATTGCCAGCCGAAAACGCAATGCCATCCAGCCCCGACGTGAACTGATCAAAATAACCCAGTGCATAAATTGCAGCGATGGGAAGGCCCACCCAACGCGCCGCCGAATTGATCACGGGGTGGGTCAAGAAGCGCATGATGACAGCATGAAGCAGTCGCACCAAGGCAAGGCTTTGCGCGATACGGATCAACCAGCTGGCGCCCAAGGTTTGGTCTGCAACCGATGCCGCAGCAGCCATCAGGCCCACAAACACCAATGGTTCCAGCAAGTTGCGGCAGGAGTACAACAGCTTCTGATAACGCAGAAAGCGCCCTTCAGTCGGCTCTTCGCGCAACAGCGGCACCCGCGCCAACACCTGCCGAGCTAGCAGTTTTGCCACCAACCACAACACTACAATGGCAATGACCTGGGCATAGAATTGCGGACTGGCCAACCAGCCCTGCAGTATCTCAACATAACTCAGGGCTTGCAATTTCAGCGATTCAAGGTTCATCGAAAGTTACTCCCAGAGATCGCCCCATTGGGCTTTCTTGGCGCGTTTGTAAGAGGGCTTGTCACGGCTGGCAACAACCATGTCACGGAAGCCCCCGCTCCCACAGAGACGCATTTCTGCGCTCACTTTATTATGCGTCACAGGCGAGATGATACGCGTACCCGCAACACCAACTTTTTGCCGTGACACAATCAAGTAACTGAAAGCTTCGTCTTCAAACGGCACCATCGCTTGTTTGGCATGCATGTGCTGGCGCGAGCGCTGCACGCGGGTTTTGAAGTGGCACCAGTCCTGGCCCTGAATGGGGCATTGATTTTGGTGTGTGCAGGGCGCCAGCACATGCGCACCTTCCTGCATTAGCGCATCCCGCATCGCGCGCAGCCGGGCAAAGCCTTGTGGTGTGCCGGGTTCGATCAGCACCAGCACTTGCGTCGTTCGCGCCCACATGCGCTTGGCCAGTTGCGCCATCTGGTCCACTGGCAATTCCGCCAGCACATATGACGCTGTGACCAAATCAGCCTTGATGTCAGTTCCAAGTGTAGCCTCTGACTTCAGCACAATCTCGGTTGACGCCAAGGCAGGTATTCCACTCGCCACATTCAACTTCGCAGCGAGCACCGTAAAGTTTTTATCCTGTTCACACATGGTGATTTGATCAATCGAAGACCATTGCGCAACCGCCGCCCAACTGGCCACTCCCGGCCCTGCCCCTACGTCCAGTAAGGTGTGCGGCGCAAATTCCCTAAATACCGCTGCCAAGGCCGCCTGCACTTTTGTGTTCGCGGCAAAGGTTGCGGGAACGCGTGTCGCCACATAGGCGGCTAGGCTGACATGGCTGGAGGTTTGACCTTTGCGGTAACTTGCACTCAAGGCCTGTGATTGCTCTGCCAAGCCGCCAGCGCTGTTTTCTTCCACCCAAACCTCAAGGGCAGCGTTCAAAAGGCCCGGAGCGATCACATTTCACCTCAACATCTTGTAAGTTGCCCCCAATCAAGCGGCACTTTATGGTCTCCAGCGATTCCATAGGGCGCACGCGCCAGAAAGCAAAGCCGATGTTCAAATCGTTTTTTCCAAGTCCGAGGCTGTTTTTCTGGTCGGCATTCCTGTGGTCAATATTCTGCGTGTTGCTGTGGTTCTTTGCCGCAAAAGACTGGGGGCAATTTATTGGCCTTCCAAACGCTCCTGCAGATACGCCGCCGATCATCGGCGTTTCGGTGTTTTGGTCAAAACCGTTCCTGTGGTTTTATATTTTCTTTGCGATCATCACGGCAATCTTCGCGGCCGTGTGGTGGAAGCTCCAACCCAACCGATGGTACTTCTGGTCGGTGCTTGGAACCGCACTCATCATTTTTACAACCTATTTCCAAGTGCAAGTCAGCGTTGCCATCAATGATTGGTATGGTCCGTTTTATGACTTGATTCAGGCAGCCTTAGGCAAAACGCGACCCGTCACGCTGGCAGAATTCTTCTCGGAACTCGTTAGCTTCATGGGTATCGCTTTGGTCGCTGTGGTGGTTGGGGTTCTGACGCGCTTTTTCATCAGCCACTACGTCTTCCGCTGGCGCACGGCGATGAATGATTTTTACACCGCGAATTGGTCTAAACTGCGTGGCGTTGAAGGCGCTGCGCAGCGTGTACAAGAAGATACCATGCGCTTTGCATCGACGATGGAAGGACTTGGCAAAAGCTTGATTGACTCTGTGATGACGTTAATCGCCTTTTTGCCAGTATCTGCTGCGCCTCTCGAAGGACGTGACCGACATTCCCATCATTGGCAATATTCCTTACGCGCTGGTCATTGTTGCCATCGTCTGGTCGATTTTCGGGACGGGGCTTTTGGCTCTCATCGGCATTCGCTTGCCCGGCTTGGAATTCAAGAACCAACGCGTTGAAGCGGCCTTCCGGAAAGAATTGGTGTATGGCGAAGACAACGCCGATCGCGCTACTCCGCCAACCTTGAATGAGCTGTTCAGCGCGGTGCGTAAGAACTATTTTAAACTCTACTTCAACTACACCTACTTCAATGTAGGTCGGATCGTCTATTTGCAGACCGACAATATATTCCCTTACATCATCCTCGCGCCAACAATCGTCGCTGGCAAAATCACATTGGGTTCCATGAACCAGATCTTGAATGCCTTTGGGCAGGTGAAGGATTCCATGCAGTATCTGGTCAACTCATGGTCCACGATCGTCGAATTGATTTCTATCTACAAGCGCTTGCGGATCTTCGAAAACGCCATCGACGGCGAAGATATCGCCGCAATACCTGAACCCGCATAATTCTATAAAAGCGGCTTGCCATTCTCGCGGCAGGCCGCTATGCACCCCCTCGGAATGGGCGATTAGCTCAGTTGGTAGAGCGCTTCGTTTACACCGAAGATGTCGGCGGTTCGAGTCCGTCATCGCCCACCATTCCCTCCATAAACACAAAAACGCCCCACACGGTTTCTGAGGGCGTGCGGGGCTGATGTTTTTTAGTCGATACAGTGTCGCCTAGCTGTTGACTGCCTCCTTCAGTAGTTTCCCCGGTTTAAACCGTGCCCTGTTGGAGGCCGGCATCTTGATCACTTTTCCCGTTTTCGGGTTGCGCGCTTTTCCCGCTTCGCGGCGCGTGACGGTGAACACGCCAAAGCCCATGAGGCGCACGTCGTCGCCATCCATGAGTGCTTTCACGATGTTTTCGATGGTTGCGTCGACAACTTCTTCGGCTTCACCCCGGGTGAGCCTGGTGTCGGTGGCGACTTTGGCAATCAACTCGCTTTTGTTCATGTGGAATTCGAATCCTGTGAAAACCGACTCAAAACGCAAACACCATTGCCGTAACTGGAGTTTGAATCGGAACGGTTGAGATTCGCAAGTCGAAAGCGAATGGTGTAATCACGCGGCATGACATTTCTGCCCGACCTCCCCACCCTGTTCGCCTATACGATTGCCTCGTTTCTGCTGTTCATCACACCAGGACCAGATATGAGTCTTTGGCTATCCCGCACCATTGGCTCTGGTCGCTCTGCAGGCGTGGCTTCGTTTGTAGGCACCAACGTGGGTTGCATTGTGCACACACTGCTCGCAGCTTTTGGCGTATCGGCGCTGATTGCCGCCTCACAGACCGGGTTTTTCGTTTTGAAAATTGTGGGTGCCATTTATCTGTTGTGGCTCGCCTTTGACGCCATCCGCAATGGTTCGTCTCTCAACGTGAAAGACACCGGGAAGACATCTTCCACTTTGCTGAGCAGTTTCGTCATGGGCATCACCATCAACCTGACCAACCCCAAGGTCGTGCTGTTCTTCATCACCTTCCTGCCGCAGTTCGTTTCAGCTGATGATCCTCACGTCACTGGAAAATTGCTGTTTCTTGGTCTGTACTTTGTTCTGTTCAATATTCCCGGCGCATTGTTAATGATCGTCGTTGCAGAAAAATTGGTGAACTGGCTGAAGTCGCGCCCCCGCGTATTGCGTGGCATAGATTATTCCTTTGCTGGCGTATTTGCGTTCTTCGCATTCAAAATCGCGCTAACGCAGGGGAAGTGAGATGATTTTGATCGGGCAATATGATTCTGGTTTTGTGCGGCGGGTTGGCATTGCGTTGACGCTCTACGATATCCCGTTTGAACACTGGCCTTGGTCCGTGTTTGGCGATGCGGACCGCCTGAAAGCTTACAACCCGCTTGTGCGTGTGCCCACATTGGTTCTCGATGATGGCGATGTGCTTTTGGATAGCTTTGCGATGATCGACTATCTGGATCAGTTGGTGGAGCCGTCACGGGCGTTGTTGCCGCAAACTGGGCCCGCCCGGCACCAAGCGATGGCAAAACATTTCTTTGGCGACAGGAGTTTTAGACAAGGGTGTTAGTCGTTTTTACGAGCAGCACTTGCATGACATCGTTTCGGAGAGTCTATTTGGCACGCCTTACCAGCCAAATTGCAGGCGGGTTATCAACTTTGGAAACGGATCGTGCGACGCGCAAAACGCCTTTCTGGTTTGGTAACACTTTCACTCATGCCGACATTGCGGTAACGTGCATGTTGCGTCATATGAATGAAGCGCAACCAGATTTGTTTGAGGACGCGCCCTATCCTGCACTTGACGCGCATGCCACTTTGATGGAGTCGCTGCCAGTTTTTATTGAGATATCTCAACCCTTTATTCCACCAGCTTAAGCCATCACATGAAACCCATTACAACGCTGCACGCCTTGGGCGCGGATAGTGACTTACAATCAGGTCATTGATCAATTCGCCTTACGCATCACGCCCCATGTGGCAACGCAACTTTCAAACCCTGCCATATCAAGGCAATATGTTCCGTCTACGGATGAACTTTTGATCACGCCGGATGAATTGGCCGACCCCATTGGGGATGACGTTCACACACCCGTCAAGGGCGTTACGCACCGCTATGCTGATCGGGTACTGCTGAAACCCACGCATACCTGTGCCGTCTATTGTCGCTTTTGTTTTAGGCGTGAAACCGTGGGCCAAGCGGAAGGCACATTGACCGCAGCCGAGATCAAAGCTGCATTGCAATACATCGCTGATCACAACCAAATCTGGGAAGTTATCCTGTCGGGTGGCGACCCTCTAGTGTTATCTGACCGCCGCATTTCCAATCTCGCGCAATCCCTCGCTGCCATCGATCATGTGAAAGTCTTGCGGCTCCACACGCGCGTTCCTGTGGCAGAGCCTGCACGAATTACACCTGAACTTCATCGCAGCACTGAAAACACGTCTCGCCACCTATGTGGTCATTCACATCAACCACGCCGATGAAATCACGCTAGAAGTGCAACGTGCCCTTGCCTTGATGGTAGACAACGGCATCCCCCTGCTCTCGCAGTCTGTGCTGTTGCGCGGTGTGAATGATACTGTTGAGGCATTGACCAATCTGATGCGCGCCCTCGTGGTCCAATCGCGTGAAGCCTTATTATCTGCATCAAACCGATCTCGCCAAGGGCACGTCGCATTTCCGCGTGCCGTTGGCTGAAGGGCAAGATTTGATGCGCCAACTGCGCGGGCCCGTATCAGGCCTGTGCCAACCTGCGTTCGTACTGGATATTCCAGGAGGTCACGGCAAGGTGCCGGTGGGGCCGGTGTATGTCGATGGAGAGATCGTCACTGACATGAATGGCAACATGCACCACCTCAACTCCGACGCATAAAAAAGGCGCCACGTGGGCGCCTTTTTTCAATTCTTGCAATCAAACTAATGCGTCACAGCACTCTCGCCTGAACCCTTGTCTTTGGCGCGGGCGGCGGCAGCGGCTTCTTCGGCTTCCTCATCCCAGACGATGGCGACGGGTTGGCGGACCAGTGCATGCTTCAAGACTTCATCCACATGAGAAACCGGGATCAGCTCCATGCCAGACTTCACGTTGTCTGGAATTTCAGCCAAGTCCTTGACGTTGTCAGCGGGGATCAGCACTTTTTTGATGCCGCCGCGCAGAGCTGCCAACAGCTTTTCCTTCAATCCACCGATTGGCAAGACGCGGCCACGCAGTGTGACTTCGCCCGTCATAGCAACATCTTTGCGCACTGGGATTCCTGTGAGCACCGACACAATAGCCGTGGCCATACCAATACCAGCCGATGGACCGTCTTTGGGCGTGGCACCTTCCGGCACGTGCACGTGAATGTCGCGCTTATCAAACAGCGGCGGCTTCACACCGATGGATGGCGCGCGCGAACGCACGTAGGATGACGCAGCCGAAATTGACTCTTTCATCACATCGCGAAGATTGCCTGTTACCGTCATCTTGCCTTTGCCCGGCATCATCAGAGCTTCAATGGTCAGCAATTCGCCGCCCACTTCCGTCCATGCAAGGCCTGTGACAACGCCCACTTGGTCTTCGCGTTCAGCCTCACCGAAGCGGAACTTGTGTGCGCCCAGATAGTCATTGACTACGGCAGGTGTTACTTTGATTTTCTTCTTCTTCGAAATCATCAAATCCTTGACGGCCTTGCGGGCCAGCGTGTTCATTTCACGCTCAAGACTGCGCACACCTGCTTCGCGGGTGTAATGCTGAATGATTTCGCGCACAGCTTCGCCTGTGACTTCGAATTCCTTCTTGTCCAAGCCATGATGTTCCATCGCCTTCGGCACCAAATGGCGACGGGCGATTTCTGCTTTTTCATCTTCCGTGTAACCGGCAATGCGGATGATTTCCATACGGTCCAACAATGCAGGCGGAATGTTCAACGTGTTCGACGTTGTGACAAACATGACATTCGACAGGTCATATTCCACTTCCAAATAGTGGTCCATGAACGAGGCGTTTTGTTCCGGATCCAACACTTCGAGCAGTGCTGCTGATGGATCGCCGCGGAAATCCATGCCCATCTTGTCGATTTCGTCGAGCAGGAAGAGCGGATTGGATTTCTTCGCCTTCTTCATTGACTGAATGACCTTGCCGGGCATCGAACCAATGTAGGTGCGGCGGTGACCACGAATTTCAGCTTCATCGCGCACGCCACCCAGTGACATGCGAATGAATTCACGACCCGTCGCCTTGGCGATGGATTTGCCAAGCGAGGTCTTACCAACACCTGGCGGTCCCACGAGGCACAGAATAGGTCCACGCAGTTTGTTGGTGCGCGCTTGCACGGCGAGATATTCAACAATGCGGTCCTTGACCTTGTCCAAACCAAAATGATCCGTGTCCAGAACATTCTGCGCATAGTCGAGGTCTGTTTTCACCTTGCTCTTTTGTGACCAAGGAATGTTCAACAACCAATCAAGGTAGTTCCGTACAACCGTTGCTTCAGCCGACATTGGCGACATTTGCCGCAGCTTTTTCATTTCAGCTTCGGCGCGTTCACGCGCTTCCTTCGAGAACTTGGTGTCCTTGATGCGCTTTTCGAGCTCGCCCATTTCGTCGCGCTCTTCGCCACCATTGCCTGACCCGTCGCCGAGTTCCTTTTGAATAGCCTTCATTTGCTCATTCAAATAATATTCGCGCTGGGTCTTTTCCATCTGGCGTTTGACGCGGCTGCGGATGCGCTTTTCAACTTGCAGAACGGAAATCTCGCCTTCCATCAACGCGTAGGCTTTTTCCAAACGCTGATCGACGGTTGCGAGTTCTAACAGTTCCTGCTTCTCAGCAATTTTCAAAGCCAAGTGAGCGGAAATCGTATCTGCCAATTTGGCAAAGTCGGTAATGGCACCAAGGCCAGCCAAAACTTCCTGCGGCACTTTTTTGTTGAGCTTTACATAGCTCTCAAACTGCTGTGCCGTTGAGCGCGCAAGTCCTTCAGTTTCTTTCGAAAATGTTTTCGGCACGGGCATTGTTGCCACACGGGCCTCAAAGTACTCTGGCTTCGAGGTGAAGCCCAACACTTTGGCGCGATCAACGCCTTCGACCAGCACTTTGACCGTGCCGTCAGGCAGTTTCAACAACTGCATGACTTGTGCAACAGTGCCCACTTCATAAATGGTGTCGATCGCCGGATCATCATCACCGGGATTTTTTTGTGCGACCAAGAGAATGCGCTTTTCTTCGCGCATCACTTCTTCGAGAGCACGAATACTTTTCTCACGGCCAACAAACAGCGGCACGATCATGTGCGGAAAAACAACAATGTCGCGCAGCGGAAGCACCGGCAATGTTTCTTCCGGGCCTAGTTCAGCTTGAGGTATCACGGGCTTTTTTGCCATCTTAAATCCTTTTGTCATTGCGCCTGTTTCGCAATGAAACTGTAGTGCCGGATGTGGAGATTGCCCGCATGGAGTTCAAGTGCAGGCAATCGCTTAAAATCAGGCCGAGGCGTTCGCCTTTTCTTCGCGGTCGGCGTAAATCAGCAATGGCTTGGCTTGGCCATCAACAACTTCTTTCGAAATCACGACTTCTTCTACGCCTTCCATGCCTGGCAGATCATACATGGTGTCGAGCAGAATGTTTTCCATGATGGAGCGCAAACCACGGGCACCAGTTTTCCGTTCAATGGCGCGGCGTGCAATGGACTTCAATGCTTCCTCTGGCAGTGTCAGTTTCACACCTTCCATTTCGAACAAGCGTTGATATTGCTTCACGATGGCATTTTTAGGTTCAGACAAAATCTGCACCAAGGCGGTTTCGTCCAGATCTTCCAGCGTTGCCGTTACGGGCAAACGACCGACAAATTCCGGGATCAAACCGAACTTCAACAAATCTTCTGGTTCCAATTCGCGCAGCACAGCACCCGTGCGGCGGTCATCAGGTGAGCGCACAGTGGCAGCAAAGCCCATGCCCGTTCCTTTGGAACGCATGTTGATGATGCGTTCAAGACCAGCGAAAGCACCGCCGCAGATGAACAGAATGTTGGTGGTATCCACTTGCAGGAATTCTTGCTGCGGATGTTTACGGCCACCCTGAGGCGGCACAGACGCAACTGTTCCTTCCATGATTTTCAGCAAAGCTTGCTGAACACCCTCGCCCGACACGTCGCGGGTGATCGAGGGATTGTCAGACTTCCGACTGATCTTGTCGATTTCGTCGATATAGACGATGCCGCGTTGGGCACGTTCAACATTATAATCTGACGCTTGCAGCAATTTCAGAATGATGTTTTCAACGTCTTCACCCACATAACCGGCTTCGGTCAGTGTCGTTGCGTCGGCCATGGTGAATGGCACATCAAGAATGCGAGCCAGTGTTTGCGCCAAAAGGGTTTTGCCCGAACCTGTCGGACCCACCAACATGATGTTGGATTTGGCCAATTCAACTTCATTGCCTTTGGCACCGTGGTTCAGGCGCTTATAGTGATTGTGGACGGCGACAGACAACACGCGCTTGGCATGGTCTTGGCCAATGACATAGTCATCCAGCACTTTACGAATTTCATGGGGCGTTGGTACGCCGTCCTTCGACTTAACGAGGGCTGATTTATTTTCCTCGCGAATGATGTCCATGCACAGCTCAACGCATTCATCGCAAATGAATACGGTAGGGCCTGCAATCAGCTTGCGCACTTCATGTTGGCTTTTGCCACAGAAGGAGCAGTAAAGGGTGTTCTTGCTCTCGCTGGCTGGGGTCTTGCTCATTTGACTTTCCTTACTTTCGGCACGCTACTCATGCGCCACTCAAAACAGGGCCTTAACGCTCGCACCAAACGCAGTCGGACCTCAGATATCTTATAGCGCGTCCCGCCAACTCAAATCCAGAATGCGCTACTGCAGGTTAAGCAATTCTTTCTGGTGTTGCAGCATCGCCATGCCACAACACAAGATGTTGAAATCTATATATATTTATTTACCGTCCGGCGTATCTGGACGCTTTTCCATGATCTTGTCGATGTGGCCGAAGGCCAACGCCTCCTCTGGTGACATGAAATTGTCACGTTCCAGCGCCTCTTCCACTTCCTTGATGCTGCGGCCTGTGTGCCGCACATAGAGCTCATTCATCCGCTGTTTGATACGCTCCACATGGCGGGCGTGGATCATGATATCGGTGACTTGGCCCTGGTAACCGCCTGAAGGTTGGTGCACCATGATCGAGGCATTCGGCAAAGCAAAGCGCATGCCTTTCTCGCCTGCAACCGCCAAAAGCGAACCCATCGATGCGGCTTGTCCCATAACGATAGTAGAGACTGGGCACTTGATGAACTGCATGGTGTCGTAAATTGACAAGCCAGCGGTGACCACGCCACCGGGCGAGTTGATATACATCGAGATTTCCTTCTTGGGGTTTTCGGCCTCAAGAAACAGCAGCTGCATGTTAATCGATGCCGCCATCGTATCTTCCACCTGCCCGGTCACGAAAATAATGCGTTCCCGCAGCAACCGCGAAGGCAAATCATAAACCCGTTCGCCCCGAGCTTCCTGTTGAATAACAGAAGGCCAAAAAGCAGCATGGGGGGTGTTGTGGTCAAAGTTGGACATGGAGGCTCCAAAAGGTGAATCAGTCAAATCAGTGCCTATAGATAGGTGAGCCTTCGCCAAAGTGGAAGGGCAGCGTTTTTGAGACTTGCCGCATGATTGACTTTGCCTCGCAGACTGCCCTACTCCCATCACATGTTTCGTGAATCATTCCTGACACTTGCACTTATGTTCTCGCTCACCGCTTCAACGGTGGAGGCGAAGGATGTTTCAAAGAATCTGTTCTATATCGTCCAAGGCAAAACGGCCGTTGAGGTCTATGATTATATCAAGGCAAAGTCACCGCGCGCGGCTGGCAATGCCACATTCGCCTTCACCATGATTGCCACAAAGACCGATAAAGGCGAAAAGCAATCAGATGCAGCGTGTCGTTACACAACCTTCAAAACCTCTGCCATTTTCAACTTCGTTTTGCCCAAACACGCCGATCCATCTCAGCTCAAAGCGAAAACCCAGGCGAAGTGGCAGGCTTTTGATGGCTATCTGAAAAACCACGAACAAGGCCATCGCGATATTTGGCAGGCCTGCTTTGCTGAGTATGACAAAGCCGCCCGCGCGCTTTCCGCAGCAAACTGCAAAGCCCTAGACAAGCTGCGCGAAAAAACTTTCACCGCGATCAAACGTGAGTGCATCAAACAAGATGAAGCTTATGACGTGGTGTTTCGAAAAGAAGTTTTGAAACATCCCTTTGTGGCGGAAGCTCTGCGCGCGCCACCCAAATAGTCAGACGCAACAAAACCGCTTTGCAGTCGGAGTTAAGTGTGGAATTCTGCGTCAGAGGGGACATTGCGAGGATTATATGCGCCGATTGTTATTTGCACTGTCGCTTTCCATCATTTTCATTTCACATGCACTGGCCGCCAAGCGTGTGGCATTGGTGATTGGCAACAGTGACTATGACTATGTCACTGATCTGGTGAACCCGTCCAACGACGCCAATCTAATGGAAACTGCATTGAAACAGGCTGGTTTCGAAGTCATCCGCAAGAACGACTTGGATCAGCGTGGCATGAAGTTGGCCATCGAAGAGTTTGCACGCGAACTGAAACAGGGTGTTGACGCCAGCATGTTTTACTATGCAGGACATGGCATCGAAGTAGATGGCACAAACTATCTGGTTCCCGTCGACTCCAATATGCAAAGCAATGAAGAGGCTGAAGCCTTCAACGTCAGCGTCAATAGCTATCTCACAATGATCAAGAATTCAGGCGTTGCATTTAACATATTGGTTTTAGATGCATGTCGGAACAATCCGTTCGCGAATTTGAAATCGAAAAGCAAAGGCCTGGCACCCATCCTCGCACCCGTCGGAACTTACATCGCTTATTCCACGGCTCCAGGATCAATTGCATTAGACGGCCAAGGCAAAAACAGTCCTTTTACTTATGCACTGGCGCGTTCGATCAACTTACCGGGCTTGCTGCTTGAAGACATTTTCAAGGAAACCAGGGCGCAAGTTTTTGCCG
The DNA here is from genome assembly GCA_963850355.1 of uncultured Alphaproteobacteria bacterium. GTDB lineage: Bacteria > Pseudomonadota > Alphaproteobacteria > Rhizobiales > Aestuariivirgaceae > Aestuariivirga. The sequence goes on from CAWKKP010000005.1 coordinate 114,503, forward strand.
CAACACAAGGGGAGCAAACGACCTACGACAGTTCGGCCATCGTCGGCACATTTTACTTCCGTGACCCCATCAAACCTGGCTTGAAACAGACCACCCTCGCCCCGCCAAAAGGCAAAATCATTCGGGTAAAACCAGTCGAAGGCGACATTTATGGCTCCATCGCGCAGGCCGTGAAGGAAGCAAAAACAGGTGACCGCATAGAGCTCGCGGCTGGCGTCTATGATGCAAATGTTACAGTCACGAAAGCCATTGAAATTGTGGGGCCTGGAAACAGCGAACTCGTAACGCTGCGAGGTTTCGACAAGCATACGCTGCGCTGGAAGGCGCCGGGCGGGCTAATAGCCAACGTCACGGTCAAGCAACTCGTCACTCCTGAATGCGGAAACCAATGCAATGCAGTTTTTGTCGATGGTGGCAGTTTGACCATTCAAAATAGCAACCTCACATCAGAAGATGGACCTGTTGTGAGTGTTGAGGGAAAGACTGCAAACTTGCGTTTCATGAACAACATCATTTCCAATGCCGACGAGATTGGCCTCGTTTTCTCTGCAAACAGCACGGGTCTTGTTGAGGAGAGTGATTTTTTCAGTAATGGTGATACAGCAATTGATATAGTCGAAGGTTCTAAAGTCACTGTGCGCAACAACGCTATTCATGATGGAAAATCAAACGGCATAATTGTTGCGAATAAGGCCGTCGCTGTGATTGACAGCAACTCTATCACTGGGAACAACAACTCAGGTATCTCAATTTTTACAGAAGGTATTGGCTCAGTGAGAAACAACATCATTACGAACAATCGAGATTTTGGTGTCGAAGTTTCGCTGGGCGGCGGCGGCTCGTTCAACGGTAACGACCTGCGCAGCAACGCGCAAGGGCCGTGGAAAATACTTGACCACGCAGGCAAGTTCACCCGCGAGAATAATTCCGAATAGTTATAAGAACTCCCGCCATCTTCACGATGCAACAAACTGAAAGGCGTTGGACACGCTTTGCGAAAAAGCGTTCACAGCAATTAACCGGGGACGTGCGGAACAAGACGATGCTTATGATGTGCAGTTTCGAAAGGACGTACTGAAAAACCCTTTTGTGGCAAAAGCGCTGAGGGCACCGAAGCCGTGATTGTTTGATATGAACTGTGTTTTCAACCAACAACCATTTCACTTCGCTTTGCCAGCAACCATTTGCGCGTTGCTGCCTCGACCGTCATTGCAATGGCATTGTCGTATGCAACAAGGGCATTTTCAACACGCCCAAGTTTTGAAAGTAAGTGCGCGCGGGTTGCTTCGAGTGGCTGAAACATTTGCGTCGTCGTGATCTTTGTAAGCTCCGCCAATCCCTGCTCTGCCCCCATCACTTCGGCAATAGCTGCGGCACGACTGACCTCGGCACCTGTTGTTGGCCATAAGCGGCACAGACCTTCGGTTAGATAGAGAATAGCCTTCCAGTCCACCTGCTCCGCGATGACGCCTTTCATGTGTACTTGCTGAATAGCAGCCTCCAATTGAAAGCGACCCAATACTTTTAATCCAGCGGCTTGACGCAAAAAAATATCACCTTTATTGATCAAGCCATCGTCCCATAAAGTCACATCTTGCTCGAGCAGCGGCGTATAAACACCGTTTGTCAGTCTGGCTTTTCGGCGGCCATGCGCAAAACAAATCAAAGCAGCAAGCCCTAACACTTCTGCCTCTCGCGGCAACAAATCCGCAAGCAGTTTGGCCAGAAAAAGAGCTTCCGTGCTCAAATCACGCGCATCCGATTCATGCAACCAATCAAGCGCATAGGCACCATAAATTGCTTCTAAAACACCAACCAATCGCGCTGGCATTTCAGCACGCAGAGGCACTTCAAAAGAAATGCGTGTATCTTTGATTTTGCGTTTGGCGCGCACCAAACGTTGCGCTAGTGCCGTTGGTGACACAAGAAAGCTGCGACCAATATCGGCAGCTTCAAAGCCCAATACCGTTTGCAGCATCAACGGCGTGTGCACCGAAGCATCAATTGCGGGATGGGCGCAGACAAACATCAACGCCAAACGTTGGTCTGGAATGGGGCCGTCGATGGTTTCATCATGGTGCATGTCGTCCTCCACATCAGGCAATTCCTCAACTGCCGTAATGGGGCTGCGGGCATTGCGTCTGTAACGATCAATAGTTCGGTTTTTGGCAGCTGCCATCAACCAGCCTTCCGGGTTGTCCGGAATGCCCGATTTAGGCCAGGTTTCTAACGCTGCTAAGAATGCATCTGATAGTGACTCTTCTGCCGCCGCAATGTCTCCGCTGCGGGCTGCGAGAACAGCCACCAACCGTCCGTAAGAGGCACGCGCAACTTGGGCTGCGCGTGCATTCGCATCCATTAAATACTGTCCATCGCTGAGGCCCGGACTTCGATTTTACCATATTGTGCGGCCGGGCATTTTTCGGCCCAAGAGAGTGCTGCATCCAGCGTTGGCACTTCAATCACGAAGTAACCGCCAAGTGTTTCGCGTGTCGCAGCAAAGGGCCCGTCTTGTATCCGGCGCTGGCCATTTTCCATGCTGACGGTGGTCGCAGTTTCAACAGGCTGCAACCAATCAGTTGCGACAAAAACACCAGCCTCATTCAGTGCGCCAATGTAGGCACCATAAACTTCTTTTTCGCGCGCCCAATCCTCTTGGGTCATGTTGGCGAAGTCAGCAGGGTTTGAGTAGAGCAGAAAAGTGTAGCGCATGATTGAGGTTTCCAAAAAATGGTTTGTGGGAATTGATAACAGTGTTGATTGAAAAATGAAAAATTATGACTGTGGCTTCAGTGCTTCGCCCAAGAGCTGAATACCGCTCTCGTGGTTCTTGCCAATCATGCCGTCAAGGAAAAGTCCCATAACGCGGCCAACTGGATTGTAGCCCATGTCAGCATCCAAGGCCCAAGATACTTTACTACCTGTGCCATCAGGTGTCACCATGATGGTTTGGTTTGGCTTGCCCATTGAACCAAGGTCGAGGGCGTATTCAACACGATCAGCGGCAATTTTTGTCACAACAGCCTGTCCCTTGCCATCTTTGCTGTCGAACTTGAAACCCGAGCCTACGCCAGTTGCAGGACCAAAGACTTCATACTTAAAACCAGCGTCGGCTTTCTTGTATGGGTTAAATCTTTGATAGCTTTCAGCTGAAGAGGCAATTGCAATCACATCAGCAGGGGCGGCGGCGATTGTCGCAACCCGCTCAACCCGCACATTGCGCGGCAACAACATAGTGCCAGCAGCCAAAATCGCAATAACGCCAGCGCCGTAGCCCAGATAAGACATGATAGACATTTGAATTTCTCCCGTTCCATTTGATCAGAAGGATTATCCCTTCACAAGCATGACGAACCGAAGACGTCTCAATCGACACTCACACATAAAATAATTGATTATTTTTGTGAGATTCTGTCAAGTGATTGAAATTTAATCCAAAACCCTTCTCATAGCCCCCTCAGCTGCACTCGTCGTCAACGCCGCATAGACTTTCAGAGTATTGGTGACGTTGCGTTTGGCTTCGCGACGGGTTTGAACCCATCAGCGCACTACTTAATGCGCTTGTAAATGCGGATGAGGCCACCAAAAATGTGATCGGGCACCATGGCGACGAGTTCCAAGTTTGGATCAGTACGCAATAATTCGCTGATCGCATCGTGGTTACGCGTAGTTGTCACATGCTGAATGAGGTCCGTTGATTGGGGCGACAAGTCTATAATAAAATTCAAAGGTGATGCGCTTTTGTAACGGGCGGGGTCGTCTGAGTAAGCCATTTCAGTGTTGCTTTGAATGCCAAGCACACCCTGCTTTTGCAATTCAAAAACAAGAATATCGCCATTCAAATGGTGCGCGAAGACAGGGACAGCAAGAACGGAACTCTTCTTTTCGAATAACTCTGTGAGCTTGGCTGCCAATTCTGAAACGCGCGCGTTTCTCGCTTGTGCCAGTTCATGGTCAAATGGCCATCGGTGCAGACTCGTCAAATGCGGTTGGTAATTTGCGAGACCAACGCCCACCAGCAGCAACAAAATGCCAGTTGCCCATGGCCATGCCGTTTGGCGCAGCATGAACAGAGCCCCGTGCACCAAGAACATCAACAGAAATGCCGTAACAACGATCCCGATAAATGCAGATTTGACACTCGCAAGAGACACAAATATCCAGGCAACCGCAAACACAACAAGCAATGAGAGCGTCACGCGCAGTTCATAGCGCAGGCCTTTGACCCATGCGATTGCGATTGTGGCCAAAAGCAGTGCGCCAGAAGCATATACCCAATAGCCCAAGGTAAATTTGCCACCTGGCCCGGCGAGGTAGTAGTTCAACGATTCCAAAAATGGGAGTTTCAAGGCCCATACATTAGAAGTCGTCCCCCAAATAACCTCGTAGATGTAGTTGAAGATAATCTGGTAAGCGACAACGTAATGTGGGCCTGCGAGAAGCAATACAGGCACCGCGAAGCGCAACAGGCGTGTGAAGAACAAGCGCCATTGCTTTGCCAACAGCAAATCATAGGTTGCCGCCAGAAATGCCACACCAAACACAAGCAGTGTAACAAAGAAAATCGACGGTTTTGACAAAAGTGCAAGTCCGCACAACACACCACACCAGACAAATGTTCTGTTTTCGCCGTAGCGCGATACCAGCCAATAGCAACCAGCAGCCGTGAACAGTGCTGCCCAAGGGTCAGGGCGGAATTCTAGGATCGCAACACCTACGATCGGCGACAACAGAAGAATAATCACCACACCGGTGGCCACTGGAAACCAAACGTCTTTTGCAGCAGCGTAAAACATACGAATGAATGCAATCAATGCAATACCATTGGCGGCGGGGGCTGCCCATGGCGTGATTCCGCCAATTGAATAGCCTAACATTGCCGTCATGATCGTGATCGGCGAGTGCATAGGTGCAGCGATATAGCCCTTGAAAAAAGGCACGACCCCTTCGCTCTGCAAAACATGTAAACGTCGGGCACCTTCAATGAAATAGACGATATCGTCGTATCCAATGGGTTGGGCTAACGTGCCAACTTTCAACGACACCCACACATGCCAAGCGGTAAAGACAACTCCCAATACCAAGGACGCCAGCCACCTTAATGCATTGTCCCCGGTGAATATGCGCACATCAAAAGCCATGGCAGATGATTAACACTGCCGCAGCAGAAACGGCAAGTTGTAAGGTGAAAACAAAACTATTCCAACACCCTTCTCACAGCACCCCTGGCCGCAGACGTTGTCAGCGCGGCATAAGCTTTCAGCGCGTTGGTCACGTTGCGTTTGCGCTTTTCGACGGGCTTGAAACCAGTGGCTTCCAGCGCTTTGCGCCGCATGGCCAAAATATCATCCTCAACCCGCAACGAAATCGTGCGGTTGGGAATGTCGATGTCGATCATGTCGCCCGTATTCACAGCGCGATCACGCCGCCCTCTGCGGCTTCGGGCGAGACGTGGCCGATGGACAACCCGCTGGTGCCGCCGCTGAAACGACCATCGGTTAACAGCGCGCAGGCTTTGCCGAAGCCCTTCGATTTGATGTAGCTCGTGGGGTACAGCATCTCCTGCATGCCCGGGCCGCCGATGGGGCCTTCATAGCGGATGACAACCACATCGCCCGCCTTAACGTCGCCATTCAGAATGCCGAGCACCGCCGAGTCCTGTGACTCAAACACGATAGCGGGGCCTGAGAATTTCAAGATGCTTTCATCCACACCAGCGGTTTTCACAATGCAGCCTTGTTGCGCGATATTGCCCGACAATACGGCAAGGCCACCGTCTTTCGAGAACGGTGTTTCAGCCGAGCGGATGACGCCCTTCACACGGTCCGTATCCAAATCATCCCAGCGGCGATCTTGTGCTAGAATGCGGTTTGTGTGGGCACGCCACCCGGTGCTGCCAGATAAAAGTCTTTCACCTTTTTCGAATTGGTGCGTGTGATGTCCCAATGGTTGATGGCAGCGCCCAAAGTCGCTCGAATGCACCGTTGGCAAGTCCGCGTTCAACAACCCTGCCCGCTCCAATTCACCGAGGATCGACATGATGCCGCCTGCCCGGTGCACGTCTTCCATGTGCACGTCGGCCTTGGCGGGTGCGACCTTGCACAACACCGGCACGCGGCGCGACAGGCGGTCAATGTCCGCCATGGTGAAATCGATGCCGCCTTCATGGGCCGCCGCCAAAATGTGCAACACCGTGTTGGTGGAGCCGCCCATGGCGATGTCCAGTGTCATGGCGTTTTCGAAGGCACCGAAGCTGGCGACATTGCGCGGCAACACGCTTTCGTCGTCCTGCTCATAATAGCGGCGCGCAATATCAACGATGAGATGCCCCGCTTCGAGGAACAGGCGTTTCCGGTCGGCGTGGGTGGCAAGCGTCGAGCCATTGCCCGGCAGTGACAGGCCCAGCGCTTCCGTCAAGCAGTTCATGGAATTGGCGGTGAACATGCCCGAGCATGAGCCGCAGGTGGGGCATGCCGAGCGTTCGATCTTGTCCACTTCTTCCTGGGAATATTTATCGTCGGCGGCGGCCACCATAGCGTCGACCAAATCGAGCGCCACTTTTTTGCCAGCAGGGGCGATGTATTTGCCAGCCTCCATCGGGCCGCCCGACACGAACACCGTGGGGATGTTCAAGCGCATCGACGCCATCAACATGCCCGGCGTGATCTTGTCGCAATTTGAAATGCACACCATGGCGTCGGCGCAATGGCCGTTGACCATATATTCAACCGAGTCCGCGATGATCTCGCGTGACGGCAGCGAATACAACATGCCGTCATGGCCCATGGCGATGCCGTCATCCAGCGCAATGGTGTTAAACTCCTTGGCCACGCCACCCGCCGCCTCAATCTCCCGCGCCACCATTTGGCCGAGGTCTTTCAAGTGCACATGGCCCGGCACAAATTGCGTGAAGGAATTGACGACAGCAATAATCGGCTTGCCAAAATCCCCATCCTGCATCCCCGTGGCCCGCCAAAGCGCACGCGCCCCCGCCATATTGCGGCCATGGGTGGAGGTACGTGAACGATAGTGGGGCATATGACTTTATCCTCTGGGCAGCACCCCCAACCCGTCATCCCGGCGAAGGCCGGGACGAGGCTAAAAGAGCGAATTCATTTCGTGTGGTGTCACCTTTAGCGTGACAAAGAGCCGCCTTCAACTAACATCCCTGCAACTCTTCCCCTCCCAGTCGACATTCCCGCGAAAGCGGGAACCCAGCTTCCTTCCGCTGCATATTGACAATTTATAGTCAAACTACTATAGACGTCATCATGCCAACTGTAAAGCCATGTTACTTCGTCGGCTCATCCAAGCGTGCTCTTTCAGCTATGCCGCAAGATGTAAAATCAACATTTGGTCTCGCTTTTTTTCAAGCACAAGTGGGCGGCGAAGCTGATAACGCAAAAGCGTTGAAAGGGTTTGGCGGACGCGGTGTGTTAGAAGTGGTCGAAAACCATGACGGGGATACATTCCGCGCGGTTTATACAGTTCGCTTCTCAACAGGCGTTTATGTGCTCCACGCATTCCAAAAGAAATCCAAATCCGGCATTGCCACGCCGAAACATGAAATTGAACTTATCGCAGCACGCCTAAAAGACGCCGAAGTGCTGCACCATCATCACCTCAAAGGGGAGATATAAATGACCAAACTTCCAAAATTTGAAAAATCTTCCGGCAACGTCTTCGCTGACTTGGGCCTGCCCAACGCTGACGAACTGCTGCTCAAAGCCCAAATCGTCACCGAAATTTCACGGCTGATGAAATTGAAAAAACTTACTCAGGCAAAAGCAGCTACCCTCTGCAACATCGCCCAGCCCGACCTTTCAAACCTCCTCAACGGAAAGTTTCGAGGCTTTTCGATTGAACGATTGATGATGATGCTGACAGCCTTTGGCAGAGACGTAGAAGTTGTTGTTAGGCCAGCAGCGAGATCAAAGAAAACAGGCGGGATAAAGTTTCGAAGAGAGGCGGCTTGAACAAAAATGGGAAGCGTCCCCTTTTCTTCAGGCATTAAAATTGGAAGCGTCCCCTTTTCTTCAGGCATTCATTATCCCCCACCCACTCGTCATTCCCGCAAAAGCGGGAACCCAGCTTTCTTGCACGACTTGTAACGGCTTGAAAAGGGAAGCGTACCCTTATCCGTGCTCGACGCCACAGAACGGAACGGACAGCTTAACGTCTTTATGGCTTGCATAAAGTGTAAGTGATATCTTTGTTTAGAATAACTTCTTTGGAGTTTATTACCGTAAATCTTCGAGTTTCACTCCATTCAGTGCCCTCTCCAAAACATTTTTCGTCCGACACTAGGTCATTTCCAACTTGATCCAATGAAATGATTTCACAAGATGTTTCAAGGCCGTAAAATTGTCCTTTTCTGATAGCGAAGATTCGCACGGGTCCATCGATAATACCTATATATCCGCCTTCGTCGGAAACTTGTTCACGCGCTTTCTTGCAAGAAGCTCCTTTGTTCACCCAAAGTCCATCTGCAATCTTTTGTGCTTTTTCTTTTCGAACCACTGGCGACTTGCCCGGAACCGCCTGTGGCACTGAAAAATAGAAATCGCCGACTATTGATGAACTGTCAAAGGGTACCTGCTGACCGTTTGTAGCGTTCTGTACCTTGGAGCGCGTTTGCTTAAACACACTTTCTAGTGAAAGTCCTTCAGTTTTGATACTTTCAGCCAGCGCTTCAGTGAAAACACTATTGGATGTACTTCCATCTTCAGCAATTGAGCCAGGAGCAGTTGAATAAGCGATGTAAGTACCACTTGGCGCAACTACAGGCGCAAGACCGCCGTTGCTTACAGCTCGAAGTGATCGGAAAGGGTTGTTCCGACAGGAATCCAGTACAACGATGTTGAGAGGAACACCTGACCCTTCCATTTGCGCGAGAAAAGAATTGAGGCTTACATTGAATGCATCTGCTTCGTCTTTGTTCTTCATATCTGAGTTTGTGGGTACGAGATAGTTGATGCCATCGATTTCGATCCCATGGCCAGCATAATAGAACATGCTCGCCTCTGCGCCATCCTTCAACTTTCTGCCAAACTCCAGAAGTGCCTTTTTCATTTCCCGTTGATCGAGGTCGTAAAGCAAAGTGACATCAAAACCAGTTTCCTTCAGTACTACTGACATTAGGGTAGCATCGTTTTTAGGGTTGGAGAGAGAGGTGACATGGCTGTAGCTTGAGTTGCCGATTACTAAAGCCACTCGTTTGGCTGCTGCTGCGGGAAAGGCAAAGTAAAAAGCCAAAAAAGTGACAATGAAAATTCTTTGCAACATGAAGACCCCAGATTTTCTATCAACTTTAAGGAAACGTACGGAAAAGGGGACGCTTCCCTTTTTCCTCACGAATACGGAAAAGGGGACGCTTCCCTTTTTCCTCACGCATCAACATATTCCTTCCGAGAAACAAAGGGCGAAACAAAGGGGACGCTTCCCTTTAACTGCCTCGGCACGAAAGCGGAAAAGCCTGTGGCGGTCTTTTCGATCACGATTGTGTAGAGTTGGTTCATACAGTGAATGTGTTGCAACACGCTCTGATTGTCAAACATGGACCTCTCCGAGGAGTGGATAGGTTACCCCGTATTCCCCGCTATTCCCCGCCTTCGGCCCTCGTTGGAGTAAACATTTCACCCTTCCCCACATTTTTCGGCCGCGATGGGTGGGTTGGTGATCTGGGTTTAGATGTTCAAATACTTTTTACGAGATCCGCACCCCCGACCCCTCCCTGGAAATCGGGGAGGGGTGAAGTAAAGTTCACCTGCCTTGCGTGCGGGAGGGAGAAAGAAATATATCTCTCTCCGAAAATAATCCTTGACAAGGATCGGACTATACACCTATATCAGGACTGCTTCGCCCCGGATGGGGTCCGGTTCATGACGGTGAACCCGATGGGGTGGGCAATGGGTTTGGAGGGACCGGCAAACGTAGCTGGAAGCTTCAAGGTTCGCTGATTCACCCCCGACCCTTACAGGGCTGGGCCGATAGGGCGGGCGAGACGGGGTCGGTTAGCAGCATGCGCTGCGTTCCCTTCAATGGGAAAGCCGGTCACATTGGAGGTTCGTGAGCGACACTGCGCGCGCTGCGGAACACTGAAATGTCAAACGTCTCGTGGATGTGTTTTGGAGGAAGAACCCGTTCAAGCGTGGGGAAACCTGACGCTATACATAGCGGCTCTACACTAAGCCGCACTACGCTGAGGGTTTCCCCGCGTTCCCTAATTCCTTGCCACCGGGGTTCCGTGTGAACTCAGGCGGACGGCTGTCTAGGGTCCGCTGGCGGGTTCTGGTTCTTCGTAGGTGCTGGCAACGACAAGAACCACGCCGAGGACGACGAGCAAGGGGGCGATGTTGATGAGGTGGGAATAGTTTTCGCCAGCACCCACACCAAAGGTCGGCGTGATCATGACTTGGCCCGCCATGGCGAGGGACTCACCCTTTTTGCACGGGGCTTTTTCGCTGATGGTGACGAGCGAGCCTGCATTGATCGAGAGCACGCAGCCGTTTGCGCCATAGACAATTTCAGCGCTGCTGTCGCTGCCGACCATCAGTTGATCGCCAACGGAAAGCCGCGCCTTAAGCGGGGCCGCTGCATAACCCGCACCCTGATTGAGCAAAACTTTTCCTTGGGCCTTCACAATTTGTGCGGTGAATTTCTTTTGGGCATCAACGCTTTCGGCATGGGCGAGGCTGGCTGCCAAGCTGAAAAGCACTGCGCAGATAACTGAAACTGACTTTAACATGACGTCCCCGGACTTTTTTCGTTGCATCTTATCTCGCCGTTCAGGCCATCACTTGTCAACTGGAAATTGCGGAGGTTACCACCATTGGGGTGCGGTATATTTGCCCGCCGCCTGCTCAATCGCAAAGGCGGTTTGGAACAGGGTTTCCTCGTCGAAGGGTTTGCCGATCAATTGCAGGCCCAGTGGCAAGCCATCAGCTGACAATCCCGCTGGCACGGCGATGCCGGGCAAGCCCGCCATGTTGACTGTGACCGTGAAGATGTCATTCAAATACATGGCAAGAGGATCGGTGATTTCTCCCGGTGCAAAGGCTGCTGACGGTGTTGCGGGTGTGAGCACCACGTCGCATTTGGCCCAAGCCTCGTCGAAGTCGCGCTTAATCAGTGTGCGGACTTTTTGCGCGCGCACATAATAGGCGTCATAATAACCAGCCGACAGCACATAGGTGCCAATCAAGATACGGCGCTGCACTTCGCGGCCAAAACCCTTGGCGCGTGTTTTCTCGTAGGTGTCGATCAAATCATCGCCCGGCACGCGCAGGCCATAGCGCACGCCATCATAACGCGCGAGGTTGGACGACGCTTCGGCCGGTGCCACGATGTAATAAGCCGGCAATGCATATTTGGTGTGGGGCAATGAAATCTCGACGATCTCAGCGCCCTGCTCTTTCAACCACTGGGCACCCTTGTCCCATAGCGCATTGATTTCCGTGGACAGTCCATCAGGGCGATATTCTTTGGGTATACCGACGCGCAAACCCTTGATGGATTTGCCGAGGACCTTCTCATAATCCGGCACGGGCAAATCAACAGAGGTTGTATCTTTTGGATCAACCGACGCCATGACCTTCATCATGATGGCGGCATCGCGCACATCGCGTGCGATGGGGCCTGCCTGATCAAGCGACGAGGCGAAGGCCACAATGCCCCAACGCGAACAGCGACCATAAGTGGGCTTAATGCCGACTGTGCCTGTAAAGGCAGCCGGCTGGCGAATGGAACCGCCTGTGTCGGTGGCCGTGGCAGCGGCACAGATATGTGCGGCAACTGCAGTGGCTGAACCGCCGGACGAACCGCCGGGAACCAACGCCGTGTTTGAACCTTTGCGCCGCCACGGGTTGACCACAGGGCCATAATAGCTGGTTTCGTTTGACGAGCCCATGGCGAATTCGTCCATGTTGAGCTTCCCCAACATGACAGCACCCGCGCGGAACAAATTATCCGACACTGTTAATTCATAGGTGGGTTTGAAGCCATCGAGAATATGGCTGCAGGCTTGCGTGTGCACGCCTTTGGTGGCGAACAAATCCTTGATGCCCAGCGGAATGCCTTCCAGTGCGCCGGCTTCGCCTTTGGCGATGCGTGCATCTGATGCCTTGGCCATGGCGCGGGCTTGCTCTGGTGTTTCCACGATATAGGCATTGAGCGCTTTGGCCTTTTCGACAGCTGCGATATAGGCGTCGGTCAATTCAACGGCTGAGATGTCTTTGGCTTTTAACTTCGCTGAGGCTTCAGCAATGGTGAGTGCGGTGAGGTTTGTCATCAGTCTTACTCCACCACCTTTGGCACCATGAAGAATTCATCTTCCGAAGCGGGGGCATTGCGGGTCACATCCTTGGCGTAACCCCCGTCAGTCACAACATCATCGCGCATTTTCATGGCCTGACTGACAACGCTGGTGAGCGGGGCCACCCCCTCGACATTCACTTCGTTCAATTGTTCAACGAAGGCCAATATGGCGTTCAACTCTCCGGCCAAGCGCGGCACGTCCGCATCATTGACCTTGAGGCGCGCAAGCCGCGCAACGCGGCGCACAGTGGCAGAATCGACAGACATTCAGAATTTCCTATTGTGGTTTAAGGGGCTGTTAGCACTGAGGTGGCCCTTCCGCAATCGCACGCGATTGCCAGGGGCCTTTCCCGCGCGACACGTCGCGCTAGGGGATGCGCGTTCGGCTTTGTGGGGCCGGATCTGTCGGCCTTTGTCTCTCTCACCCCGAGAAACTAGGGACGCCACTTCCGCTACTACAAGCAATTGCGAGGTGGCTCTCCCGCAATCGCACGCGATTGCTAGGGGCGTGAGCGCTGCTCGACGCAAAATGCCACTGGCTTAAAGTGGCGGAAAGCGCCTTGCAGCGCCCACGACAACAGGATTTTAACGACCTGTGGTCTCACGTTTGGCTTCCCCCTTGGTCTCTTCACCCGCGTTGTAAGCCGCCCTGCCGCTGATCACGGTTTCCCCTGTTTCGCTCAAGCCATCAGGCCCAAGCGTATGCCTTGCGTTTGGAATGACGGAAAGGGGAACAAGCTGCCGCCCTTCCCTGTCAAAATTCCCCTCATCCAGCCACGCCTCAAACCCGGCCCGCGCTTTTGGCCAGTCTTTGTCGATCATGGCGAACCAGGTGGTGTCTCGGTTTCTGCCTTTGATGATGAAGTGTTGTCGGAACAGGCCTTCGAATTCGAAGCCGAACCTTGCAGCCGCTTTGCGTGATGGTGCATTCAGCGCGTCGCATTTCCATTCCAAGCGCCTGACGCCGAGGTCGTCAAAGCAATGCCGCATCATCAGGTAGATAGCTTCGGTTGACTCGCGGGTTCTTTGTAGGGCTGGGGCCATCCAGATGTGGCCGATCTCGATGACGCCGTTGGCAGCGTCCAAGCGCATGAAGGCACCCATGCCGAGCGCTTCGCCGGTGTCGCGTTTGACAAAGGCGTAGAACCATGGGTCGCGTGCGGCTTCCCTGTCTTTCAGCCAGTCGAGGAATGTGGCTTCGTCGGCGAAGGGGCCGTAGGGCATCCATGTCCAGATGTCGTCTTGTCCCTGCATGGCCGCCCATAGTGCCACACCGTGATGGGCGACACTGACGGGGTCGAGGCGCATCCAGCGTCCGTGCAGTGGGCGACGGTCGGGGCCGACACCTGACGGCAGCGGGTCTACGAGGGGGCCGACGGGGCGTGCGGGATCGGTCATGGTCATATCCTATTTCTTCTTTCGTCTGCATGCACCAAGGGCTATCCACAAGTCCATGACCACTTTGCATGACATCGGCCAAGCCGCCCTCCTTGCCCTGCCCGCGCATCGGCGCATTCTGGGGCTTGATCTTGGCACCAAAACGATTGGCCTTGCCACGGCTGACTTGGAAGGACAGATCGCCACGCCGCGTGAAACTTTGGCACGCACGAAGTTTACCATGGATGCCGCGGCCCTGCTTGGTTTTGTGTCCCGCGAAAACATTGGTCTGATGGTGATTGGTCTGCCGCTCAACATGGATGGCACGGAGGGTCCACGCGCGCAGGCCACCCGCGCCTTTGTGCGCAACCTGTCGAAGCTCACGGACATTACTACAGTGTTCTGGGATGAGCGTTTGTCCACCGTGGCGGTGACGCGGGTGATGTTGGATGCAGATGTGTCTCGCGCCAAACGCGCTGAAAACGTGGATAAGCTGGCGGCGGCTTATATCCTGCAATCGTTCCTTGACGCCTGCGCTTAAGCCCCATATGCAGCACCTTTAATGACATCGAAAGCCAAAAGCACCCGTCTGTTCAAGGCGCAGCACTTGCTCGCCATAACCGACCTTTCCCCTATTGAGATCACAGCGCTGTTAGATTTGGCGCAAACCTATGCCGAAACTGGCAAGGGGTTGCGTTCCGAAAAGCGCGTGCTGGCCGGGCAAACGCAGGTCAATCTGTTTTTCGAAAATTCAACGCGCACACAATCCAGTTTTGAAATCGCGGGCAAGCGTTTGGGTGCTGATGTGATGAACATGGCGATTGCCACATCATCCGTCGCCAAGGGTGAAACGCTGATTGATACGGCGATGACGATCAATGCCATGCATCCGGATTTTCTAGTGGTGCGGCATCAGTCATCGGGTGCCGTTGAGTTATTGTCGCAGCAAGTGACCTGTGCCGTTGTGAATGCTGGCGATGGACAACATGAGCATCCCACGCAAGCGCTGCTTGATGCGCTCACCATTCGCCGCCATTTCGGCAGGCTTGAAGGTTTGACCGTGGCGATTTGCGGCGATGTTTTGCATTCGCGGGTGGCGCGGTCAAATATCCACTTGTTGTCGCGCATGGGTGCAACAGTGCGGGTAGTGGCACCTTCGACGCTCCTGCCATCCGGCATTGCGAATTTCGGTGTGGATGTGTTCCGCAGCATGTCCGACGGATTGCGCGGTGCTGATGTTGTAATGATGCTCCGCTTGCAGCAGGAACGCATGAGCGGGGCTTTTGTGCCGAGTTTGCGGGAATACTATCAGTTCTATGGATTGACGGAGGCAAAACTTGCCGATGCGCAGCCCCATGCTTTGGTGATGCATCCCGGCCCCATGAACCGTGGTGTAGAAATTGATTCAAGCGTTGCCGATGGTGCGCAGTCGGTGATCCGGGAGCAAGTTGAAATGGGGGTGGCCGTGCGTATGGCTGTGCTGGATGCGCTGTCGCGAAACCGCGAGGTGCAAGCATGAAAAGTGCGCGTAAAGCCTTCCTCAATGCTCACATCCTGTCGCCGCGCGAGGGATTGAATGGGCTTGGTGGCATTCTGATAGAGGATGGTTGGATCCTTGCGGTGGGACCGCAAGTGACTCGGGAACACGTTGGGGCCGGCGCTGATGTGAAGGATTGCAAGGGTAAGCACATCATTCCAGGTCTTGTGGATATGCGGGTGTTTACGGGTGAACCGGGTTCTGAATATCGCAAGTCACTTGCGAGCGCATCGGAAGCTGCTGCCGCTGGTGGTGTGACGACTATGGTTGTGATGCCCAACACGCAGCCTGTCATCGATGATGCAGCGATTGTTGATTATGTTTTGCGGCGTGCAAGGGACACAGCTTTGGTTCGGGTTTTGCCGATGGCGGCATTGTCCAAGGGACTCACTGGCGAAGCACTTTCTGAAATTGGTTTGTTGAAAGCGGCGGGTGCTGTTGCTGTGACGGATCCTAACAAGTCGATTGCCAATGCCAATTTGTTTCGACGTGCGCTGACCTACGCAAAGGATTTTAACATGCTGGTGGTGGCGCATGTGGAAGAGCCTAGCCTTTCAGGCGGCGTGATGAATGGCGGAGAGATGGCATCGCGGTTGGGGTTGTCTGGCAATCCCGCGCAATCAGAGGTGATGCAGCTTGAGCGTGATCTGCGCATCGTTGAAATGACGGGTGCGCGTTATCATGCCGCGCAAATTTCATGTGCTGAATCCGTTGCCGTGATGAAGCGTGCCAAGGCCAAGGGATTGCCCGTGACCTGCGGTGTGTCGATCAATCATTTGGTGTTGAATGAAAACGATATTGGGTCTTACCGCACCTTCTTTAAAGTATCGCCACCGTTGCGCGGTGAAGACGAACGCCGTGCGTTGATCGCGGGTGTTGCTGATGGCACGATTGATGTGATCGTGTCTGCACATGATCCTCAAAGTGATGACACAAAACGCTTGCCCTTTGTTGAAGCGGCCTTCGGTGCGGTTGGATTGGACACCATGCTGTCTTGCGCCACAACGCTTGCGCATAACGAAGACATCAGCTTGTCGCGTCTGATTGAAGCCATGTCCCAGGCGCCAGCGAATATCTTGGGGTTGGAATGCGGCCGATTGGCGCCGGGTGCACCTGCCGATATTGTGGTTGTCGACACACAATTGAGTTGGAAGGTCGAAGGTTCCACGCTGCGCTCCAGGTCCAAAAACTCACCGTTTGAACATCGTACCCTCGAAGGACGGGCTGTTGAAACTTTCGTTGCTGGACGAAGCGTTTTTGCCTACGCTCCCTAAAGTCGGAGAAAGTTCGCCATGCACTGGGCGTTGTTTGCAATCATAGGCTATTTGGCTGGAAGCATACCGTTTGGCCTTCTGCTCACGCGTTGGGCCGGTTTGGGAGATGTGCGCAACATTGGCTCCGGCAATATTGGTGCCACCAATGTTTTGCGAACAGGCAATAAAAAAATTGCAGCGCTGACGTTGCTGTGCGACGGCTTGAAGGGTTTCCTCCCGGTCTTAGCTGCGAGTTTTTATACAGGACCTGATGCGATGGTCGCCGCTGGTCTTGGGGCCCTAGCGGGGCACCTGTTTCCAATTTGGCTCAAATTCAAAGGCGGCAAAGGTGTTGCAACTGGATTAGGTGTGGTGTTTGGCTGGTCGTGGATGCTTGGACTTTTGTTTTGCGCGACATGGTTGGCATTTTTCTTTGCAACGCGGATTTCGTCGGTGGGTGCCTTGGCGGCTATGCTTGCAGCCGTTGTTGGTGCCGTTTGGATGCAAGGTACAATTCCGAGTTGGCCGTTCTTTGTGATTGCTGTTGCGGTTTGGTTTATGCACCGGGCCAACATTGCGCGCTTGCTGAAAGGTGAAGAGCCAAAGTCTTCATTCACCAAACAAGCATGAACATGAGCGGCAGCGTTTCAGAATGTGAGCGTATTGCTTGGCTGAGACTGTCGCGGAGTGACGGCATTGGTCCCCAGACTTTTCATAAGCTAATTGCGCGATATAAAACTGCGGCACGAGCCATTGAAGCGCTGCCGTATTTGGCCAGCAAGGGTGGGGCAAAGCGCGGCATTACTGTTTATCCCGAAGAACTGGCGCTCAAGGAAATTGGCGAAACGCTTGCAACTGGTGCGCAACTGGTTTGTGCGTGTGAACGTGAGTACCCTGACCTGTTGCGGAATATCGATGCGGCCCCTCCTGTGCTTTGCATGGCTGGCGATGTGCAACTTCTACAAAAGCAAAGTGTTGGCATTGTGGGGGCGAGAACGGCCTCAGCGTCTGGCCGGAAGATGGCGCGCATACTTTCGCACAGTCTTGCGGAAGCTGGGTTCTTGGTGACGTCTGGTCTGGCGCGTGGCATCGATACTGCGGCACATGAAGCAGCAGGCCCTGCCCGCACGGCTGCTGTGATTGCTGGTGGAATTGACCACCTCTATCCGCCAGAGAACGCTGACTTGCAAAAATCAATTGCCCACGATGGATTACTGATCACTGAAATGCCCATTGGTACGGCGCCGAGGGCGGAACACTTCCCGCGCCGCAATCGCATCATTTCAGGAACTCAGTCGCGTTGTGATTGTTGTTGAAGCGGCGTTGCGCTCAGGCTCATTGATCACGGCACGATATGCAAACGAACAAGGTCGCGAGGTTTTTGCCGTGCCCGGTTCGCCGATGGACCCACGCTGTGAGGGAACGAACAAGCTGATCAAAGATGGTGCCAATATTTTAACGTCAGTCAATGATGTGTTTGAATTTCTCAATCGTGAACATTCGCCACTGCAAGACATGTTGTTTGAACGCGAATTCAGAACCCCTATTGCCGCCAGATGAGGATGCAGACGAGGCCACGCGTCGCGACGTCATCGCTTTGCTATCGGTGAATGCTGTCGAGATTGATGATCTTATTCGCGAGGCGCAGTGTCAGCCTGAAGCAGTGATGGCCGTGTTGCTTGAGCTTGAAGTGGCAGGCCGGCTCATTCGAAGTGCGGGCGGGATGGTGGCGCTCAACAGGAGCTGATCAATCCACCTCATCTTCTGGCACGATCCATTTTTCTTTCGCACTTTCTGCCTTCCATTTTACAAATGCAGGCGTTGCGAATACGGCGTTCATGTAGTTGCGCGTTGTCTTGCTAACTGGAATAGCAAAGGTCTCCAGTCTTGAAACCACGGGTGCATACATGGCATCTGCTGCACTGAATCTGCCAAACAGGAATGGTCCGCCTTTGCCATGGGCTTTGCGGCAATCGGTCCATAATTGTTCTAAGCGTGCTACGTCTTTTGCAATTGCATCGGACACGCCGCCGGGAGGTAATTTTATTGGACGCCGCAAATTCATCGGACATGCACTGCGAATACCGCGAAAACCTGCATGGATTTCAGCGGCAGCACTGCGTGCCATGGCCCGTGCGGCTTTGTTTTTTGGCCAGATAATTTTGTTGGGCCATGTCTCAGCAGCATATTCAATGATGGCCAAGCTGTCGTTGATCATCAAACCATTGTGCAACAGTATTGGCACCTGTCCTGCTTTTGAAATGCGCTTCACGGTGCGCGTAAAACGCGGTTCACCGAAGCGGATCATTTTTTCGTCAAACGCAATGCCTGCCATGCTCAACGCAAGGTAAGGACGCAGCGACCAGGATGAGTAGTTTTTGTTGCCGATGATGAGTGTTGGTTTTGTCATGAGACAATCATGCACAAGTCACATGGATTTTGGCAAGTGTTTCCACGTTACTGCCGCCAAAATTCCACACAAAACACTGATGACAATGAAGACAATGCCAATTTCAAAGTGCAGCAACAAAAACATGAAAACGAAACCGGGCAACAATTCGGCGCATTCGAAGAAAGAGCGATACACACTTGTCATGCGTTGGCGTTGTCGCGGTTTAACAGCACGGTAAAATGGAATGCCGCCAACGCCATCCAAGCCAGACGCGCAAACCGCAGCAAGCAAGAGGCACACTACCGCAGACCAAGGCGAGGCTTTGCCATAAGTTCCTGCGATGACGCATAGCAAGGCAAGTCCTGCAAAGCTGAACGCCACAACGCTGCGTACGCCGAATTGGCGCGCCAGGCGTCCGTGGATTAAGCTCAGTGGCAACGTCAGCTGACTTGCAGAAATCATCAATCCCGCAGCGGCTTTGGAAAGTCCACCTTCAATCATCAAAAGAGGGCCGTAAATGAAAAGCGCTGACCAAAAGCATGACCTTCCAAAGGCAATGGACCATGCCAGTCGCAATCGCGGCTGACGTACAAAGGTCATCACATTGAGAGTGGGGTTAAAGCCCGCAAGTGTTCCAGGCGGCAGCGTTATCGGATCTTTGAGTCTGGCTGACCAGAACCCTGCCATTAAAATGAGGCCCGCCACGGCAACTGCCGCTTGCGGCGCCCACGTGCCGTAGTTGACGTAAAGCCAGGTTCCAAGAGCTGGCCCTATGACCCAGCTGATGGTCGCGACAGCCATGCGAACAGGCTCAGCTTTTGTCAGTTCGGTCTTTGAGATATTGTCCATGATGTAGAGCGAAAAGTGATGTTCATGATGGCGGCACCCGCATTGCGGATGTAAGTTGCAATCACTTGGCCCGCCACAAAGTTGGCCGCGAAAACAGCCCCTGCCACCATGACCAGTGCGATGCCAATGGTATAAACCCAGCGCCTGCGCACGCCCCGCATCAAGTACGGCAAGCTGAGTGTGGTCAACAACACGAGGAATGAGACAACCGTCGCCACAATCGAAACGCGTTGGCTGCTGCCGAGAAGATCATAGGCTTGAATCGGTATGACGCTGATGTTCAAGGCGCGCAGCAATGACTCGCCGGCAAATATAGCTCCAATGGTCCAAGTGCTGGCTTTGCCGCTGGAAGCTGTGCTTGCTGGTTTTAGAGACGACGTCATGAAACTGCCTTTGATGGCGCAACATGACACAGATTGGCGAGTCGCTATCAGCCCAGTCCAGTGAATTTTATGCTCCAACTGACAGTTGGATTTTTAGGGGGTACCGGACTAAGACAGCGCCATGACGATTTCTTCTTTTCGTGAAAAACAGCGTGTCGCCCTGTTTTCGCTTTTGGCTTCGGGTGGATTGGCAGTTGCCAAATTCGCGGCGGCAGTTGTGTCGGGTTCGCTTGGGCTTTTGTCCGAGGCGTTTCACAGCCTGATGGATTTTGGCGCAACAGCACTCACGCTGTTTGCCATACGCGTAGCTGACAAGCCGGCGGATGATGACCATCACTATGGCCACGCCAAAGCTGAAAACGTGGTGGCCCTGGTTGAAACCGGGATGCTGTTCGGCGTGACTGCATGGGTGACATACGAAGCCATATCGCGGTTATGGTCAGGAGGTCACGCAGTTGAACTGAGTTGGTGGTTGTTTGCTGTCGTCATCGTTTCCATAATCATCGACTTCAATCGGTCGCGCGCACTGAAACAAACTGCCATCAAAACTTCAAGTGCGGCTCTGGCGGCTGATGCCTTGCATTTTGCAGCCGACATGTGGAGTTCGATTGCCGTGTTGATCGGCCTCACTTTGGTGTGGTTTGGCTTTGGCTTTGCTGATGCCCTTGCAGCACTTGTGGTCGCAGTGTTTGTGGCGCGGGCAGCTTGGAGTTTAGGCAAGCAGACGCTGGATAATTTGCTGGATGCAGCGCCTGTGGGAGCGGCCGCTGAAATTTCGACCTTGGTTGAAGCTATTGATGGTGTGTTGGCGGTGCGGCAATTGCGGGTGCGTCCGTCAGGCCCCACACTTTATGTTGATTTGACCGTTGATGTGCCGCGCACCCTGCCCTCGGTGCAACTTGATGCGTTGAGGCAAGACATTGCTCGGCAAATTTCAGATGTATTTGAGAATACTGATAACTCGATCCAGATTAATGCTGTGGAGCTCGATTCCGAAACGGCGTTCGACAAAGTGGCGCTCATTGCGGAACAACATGGGCTAAAAACCCACCATCTGGCGGTTCAAAAACTTGGCGAGAGACTGGCTGTTAGTTTTGACGTGGAGATAGACGCCACAACGCCTTTGAACGTTGCCCATGACAAAGTAACAGCTCTTGAAACGGAGATCCGCGAGGGATTGGGCGCTGATGTTGAAGTGGAAAGCCACATTGAGCCATTGGAACCACGTTTGCTTGAGGGCACACACCCAACAGCAACAATGGCGAAGAAAGTCGAACAGGCCTTGATGAAGTTTGCGAAATTCGAAAAACCGTTGAAAGATCTGCACAACATTCGCATACGGTCAAACGCAGCGGGGCTTTATGTTCATTACCATTGCCGCTTTGCACCCAGCATGCCGATTGCAGAAGTGCATGAACATACAGATCGCGTTGAAGTGGCTTTAATGGCGGCGATACCCTCAATCAAACGCGTGGTGGCCCATGCTGAACCCACGGGCATTCCGCAACATCAGCTTTAGCCAGCAAGAACAACGACAGGTGCAAGTGTGGCAAGGGCCATCGCTGTTGCGAGGCCTAAGAGAATCAGTCGACGCAGCTTAGCAACGCGCAAGTTTTCCGCATGACTTTGCGTTGAAAACTCTTCTGTTTCAATAACATGTGCTGCTAGTACCATTGTGATCACCGTCTTCTTTGCGGCACATACCCTTTGCGCCATTTCTACCGTATACGGAGGATAACTGGCTAACGCGGGGCGAAATTGCGCCAAAATCATGAACTTGTGAGATTTTTATCAGGGTACGGATGAGCAAACACTGAACTGTTCGTTCAGTTTCGATTCAGGTGTCAGGCTTTTTTCAACCAAACCGCTATGTCATGAAATGCACCACCACCCGCTGGAGCTGGTTGGTCTGAACCTGTCAGAGAGTTGATGCCGCAACCGTCGGCATAGGCTGTGTTTGGCCAAATGCCTTCCGCAATCATCACACCGCGCTGGAGATTTTGATCGGATTTGGCGAATAGGCGCACTTGCCCGCGAGAATTGCCGATATAGACTTCATCGCCATCTGCAATGCTGTTTGCAGCGAGATCATCGGCATGAATCAACAGTGTAGGATGGCCTTCGCGTTTGATGGATCCCGGTGTTTCGTTGAAAGTGGAGTTCAGAAATGTACGCGATGGCGATGTTGTCAACCGGAAGGGTGTGTCGGCGGTTGCCTTTTCAGTGACGTCCCAATGGTCTGGCCATTTCGGCATCTCTTCTACGGGCCCCAATGCACCCATGCTGGAGATAACACCCGCTGCTTGCTTCCAATTGGGCTTGAAGCGGAATTTGCCATCGGGGTGGCCAAAGCCCTTGATGAAATGGGCTGTTTCAAAATCAGGCTGCACATCAAACCAGTTTTCGGAATCTAATGCTTCGAAATCTCGGCGGCCAGAAGCTTTCAGGGTTTCAGCGATGATTTCACGGGGTGTCATGTGGAAGCCTTCGTGCTCGGCACCCAGCCTTGCAGCAAGATCGGTCAGGACTTCATGATTGGAGCGGCACGCGCCGGGGGCTTCCACCAGTTTTCGTCCAAACATGATGTGTTGATGTCCACCGCCTTGGTATATGTCGTCATGTTCCAGAAACATTGTTGCTGGCAATACATAGTCGGCCATAGCGGCTGTTTCCGTCATGAATTGTTCGTGCACGACCGTGAAAAGGTCTTCGCGGGCAAAACCGGTTTTCACTTTATTCTGGTCGGGAGCTACTGACACAGGATTGGTGTTTTGAATGAACAGAGCTTTTACGGGTGGGCCACCACGTAGATCAGCGGGATTTCCCAGCAACACTTCACCAATGCGGCTTTGGTCCATCACACGCACACCGGGCTTGGCCATATCCTTGCCGCTGATCAGCTGCTTGTTCCATTTATAAATGCCGCTGTTGGAATGCAGTGCGCCGCCACCTTCATGCAGCCAAGCGCCCGTTATGGCGGGAATGCTCGTCACGGCATGCATGTTGTGTGCGCCATTGCGGGAGCGGGAAAAGCCATAGCCCAAGCGGAAATAAGTTTTGGGTGTTTGTCCAATGAGTTCGGGCCAGTTCTTCGATGCGGCCGACGGTCAGTCCGGTGATAGCTGATGCCCATTCCGGGGTGCGAGAGGCCAAGTGCTGCTCTAATCCCTTCGGGTCATCCGTGTACTGACGGAGGTAATCCCAATTGGCAAAACCCTCGCGAAACAACACATGCATCACGGCGCATGCCAGCGCGCCGTCGGTACCGGGACGGATAATGTATTTGTAATCGGCCTGCTTCATGGTGCCGGTGTCGTAGACATCGATACAAGCCATTTTGGCACCACGGTTTTTCCTTGCTATGCCAATGTGGGTCATAACGTTTACTTGCGTGTTCACAGGGTTTCCACCCCACACCACAATCAAATCAGACTTTTGCATCTCGCGGGGGTCAACCCCTGCAATGCGCCCGGTGCCTGCAAAATAGCCCGGCCATGATAGTGCGATGCAGAAAGTGCCGTACATGCGAGAATAGTTTTTAGCATGGGTGAGGCGATCAATACCGTCTCGCATCACCAGCCCCATCGTGCCTGCATACCAATAAGGCCAAATGGCTTCTGCACCGTGCTCGGCTTCAATGGCTAAAAAGCGTTTGGCTATGTCTGCCATCGCCGCATCCCACGTTACCCTCTCAAATTGGCCGGACCCCTTGGGGCCAATGCGCTTCATCGGGTGGAGCAAACGATCTGGATGATGAATGCGCTCGGCATAGCGCGCCACCTTTTCGCAAATCACACCCAGCGTGTAGGAATTGTCTTTATCGCCACGCACCCGACCAATGGTATGGTCGTCCAACAGTTCCACGTCCAGCGCACAGGCTGACGGGCAATCATGCGGGCAAACAGATTTACCGATTTTGATGTTAGGTTTGGCGTGGATATTCATGGCAGCACCCTACGCCGCGTTTGGGTTTCTATCAACTCAGGTGGTGCACATCTGGAATACCATAAACGGGCGTCTTCAGGCCTTCCATACGGGCTTTGATTTGAAGTGCCACAAACTGCGACCAGAAGCGCGATTGGTGCAAATTGCCGCCATGAAACCACAGGTTTTCCTGATGCGTCGGCTTCCACATGTTGCGGGGTTCGCCTTCCCAGGGGCCGGGGTCTTTCGTGGTGTTAGATCCCAAGCCCCAGCACTTGCCGACCTTGTCTGCCACCTCTTGGCTGATCAGTTTAGCGGCCCAGCCGTTCATCGAGCCATAGCCCGTGGCGTATACGATGAGGTCAGCTTTCAACTCTGTGCCATCGGAAAGCAGAACAGACTTAGGTTTGATCTCTTGTACTTCAACACGGGACTTCAGCTTGATTTTGCCATCACAGACTAAATCTGATGCGCCAACATCAATGTAGTAGCCTGAACCACGGCGGATATATTTTACGTGAAGGCCTGACTCATCGTCGCCGAAGTCATGCATGAAGCCAACCTTTTCAAGCCGCGCATAGAAATCAGCGTCTCGCTTTTTGATTTCCTTATAAACCTCAATCAAGTTCCGCGCCTGCACCTTGTAAGGTGTGGCGACATATAGGTAATCAGCCTTGGTGACGTCGATGCCTTTGGCGACAGCGGCTTCAGAGTAAAGTGGCCCTGCTTCCAGTTCCATCAAAGAATCTGACCGCGCAATGTGGGTTGATGAGCGTTGTAGCATCGTGACATCTGCACCCACTTCCCAAAGTGCTGCACTAATGTCATGGGCGGAATTGTTAGAGCCGACGACAACGACTTTCTTGCCTTTATACTTGTCTGGTCCAGGATGTTGTGAAGAATGATGTTGCTCACCCTTAAACGTTGACGCACCCTTGAATTTTGGAACATTGGCCATAGCTGAAAGCCCTGTCGCTAAAATCAGATGCGTGGGTTTCAACGTGACGGCTTTGCCCCTGCGCGTGACTTTCACAACCCATTGCTGTTTTTTGGTGTCGTACTTGGCGGATTTGCAGACTGTTTCCGTCCAGTAATTCAGCTCCATCACTTTGGTGTACATTTCCAGCCAATCGCCAATTTTATCTTTGGGGCTGAAGATTGGCCAGTCATCAGGGAATGGCAGATAGGGCATATGGTCATACCAGACGGGGTCATGCAGGCAGAGCGACTTGTAACGATTGCGCCAACTGTCGCCAGGCTTTTTATTTTTTTCGATGATGATGGTGGGGACACCAAGACGGCGCATGCGGGCACCAAGCCCAATACCGCCCTGCCCGCCACCGATGATCAAGCAATAGGGTTGGGTTTTATAGCCAAGTTCGCGTTCTTCCTTTTCGCGCTTTTCGGCCCAAGTGGTGCGGTCATGGAATGCGCCATGCACAACGCCCTTGTCGCGCCTTGGGCCTTTATGTTCTTCGTAACCCTTCAATTCTAGGAGTGAGGTCATCAACACCCAGGCCTTGCCATTCTTGAGCTTGAGATAGCCCTTGCCGCGCGCAACTTCATTTTCAAACAACACCCAAGCTTCGGTGAGCGCATCGTCACCCGTTGCTTCACCATCCACGCGCCAAGACACTTGGCCCGAATGCGGAAGTGTGGCTTTCAACATGTCGCTGATTTCTGTTTTTCCTTCGGTGGTTTTCAAGTTCCAACTGAAGAACAGCAAATCACGCCAAAAACACTCGGCATCATCAAACAGTGCAACCGCCGCATTAAAATCGCCTGCATTGGTCGCTGCTTCGAATGATTTAAGCCATTGGGTAGCACGTTGCGTTGAGGTGGACATAATATCTCCTGAATAAGATGCAAACGCATGCTGGCATTAATTTTTAATCTGAAAAGCCTCGCCTTGTGTGCCGCCGCGAACACCGCTACGAAAAGTGTATGCTGCCTATCACGTCACAACAAAACCCACATATCAAACTTGTCAAATCGCTTGAGGACAAAAAGGCTCGGCGCGAACATGGTTTGTTTGTTGCTGAGGGGATCGACATGTTGGAGCGGGCGATGGTGTGTGGCTGGTTGCCTGAACTCTATTTGGCAACCAAGCCCGCCTGGATTTGGGATGCGCATAAACCCTTGCTGGTTTCCGACAAAATTATGTCGACACTTTCAGCGCAGAACAACCCGCATGAGGTTCTGGCCACCTTCAAGCAGCGCTGGCAGCCGCATCCCGGTAAAACGGGCTTGTGGTTGGCGTTGGAAGACATTCGTGATCCCGGCAATCTTGGCACGATCATTCGCACGGCAGACGCCGCGGGCGCTGCTGGTATTATTTTGGCCGGTGATTGCTGCGACCCTTTTGCCCCTGAATGTGTGCGCGCCAGCACGGGATCAATTTTCGCCATGCCATTGGTGAAAATGCCGACGGCGCAGTTTGTGGAGTTCTTAAGTGGTTGGCCTGGTGAAAGTGTGGGCACATCAATGGGCGCAACGGCCAGTTACCGCCGCGAATACAATCGGCCAACATTAATCGCTATGGGTTCGGAATCTCGTGGGCTATCGGCACCAATTTCTGCTGCCTGCAAATCACTGGTCAGCATTCCCATGCGCAAAGGTGTGGAAAGTTTAAATGTGGCAACGGCGGCAGCACTTTTGCTTTACCAAGCCACTTAACTGCGTTGAAACACTGTTTCAATAGACTTCGACTGTGATTGCGACCGCCTATCTTTTCTTGATTTTCGTCGCCAGCCTTTTTGGCTTGGTGATTGGCGTGTTATCGCACTACGCACGCGCGCACTTCACTTACTTGCCAGAAGACTTAGGTTTAGGCGAACCATGGGATACTTTGACTCGGAACGACTATGGGTTTGAAAAACATGTGATTGGAGCAGAGTGGGACGATAATGGCTTTTGGGATTCTGACAGCAACCGCAATCTCGCATATTATGCCATCTCCGGATTTGCCATGCCACTGGTGTTGGGATTGGTATTTTGGAGTGAACGTGCGAGCATCGTTGCTGTAACATGCTCCGGCCTCAACGCCCTTGGTCTTTCGCCGCTTATTTGCATTTGAATTGCCCATTTGGGTGTTATCTGGTTCACCCATGCGTGAAGAATTACTCCTTGTAATCATTGCGATGACGGTGAAATCTAGTGATTTGTCTTGAGGAGACCAATTGCCATGAAGTCCCATGCCCGTGTTGTTGTCGTAGGTGGCGGGGTTATGGGTGTTGGGTTGCTGTATCACCTCGCACTTGAGGGCTGGACCGATATTGTCTTGATTGAAAAAGGTGAGTTGACGTCGGGATCGACGTGGCATGCGGCGGGGCAATGCCCGCATTTCAATAGCTCCCTCAACATGACGAAGGTGCATGTTTACGGCACTCAGCTGTATCCACAGTTGGAAAAGCTGACGGGGCAAGCCGTATCTTGGCATGGCTGCGGCGGGCTTCGCTTGGCGACCACGGATGAAGAAGTGAATTGGCTTAAATACGTCTATGGCATTTCGAAGTTGGCCGGCTATGACGCGGAAATTCTGGCCCCACACGAAATCAAACAATATCATCCCTATCTTGAAACATTCGGGGTCAAAGCGGCTTTCCGCACGGTTACTGATGGCCACGTTGCACCCGCTGATATCACCAACGCCATGGCCGCTGGTGCCCGCCAATTGGGGGCTGAAATCTATCGTCGCACCCGGGTTATGGACATCAAAAACCTGCCCAATGGCGAATGGCGCGTGTTCACCGAAGACGGCAACATTGACTGCCAACATGTTGTAAATGCAGCAGGTTCCTATTGTGATGTGGTCGCGGGTTGGACGGGGCATATCGCACCTATCGCCAACATGCTGCACCAGTACATCATCACAGAGCCGTTGCAGGAACTTGTCGATCTCAAGTTGGAATTACCTGTTGTGCGTGATCCCTATTCCCATGCCTATCTGCGTGAGGAAACCAATGGCGTGTTGGTCGGGCCCTATGAAACTGCAACAGCGCATGTGTGTTGGAATGGCGATCAACCGCGTTGGGATTATGAAAGCGAACTCGAACCAAACGAGTTGGATCGCATCATGCCGTGGCTTGAGAAGGCCACCGAAAGACTGCCGCTATTTGGCAAGTCGGGGGTAAAATCAATTATCTCCGGGGCCATCACCCACACGCCGGATGGGGTTTATCTCTCTGGCCCGGCCCATGGCCCAAAAAACTACTGGATGCATTGTGGGGCTTCCATCGGCATTTGCCAAGGTGGTGGTGCTGGCAAATATCTGGCGCAATGGATGGTGCATGGCCAAGCAGAAATCAACATGCGGGAATTTGACCCCCGACGCTTTGGCAACTGGGCCACCAAAGACTACACGGCGGATGTCTCCATCGCTGACTATCACCACATGTATTATTGCTACAAACCCGGAGAGCAACATCAAATCGGCCGGGGTTTGCGCAAGTCGTCGCTCTACGAAACACTGAAAGCTGAGGGGGCGCAGTTTGCGCAAATATTTGGCTGGGAGCGGCCACGTTGGTACGACACGTCGGGTGAAGGCGAAGCATATTCATACAAGCGTTCGAACTGGTGGAATGCTGTCAAAGCTGAAGCTCTTGCTGTGCGCAATGCCGTTGGATTAATGGACCTCTCAACCTTTTCGAAGTTCGACGTCATCGGTCCAGATGCCCATGCATTCCTCGACCGCATTTGTGCCAACAAAATTCCGACCAGAGATGGCGGTATAATTCTTGGTCACTTGTTGAATGAAAATGGTTTCATTGAAAGTGAAATTACTGTCACGCGCTTTGCAGTGGATCATTTCTACGTGCTCTCGGCTGCCGTTGCACAATTGCATGATCTTGATCAGTTGACATGGCGCAAAAATGCCAGCGAGAACGTCACCATCACTGACATCACCGATGACTATGGTGTGCTGGTTTTGGCGGGGCCGAAATCCCGCGAAGTGTTGTCGCAAATCTGCTCTGATGATTTGGGAAAATGGCTGACGGGCCGCGTTGCCAATGTCGCTGGTGTTGATGTGCGCTTGTTGCGTGTAAATTATGTGGGCGAACTGGGCTGGGAGCTCCATGTGCCAATGATTGAGATGCCACGGGTATATGCTGCACTTCGTAAAGCTGGTGACCCTGTCGGCCTCAAACTGTTTGGCACTTTTGCTATGAATTCGTTGCGTATGGAAAAATCCTATCGCGGCTGGGGCTCCGAACTCACGGCTGAAATTGACATGTATGAAGCATCAATGGGCCGCTTCATCCGTGAAGACAAAGTGGATTTCATCGGTAAAGCTGCATCGCTTAATCGCAAGCAATCAGGACAGCGCATGCGCTTGGTGTGCCTTGAGGTTGACAACACAGACAGTGACTGCATGGGCAATGAGCCTGTTTATCACAACGGAAAGGTCGTCGGTGTCACAACGTCAGGAGCCTTCGGCCACGCCGTCAACAAATCTCTCGCATTTGCCTATGTGCCGCCGTTGCTGACAGATATCGGTACTGAATTTGATATCACCATCTTCACCGAAACCCGCAAAGCCCGCATCATTGCGGAAAGCATTTGGGATCCAGGAAATGAGCAGTTGAAAGCGTGACAGGGCACAACAATACCTTGAAGGCTGTCGGCTTGATGGTTATGGCCATGGCTGTTCTGCCCTTGATTGATGTGTGTGCCAAATATTTGGGTCAACTCGGTGTACCCATTTCACAAATGGTGTGGGGTCGATTCTTCTTTGGTGCTGTCCTGACTTTGCCGTTTGCCCTGAAAGTTGGAGGCCCTTCAGCTATCTTTCCGTCGCATCCGATTTTACAAATTGGTCGCGCAACCCTGTTGATTTGCGGTACGGCGTTTTTCTTTTTCGCGCTGCGCTATCTTCCGATTGCGGACACGCTGGCGATTTATTTCGTGCAACCAATATTGATCACGGCGCTTTCACCTTTCATATTAGGTGAGAAGGTTGGCATTCGCCGTTGGACCACAGTGTTCATCGGTTTCATAGGTGTGCTGATTATTATTCGCCCTGGCCTGCAAGCCGTCAATCCAGGTGTGTTCTTTGCCCTTGCCGCTGGTTTTGTTTCAGCACTCTATATACTTCTGACGCGACATCTTACTGGCAGTGTCAGCCCCCTTCTCACAACGTTCCAAACCAGTTTATTAGGGGCGATAGCTCTGACCTTGGCAATGCCATTTTATTGGTCTGCGATTGGGTTGAGCGAATGGCTATTGCTGATTGCTCTCGGTTTCTTTGCCATTCTCGGACATTACTTGATTACCAAAGCCTATAACCTCGGCGAAGCATCACTGCTCTCTCCTCTCGGTTACACTGAAATGGTCACCGCCGTCTTATTTGGTTGGTATTTCTTCAACGACTTCCCTGATCACTTCACCTTCCTCGGTGTGGCCATCCTCATTAGTTGTGCCATTTATATTTCGATGCGGGAAAGACATCGGGTTACGGCGGAATCCCTTCCCGCTCAGCATTGAACCCCCTATAGAGGGGCATGAGCAAACTTCCCTATCAGCCCAAGCGCCCTTTCGGCAAATCTAAACCACCTTTTGGCAAGCCGCATGTTTTCCGCAAACCGGAAAAAGCCGTGCCTGCAACACTACAGGGCGACAGGCCAAAAGCCTTGACGCATCAGCCCAAGCCTGAAAACGACGTGATTTATGGGGTGCATGCGGTGGCCGCAGTCTTGGCCAATCCAAAGCGGCAGATTGTGCATCTTTGGGCCACTGAAAACGGCTTCAACCGTTTGAAAGAAGAGGAAGGCATTGATGTTAAAATTACGCCCGAAATTGTTCATCCACGTATCCTCGACCATTTGCTGACGGGCCAGGACGCCGTGCATCAAGGACTTGTCGTTGAGGCAAAGTCCCTGCCGCAACCACGCCTCGATCAAATTCCCCGGGAGGGATTGCTGGTCGTGCTTGACCAAGTCACAGACCCGCATAATGTTGGGGCTATGTTGCGGTCCTGCGCTGCGTTTGGTGTGACGGCAATGGTAACGACGGCGCGGCATGCGCCACATGAAACCAGTGTTTTTTTCAAGTCAGCTTCTGGAGCTTATGAGCATGTGCCCGTTGTGCGTGTGACGAATTTGAGCCGCGCGATGGAAGAGTTGAAGTCTTACGGCTTCACACTGATTGGTCTCGACAGCGAGGCTGATATTAAAATTGGTGACGCACCCAAAACCAGACCTTTGGCTCTGGTGCTGGGATCGGAAGGCAAAGGCCTTCGCCAAAAAACCCGCGAGCTTTGCGATGCCGTGGCGCGGCTTGATATGCCAGGAGCGATCAAAAGTTTGAACGTCTCCATTGCAACCGCAGTTTCGCTTTACGCTTTGACACAATAAAATGGGCCCCCGCGAGGGAGCCCATCTTTTGGTTCGTCAACCCGGGGAACGGGTATCAGTAGCCGCCACCCTTTACCATGACTGGGCCGTCATAGCCGTAGCCTCCGCCGTAAGCATAACCGTCACCGTAGCCATAGCCTTCGCCCTGAACAATCACGCGACGGGCTTTTTTGCCTTTGCGCTTCTTGGTTACAATAACGCGTTGTTGGCCGTAGCCGCCGCCGTAAACGTTGCCGCGGATGACCACGTTGTTTCCGTAGCCACCAACCATGACGCCGTTGCCGTATCCGACCATCGCGCCTTCACCATAACCAGCACCACCGCCTTGGGCATAGAATGCTGCTGCACGACGGGCTGCTTTACGAGCGCGCTTTTCAGCTTGCTTACGGGCTGCTGGGCTTGGCATTGCAACATAGCGAATGACGCGTTGTTGCTGGTAGTAGCCATAGCCCCCGCCTTGGGCATAACCGCCGCCACGAATGACAACGCGTCCGCCACCTTGGCCATAACCGCCACCTTTTCGTAGCCGCCTCCGCCGTTTCCGCCGCCATCACCATAACCAAATGAGTAACGCACTTCGCGGCATTCGCGCTGAGTTGCAACATAGAATTTGCGATTGCCAACGCGGCACATGAAGGTACGGTTTACGTCACCGCCGCCACCGCCGTAATTGTTTTTTGTGCTGGAGTCACGAAGATCGCGACCATCACGTCCATCGCGACCGTCACGTCCATCACGTCCGTCGCGACCATCAGCACCGTTCTTGCCATCGGTTCCGTTTGTTCCGTTTGTTCCGTTCGTACCATTGGTTCCATTCGTACCATTGGTGCCGTTCGTTCCATTGCGTGCCATTCGTTCCATTGGTGCCGTTCGTTCCATTGTTTCCGCCGCCGTTCTTATCGCCGCCGCCGTTGTTGCCGCCGCCACCTGGGTTATGTTCGCCGCTGTTGCTGTCACCATCTGGTGATTTGTCGGCACCGGCAAAAGCAACTGGTGCCAAGAACAGGCTGAGTGCAAGTGCGGCAGGAAGGATATTTAAGTTTCGTAGTTCCATAGTGTATTCCCCTTTTTAACGAACCCTGAACGGTGTGTTTCACAGTGAAACAATTTGTTGCCGCTACCGGGTGCTTGTCAGGGGAGTTGCAGAAAGCCTGCCAGATCGGTTAAAGGAGGGCGGAACTTCCATCCTAAAACGTGGGGATGTGGGTTTTTCCTAGGTTTTCTAGGAATTCAGCGCCGGTTTAGCTCAGTTGGTAGAGCACCTGATTTGTAATCAGGGGGTCGTAGGTTCGAAGTCCTATAACCGGCACCATTTCCCGAATTTGAACAGTGCAAGCCTTGGACCATGTGGTTAATCACGGTCCTGGAGCAGTTCAGCTTTGCGGTTTTCCGAGGGAACCAATGGCGCATTCGGCCAAAAAGAACGTTCTGCTCATAATAAATGCATCGTCACTATCGTTGCTGGCACCGCCTAAAGTGATGCGATCAAAAAAACCTGCCGCGTTTTCGTTCGGCCCGATGCTGCCGTCTTTATTGCGGTCAACTTTCGCAAACCAAGTTTTGCATTGTTGGCTGGAATATTTCACCCCTGCCTGGGCTGAGATTGGAGTGAACACGATGCATGCGGTTGAAAACATGACGAAGAGTGATTTCATGGTGCTACTCCGGAAATGCAGATGTTAAGCTTTGTTAGCTTAAACGCTGCAATCCGCGATTGGTTCACCACTGCGGCTAGCTATTCGGGCAAATCCCTGTGTGGAGCGCATCGGCCAAGGCTTTTGCGGAGGCAAGATCAAAGCCACCGGAAATCTGAAAATACGGGCCGGGTATTGCGTCCATGATACGTGGTGACATTGTCATATGCCCACATACCACCACGTCCATTGCCTCGCCAATATGGCGTCCTGTCATGGGGCCAAGTTCTTTTGCCTTAGCATCAGATATCCGAACGACCACAATCGGATTGGACGTTTGACGATCAAACTCAACGACCGCCCTTGGAATGTCATCTGATACCAGTTCCATTTTCTCATTTGGAAATGACAGCACCATCAATGGCTCAGCTGCAACGGCCTGGGTTTCAAAGAGCATGAAAGCAAAGACTGCCCGTTTGAGTAATCGCATTGATGCAAGCTCTTTCAAAATCACCGGAAGTGATGTTATTGCATGGCGCAACAGCCTCTCGCAATGGAGTGCTGTTGGATGCAAAATCTCAGGAGCTGAAATGCAATACGTCGAATTGGTCGCGCTACTCGCAGTGATTCAATATTTGGGGTTTGGGGCAATGACGGGGCAAGCGCGGCGACTGTCCGGTTTGAAGGCTCCTGTGATGACCGGGCACGAAGGCTTTGAGCGCATGTACCGCGTGCAAATGAACACATTGGAAACGCTGGTTGCGTTTCTGCCAGCATTGTTCATTTCGGCACGATATATGCCTGCCACTCTGGTCGCAGGTTTGGGTGTGGTTTATTTGATTGGGCGGACGATGTATTGGCTCAGCTATGTGCGTGACCCTTCCGCGCGGAGGATTGGGTTTATGTTGTCGATGGTGCCGACGTTGATGTTGGCCGTACTCGCCGGCGCAGGAATTTTGATGTCACTCATGGGCGGTTCAACTTAATCGCCGCCACCGCAACCACCACCATCACCTCCACCGTCGCTGTCACCATCGCCGCTGGAGTCACCAAAGCCATCGGTACCGCCGTCCACCGATGATGATGAAAAGTCACCGCCGCATTGCCCGCCATAGCTGCCATTGCGGCGCAGCTCCTCACAGTCTGGATGATAGACATAGCCATTGGCGACGTTGAATTTACGGTCGAGCGCAAAGAGCAGCGGCAATCGTGTGGGGTCTTTGGCGTCGATGTTTTCTTGTTTGCAGCATTGGTACCAGACGCGGCGCAATCCTTCGTTGCTGGATTTCAAACCGGGTGCCAAACGAACAGCGGGTGTGTGATGCAGAAAGCGGCCAAAGGCATTTGAGCAGAAGTCATTGTAGTCGCGGGTGTAGAGAATGAATTCGTGCCAGAGATCATCAACGATTTGCGAGGGCATGGAGACTTGGCGATAGCCGCCGCCGTGATAGGCGAGGAAAAACTGTCTGAGGCCATTGCCGACAAGGGCCGATTCCTTGCGGGTAAAACCGCCATATTGGCGTTCGATTTTTTCGAGGAGCTGAGGCGGCCAAGTGTATTCGCGAATGAAACGCTCGCGGCGGAAGTTTTGGTTGATCTGCCAGATAATGAGTGCGGCGAAGGTGGTCAGGAAGAGGAGCAGTAAAAATGCGCTTGTTCCAGTGTCCATGAGAAAGCCTCTATGAGTTGCGTTTTCAGGAGAATACCGATACGGATTCCAGGGTCAAATGGCTGACTGACTTCAAATTTCTAAAACAACGTTCTTAGCCCTTCCATGGCATCAACCTGTGTGAGGTTCATGTGCAATGGGGTTACGGATATGCGTTTGTTGAAGACCGAAGCCAAGTCAGTTCCGGCGGGTGGTATGCCTTTGTCCCGCGCGAAGCCGAGCCAGAAATAGTTGCGACCGCGCGCGTCAATACGTTCGTCTACGGTCAGGAAATTTTGATCACGCTTGCCTTGCATGGTGACGTCGATGCCGCCGACGTCGCCCGGGCGGCAGTCGGGGAAATTGACGTTGATCAGGGTGCCGGGGCCGAAGTTGAGGCCCAGTAATTTTTGAACAACGCCTACGCCATGCGCTTCTGCGACAGCAAAACTTTCGCCATTGCCGTGCATGCCAGTGACTTGTGAGAGTGCTATGGATTTGATGCCGAGCGACGTGCCTTCCATGGCGGCGGCAATGGTGCCGGAATAGGTCACGTCGTCGGCAATGTTTTGACCGCGATTGACGCCGGACAGTATGAGGTCGGGCATGCCCGGCATAATTTTTCTGACGGCCATGACCACGCAGTCCGTTGGCGTGCCTGACACTTCAAAACGGCGGTCGCCTAATTTTTGATAGCGCAGCGGGTTGGACAAGCGTAAGCGAGTGCCCTGCCCCCGAACGTTCTTCATCGGGTGCGACCACCCACACATCATCTGAAATGGCGCGGGCGATGTTTTCCATTGTGACAAGGCCAGGGCCGTGAATGCCGTCATCATTGGTGACAAGAATGCGCATCACTTCACCTCAATGCGGCTGAGGCCACCCATGTAATTGCGCAGTACGGCTGGGATGGTGACGCTGCCATCGGCATTCTGATAGTTCTCAAGGACGGCCACAAGTGTGCGACCCACGGCGAGGCCTGAGCCATTCAGCGTGTGCACAAAGCGCGTGCCTTTGCCCTCTGCAGGTTTGTAGCGCGCCTCCATGCGGCGGGCCTGGAAATCTCCGCATACGGAGCAGGATGAAATTTCGCGGAAAGTGTTTTGACCGGGTAACCACACTTCCAAATCATAGGTCATGCGCGCGCCAAAGCCCATGTCACCCGCACAGAGGCGCATAACGCGGTAGTGGAGCCCCAAGCCTTGCAAAATGCTTTCAGCACATCCTGTCATGCGCTCCAATTCTTCGCGGGATTGTTCCGGGGTGGTGATGGACACCAGTTCGACTTTGGTGAATTGGTGCTGGCGGATCATGCCCCGCGTATCACGCCCCGCAGAACCTGCTTCAGCGCGAAAACATGGTGTGCAGGCGGTCAAACGCAAGGGCAGATGCGCTTCTTCAAGAATGGATTCACGCACCAAATTGGTGAGTGAAACTTCAGCTGTGGGAATGAGCCAGCGGCCATCGGTGGTGCGGAATTGGTCATCAACAAATTTCGGGAGTTGTGCAGTGCCGAACATGGTTTTGTCATTGACCAACATTGGCACATTATGTTCCGTGTAGCCGTTCTTGTCGGTTTGCGTGTCGAGCATATATTGCGCGAGGGCGCGTTCCAGTTTTGCCAGCGGACCCTTGGTGACGACAAAGCGTGCGCCAGAAATTTTGGCGGCGGATTCGAAGTCCATCATCTTCAAAGTTTCGCCCACGTCAAAATGTTGGCGGGGTTCGAAATTGTGTCCGGGTGGGTTGCCCCAACGGCGGACTTCGACATTGCCATGTTCGTCGGTGCCATCGGGCACTTCATCCATGGGAATGTTAGGGATTGCGGCTAGCGCATCGTTGAGTTTGGCAGTGAGTTGGCGCTCTTCGTCTTCGTTCTGCGCCAGAGCGTCTTTCAAGCTTGCCACTTCAGACTTGATGGCTTCAGCTGTGGCCTTGTCACCCTTCTTCATCGCATCACCCACATCTTTGGACAACGCATTGCGGCGGCTGAGCATGTCTTGCAGGTTGTTTTGCACGCTGCGTTTTTGCTGGTCGATGTCCAACAGTGATGCCGACATCGCTGCCAAACCGCGGCGGGCAAGGCCAGCGTCGAAAGCTTGTGGATTATCGCGGATCGCTTTGATGTCGTGCATGTTTGTGGTCCTGTTGAATTTGCATTGCCTTATAGGCTCAACATTGTGGCAAGCTCAAACAGGATTTGTCGGCAGCTTCGCTTGTTCTTTTGCCAGCTCTTCGGCTTCTTCTGCGGCGTCTTTGGCGTCCTGCTTGGCTTTTGCAGAAGCGCGGCGCTTTTCAAGGATGGACACGGCGAAAACGGCGAGTTCGTAAAGTAAGCCCAGAGGGACTGCCATGGCCAACATGGAAATGGGATCAGGTGGTGTAATCAGTGCCGCAATAGCGCAGACGCCGACAATGGCAAAGCGGCGGCCTGACCGCAATTGCGCTGCGGACACAACGCCAATTTGACCGAGCAGTGTCAGAACGACGGGCAGTTGGAAGGTGAGACCAAAGGCCAGAATCAACATCATGACGAAATCGAGATAGGCTTCAATATCTGGCATCAAAGTGATGCCGGCATTGCCGTCACTGCCGGTGCCTGCTGCAAGATTGTAAAAGAAGGAAATGGCAACGGGCAGCAAGAAGAAATAAACCAGCGCCGCGCCAAGAACGAAGAATATAGGCGTTGCAACCAGGTAAGGTGCCAACGCTTGGCGCTCGTGTTTATACAACCCGGGTGCCATGAACTTATAAATTTGCGTGGCAATCAAGGGGAATGCGATGAACATGCCACCGAACATGGCGATTTTGAGTTTCACCAAAAACACGCCGAGCAGTTTGATGGAAATCAAACTGACGTCAGTGCCGGTTCCCCATTTGAAGGGCTTGATCAGGAAAGCCAGAATATCGGATGAGAAGTAAAAGCTGCCCAGAAAAGCAATGGCAAATCCCGCCACTGACCACATGAGCCGCGAACGCAGCTCAAGCAAATGGTCCATCAATGGCGCTTCTGAGGCGTCAATTTCATCCTTGCTCATGGTCAGCTTGCAACCTTGGTGCCAGCGACGCGGGTTTCGCCTTCGGTTGCATTTGCGCCAAAGTAGCTTTCAAAGTCTTTGTTTGAAGAACTGACGGCATAGGCGGTTGAAGGCGACAGCAAGCGGTGATTTCAACTCGCTGCCGGACGCATTAATGGTGGTGTTCACCGTAGACTTGATGTCAGCCAAGTCTTTTTTCAGGCCATCAACGCCAGAGTCTTTCATGGCGGCATCAACGTGGCCCTGAAACTCACGTGCCATCCCGCGGGCTTTTTTCATGAACTGGCCAAAGGTGCGCAGCACTTTTGGCAAGTCCTTGGGGCCAATGACGATGACTGCGATCACCGCAAGCACAAACATCTCGGAATAACCGACGCCGAAATCAAAGCCCATGAATCACATTCCTGCCCGCAGATATGGCGGACGTTGGATCAAAAGCCTTAGCTCTTGACTTTATCAGCTGCTTGTTTGACGGCTTCACTGGCATCATTGGCCAGTGATTTGGCTTCTGCGGCAGCTGCGTCAGTCGGATCATCAGCCAAGCCCTTTTTGAAGCTCTTGATGCCCTTGGCAACGTCACCCATGAGGTCAGACACTTTGCCTTTGCCGCCAAACAGCACCAGCACCACAACCAACAAGATGACCCAGTGCCACCACGAACCGAAACCCATTGTATTCAACTCCTAATACATGCCGCAATTTCTGCGGATTGATACTGCCAACAACTATCGCAGAAAGCGGGCGATGCCGCAACCGCCGTTACATTTCAGTTGTTCAGGAAGATATGGGTGTCTTTGCCGCTCAACTCAAGCCCACAAGCCCCACGAAAACTCACATCGCTGTGAACGAGCAATGGTTCGTTTAAGCCCTCAACCTGTACAAGCAAACGGCGGGTGTTGCCTTGGACGCGGTTATCGATAATCAAGGCTGGTTGTCCCTTTCCTGCGGGTAGAATTTTGAAGCCTTGTGGTGGCACGAGCACTTTTACCGCTGCACCTTGCAGGTAATTCTTGGCCGATATGGTGCCGAGTTGTGTGGCAATGCGGCCTTTATTGACGCTGCCGCTGAGGCTGACATGCGCACGGAAGAATTGTGCTACGGCAATGCTTGAAGGTCGATGCAGCAATTCCTCAGGTGTGCCAGCCTGCAAAATACGGCCTTGGCCCATTAAGAAAATGCGATCTGCAAAGGCCAGCGCTTCATCAGGGTCATGGGTGACAAGAAGTGTTGTGGCGCGGGTTTCACGGAGAAGTGCCAAGGTTTCATCGCGGACACTTTCTTTCAAGCGTTGATCTAGGCCTGAAAATGGTTCGTCCATCATCACCACTTGTGGGCGCGGAACAATGGCGCGGGCCAGGGCAACACGTTGTTGTTCGCCGCCGGAAAGAATAGACGGATATTGGTGGGCCAAGGGGGCCAAACCCACACGTTCCAGTGCCAAGAATGCGACGCGGAGAGCTTCATCACGTTTTAATGCATAAAGACCGTAGGCGACATTTTCCAATGCCGTCATGTGTGGAAAGAGCGCGTAGTCTTGAAACATCAATCCGATGTTGCGCCGCTCAGGTGGCACATGGTGCTTGGTGCTTGAAACCTCCGTGCTATCGAGCAGAATTCGGCCCGCATCTGGATGCGCTAGCCCGGCGATCAACCGCAGCAGCGTGGTTTTACCACAGCCTGACGGACCGAGAATGCAAGCCACTTGGCCAGCTTCAACGTTCAGCGACACATTGTTCAGAATTGATTTGCGGCCCACAGCATAGGAGACGTTTTCCAACGCCACATTTCCGGCAAAAACCGGCCCGGCCCTGCCTTTGTGCGGCAATTGCTGATAATCTGATGTTATGGTGTTATCCGTCATCGCGGCTGAGGCATACACCAGCTCATATAGAATGCGAAAGGGGTTTAGGCAGCCGTGACCACGCGGTTTCTGCCTTCGCGTTTAGCGGTATAGAGCGCTTGGTCGGCGCGCTTCAGCAGTTTCTCCAAAGAATCCTCTGCTCCAGCGAGGTGGGAAACGCCCACGGAAATGGTTACGGGCACAGCTTGTGCCAGTCCACAATCAAATGACTTTGACGCAATGGCGCGGCGCAGACGCTCAGCGATGCGACTCGACAAGTCAGCTGACGTGTTTGGCAATACCATAATGAATTCTTCCCCACCGACGCGGCAGCATAGGTCAACACTGCGGGTATTGGCACGCAAACGTACAGATAATTCCTGCAACACTTTGTCGCCCACATCGTGGCCGTGGGTATCATTAATGGCTTTGAAGAAGTCTACGTCAACTGCAACAATCGACAGGGCCTTGCCGCGATTGATGTAATGTTCGATCAAATGGTTGAGATGGGTTTCAAGGTAACGGCGGTTATAAAGACCCGTCAGTGGATCTGTGATGGCCATCTCGATTGAAGCCTTCACCGAATTGCGCAAGCGATCAGTATACCGATAACGGCGAATTTGCGTTGACACGCGGGCTTTCAGTTCCTGCTTGTCGATGGGGCGCATCAAATAATCATTCACACCCATGTCGAGGGCGCGCAGCAAGCTTGGTTGATCATCGGGATCAACAATTACAAGAATTGGTGTCTGACGCGTGCCCTCGGTTGACTTGAGCTGCGAACACAGGCGTAAGCCGTCGTAATGTTCGCGATCAAAATTAATGATCACGAGTTCAAACGGATTCATACTGTCTGTTGCAGCTTCAACGGCTTCTTGAATGCCAAGAACGCGAACAACTTGATGGCCGCCTTCAAACGATGCGGTGATACGCTCGGCCGACGAGTCTCGTGGATCAACCAGCAACACACGTCCGAGCTTGTCCGATGGGCGTGGATCTTCTGATGCGATAACGCCCATGCTGTCGCCTGTGACGGAACGTACCCGCAGTTCGTCAGTCAACATTTTGAGGCGCACCAAGCTTTTAATGCGGCAGAAAAGCGAAATGTCGTTGACAGGTTTAGTCAGAAAATCATCTGCCCCTGCTTCCAGCCCGCGGACGCGGTCTTCAGGTTGGTCAAGAGCTGTGACCATGACAACTGGAATGTGTTGTGTCGCTGCATCGGCTTTAATGCGCTTACAGACTTCAATCCCGTCGATGCCAGGCATCATCACATCAAGCAGGATAATGTCAGGCTTGGTACGTTGGATGGCTTCAAGCGCATCAAGACCGTTCATTGCGGTGACCACGTCAAAGTACTCAGCCGTCAGTTTGGCTTCAAGCAGCCGCACATTGGCGAGAATGTCATCTACGACGAGAACGCGAGCTGTCATTGTTTTGGCTTCAAAAATCCGTCAATAGTTTGCAAGAAACTCATCACGGAGATGGGTTTTGAAATGTAAGCTTCGCAGCCGCCCTCGCGAATTTTCTGCTCATCGCCCTTCATGGCAAAAGCAGTCACGGCAATAACAGGAATGCGGCGCAGCTGATCATCTTCCTTCAACCACTTGGTTACTTCAATGCCAGATACTTCGGGCAACTGAATGTCCATCAAAATGAGATCGGGATTGTGTTTGCGCGCCATATCAAGGGCGGATAAGCCGTCGCGCGTTTGAACGACGCGATAGCCATGTGCTTCCAACAAATCGTTGAACAATTTCATGTTCAATTCGTTGTCTTCGACGACGAGTACGGTCTTCTGCATGTTCAATAACGTTCCGGAAACGACCTGAGTGTCAATCTCGGTGGGTCTGTGGTAATCCATTTGCGCTCCAGAATGCGATTTGGGAACCTTTGTTGAAGTGTGATTCCACTTATGCTTCTCGCGGTTTTGCCCTATGAGCCGTAACCAACTTATTAAGTCGGGGTGATTTGCGTCTTTGCTGGTTAACCATTGGAGAACGGCGTGCGGTCAAAAAGCTCACAAAACACTGAAGCATCCAGCGAAATCGCTTTGAAATATATTGTTTATTTGACTTCCAACCCAGAGAAGTTCGAGCAGTTTTGCGCAACTTCCGGGTTGGGTTTGGATGACCTCAAAGCGCGACTGGGTGATCCTGGATTCCAAGGATTCTTGCTGGATTTGCTGCTACAAGACGAATCTGAGCTACTATCATTTACATCTGAACACGCCATACGGCCTGAAGCCGTCATGCTGGCGCGTTCCAAACTTCCGGGTTTCAACCATGATTTCTGAATTCACCCAAAGCCAACTGTCGACCTTGGAAGTGCAGCCTGATCGCCCTTTGATCATTTGCGATGTTGATGATGTGGTCGTGCATTTTTTACGTGGCTTTGATGCCATGCTTGAAGACATCAACCATGAGTTGGTGGCCAATAGTTTTGCCCTCAATGGCAATGTTGTTCACAGGAAAACGCGTTTAGAAATGCCACATGAAGAAGTGGCCAAGCTGGTTGACGATTACTTCATTGCACAGACAGAACATATGGAGGCGATTGACGGAGCGGTTGATGCATTGCTGGCGTTGTCAACTTCGGCATCCGTTGTGATGCTCACCAATTTGCCCCATCATGCCCGCGACAAGCGCATTCGCAATCTTAGAAAGCACGGCCTGCCCTTTCCGGTGATCACCAACTCAGGGCCTA
This sequence comes from uncultured Alphaproteobacteria bacterium, assembly GCA_963850355.1. Taxonomy (GTDB): domain Bacteria; phylum Pseudomonadota; class Alphaproteobacteria; order Rhizobiales; family Aestuariivirgaceae; genus Aestuariivirga. The sequence goes on from CAWKKP010000005.1 coordinate 156,751, forward strand.
AGGGACCCGCCATTCGCGAGTTGGCCAGTCGGACACGCTGTGCTGCAGTGTTTGTTGATGACAGTCCCAACTTTGTGCGATCTTCTTTTGAGTTCGCGCCTGATGTGAAGATTGTGCACTTCTTACATGACCCACGGTTTTCCCGTATCCACACGCCTCTTGACTTTGTTTCGCATACCACGGGCGATTGGCCGGATGCACGGCAACACATCAACGGATTGATTGCTGAGGCATGACAAAACTGTGAACGTCGATGCCCGTGACAGTTGGATGGACAATGCCAAGTTCGGTTTGATTGCTCTCGTCGTCGCGGGGCATTTTCTGGAAATTTTCAAGGAAACGCATCCCCTTGTTCGGATGGCGTGGCAGTATATTTATATTTTCCATATTCCGGCGTTTGTTTTCATTTGCGGGTATTTTACACAACCCTTTCGCGAAGGGCATTTTCGCAAAACGGCTCGAAATACGCTGATTCCGCTGTTGGTTTATGGCTGTGCCATAGAATTGGCGATCACTCTGATCACAGGACAACCAAGCCGCTACTTTTACGAGTATGCGCCCTATTGGGTCTTATGGTTTTTGCTCAGCTTGTTCTGTTGGCAGGCCCTACTCCCTTTCATTGCAAAACTGCCGTTTGTTTTGCCTTTCACACTTGTGCTTGCCGTCGTTGCTGGACTTCTCAGCACTGTGGGTTACGAATTCTCACTTTCGCGCACAGTTTACTTCTTGCCGTTTTTCTTGATGGGATACGCTAGTGCCACGCATGACCTGTTTAATAAGTTCGACATTCAACAGCCAAAGTTCATTGTTGCAGCTGCTGTGCTGATGTTAATGTTGCTGTTCGTCGTTAGTCTATGGCCGTTTCCGGATGGCCTGCTGTTGGGTGCAAGGAGCTACAAATTATCGCATGTGGACCCGTACGTTGGGCTGTTGTTGCGAAGTTGCCTGTTGGCCCTGTCAGCACTGGGGTGCTTTGCTTTCTTGGTGTTGATGCCGCATCGTAAGTCTATTTTCTCGAAGCTCGGGGCCAACTCTATTTGTATTTATGTCTTCCATGCGCCAATTGTTGATGTTTTCAGGTACTACGCTGCGGATAGTTTTGTAGCATCGAGTGGTCCCATATTGATTGCCGTTGCTTTGGTATTTAGCTTCGTTTTGTCGTTCGTGTTTGGAAGTCATTTTGTGAGGAATTTTCACGAGCGCCTAATGGGGTTTTTCATCAAACTCCTTCCGCATCGCTAAACGTCAAAATCCGACAAAAACATGCGCAACGGCGATGTTTGACTCTCGACGGCAACGGGCCTATGGCAAAGCACCGAATGGCGCATAGGCTACAAGGCGAAGCCCTTTGCACCCTCATTTCTCCTTTTGTTATCGCCCAGGTATTTCCATAGGCATGAGTTTTTCCGACCTGGGGTTAAGCCCCAAAGTTCTCCAAGCTGTGACTGCAGCCGGTTACACCACTCCAACAGCCATTCAGGCTGAAGCCATTCCGCATGCTTTGGCACGGCGCGATGTGCTGGGTTTGGCGCAAACGGGTTCTGGCAAAACGGCGGCCTTTGTGCTGCCGATGTTGACCCTGCTTGAAAAAGGTCGCGCGCGCGCGCGTATGCCACGCACATTGATCCTTGAACCGACACGTGAATTGGCGGTGCAGGTGCAAGAGGCGTTTGAAAGCCTCGGCAAGATGCATAATCTTTCTGTGGCACTGTTGATTGGCGGTGTGGCTTTTGATCCGCAGGCGGCAAAAATTGATCGCGGTGCCGACGTTGTGATTGCAACACCTGGCCGTTTACTGGACCATTTTGAGCGTGGCAAATTGTTGCTCACCGGTATTGAATTGCTGGTGATCGATGAAGCAGATCGCATGCTCGACATGGGCTTTGTGCCGGACATTGAGCGGATCTGTAAGCTGTTGCCCTTTACCCGGCAAACGCTGTTCTTCTCGGCAACAATGCCTTCAGAAATTCAGCGTTTGACGGCGCAATTCCTGCACAATCCTGTTCAGGTTGAAACCGCAGCTGTGTCTTCTACAGCTTCGACGATTTCACAGTTTGCAGTGAAAGTGCCTTCTGAACCCAAGGCCAAGCGCGATGCTTTACGCCGCCTCATTCGCACGCAAGGCAACATCAACAACGCAATCATTTTTGCCAACCGCAAAACTACTGTGGCCATGTTGGAGAAGTCTTTGCAGCGGCATGGCTTCAATGCGGGTGCGCTGCATGGTGATATGGACCAGTCGGCGCGGCTTAAAATGCTGACGGCATTTCGCGCGTCGGAAGTGACATTCCTGATCGCATCTGATGTTGCTGCACGTGGACTGGACATTCCAGAAGTCAGCCATGTGTTTAATTTTGACGTGCCAATTCATGCTGAAGATTATGTGCATCGCATTGGCCGTACGGGCCGGGCTGGGCGTGAAGGCCATGCTTATATGATGGTGACATCGGCTGATACAAAGCACTTCAAAGCCATCGAAGGATTGATCAAAAGAGACGTCGAATGGTTTCCGCTTGATGGTGCAGCACCAGTAGCTGAAACAGTGGCACTAGAAGCTGACGTCGCTCCAAAGCCAGTGCGGGAACGTCGTCCACGGGAAAAAGCCGAACGCCGTCCCAGAGAAGTTGCTGCAGTTCCAGCCCAAAAAGCTGAGGCGGCTCCACCCTCTCGGCAGCGCCGCGAGCGGTTTGTGCAAGATGACGCGCCAGATCATGGCGGTTTCAATGCCGGAAACATGCCTGCTTTCTTGGTACGCCCCGCAAAATAGCCACGCGTTAAAATTGCATTAAACTGCGGCTTTGTTTGCGGAGTATTAATTTTCTCGGCCTATGACAGAGCGATGTCTATCGTTGAAACAGCTAATGCTGCCGTGGCTGAAACGCCTGAACAACGCCGCGTGGCGCAGCGTTCGCGTGTTCTCAAGTCAGGCAAGATATTGACTGATGATCAGCGCGTGATTGAGTGCACATTGCGAGATGTGTCGGCAACGGGTGCCAAAGTCATCGTGGACGTTTCCGCAAACCTTCCAAATAACTTCCGTTTGGTGGTGGTTGCAGACAATTCCATTCGCGATGCGCACATTGCTTGGAAACGCCCGGATATGATGGGGGTCAACTTCACCAGCGAGGCAAAGCCCTGCACGCTGCGGAAGCTTTAAGCCGTCGGCAGTGTTGCCGGCTTTATTTCAACGCTTTCACCACAGCCACAGGCTGACGTCTGGTTTGGATTGTTGAACACAAAACCCGATTTCAAAATGCCGATTTGATAATCCATTTGCGTGCCCAATAGAAACATGAGGGCCTTCGCCTCGATTAACACGCGTGCACCCTTATCTTCGACCACTTCGTCGAAAGCTTTTTGTTCGCTCGCCCATTCCATGGTGTATTCCATGCCGGCACAGCCGCCATTCTTAACGCCAACGCGAAGGCCAATGCCTTCGCCTTTGGCCATTAATTCGCGGACGCGTGTTGCGGCAGCGTCACTTAAGGTGAGGACAGCGGGACGAGGACGTGGTGTTTCAATGTTCATGACTTCTCCTTACCACATTTTCCTTACCACATATTCATGGCCATGCGGGCCTCTTCGGACATGCGGCTATGGTCCCATGGGGGATCAAACGTAATTTTGGCTTTTACACCGGCAACTCCTGCCACGGAGCCCACAGCATTTTCAACCCAGCCCGGCATATCGCCAGCCACAGGACAACCGGGTGCTGTCAGCGTCATATCAATGGCGACGTTGCGGTCATCGTCGATGTCGACTTTGTAAATGAGGCCAAGTTCATAGATATCGACAGGGATTTCAGGATCATAGACGGTTTTGAGAGCGCCTACGATATCATCCGTCAGACGTGCCAGTTCATCTGCCGGAATGGCAGATGGATTGGGCTTGTTCTCTATTGTTGCGACATCGGTCATGCGAATATCCTTTGAGCAGAGATAAGTGCATCTGCCAATTTATCAACCTCTTCGTGACTGTTGTACATGCCAAATGAGGCCCGGCATGTGGCAGTTACGCCGAGACGTTGCAAGAGGGGTTGGGTACAATGGGTGCCCGCCCGAACGGCGATGCCTTGGCGGTCAATCACCGTTGCCACATCATGGGCGTGGGCCCCCTCCATCATGAAAGATATAATGGGGCCTTTGCGCGCGGCCTTGCCGAAAATGCGTAGAGAATTGATTTTACACAAGCGTTCCATGGCATGTTCAAGCAGCGCTTTTTCGTGGGCTTGGATAGCCGCAGTGCCAATGTTTTGCATATACTCAAGGGCCGCCCCCAGACCTATGGCTTCAACAATCGCTGGCGTCCCCGCTTCAAAGCGGTGGGGCGGCTCGTTGTAGGTGATATCAGCTTCAGTCACTTCTAAGATCATTTCGCCACCGCCTTGATAAGGTGGCATTTTTTTCAAGTGCTCTGCTTTGCCATAAAGCACGCCAATGCCTGTCGGGCCGTAAGTTTTATGACCGGTGAAAACGAGGAAATCCGCGTCGAGCGCTTGCACATCGACACTGCCGTGTACTGCGCTCTGGCTGGCATCCACCAGAACAGGAATACCTTTCGCATGCGCCAATGCGATGATCTCGTTGATCGGTGTGATGGTGCCGAGCGCATTCGACATCATGGTGATGGCGACGATCTTGGTGCGGGAGGTGAGAAGTTTTGCGTATTCATCAATGAGGAAATTGCCCTCGTCATCAATCGGCGCCCACTTCAATACGGCCCCTTTGCGCTCACGATGGAAATGCCAAGGTACAATATTGGAATGGTGTTCCATGATCGACAGCACCACTTCGTCGCCCTCGCCCAACACCATGCCGCCATAGGATTGGGCGACAAGGTTGATCGCGTCGGTGGCGTTGCGGGTGAAAATGATTTGATCTTTTGATGGCGCATTCAGAAATTTGCGGACGGACTCCCGCGCATCTTCAAAGGCTTGGGTTGCAGCATTCGACAAAAAATGCAAGCCGCGGTGAACGTTGGCATATTCTGCCGTCATGCTGTTCATCATCGCGTCAGTGACGGCCTTCGGCTTTTGCGCCGAAGCGGCGTTGTCGAGATACACTAGCGGCTTGCCATAAACCTCCCGCGAGAGGATGGGGAAATCTGTGCGAATGCTGTTGAGATCGAACGTCATATCATATCTCTAAAATCGAACTGATAGCGCTGCTGAGGCTCGCGTCAATTACAAAAAAGTAAACGAAAGCCCCGAGCCCTAGCAAAACAAGTAGAACCGCCAATAGTAGAACGTTTGAAAACACCGTATGGATGACTGCGCGTTTGCCGCTGATGGCAAGGACAAGACTGAAATAGGCCGCAGAATAGGCAAGCAGGATCAGGGGAATGACCACAAAGCTCAAAAACTGCATTGGGCCACGCCACGCCGAACCAAATTCGATCGCCAGGTCGAATGGAAACATCGTCGCAACTTCAAGTGCCAACGCGCAAGCAAAGGCTGCTGCGATTGCGCGGGGGTCGCGTTTGACAAAACGATTCCAGTACCACAGCGCGAACTTGTACATTAATGCGTAGAAGGCCAGAGTGACTGTGAAATAAAACCAGGGCGAATCCAAAATCTGCCAGCCATCTTCCGAAGGCGCATATTCCAGACCACTGTACTTTGCGATGGCGACGACGATGACATCTACGACGCTTGAAAATAGTGCTGCTGCGAACACATAGACCCACGCCAGCTGCTTGGTGTTTGGATGTTTCAGCGCCAGCTCAACAGCCACCTTGGGCTTGAACACGGCACTAGCCAGCAGTGCAAGGTGATAGCTGACGCTGGGTTCCATTAGGCGCTACCAACCTTCAGCAAAGTGTCTTGAACAATTTGATTCAGCTCACTTCTGGATTCTTGCGTACCTTCGACTAGTCCGAAGAGTTGATCAAAACCTGTGCCTGTTGCGAGGGCCCACGCGAATATCGCTAGAGCAATGAGTACGATGACAGCTACAAAGAGCAAAACATTCGCCATCACGTTCAGACAAAGCGCCTTGGAATACGTCATGTTAAACGCGTGTTGAAAAGCAAATGATGAAATCACGAGTGCCACACACACTGAAATTGTCCATAAAAAAATTTGCGGTGGCGCTGCTCCGGCAAAAAGATCAAGGATTAAATATTGCGGCAGAAGAAACACGATAGAACACGCAAAAGAAACAGCAATCGCGCCATCAATAACGGATTGGGGAATGCCATTTTCAACCGTAAGACGCCAGAACCAGCGCAAGAAAACATATGAAAAAACATATATCAGAGCTGTAACCGCCGCGACAGCCCAAACTGAATTGAGCCAGGCAAATGCTAGAGAGGACGTTGGTTCGGCAATATAGTTTTGTGGAAAAAGTGAACGAAAAATAACATCCAGAATGAATGACGCAATTGCTAAGGCACCCACATAGATCCAGCCCAACGCATAGGTGTTGGGATGTTGCACAGCAAGGTCAAAAGCCGCACGCGGGGCGGTGACCGATTGCCTTAGCAATTGGGCATGGACCTTCAAATTGCCAACCTCGAGTCCACAAGCTTGAGAAGCGCTTCACGCAGCAGTTCGTTTTCAACGGCGTCGAAGGCTTCAGCAACGAAAGCCTGCACCAACATTGTCCGCGCCTCAACTTCAGGAATACCGCGTGATTTGAGATAAAAAAGATGATCGTGATTTAAATCACCACAGGTCGTGCCATGCCCACAGACCACATCATCGGCATAGATTTCAAGTTCAGGCTTGGCATCAAACTCCGCCGTTTCAGACAAGAGCAACGCGTGGGAAGACTGTTTGCCGTCGGTTTTCTGCGCATCTTGGCGCACGATGACTTTGCCCTGGAAAATGCCTCGTGATTTTTCATCCATGACGCATTTAAACAATTCGCGGCTGACACAGTTTGGCACTTTATGATCGACCATCAACCGCGTGTCGGCGTGTTGTGTTGCCTTCAGAAGATAACTGCCGGACACATTGGCAGAGGCGTTTTTGCCGTTAAATTCAATATTGGCGTTGTGACGGTTTAATAGCGCACCCGACGTGAATGTAAAATCATTGTAGATGGCAGTGGCAGCAAGTGTCGTCACAACATGGGCCAAGTGTTGGGCTTTGCCGGATTCAGTTTCAATCTTGATGCGGTCGAGGCGAGCCCCTTTGGCCACATCAAGCGTTGTGACGGGTATATTCAAATACTCACCATCGCCGACGAAGGTTTCAATGATGGTGGCAGCGGCACCTCCTGCTACTGAAATGTGAAGGCGACTTGCAACGGCAGCACCCTGCCCCGTTACGATGTTCAAAATTTCGACGGGTTGATCGACGTTGCCACTGAAGGTCAGACTGATGGATTTGGCATTCAGTTTTGCATTCAGCGCCAGCACGGGATCTTCAAATTCAATTGCAGGGGCGGTGTTCGTAATATTGAGCGACTTCGGTGTGGAGTGTAACACGCCGTTGACGACGACAATGCGTTGCAATTTCAAAGCAGCCAGTGGCGCAGAAGCTATCAAGCGTTCTACGGTTTTTGCATCGGCAGCAGGCGAGGACACAGCATAGGGCTTGTCGATCAGCCGCTTCAGGTCAGTCCATTTCCAGTCTTCATCGCGCCGCGATGGCAGCGAGACTCCTAGCGCCGTTTCGGCTGCCGTATTGGGAACCATGATATTCACGCGGCCTTCCCAACAATGTCGGCATAGCCGTTGGCTTCCAATTCGAGCGCCAATTCTTTGCCGCCCGTTTTTATGATGGCACCATCAGACAGCACATGCACTTTGTCGGGGACGATGTAGTCCAACAAACGCTGATAGTGTGTGATGACGATCATGGCACGGTCGGGTGAACGCAATGCATTGACGCCGTCGGCCACAACGCGAAGCGCGTCAATATCTAGACCCGAATCCGTTTCATCGAGCACACAGAGCGATGGTTCAAGCACGGCCATTTGCAAAATCTCAGCGCGCTTTTTTTCACCGCCTGAAAAGCCCACATTGACGGGACGCTTCAACATGTCTTGGCCGATGTTGAGTTTTTCAGCGCGGGCTTTCACCAGCTTCATGAATTCTGGAATTGTATGTTCCTTTTCACCGCGCGCTTTGCGCTGGGCATTGGCTGCAACTTTCAAGAATTGCATGGTGGCAACACCCGGAATTTCGATGGGGTATTGAAATGCAAGGAACACGCCAGCAGCGGCGCGTGCGTCGGCTTCCATTTCCAACAGGTTTTGACCTTTAAATGTGATTGATCCTTCAGTGACCTCATAACCTTCGCGGCCAGAGAGCACATAGGACAGCGTGGATTTTCCAGAGCCGTTCGGGCCCATGATGGCATGCACTTCACCGGCATTCACGGTGAGGTTTAGGCCCTTGATGATTTCGCGTTTTTCGTCTGCAAGGCGGACGTGGAGATTTTTGATTTCAAGCATGTTAGCCAACTGAACCTTCGAGTGAGATGCCAATGAGTTTTTGAGTTTCCGCCATGAATTCCATGGGGAGTTGTTGCAGAACATCGCGGACGAAGCCATTGACGATGAGGGCGACTGCTTCTTCTTGTGACAGACCCCTGCTACGGCAGTAGAACATTTGATCGTCGGAGATTTTCGACGTTGTGGCTTCGTGTTCGAAGTGCGCTGTCGAGGTTTTGCTTTCGATGTAGGGTACCGTATGGGCACCGCATTTATCGCCAATCAACAGCGAGTCACATTGTGTAAAGTTGCGGGCATTCAGCGCTTTGCGGTGGGCTGAAACCAAGCCACGATAGGTGTTGTCGCTGCGGCCTGCGGCGATACCTTTGGAGACGATGCGGCTTGAAGTGTTTTTGCCCAAGTGGATCATCTTGGTGCCGCTGTCCACCTGCTGGCGGCCATTGGAAATAGCGATGGAATAGAACTCGCCGCGGGAGTGATCACCACGCAAAATACATGATGGATATTTCCAAGTGATGGCGGAACCCGTTTCAACTTGAGTCCAAGAAATTTTAGAGTGATGGCCACGGCAATCGCCACGTTTGGTGACGAAGTTATAAATGCCGCCCTTGCCTTCCGCATCGCCGGGGTACCAGTTTTGGACTGTGGAATATTTTATTTCTGAATCGTCATGAGCGATCAGTTCCACCACGGCGGCGTGCAACTGGCTTTCATCGCGCGTCGGTGCCGTGCAACCTTCAAGATAAGACACGTAGGAGCCTTTGTCGGCGATGATCAACGTACGCTCAAACTGGCCAGTATTCTTGGCGTTCATGCGGAAATATGTGGAGAGCTCCATAGGGCAACGCACGCCCGGCGGCACATAAACAAATGAACCGTCAGAGAATACGGCTGCATTCAACGCGGCGTAATAATTATCACCTGAGGGAACGACTGTTCCCAAATATTGCTTCACCAATTCAGGATGTTCACGCAATGCTTCAGAGATTGAGCAGAAGATGACGCCGTGTTTAGCCAACTCGTCCTTGAATGTGGTGACAACGGAGACGGAGTTGAACACCGCATCCACGGCGACGCGAGCTTCGACGATTTCATTGCCGTCTTCATCTAATTTACTGGGTTCGCCTTGCTTACGCACACCAGCGAGAATTTCCTGTTCCTTCAGGGGAATGCCAAGCTTGGCATAGGTTTCCAAAAGCTTGGGATCAATTTCATCCAACGATTTTGGTGCGGCCGATGTTTTAGGTGCGGCGTAATAATACAAGTCCTGGAAATCGATCTTCGGATAGCTGACCTTGGCCCAGGTTGGTTCGTCCATGGTGAGCCAGACGCGATAGGCTTCAAGGCGCCAGTCCAACATCCATTTCGGCTCGTTCTTCTTGTTCGAGATGAAACGCACGATGTCTTCGTTCAGGCCTTTGGGCGCGAATTCACTTTCGATATCGGTTTCGAAACCGTATTTATATTTGTCGACGTCGATCTCGCGTACGAGTTCAATTGTTTGTTCGTCTGCCATTGTCTTCGTCCTTAAGCCGCTGCCCGCGCGCGGTGGCGGGCTTTCAATTTATTCAACACTGCAATGAAGATGGTGATGTGGTGTTCTGTGGTGTTCCATCCAGAGCTAATACGGATGGCGCAAGCTGCCAGTTCAGGTGCGACACCCATTGCGTCCAATACATGCGACCGCCCCACTTTGCCCGATGAACAGGCTGAGCCTGCTGATACGGCAAAGCCTTCAAGATCAAGGTTCATCAATAGAGTTTCTGCCTTCATGCCGGGAATGGCAAAGCAGGTGGTGTTGCACAAACGCGCACGGCCGTCGGAGAATATGATGGCATCGGTCAGGGCCGATTCCAAAGTGTCGGTGAGCGTTTGGGTGTCGAGATGAGGTTCCTGGGCCACCGCTGCAAAGCCTGCAATAGCTGGTAAATTTTCAGTGCCAGCTCTGCGGCGTAATTCTTGCCCGCCGCCGTGCAGCAAAGGTTCGATCACCAAACCATCGCGCACAATCAATGCACCAATGCCGGTGGGGCCACCTATTTTGTGGGCGCCCACGGTCATCATATCAACGCCCAGAAAACCGAAATTGACCTGCTGTTTGCCAAAGGCCTGTACGGCATCCACATGCACCAGTGCACCGGCTTTATGGGCAAGTTCCACCACATCGGCAACAGGTTGGATGATGCCGGTCTCATTGTTGGCGATCATCACGGAGACCAAGGTGTTTGGTCGGCCTAACAACGATTGCAGCGCGTCCAATTTCACACGGCCAAATTCATCAACGGGAATAATATCAACGGTTTTGCCCATGGCTTTCGCGGCAGCCAACACGCTGGGGTGTTCGATCGCTGAAACTAAAATCACTTCAGCACCCACACCCGCAAGCGCCATGCCGTTGGCTTCGGTTCCGCCACTGGTAAATGTCATCATTTGCGGCAAGCAACCCAACGCAAAAGCCAGTTGATCGCGCGCATCGTCCATCAGTTTGCGAGCTTTGCGACCTTCGCCATGAATGGAAGATGGATTGCCATGTACTTCCATAGCGCCAAGCATTGCTGCCTTCGCCGAGGGGCGAAGCGGGCTGGTGGCATTATGGTCGAGGTATGTTCTCACCGCGCCAATCCCGGCACATAGCGGTCTTTGGTTTGCTTGATCGAGGCGGCAAGAGCGAGGTTGCGCTTTTCGACCACGTCCTCAAGCGAGATCGATTCAAGGAAATACATCATTTGCCGACCAAGGGATGACCACAGATCATGGGCACAGCATTGTTCGCCCTTTACACAACCATCAACGCCATCGCCGGAACAGCGGGTGACGCGCAAGGGTTCATCGGCGGCCTGAATCACATCTGACAGTACAATGTCTCTTGCGGCACGAGACAATTGGTAACCGCCACCGGGGCCACGGGTGCTGACGACCAAGCCTGCTTTGCGCAAGCGGCCAAACAGTTGCTCCAGGTATTCCTGGCTGATGTCCTGGCGTTCGGCAATTTCATTCAAAGAAACCGGACGTTCACCGCCATGCTGGCCAATGTCAATCATGGCCATGACGGCATAACGGCCTTTTGTGCTCATTTTCATGGGACATTGTCCTGTTTCATCGGCTTCAGCATCACGAAAAGCTTGCTTTTTGCCCCCTGCCACGTGCTAAAGCCTCGGCAGAAACCAACCCGCAATCTTGTCTTACCTTGGAATAGTTCTAAGGAGGGATATAAGAATTCCGAGTAACGGAGTCAAATATAAAGACTCAAGCTCGGCGCACCAATAAGGACGCCTCCCCATGCCCGAAGTGATTTTCAATGGACCAGCTGGCCGCATTGAAGCCCGTTACCACCAGGCCAAAGCATCGGGTGCGCCAATTGCAATTATATCTGCATCCCCACCCCACCTTCGGTGGCACGATGAACAACCCGATTGTGCATTCGCTTTACGGCATGTTCCAAACCCGCGGTTTTTCGGTGTTGCGCTTTAACTTCCGTGGCGTGGGCCGCAGCCAAGGCATGTTTGATAATGGTGCGGGTGAATTGTCAGACGCAGCGTCGGCACTCGACTGGTTGCAAGCCATCAATAAGGAATCAAAAGTATGCTGGATCGCTGGCATTTCATTTGGCGCGTGGATTTCCATGCAGTTGCTGATGCGCCGCCCTGAAATTTCAGGGTTTATTTCAATTGCCCCCCTCGCCAAGCATTATGACTTTTCATTCCTCGCACCCTGCCCGGCATCGGGCCTGTTTGTGAATGGCGAAAAGGATACTGTGACTGCGCCTGAAGCCGTACATAGCTTGGTGTCAAAGCTCAAAACGCAAAAAGGCATTGCGATTGAACACCGCGTCATTCCGAATGCCAACCACTTCTTCCAGGACAAGATCGAAGACCTTACCAAGATCTGTGCTGATTATCTCGACAAGCGCATGACGCGTGAAGGTTAATCGGATTTCGGGTGGCTCTGACGGTGCTCAGCGATTTAAGTGTCTTACAGAGGTAGGACACGATGAATACGAGCACGTCCCACACTGCTGACGCCAAAAGCTGGACTTTGCTCGTGCTGCTGTCTGCAGTTTGGGGTGGTTCGTTTCTGTTCATCTCAATCGCCGTCAAAGAACTTGCGGCGCTGGAAATTGTCCTGGCTCGCGTTGCCATTGCGTCACTTTGCATTATTCCTGTTCACATTCTGCTGCTCGGTAGCTTGCCGCGTGATCGACGGACGTGGATTGCGGCTGCTGGCATGTCGATCATGAACAATATCATTCCGTTCACACTGATCACGTGGGGACAACATTACATTACGGGCGGCTTAGCCTCGGTTGTCAACGCAACGACGCCGATGTTTGCTGCTTTGTTCATGGCTGCAGCTGGCTATGAACGGGTGACGACACGCAAGGCTATTGCGCTTGCTATCGGTCTGGTTGGCGTCGCGGTTTTACAGGGCGCTGATTTCAGCAATTTGGGCCTGCAGAACTGGGGTATATTGGCCGTCATGGGTGCGGCAGTGTTTTATGGATTATCAGCGCCGTGGTCGAAAAAGATGTTGCAAGGCATACCACCCCTCACCACGGCCACTTGCAGCCTTACAGTTTCGGCGTTGCTGATGCTCATCATCGTGGCACTGTTTGGTGATTACACGCAATATTCTGGCGTGAGTGCGAAAACCTGGAGCGCATTGACAGGGCTTGCGGTGCTTTCGTCTGCATTCGCCTATCTGTTGTTCTTCCGCATTATTGAGCGTGCAGGCCCGTCCTTTGTTTCGCTCTGCACTATGATAATTCCAGTCTTTGCCATCGTTCTCGGTTTTGTGGTGCTGGGTGAAAAGCTGACAACGCATGAAGTGTTGGGGGCCTTCATCATTGGTCTGGCATTGCTGATCATTGACGGGCGCGTGTTGCGCCGCTTTGGTTTCGTTATGGCTTAACCAATATGCCGCCTGTGACGGGTTCTCGTGTGCCTGTTGTTGCCGGATAGGTGAGGGGCAATCCTCGCAAGCTGCGCACAGCAAGAAAGGCCCAAGCCTCTGCTTCAATGGCGTCACCATCCAATGCGAATTGTTCAGCCGCACTCACGTTTTTCAATGCACCATCCAAACCCCGCATGATGGCGCGATTGTGTCTACCACCACCGCAAATTATCCATCTGTGAGGTGCTGCTGGCATAAGCTTTTGTGAGCGAGCAATTGATCGTACAGTGAAAGCCACAAGCGTTGCTGCACCATCCGCTACATTGAGTCCGTCAAGTGCGATGTCGGCGAAGGTATTGCGGTCGAGCGACTTGGGAGCCTTCGCATCAAAGAACGAATTGGCGAGGCATTTCACAACGATGTCTTCATGGACTCGGCCCACGAAGTCCCATGTTGCCGCCTTCATCACGGCTCGTTCCGGTTTTGCGTTTCATCCAATCATCGATCAGAGCATTGCCGGGCCCCGTATCAAAAGCGACCAGTTCGCCATCTGAACCAATCCAAGTCACATTGGCAACGCCGCCAATGTTCACAACTGCGACTGGTTTTTCCGAAATGCCGGACACCAATGCGCGGTGATAGGCTGGCACCAAAGGTGCGCCCTGTCCGCCATGCCGCATGTCATTCAAGCGCATATCGAAAACGACGGGCACATTGAGTAGTTTTGCAAGATCGGCCCCCAAGCCCAATTGAACGGTGAGTCCACGCTCGGGGCGATGAATGACGGTTTGGCCGTGGTAGCCAATCACATCAATTGAAGTTGCTGCAATGTCGTGTTGCGCTAGGAACTGTTCAACAGCTTGGCGATGCCATTGTGTTGATTCACGTTCGGCATGGTGCAACACACCGGGCCTCGCGTTCCGATCTTCCAAAGAAACGGCATCAACCAAAGCGCGGCGCAAAATGTTTCGTTGGGTATCATCATAGGGCACGGTCATGGCGGGGCCGCGTTTCGACACGGTTTCACCATCCGTGACCAATAAAGCCACGTCTATGCCGTCTAGTGATGTTCCGCTCATCAATCCAAGAGCGGTAAGGGGTTTTGACACACTATAATCCTGTCTCTATGACGACCCTATCATGACACGCCATTCTTCCGAATTTCTGAACATTCTTGCTACACGTGGATATATTCACCAGTGTTCCGACTTTGCCGGGCTTGATGCCTTGGCCGCCAAAAATGACATAACGGCCTATATTGGTTTTGACTGCACAGCCCCCTCTCTGCATGTGGGTTCGTTGGTGCAAATCATGCTGTTACACTGGCTACAATCCACTGGAAACGCACCTATCGTGTTAATGGGTGGCGGCACCACGCGGGTTGGCGATCCTTCAGGACGGGACGAAAGCCGCAAGATATTGTCGCTCGACGATATCGACAATAATAAGCGTGGCATTCAGCAAGTGTTTGCCAAATTTCTCAAGTTTGGCGAAGGCAGCACGGATGCCAAGATGGTCGACAATGCCGAATGGCTGACCAAATTGAACTATATCGACATGCTGCGCGATGTGGGCAAGCACTTCAGCGTCAATCGCATGCTGGCTATGGATTCCGTAAAATTGCGGCTTGAGCGTGAGCACGAACTGTCATTCATTGAATTCAATTACATGGTGCTGCAGGCCTATGACTATGCAGAATTGGCCAAGCGCTATGGCTGCAATTTGCAAATGGGCGGGTCTGACCAATGGGGCAACATCATCAATGGCATTGATCTTGGCCGTCGCATGGGGACACACCAACTCTATGCTTTGACGTCGCCACTCATTACCCTGTCGTCTGGTGCCAAGATGGGCAAAACAGCATCGGGTGCTGTGTGGCTGAATGCCGATATGCGCAGCCCATACGACTACTGGCAATTCTGGCGCAACACTGAAGATGCTGACGTCGGACGCTTTTTGAAACTGTTTACAACGCTGCCGCTGGATGAAATTGCACGGCTTGAGGCCCTGGGCGGTGCTGAAATCAACGAGGCCAAAAAAGTGTTGGCCAATGCGGCCACGGCTTTGTTGCATGGTCAACAGGCTGCCGATGATGCTTCGGAAACGGCGCGCAAAACATTTGAAGAAGGTGCGAGTGCTGAGGGGCTGCCGCGCTTTGCGCTTTCCTTGCCTATGGGCATTGTGCAGGCCTGTGTTGAAGTGGGGTTCGCCAAGTCCAATGGTGAAGCGCGCCGCGCTATTCAAGGTGGTGGCATTAAAGTTGAAGATGCTGCCGTGAGGGATGACAAATTGGAATTGACCAGCGCCATGTTTAATAGCGACGGCGTGGTCAAGTTATCGATGGGTAAGAAGAAACACGTGTTAGTGTCTGCGGCTTAACCGCAGGTGCCTTGAAACTCGAAGGCTTTGCGCAAAAAGCCGGGTGCCAAGGCAGAGAGCGGGTTTACTTGCGTTTTAGGTTTTGAAATGGTGCCGCCCATGGCGAAGGTGATGCCGAATAAACCTTCGCCTTTGCCGCCCGTCAAAATTTGACCGAGCAATGGAATATCATCCAAAAGCCCGTTGATACCTTGAGCTGGAATCATGGTGCCCGTAATATCAATGGCGCCATCTGCTTTGCGGATTACACCCTTCGCAACACCGCCCAAGTTATTGCCTTTCAGTTCTACGCCACACAGCCGTACGAACTTGGCGTCAGTCTTGAAAGGCATGCGCAGTCGTTTGAAATCAACACCATCAATGCGGGGTCCGGATTTCTTAGGCTTGCCGCGGCTGTCCAGCTCGGCCAAGGCCGCTTCATTCCGAACAGCAAACTTTCGTAACAGTAACTCGCCATTGCGTATGGGCGATCCCGGCGCATTGGCCATCACTGCGTAAAAGCCCAATTGGCCGCCTGCCACCTTGGAATAGAAGTTTGCGGCACGCAGCGCGGCACCTCCGTCTGAACTTGAGATGTTCAATTCACGACCACCCGTTGTCGGCGTCAGTTTGATCGTAATGGGTTGGCCACTGACAAACTCACCGGTGATATTTGCGGTGGTGATGGTCCCGCCACGAGAAACGAAAGTGCCTTTTACAGAACGGACACTTTCACCGCGATGGGCCGTAACACTCTTAAAGTTGGCATTGACGATGAAGTTTCCGCCTTTTGGCGTTTGCGACGCAGCAGCGGCGGTCTTTGCAGGCGAGATCAAATTCTTGATATAGGGACGTGCATCAAATGTGTTGCCTGAAATTGTGAGTGTTGTCGCTTCTGCACCAGGTTCAATGCGGGCGGAAAACACGTCGTCTTCACTTAGTCGAATTTCGTCGAGATCAACAACTTTCAAAGCATTGCTTGAAGACATGGCGATAGAGCCGCGAAGTTTTAAACCTTTGCCGTCAAGTTTCAGGTTCTCAATGCGCCTGCCGGATTTTTCGCTGTCGATGAAATCAAAGGTCGCTCTGGTGCCTGCTGTTGCAGGGCGTGACCAGCCTGCTGCTGAAACACGCATTGCAACGTCATCAAGGTTTGCTGCAACAGCAATTCTGCGGCCGTCTTTGCTGATGTCACCAATATCGAGTGTAACTGGTACGTCACCTGTCAAATAGCTGTCCAAGCGAATGCCCATGCGTTCGCGCATTTTCTCTGTCAATGTGGTTTCAACGGCGATCTTTGCGCTGCCGCCGTCGCGTGGTTTTTTCCAATCGATTTTTGCAGCAACACCATTGAGTTTTGCGGGTCCTGCAACTGATACGCTTTCCTTGGTCAGGCCAATGTCGAATTTGCCCTCGGTCAAATCAACGCCCGGCAAAATGTTTTTCAAGGCAGCATCAGTGATTGAAACTTCTTGAGTGATAACTACGCGATCTCTTGGCACATTCTTGATCAAGGGAAATTTCAGGCCGATGATGGCGCGGGCATTGCCTTCGACCTTTGGCAGTTTTGAAATATCGTCCGTGGCTAAATTCAGGTCTGGCAGGCTGGCATATTCCAGAAGTTCCGCAATGCCGCCTTGCACATCAAAACGGAATACGCCGGGAACTGCTCCGGATAAAAGTTCGCTGGCATCGAAGCGGCCTTCGGCAAGATTAAGTTTTGCACCCGATGGCAGGTTCACAAAGCCCTTGTCGATCACCAGATTAAACTTGCCGTCCTTCAACACGGCATTGCCGCTGGCATTTTGCAGTGGCGGCAGCGATTTAAAATATGTTGTGTTCACGTCGCGCATGTTGAAAGACAGGTTCACGGCGCTTTCAGGCAGGCGCTTGTTGCGTTGGGCTTGCGCTAGCGCATTCGGCGCAAAATTGATTTCAAACACACCCTCTTCAACCAAACCTTTTTCAACATTGTCGCTGATCCAGCCACGTGTGCGTGGAGCGAGTATGGGTGGCCAGAGTTTTTTCAATAACCCTGAAGATACTGAACGCAACCGTCCAGCGGCTTGAATGCCGGGAGAGTCTTCACCTCCTGTGATGATGCCGCGTAACCGCACGCCAGCGGAACCCGCCATCACAACAAGGTCTTCAATGTCAACGCGTTGCTCTTCCACTGACGCGCTGCCTTTAAAGGACACGCGATCTACAAACACCGGATCTTTAACAGTACCTTGTGTGTCAACGCTGACATTGTCGGCTGTCAGGTCAATATCATAGGCAACGACGCGACCATCTTCCGAACGGCGCGGCATGACGCTGCCTTTCAGGTCGGCGCGTGACCCACCCATGAGTAATGACAACTCGACAATTTCGAAAGGTTTGCCACTGCCAGCATGACGAATGCGTAAAGTTCCTTCATCGATTATGATGGGGTTGGCAAGATATTCCGGCAAGTTCACTTGCCCTGCGGCAGCAAATAATTGTCCGTCAATGCGGGTAATCTCGCCGCTTTCTTTGGCATCAATTTCGAAGTTGCCTTGCAGTGGTGTGTTCAGCCGCGCAAATTGCGAGAGCGCGTAAATTTCATCGGCAACATTGGCAGGCACCAGACCTTCGACTGCAACATTTGCCGTGTAGTTACCTTCCTTTTGACGGAAGGTGAGCGAGGACTCGAGCTTCCAAGGATCACCGCCGCTGGCGATGTTTGCCTTCGCGGCAATGACAAATCCTGAGGCGACCCGGCGAAACGCGAGGTCTGCTTGCGGTGCCAACCACGTGGCATCATTGGCTTCATCATAGACTTTCAATACAGCGCGCGACAATCGCACTTCTTGAAGCTTCGAAAGGGAGCCAGTGTCGCCACCAGCATCCAACAATTCGAGAATGCGCGACCCTGACACCAGCGGCTTTTGATGTGGCTCAGTAACATCGACTGTCGCGTCTTGATTGGTTTTCTCGTCGTTCGACTCCAATACAATTTCTTGTTCTGACGTATCAGCGACATTGTCGATGCCCAACTGCATGCTGCCGTCGAGGTTGCGCCTGATATTGATGCGCGCACCAATCAGATCGAGGGATTGAATGCTGACGGTGCCGCTCAACAGATTGGTTGCATCCAGAGCAACGCCGGCTTTTGGTGCGCTGGCAATTTGTTGGCCGTCAGCGTCTGACAAAACTAGGTTGCGCACGCGTACATGAGGGGTGCTGGTGTCGCTGTCCAGTTCAAGCTCCGACTCACCGAGCTTGATTTTAAACCCGGGAAGCTGCCTGTTAATGGCCTCTTCAATGGACTTTCCCATGAAGGCCAAAGAAATGGGGCCTTGGCTCAAACGCCAATAAAACGCCCCGGCCCCGATCACTGCAAGACCGAGAACCCAGAGCATGCTCAATAACGTAATTTTCAGAGCCTTGCGACGCAATTGCCTGACCAGCCTCATCTTCCTGCAAACTCAATTGCCTGCCTGACGAATTTAGCGTCACTCCTAGCAGCAATCCAAGCTCCTAAAGCACGTAAAGCATGTCTAAAGCATGGCAAAGCTTCGCCTTAATTCCCCCATGACAACGCAGCATGAAAGCGCTAGGTTTCCCCTCAAATCTGGGGGAAGACCTGATTTGGGGTCAAAATCGATACAATGTTTTTTAATCGCAAGAAAAAAGCACCACAACCACCACGCAGACCAGAGCTTGATTTGGTTGCGGAGCCGTCTTTCATCGGGCGCAATTGCACTTTTGAGGGCCACATCACTTGCGATGGCGAGTTGCATATTGACGGAACAGTGCGCGGTTCTGTTCAGGCAGGCATGTGTGTGGTTGACGAAGCGGGCGTAGTTCATGGCAGCGTGACTGGCGAGGTGCTGCATATCCGCGGCCGCGTTTTAGGCCCGCTGCAAGGCTCCAATATTTTCATCCATGCTGGTGCGCATGTGGAAGGCGACGTCTATAATGACACCATCAGTATTGAGAATGGCGCTTATATTTATGGTTCCATTCGCCATAATGCGACGGTTTCAAAGTCTAATCAAAATACATCAATGAACGGCTCACAGCCAATGCAACCTGCCCCGCAGCCAGCGCCACAGTTGCAGCCTCCCCCACAGCAGCAAATTGATATTGTTCCGGGCTTACGGGTAATTGCTTCGCGCAAGAAGTAGTTTTGTGCTCATATCGCTCAGTCAAAATCAAATCATTTCATAGCCGTCACCCCGGCGTAGGCCGGGGCGGGGCTTTTAAGATTCCAAATCATTGAAGTGGATAAACACAGCCTGATCCCGGCCTGCGCCGGGATGACGATTACTTGTAGAGATGATTACAAGAAAGACGGAAAGGCGCTAATCAATATCCTGTACGTCGCCGCCTTCGCCTCCGTACACGCGGTGGGCCAACGACGATTGAATGAAGTCATCCAAATCACCGTCCAAAACAGATGAAGGAGCGGTGCTGGTGTGGCCTGTGCGCAAATCTTTGACCAACTGGTAGGGTTGCAAAACGTAGGATCTAATCTGGTGGCCCCAGCCAATATCGGTTTTCTTGGCATTTGCTGCGTCGACTTTTTCCTGCTTCTTCTGCAGTTCGAGTTCGTAGATACGCGCTTTCAACATCTTCATCGCGGTGGCGCGATTCTTATGTTGAGAGCGTTCAGCTTGACAGGCCACGATGATGTTTGTTGGAATGTGCGTGATGCGCACAGCCGAGTCAGTGGTGTTTACGTGCTGTCCACCAGCGCCCGAAGCGCGGTAGGTATCAATTTTCAGATCGCTTTCAACGATGTCCACGACAATGTTGTCGTCAATCACCGGGTAAGCCCAGGCCGAACAGAACGACGTGTGGCGGCGTGCGTTTGAATCATAAGGCGAAATGCGCACCAGACGATGCACGCCACTTTCGGTTTTCAACTTGCCGTAAGCATTGTGACCTTTGATTTGCAGTGTGCAGGATTTGATCCCCGCTTCTTCACCATCATGTTGGTCCAGCACTTCAACTTTGTATTTGTTCTTGTTGGCCCAGCGCACATACATACGCATTAACATCGAAGCCCAGTCTTGGCTTTCAGTACCGCCAGCGCCTGCGTTGATTTGCAGATAACTGTCGTTCGGATCAGCTTCGCCAGACAACAATGCATCAAGTTCAGCAGCCGCCACTTCGCTTTTTAAGCCTTCGATGACTTTTTCTGCTTCAGTGACAATGGATTGATCGCCTTCGGCTTCGCCCATTTCAATGAGTTCAGTATTGTCGACGATGGATTGTTCAATACGCTTGATGGCACCAATGCGGTTTTCAAGCTCTTGCCTGCGCCGCATCATCTCCTGAGCTTTTTGTGGATCATTCCACAACGTTGGGTCTTCGGCCTTGGCGTTTAATTCCGCCAGATCACGAATGGATTGATCCCAGTCAAAGATGCCTCCTCAGCAGGCCAAGGGACTGCTGGGTTTCTTCGATGTATTTGACGATTTCGGCGCGCATGATGCTTTCAAGTCTGAATCAATGTTGGCGCTCAATAGAGGCCGTTGCCCTGCTCCGTCAACCCGCTGGCTGCGGGCGCAACCTTTTTTGGTGTTGCAGGAACCAAAACAACGCCGCCACCTTTTTTCGGGGCAGCACCACCGCCTGCTGCGGTTTGCCCAATCAGACGGGTATTCTCAGGTGGTTCATCTCCGGGCTTGAAGGCTTCCAGAATGGTGCCTTCTTGCCCGAAAATGGAGCGCTTGCCGTTGATGGCGTTGATGGGGATCAACTCAATGGCACGCGGCACATGAAATGGAATTGCGGCTTGGCCTTTCAAAGCGAGCTTCATGAAATCCGCAACGATCGGGGCTGCCAATTCACCGCCTGTGCGTTTTTTGCCCATGGGCTTAGGATTGTCGTAACCCACATAAACGCCTACGGCCAAGTTTGGCGTATAGCCAATGAACCACGCATCGCGCTCGTCATTGCTGGTGCCGGTCTTGCCAGCAACTGGTTTTCCCAGAATTTGCATTTTTTGGCCGGTGCCACGGTCAACAACGCCCTCCAACATGGAGGTGATTTGATAAGCGGTGTAAGGGTTCATGACTTGCTCACGCACGTCAATGAATTCGGGTTCCACCATGCCTTCCGAAAAGTTTACTTCCGAGCACGAACCACAATCGCGCTTGTCATGGCGATAAATGGTTTTGCCGCGACGATCTTGAATGCGGTCGATAACTGTTGCTTCAATTTTCTTGCCGCCATTGGCAAACATGCTGTAAGCCGCCGTCATCTTTATCAGTGTGGTTTCAGACGCACCAAGTGAGTTTGCGAGGTGACGCGGCATTTGATCATACACCCCTAACCGCTGCGCCAAGTCTGCAATCTTCGTCATGCCCAAGTCATCGGCCAGACGCACAGTCATAGCGTTGCGTGATTGTTCAATGCCGCGCCGCAAAGTTGAAGGACCATAAAATTTATTCGAGTAGTTCTTAGGCTTCCAAGTTTTGCCGTTGGACAGTTTGAAAGTCACGGGCGCGTCAAGAATTACCGAGGATGGCGTGTAACCATTGTCTAATGCTGCCGCATAGACGATGGGTTTAAAGGATGAGCCGGGCTGCCGCATGGCTTGTGTGGCGCGGTTGAACTGCGAGCCTGAATAGGAGAAACCGCCGACCATCGCCAAGACGCGGCCCGTATGCGGGTCCATCGCGACGAGGCCACCTTCCACATCGGGGACTTGCACCAGATGCCACTGCTGTGCACTTGCTGAAGGGGCGACATAGACAATGTCACCCGGCTTCAACACTTGGCCAGCCTTGGTAATTGGTTTTCCGAGTTTTGTTCCGTCCTCATAGGCTTGCGCCCAAGACATCAATTCAACAGGAATATTGCCGGTTTGGCGTTCATCGCTCATGGCGCCGCTTGCGGTTTTTGGAGGCTGCAAACCAATTTGTGCCGCCGTATCATCAACCGACGTGACAATGGCCAAGCGCCAAGGTGCCACGTCGTCGGACACTTTCATGCCTTCCATATGTTTGGCCCAATCACCGCCTGCGAGCTCAACTTGCTTTACAGCACCGCGGAAGCCGCGTTTCCGATCAAACTCAATCAGACCACGGGCTAATGATTGACGGGCAAAAATTTGCAGTTTTGGATCAAGTGTGGTGCGCACAGAATAGCCGCCTTTGCCCAAACCTTCTTTGCCATAAAGTGCAATCAGATCGCGGCGCACTTCCTCGGCAAAACCTTCAGCGGCAAACAGCTTTGCACCAAATGGACGTGGAGATACAGCAAGCGGTTTGGCTTGCGCATCTTTCATTTCTTTTTCGGTGATGGAACCGTTGTCGTACATCTGTTCTAACACCCAGTTGCGGCGTTCTGTGGCGCGCTTGGTGTATCGAAAGGGATGATAGTTATTTGGGCCTTTTGGCAGTGCCGCGAGGTAGGCCATTTCGTCGATGGTCAATTCATCGAGGGATTTACCAAAATAATTCAGCGATGCTGCAGCAATGCCATAAGAGTTCAGCCCCAAGAAAATCTCATTGAGATAGAGTTCTAGAATTTGGTCTTTGGTGAAGGCCGCTTCAATGCGTTGGACGATCAAGGCTTCCTTCAGCTTACGTGTCAGAGTTTGTTCGTTTGATAGAAGAAAGTTTTTGGCGACCTGTTGTGTAATTGTCGATGCGCCAACAATTTGTCCGCGTTGGCCCATGATTTTGATTTGGGCATAACGCAAGGCTGCGGCACCAATGCCGCGCCAATCCAAGCCTGCGTGTTTGTAGAATGTTTTGTCCTCTGCCGCGAGGTAGGCTTCCACCAGTTTCTTTGGCACCTGATCAATGGGAACGAACAGGCGACGTTGCTCGGCGTATTCGGCAAGCAGTGAGCCATCGGACGCATGCATACGGGTCATCACGGGCGGTTCATAGGCGGCGAGTTGTTTGTAATCCGGCAGGTCTTTCGACACGTCCCAGACAACATAAAGCGCCACGCCGGCCAAACCCAGCACGATCATGAACGCCGCTGTAAACAACCACCCTAAAAACCTGAGCATTCGCTCTCTGTGCCTTCCCGAATCCAAATCCAACCAGTGGATAGCCTGAAATTGAGATTTAGCACAATTCCAGCGCGTACTATAAGGGGAACCGTTAGAGTTGGATTGTGGCTACTCCACGGCGTCCATTGCGGCGAAATGCTTGTCAATCGACGTCGCCAAAGCCGCGGACATGGCTTTCCGCCATTTCGGACTCTTCAGCTTCTGCTCGTCTTCACGGCTGGACAGATAACCAAGTTCAATCAGAATTGAAGGTACATCGGGGGCTTTCAGAACAACAAATCCCGCAGACCGAATGGGCTTACCCGTCATTGTGGTTACCCCTTTCAACTCGGTGAGTGCTGTGTTGGAAAACAGGTTGGCATGGTTTTTGGATTCGCGCTGCACCAAGTCGATGAGAATGTCTGCGACTTCGACGATCTGTTCGTTCAAGTTCACTCCGGCAATGATGTCGGCCCGATTTTCCTTGAGTGCGAGGGCTGCGGCTTCCTCGTCTGATGCTGTATCTGACAACGTGTAAAGCGTAGTGCCGCTAACAGTCTGACCGCGCAAAATATCGGCGTGAACCGCAATAAACAGGTCAGCTTCGCTGCGGCGTGTGAAGGCCAACCGATCAGTCAAAGTCATGAAGCGATCGGTGTCACGGGTGAGGACAACATCGTGTTTACCGCCAGCAATGATTGCGGCTCGTAATTCTTGGGCGAAGGCAAAGACGACCTCTTTTTCTTTGGTCTTGTTGCGGCTGACGGCCCCCGGATCCATGCCACCGTGGCCGGGATCAATCACAATCAAGCGGCGACCTTCTTGCTTCTTCAGTGGTGCTTTCGGCATGATCAGTGGTATGCTTGCCGTTATCTCTGGCGAAGCTGCGGTTTTGGCGAGTGCTTCATCACGCTCAAGCGTCGCGGCAAAGGCTTCCGGTGTGGTCGCCACGATATCGATTGAAATGCGGGGATTGGACTTGCCTTTTTTGGGCAGGAGTTGCGATTGTTTGATCAACACCGGGCCATCTGTATCAATCACAATCCGCGATTTGCCTTTTTCGATGATGCCATAACGCACTTGCCGGATCAGACCTGATGTATTGCGCCCAGCTCCCGGTGGCAGATCGAATGTGACATTGGCGAGATCAATGATGACACGATAGGGCTCAGAATGGACCGTGGCGGTAAAATCCGTCTCATTCGTCAGCTCGGCAAAAAAGCGGGTTGTTCCACCCTTTGATACCACTTCAATGGCCGTTGCTGTTGTGGCTTTTGCGGCTTCAACAGGTGAAATCAATGCAACGAGCACAAGAATCAGCCAGCCCAGTTGCAAAGCACACTTCAGGCGTGACACGAAAAACTGGGAGTAACTCATTGAAATAATGTAATTCATTCGAAAGCTTGGGACCTGCTCTGCGATTGGCAGCAGGTGGAAACTAGGCTCACAGGGTTAACCAGTTCTTGCACTCCGCCAATCTCAAGCGCTTCCCGCTTGCATGGCCAGCTTTTGCACCCTACAACCTTAGTCATCTGCAGCCAGACTCAGGTTCTGACACGGCCTTTGGCTGTAGATTGAGACAGTTTCGCAACAAACGGGTGTCCGGTCCGCTTCAAACATGCAAGCAACCCGTAGACGGCGCGAATATCGGGCTTTTCTAAGAGCCTAGGACTCCGGGAAGATGGTCGGAACCATCAAACGGGCCTGAACTATGCGTTTAACCGCCGGCACCAAGTTTGGGCTGGCACAAAATCAACATGGGGCACATGAGCCTGGCAATGACGATAACGAACTCAATCTCCGTGCGGCAGTCTTCTGCGGCGCGTTGGGTTTGCGTCTCGTCCCTCACGGCTGCTCCCCAATTCAACCCTACAGCCCCTCACCTCTCGCTCCGCAATAGACCGGACAGCGGCGGCAGTGGCAGGCCCTGTATGGTGATAAGGATTAAAGACCATGGGCAACAAAATGCTCATCGACGCCAGCCAACGCGAGGAAACACGCGTTGTGGTGGCCCGCGGCACCCGCATTGAAGAATTTGATTTCGAAAGCCTCAATCGCAAGCCACTTAAAGGTAACATCTATCTCGCGAAAGTAACGCGGGTTGAACCGTCTTTGCAGGCGGCCTTTGTGGAATATGGCGGCAATCGCCATGGCTTTTTGGCCTTCGCTGAAATTCATCCTGACTATTATCAAATCCCCATCGCTGATCGTTTGGCCCTGCTCAAAGAGCAGGAAGAAGACGATGCACAATTTGGCGATGATGATGACGATGATGACGACCATGCTGCGCCTTCAGCAGAACCCATGTCTGAGCAAAACGGTGCAGAGGACAATGGTGCAGAAGACAACGGCGTCGAGGAAGAAGCATCTGACAGCAGCATGGCGCTTGCGGCCGATGAATTGCCGTCGCTTGCCAGTGTTGAGCCATCTGAAGCACATGACGCTGAGCCCGTACCTACGCCTGAAGTGGGCGAACTGGTGTCGATTGAAGAAAATGCTGACGACCGGAAGATTGAAAGCATTGGTGCAGAGGATGCGCTTGAAGAGGTGCCACATCGGCATCAACAGCGTCGCCCACGCCGTCGTGTTTACAAAATTCAAGAAGTGATCAAGCGCCGCCAAATTTTGTTGATACAGGTGGTGAAAGAAGAACGCGGCAACAAGGGTGCAGCACTCACAACCTATCTGTCACTCGCAGGCCGCTATTGCGTTCTGATGCCAAACACCGCGCGGGGTGGTGGCATTTCGCGCAAGATTACGGATGCTGGTGATCGTCGCCGCTTGAAGGAAGTTGCCAAAGAGGTTGAAGTGCCACAGGGCATGGGCCTCATCGTGCGCACGGCAGGTGCCCAGCGCACACGTCCTGAAATCAAGCGTGATTTTGATTACTTGATGCGACTTTGGGAATCCGTGCGTGATCTGACACTGCAATCGCAAGCACCTTGTCTGGTGTATGAAGAAGGCAGTTTGATCAAGCGTTCTATTCGCGATCTTTATACCAAGGACGTGGATGAGGTGATTGTGGAAGGGCCTGAGGCCTATCGTGAAGCCAAAGACTTCATGAAAATGCTCATGCCGTCGCACGCCAAAAACGTAAAACTTTACTCAGACAACAAGCCGCTGTTCACCCGTCATGGTGTGGAAAGCCATTTGGATGCGCTGTTCTCTCCAACAGTAACCTTGCCCTCAGGCGGTTATCTTGTCATCAACCAAACCGAAGCCTTGGTGTCGATTGACATCAACTCTGGCAAGGCCACGCGCGAACACAACATCGAAGACACGGCAACCAAGACCAACTTGGAAGCCTGCGATGAGATTGCCCGTCAGTTGCGCCTGCGCGACTTGGCAGGACTTGTGGTGATCGACTTCATCGACATGGAGGAGAACCGCAACAATCGTAATGTTGAACGCCGTATCAAAGAAGCCCTGAAGAATGATCGCGCCCGCATTCAAGTGGGTCGTATCAGCCACTTCGGTCTTCTCGAAATGTCGCGTCAGCGTTTGCGTCCTGGACTGCTCGAAGGCACGTTCCGCACCTGCCCACATTGTGAAGGTCGTGGCATGATCCGCGCTATTCCTTCCTGTGGACTTGGCGTGTTGCGTCAAATCGAAGATCAATTGTTGAAGCGCGCAGAAAACCTTAACGTGACCTGTGCACGTGAAGTTGCATATTATCTGCTGAACGAAAAGCGCGACAGCCTGTTGGTGCTTGAGCAAACTTATGGCGTAACGATATTTGTCATTCCGTCCCTGCATGAAATGAAGGGCACGCAAGCCAGCATTGAACGTGCGCAAGACCGTGAACATGTGCCCCGTCGCATTGCGGCAGTGGCTCCTGTACAAATGGACTCTGCACTACAAGACGAGCCTGAAGAGGAAATCGTCGAGGAAGCCGAAGACGACGCTGGCGAAGCTGCCGATGCCTCTGGTGACGGTGAAACACGTGAAGATCGCGGCCAAAATGGTGACGGCAATGGCAAGCGCCGTCGTCGCCGTGGACGCCGTGGTGGTCGCCGAGGCGAACGCGAAAATGGCGATGCGCATGTTGCAGCCGAAGGTTCAGATGCCGAAGCTGATCCACAAGGCGGTGATGATCAAGCCTTTGACGGGGAAGCAACAGCTGTTGAACCTGCTGAAGGTGACGTTACAACCGTTGGTGAGGAAGGCGAACGTCGTCCACGCCGTGGCAGACGTGATCGATTTGGCCGCAACCGTGGCCGTCGTGACGAAAAGCCAGAACGTTCAACTTCTGAAGAAGGAAGTGATGCGGCACCAGTTGAGGCATCTGAAGGCGGCGAAGTACCAGCAGCTGAGGACAATCCAGAACGCCCACCACGTGAAGACCGTGGCCCCCGTCGTGAACGTGGTGGCCGCAATGAACGTGGCGGTCGTCGTGAACGCCCGGAACGGAGCGAACGCCCATCTCGTGAGCCGCAAATGGTTGTGCCATCGGAACCTGCTTTCAAGCTCGAAATTCCGGATGTGATCGCTGAGCCTGAAGTTCGCAAATGGACGCCACCTGCCCCCACCATTCAAACCGAAAGCGCACCTAAAAAGGGTGGCTGGTGGAACCGCGGGAAATAACGCAATCAATAGATGCCCGCGTGATCAATATCGCTTGATCATGCGGGCCTCAAACTCGCCGCATTTGGCGGCAAAACCCAGCGCTGTGTTGAATATATCTCATTCCTTTAAATCGGCGGTGCGCTCATGCCTTGCGGCTGTTGCCCTTGGTGCCATTGCGTTGACGCCAGCGCTTGCGCAATCACGCAAAAACAAGCCACAGGGACCTTCGCTTATTCGCGACGCTGAGATTGAGGGATTGCTCAGGCAGTTTTCGAAACCGATCTTCAAAGCCGCACGCATCGATCCTAGTGCAGTTCGCGTTTTCGTTATTCAAGATGACAGTATCAACGCATTTGTAGCGGGTGGACAGCGCATTTTCATCAACACGGGGCTATTCACTAAAACACGCTCCTATGAAGAAGTTGTTGGTGTTTTGGCCCATGAAACCGGACATATTTCCGGTGGCCATTTGGCCAAGTTGCAGAACGAATTGGACCGCGCTTCAACCGAACGCATCATCGGCATGTTGGTTGGCGTGGCTGCGGCCGTTGGCGGTTCGGCTGCAGGCGTTCAAGGTGCGGCAGGTGCAGGCCAAGGTGTGATGATTGGTTCGCAAGGATTGTCGCAACGCCGCCTTCTCACTTATCAACGCTCAATGGAATCTTCGGCGGATCAAGCAGCTTTGAAGTTTTTGTCTGCGTCAGGACAGGACCCCGAGGGCATGTTGTCTCTGTTTGACAAAATGGCCAATGACTCATTGGCCGCCACGGCCAATGCTAATCCCTATTTATTCTCGCATCCCATGCCGTTTGAACGTATCCGCAATTTGGAAGTCAGCGCCCGGAAGTCACCTTATTTTGGCAAGCCTGAAGATCCGGGACTCAAGCTACGTTATGACCTCGTGAAGGCTAAAATCATTGGTTACACCCAAAACCCACAGAAAGTATTCCAGCGCTATCCGTCATCCGATGCATCGATGCCATCACGCTATGCGCGCGCGATGTCGATGTATCGCCGTGGTGACATTCGCAATGCAATTCCGTTGATCGACAGTTTAACTGATGATTTGCCGCAAAACCCCTATTTTTGGGAACTCAAAGCGCAGGCCTATTTGGAAAGCGGTCAATTCCAAAGCGGATTGCCCGCTATCAAGAAAGCGCGGTCATTGCTCCCCAACAATGGTCTGCTGCAAATTTTGCACGCACAACTTTTGCTCGGTATCGGTGGCAAGGCGAATGCTGATCAAGCCCTGAAACTATTGACGTTGGCGAAAAAGACCGAAAGCAGCTCGCCCATCATTTTCAAAAGCATTGCAGAAGCCCACGCCGCCAAGGGCGATATAGCGCGGGCTGAACTATCAACTGCTGAATACGCCATGTCGACAGGAGACCGCGAGCTTGCCGTTGAAAAGGCCCAGGCTGCGCAAAGTCGATTTAAGCGCGGTACACCTGAATGGTTGCGGGCGAATGACATTCTAACCTTCGCCACTCGAAAGAAGTGACGTGATCACGAAAATGCCATTTGCGGCAGCGTTGCAATTTGGGCAATAAAGCTGAGACCATGAGGACGACCATGCCATCCATTACCCGCCTATTGCTTGCGACCGCATTTTCAACAGCGCTGCTGTTTGCAACTGCACATGCAGAGACATTTTCGACTGCCCAAAAAACGGAGATGGAAAAAATCATTCGGGCTTATCTCTTGGAAAATCCAGAGCTGCTGCGGGAAATGGCGGGAAAGCTTGAGGAAAAAGACAAGTTGGCTGAGGAGTCGTTGCGCAGCAAAGCACTTTCGACTTACGCTGCTGAAGTTTTCAAAACTGCAAATGACCCGACAGTTGGTAACGCCAAAGGCAACGTCACCATCGTTGAGTTCATGGACTACAATTGTGGTTGGTGCAAAAAGTCAGTTGGCGAAATTTCAAGCCTTGTTGAGACTGACAAAAACATCCGGATCGTATTCAAAGAATTCCCGATTTTTGGTGAGCATTCAGAATATGCCGCAAAAGCTGCCCTGGCAGCTCGCAATCAAGGCAAGTATTGGGAACTGCACCAAGCACTGTTCAGCCATGAGGGCCAAGTGACAACCGACGTTGTTAATCAACTTGCAGAGGCGCAAGGCCTCGACATGACCAAGCTCAAAGCCGACATCGGTTCAAAGGCAATTGGTGAGCAGATTTCTGCGAACATGCAGTTGGGCAAGAACTTGGCCATCAATGGCACACCGGCTTTTGTCATCGACGACCAAGTTTATGGCGGTTATTTGCCTCTTGAGGGTCTGGTCACTGCCATTGCCGAGGTGCGCGCCAACGGTTGCAAAATGTGCTGACGCGTTAAACAGCCTCACAATCCACAATTCGAACCGCACGTCCTTTCAGGGTTGGCCTGCCGGGGGAACCCGACTATAAGTCAACGAATGTTGGAATCTCGCATTCCCATTCGGCGAAAAGAACAAGGGTTGAACATGCCAGTAAAGAAGAAAACAAAAGCACCTGCAAAAACAGTGGTGCGTTCACCAGAACTGACACTGATCGACAATTTGGCGGAGATCCTGAACTCCACGGGATTGACGGAAATTGAACTGGAGCAAAAAGGCGTTCGCGTGCGGGTATCAAAATCCGTCGTTGCTCACGTACAAGCTCCGGCGCAAATAGCAGCTGCGGCACCAGTTGCACCCATCGCCGTTGCGGCAACCGTTGCAGCCGCTCCGATAGGTGACCATGCAGGTGGCGTTAAATCGCCAATGGTTGGCACGGTCTATATGGCTGCTTCACCAGAAGCCGCGCCCTTCGTCACCATTGGTGCAGTGGTCAAGCAAGGTCAAACTGTGCTGATTATTGAAGCCATGAAAACCATGAACCAAATTCCAGCGCCAAAATCAGGCAAGGTCACGCAAATTATGGTGGACAATGGCTCGCCAGTTGAATTTGGTGAAGTGCTGATGGTGATTGAATAAGCGATGTTTGAAAAAATCCTCATCGCCAATCGGGGTGAAATTGCACTTCGTGTGTTGCGCGCCTGTCGTGAACTTGGCATTCAAACAGTTGCTGTGCATTCCACCGCAGACGCCGATGCCATGCACGTGAAATTGGCCGACGAAAGCGTATGCATCGGACCAGCACCTGCAAAAGACAGTTATCTCAACGTCGCGTCTATTGTTGCGGCCTGTGAAATCACAGGCGCTGAAGCCGTACATCCGGGCTACGGTTTTCTTTCAGAAAACGCGCGCTTTGCTGAAATTCTGAAAGAACATGACATCAAGTTTATTGGTCCTTCGCCCGAAAACATCCGCACGATGGGCGACAAGATTGAAGCCAAGCGCACGGCGAAATCACTTGGCATTCCTGTGGTGCCCGGTTCCGAAGGTGGCGTTGCGACGGTCGAAGAGGCGCGCAAAGTTGCTAAAAACATTGGCTATCCTGTGATCATCAAAGCCACAGCGGGTGGCGGTGGGCGCGGCATGAAAGTGGCGCGCAATGAAGATGATTTGGAAGTCGCAATTGGTACAGCACAAACCGAGGCCAAAGCTGCCTTCGGAAATGGCGAAGTTTACATTGAGAAATATCTCGAGAAGCCACGCCACATTGAAATTCAGGTGCTCGGCGACGGGCAAGGTAATGCAGTGCATTTGGGTGAACGGGATTGCTCACTGCAACGACGCCACCAGAAGATTTGGGAAGAAGCACACTCCCCTGCCCTCAACGCCCATCAACGTGACGAGATCGGTAACCGCGTTGCCGACGCCATGAAGAAACTGCGCTACGAAGGCGTTGGCACCATCGAGTTCCTTTACGAAAACAACGAGTTTTATTTCATCGAAATGAACACCCGTTTGCAGGTGGAACATCCTGTCACCGAAATGATTACTGGACTTGATCTTGGTGCAGGAACAAATCCGTGTTGCTTCAGGTGCTAAACTCGCAATGACGCAGGCGGACATTGAATTTTCCGGCCATGCTATTGAATGTCGCATCAATGCAGAAAACCCACAAACATTTGCACCCTCACCGGGTCGCGTTGATGCCGTGCATTTTCCGGGCGGTCTCGGTGTGCGCATCGATAGTGCGCTTTATTCCGGCTATCGTATCCCGCCTTATTACGACAGCTTGATTGGCAAACTCATTGTATTCGGAAAGACCCGTGCGGAATGCTTGATGCGTTTGCGCAGATCGATGTCGGAATTTGTGATCGATGGTGTTGAAACCACTATTCCGCTGTTCCAAAAACTGTTGCGTGAAAATGATATCATCGACGGCCATTATGACATTCATTGGCTGGAGAAATATCTAGAGCGCACCACGCCGTGAGCTCGATTACACCGCAAGTCTTGTTGCAAGCCTATGCGGTGGGCGTGTTTCCAATGGCGGAAAGTGCTGATGATCCCGCCCTTTATTGGGTGGAACCCGATGAGCGCGGGCGTTATTCCGCTCGAAGGTTTTCATATCTCGCGGTCTTTGCGCAAACGTGTAAAGCAACAGCCATATGACATCCGTGTTGATACAGCCTTTCATGATGTCATTGCGCTATGCGCCGCACAGTCTGAAACTCGCAAGGAAACTTGGATTAACAAGCGCATCATCACGCTTTATTCGCAGCTCCACAAAATGGGTTGTGCCCATTCGGTTGAGAGTTGGCAGAATGGCGAACTTGTGGGTGGACTTTATGGCATACGCATTGGTGGTGCGTTCTTCGGCGAAAGCATGTTTAGCCGTGCAACAGATGCCAGCAAAATTGCACTGGTGCATTTGGTAGCGCGCTTAAAGTTTGGTGGCTTCACGTTGTTGGATGCACAATTTGTAAATTCGCATTTGTTGCAGTTTGGAACGCAGCCTGTTGCGAAAAAAGACTATCAAAAACTATTGGCCCCCGCGTTAGAATTGGACGCTGATTTCAAAGCCTTTGGCTGTGATGCCGATGCGGTCAAGGTGCTCGAACTTGCGTTGCGTTAGAACCAATAAAGCCAACCATAATACAGCGACATTGCCGCCCCTACCGCGATGATTGTTTTGCGAACCGTTGACGTTGGGATCACACGCAACATTTTGCTGCCGATAAACCCGCCCAAAATGCAGCCTCCCATCATTGTTAAAGCATGAGGCCAACTGATAACGCTCTGCGTGATGAAAATAATAATGGCCGCCACGTTGGCCAAAACGCCCAACATATTTTTCACGGAGTTGGTGGTGCGCAATTCCCAACTGCTTGTCGCACTCAGCACGGACATGAAAATTACACCGAGGCCAGCGCCGAAATAACCACCATAGACAGCGGCTGGAAACACCAAACCGGTTCTGACGCCATTGCTGTTTGAACCAAACTGCTTTTTCACCCAGCCTTGTATGGACTTAGCAAAGGTGAAAATGACAGTAGCGCCTCCGATCAAGGCAGGCACAATCATTGTGAAAATCGATTCTGGTGTATTCAACAACAAGACAGCACCAATACCGCCGCCAATAATGGCAACGGCAAACGTAACAAACAACGATCTGTCAATTGCGGGCGCTTGTTCGCGCTCAGTTAAAACACCTGTGATGTTACCAAAGACAACGGCCAGCGCATTGGACGCATTGGCAACAATGGGTGGCAGGCCTGCGGCCAAGAGCGCTGGAAATGTAACAAGCGAGGCACCGCCTGCCATCACATTTGCGACGCCCCCCAAAACGCCCGCCGCAAGCAGCATTAAAATCGTCATTGCCGTCATGGTCAAAGGCTAGCCAATTCGAGAGACTGCAACCTGTCTTTTTTGTCATCTCGCGATTTCGACATTTTCTTTACATTTTCAGTGTTTATATGAGCTATTCAAACACGGACGCGCATGGAACACATTCAACCATATCTCGATTATTTTTCCGCCCATCCGGAATGGGCAATTGTCATCGTCTTCCTCATCGCTTTTGGTGAAGCGCTTTTGATTATTGGCCTGTTCGTTCCGTCAACGGCAGTCTTGGTTGGAGCTGGCATGTTGGTCGGCACGGGTCACCTCGGCTTCTGGCCAGTGTTTTGGGCAACAGCTTCTGGGGCCATTCTCGGCGATCAATTGTCCTATTGGGCCGGACGTTTATTTGGCGAACGCCTTAAAACCATGTGGCCACTCAATCGCTATCCAGCTCTGGTGTCCAAGGGTGAAAACTTTGTTCGCGAACATGGCGGAAAATCCATTGCCATTGGGCGCTTTGTTCCTGGCGTCAAAGCCGTGGTGCCCGGCATTGTTGGTATGCTGGGCATGAGCCAGATGTTCTTTCTCTTCGTCAACGTCACTTCAGGTCTGTTCTGGACCGTGGCTCACGTGTTCCCCGGGATACTCCTGGGGCAAGGCTTGGCCTTGGCGGGCGACCTTTCGGGTCATTTGCTGATTGTGCTTTTGGTGTTACTTGCCATCATCGGTGTGGCGGGTTGGATTATTCGTTTGGCGGCTGCAAGTTTGCAGCCACGCACCTCGTATTTCTTGATGCATGTTTCACTGTGGGCACGCTCGCATAACAGCCGGGCATTACATCGTTTCGGAAAAGCCCTGCAACCTGGAAATCCGCGCGCGCCCGCTATTGTGTTCCTTTTGGTCCTTGCCTTGGCCAGTATTGTCGGTTTGATCGATCTGGTCAGTGGATTCATGCTGCGTGATGCAGCATCAAATCTTGATGTGTCAGTTGCCACTTTGTTGGGTGAGCTACGCAATGCACCTGCAGACGCTATCATGATTCCTTTGACCATGCTGGCCGAACGCCCGGTGATTTGGGCTTTGGGATTTGCAATGGCAGCCTGGCTGTTCATCTGGAGGAGTTGGCGCGTTGCAGCCATGTTGCTGGCCATCATGGCGTTTGCAGAATTTGCCAGCCTCAATCTCAATCGACTTGTTTCATCACCTGAGGCTTTGCTGCATGGCGGTTTTACCAGTACGCCGACATTAATGGCGGGTTTGGTTTTTGGTTTCCTCTCGGCTCTCGCCGGACATTCAATGGGTCGCTGGAGCAAAGCTGTCGTTGCAGCTATTTGTGGAAGCATTGTCATCGCCATTGCCTTCTCGCGGGTTTATTTGGGTGCCGAA
Organism: uncultured Alphaproteobacteria bacterium; assembly: GCA_963850355.1. Lineage (GTDB taxonomy): Bacteria > Pseudomonadota > Alphaproteobacteria > Rhizobiales > Aestuariivirgaceae > Aestuariivirga. The sequence goes on from CAWKKP010000005.1 coordinate 191,989, forward strand.
TGGCTGAGCGGCGTGTTGGTCGGTGGCTTGTTGGCCTTGGTGTTGACCTCGCTGTTCGGCATGGCCATTGAGGCCCTGCCAGCCCGGCGCATTCGTCCACTTGGGCTTATGGCCTTTATGACGATTGCACTCATAGTTGTTGGTAGTGTTCATATCAACACAGACATTGATCGCGCTGATGTCACCTATGCACGACCTGAAATGTCGAAGAACTATACGGCTGCTGAATGGTCGGGGGGGGCTTGGAATTCTGTTGCCAACCGTCGCGTGGATTTGGCTGGAACGCCCGAAGAAGTGTTCAGCGCGCAATGGGTCGGCACGTTGGACCAGTTGCAATCGTCTTTTACCACACAAGGTTGGAATTCCTTTAAGACTTGGAAATGGCAAGATGCTTTCTTCTATCTTGATACCAAGGCCCCCCTCTCGAAGCTGCCGCCGCGACCTGTTTTGCATAAGGGGCTCAAAGCCAAGTTGACGATGGTTCTGGAAAATCCGAGTGCGCCCAACCGCCGTTTGGTGATGCGGGCCTTCAAAGCCCACGTCAATGTTACGCTGGATGGCCGCTCTGAGGCTGTTTATCTCGTCAGCATCACGCCTGAAAGCTTGCGCCCGCGCTTTTGGCTCTATTCTGTGCCCTCGACACAAAAGGTCACGCCAGAAGAGCAGGAAATGGCTTTGGCCACATTGGGAGCTATTCCAAACGTGGTGGTGCTGGCGCAATCATCAGACCCGCAAATGCCAACAAGGATCATGTTGTCCAAGCCGTGACATTACTACCCTGATTGACACTTTACCTCGCGGTCCGCTTCCGCCATATTCGCCCCAAATTTCAACGCTTCGGTTATGGACGCAATGCGCATTCTCAAACAATTCTTTACATGGTGGAACGGTGCCAACTGGAACACCTTATTTTATACATGGCGCAAGGGCGAACACGTCGGCACAGACGCGTTGGGCAATAAGTATTATCGCGCCAAATCTGCCATTCCTGATTCGATCCCAGAACGTCGCTGGGTGATTTATTCAGGCTATTCCGAAGCGTCACAAGTGCCGCCCGGCTGGCACGGCTGGATGCACCACCGTGTTGCTTCACCTCCAACCGATGCTGAACTGGCTGGACATGAGTGGGAAAAACCTCATGTTGAAAATGTCTCGGGCTCGAGCAAGGCTTATCGTCCACCGGGCTCAATTGCCCTTGGTGTGAAGCCCAAAAAGCAAGAACTCATCCTACACTGCATGGCGGCCTGAATAAGCATGTCGCAATCGGCCTCTTCGAAAATTGAAACAATAGTAGGTGCTGCAGTCGTGGCGCTGGCAGTTGGATTTTTCTTTTACGCCTCAAAAACAGCAGGCGTTGGGGGTGGCGTCACGCGCGGTTACAAAGTCGTGGCCGAGTTTGACAATGCTGAGGGTATCAACGTTGGCACTGATGTGCGTCTCGCTGGCATCAAAATCGGTACGGTTACGGGTCAAAGCCTGAATGCTGAAAACTATATGGCGCGCGTTGAAATGACCTTGGATCCGAAAGTGTCGTTGTCAGATGACACGGCTGCCAAGGTGACGAGCGAAGGATTGTTGGGTGGCAAGTTCATTGCGCTGGAACCCGGTGGGTCAGAAACCAAATTGGCCGAAGGCAGCATGATGACATTGACGCAAGGTGCTGTTGATATCTGGTCGCTGATCAGTGCCGCAATGTTTGACAAAGCCAAAGCGCCCGCGCCGACAGAGCCTGCGCCGCAATGATATTTCCTTGGGCCAAGCTCGGCCTTGTTGCTTGCCTCATCACCGTCAGCACAGCAGCTCCTGCTGCAGCAGAACGCATCAAAAACCCGCTCGCGTTGTTTTCGGGCCTTGATAAAATTACCGGTGTCACCACCAACTTCGAAGTGAAAATTGGTGAAGAAAAGCAGTTCGGCTATTTTTTCGTCAAGCCGTCGGTCTGCTATTCGCGTCCCATCACGGAAGAACCCAAGACTGCAGCCTTCGTACAAGTTGATGTGCAAGAGGCCGACGGAAAACGCCGACGCATTTTCTCAGGCTGGATGTTTGCCGAAAGCCCCGGCCTCAACGCCGTTGAACACCCTATTTTTGACGTGTGGTTGACGGGCTGCAAAGATCCAAACGCACCGCCACCACCGACAGAAGAAGTGCCAAAACCACCCGTCGAAGAATTGCCGGAAGAAGACGTGGGTGAAGAAACCCAGACGCAGGACTGACACGCATCAATATCGGCGCCTTGGTGCAATTCAATTGGCGACAAAGTCTTCAACTGAAGTTTCAGCAACCGAAACCAGTGGGAGTGACGTAAGAAGGTCACGTAACAAAGAACGAGTCGATGACGGATACTGCTTACACCCTGCCCTTTCTGCCGCGCTGGCTTGGATTCATTGCGCTGTCGATTGGCATGTTCATGGCCATCCTCGATATTCAGGTTGTCGTCACATCACTGAAAACCATTGAAGAAGCACTGCACATCGGGCCCGACCTGATGAGTTGGGTGCAGACCTCCTACATTATCGCTGAAGTCATCGCGATCCCCATCACGGCACTGCTCACGCGTGTCATGTCCATGCGCTGGTTGTTTGTTGTGGCGCTCAGCATGTTCACTTTGGCTTCAATTGGTTGCGCATTTTCAGTTGGATTTTATGATCTCTTGGCCTGGCGTGTGTTTCAAGGTTTTGCCGGTGGTGTGCTCATTCCTTTGGTGTTTTCCGCCATCTTTTTGTTGTTCCCCAAAGGCCTCGAGCAAACTTTTGCGACGGGTCTTGGTGGCTTTCTTGCAGTGCTGGCACCTGCTTTTGGCCCTATCATTGGCGGTTGGCTGACAGAACATTACACGTGGCATTGGCTGTTCCTGATCAACGTGGGGCCTGGTATTGTTGCCGCGATTGTTGGCCTCTTGTTTTTGCCCCGTGTATCTCCCCACTGGCGCATATTGCGAGAGCTTGATTGGCTATCGCTGTTGAGCTTTGGTTTAAGTCTTGCCTTGCTGATCGTTGGTCTGAAGGAAGCACCAGGGCGTGGCTGGCTCTCGCTGGTGGTATTAGGGTGCTTTGCCGCGGCGTGCCTATGCTTGTGGTTCGCAGTGACGCGGCCCAAACCCGCCATTCTGTTTCACCTGATGCAGGATCGCGCCCTCGCTTATGGCTGTGCGTTATCGTTTTTGCTGGGCTTTCTGCTGTTTGCAAGTGTTTATCTCTTGCCGGTATATTTTGGTTTCGTGCGTGGGCTTGGGCCATTGGCCATCGGTTTGATTGTGCTGACCATGGGGGTCACGCAATTGGCGGCCGCACCGCTCACCGTCTTGGTGGACCGCTATTTTGATGCTCGCTTGTTGACCGCCGTTGGTTTCATTATTTTCGCTATCGGCTTTGCCACCAATGCGCAACTGACGGTCAACACGGAAGGCAAAGAGTTGTTCTGGCCGCTTGTGTTGCGCGGTGCATCTATAGCGCTGTGCATTCTTCCACCCATTCGCATTGCGCTCGCCTTGATACCACTTGAAAAAGTCAGCGATGCCTCTGGCCTGTTTAATCTCGTGCGCAATATCGGCGGCGTCATCGGCATTGCCGTTATGGACACGGTAATGTTCTCGCGCGCCCCTGAACATGCAGAAAAACTCATTGACCTTGCCCGCACTTCGCCTGAACTGGCTGCACCCATTCTTGGTGTCACCGTCGACGAATTACCTGCCGCTGATGATGCGATGGGGATCTTTGGATTGACAGATCTTGTGCAGTCGGCAGGACTCACCCAGGCGATTAATGAGTGTTGGTGGTTGTTAACTGCACTTGCGCTGTTGTCACTGCCCATTCTCTGGATGTTGGGCGCTGTCGAAAGCTCAAAACCCGTGAAGGGTCAGAACGCCAAAGCAATACCTTAGCCTTCACATTATCACTGCGCCTCACGCTTGCGTGTTTAACGCAAGCGTGACTGGCAGGTGAATAGGGAACCGTGTGTTCTGTGCATCGGGAATAGTCCCGTTTAATGCACTGCAAAGGACAACATCATGTTGAAATTCACAACAGCCGCCGCCATCGCCACAATGTTCGCAATCACGCCAGCGCTTGCCGCCGACAAATTGGCTTGCGACGAAGGCTCGATGAAAAAAGTTGAGATGATGATGAAAGAAAAGATGGAAATGAAGCTCAACACCGAGATGGCGATGAAGGAAAATGAAATGGCCGCTATGTCCAAGAAGGAAGGCAAAATGGAAGACTGCGCCATGCATCTGAATATGGCCCAAGAAGAATTGATGAAAGCCAAGTAAGACTTTCGGATTTCACACCAAGGTCACTCCGGCAAAAGCTGGAGTGACAATCCCAGACGCAAATTTTGTTCATGCTTTTCCGTTTGCAACACGCCGCCCGGTTTGCTTTCAAACATCCTAACTTCGCAATAATCTCAACATTGCGCGAGATCAATGACTGCGTATCCCAAATGCGATAACATCCCAACCGACCCTGAATGGGGCTATGCTCGGCAAAGACGCATAGTGCCCCGCAAGACTTGTATCATGGGATGGGAACCAAGCTGCCATGGAAGAGCAAGTGAAGCCGCATTTTATCGGCGTTGCCATTGATCCGGTCTGCGGCATGACGGTTGATCCCCACACAACAACGCACAATGCTCGCTTTGAGGGCAAGACCTATTATTTCTGTGCAGCCCATTGCAAAACGAAATTCCTCGCGTCGCCAACCAAATACATTGAAGAAAAACCAAAAACCGCTGAGACGGTTGTCGCTGGTATAGTTTACACCTGCCCCATGCATCCCGAAATTGAGCAAGTTGGCCCCGGGACCTGCCCTATTTGTGGCATGGCACTGGAGCCGAAGCTGGCGACAGCAACTCATACAACCAACGAGGAACTGGTCGATATGACGCGCCGGTTTTGGGTTGGATTAGCGTTGGCCATTCCGGTTTTTATGTTGGAAATGGGAGGACACGTGACAGGCATTACCATGTGGCTCGGCCAGCAACTTTCAAACTGGATTCAACTGCTTTTAGCCACTCCTGTGGTGCTATGGGCGGGTTGGCCGTTTTTTGTGAGGGCTTGGCAGTCTTTGATATCCCGCAATCTCAACATGTTCACTCTGATTGCCATGGGAACAGGTGTTGCCTTTGTCTACAGCATTTTCGCAACACTGAGCCCTGGCATTTTTCCAGCAGCCTTTCGTCAAATGGATGGTGCTGTCGCCGTTTATTTTGAAGCCGCGGCGGTGATCACTGTGCTGGTACTGCTGGGTCAGGTTTTGGAGTTGCGCGCCCGCGAGCAGACTTCGAGTGCCATCAAGGCGCTGCTCAAGCTTGCGCCAAAAACCGCGCGGCTTGTGAATGCCGACGGGACGGAAGAAGAGACGTCTCTTGAAACTGTTAAGGTCGGTGATGCCTTACGGGTACGCCCGGGCGAAATCGTTCCCGTGGATGGCCAAGTCATTGAAGGGCGTTCTTCGCTAGATGAATCGATGGTCACAGGTGAGTTGATGCCCGTCAGCAAAGAGGCGGGCGCGAAAGTTATTGGTGGCACAATGAACGCCAGCGGCAGCTTCGTGATGCGGGCTGAAAAAATCGGCAATGAAACGATGCTGGCCCGCATTGTCCAAATGGTGGCCAATGCTCAGCGCAGCCGTGCGCCTATCCAGCGATTGGCTGATCAGGTTTCCGGGTGGTTTGTGCCCGCCGTTATTGCGGTTGCCTTTGCGGCCTTTGTTGCGTGGTCGATTTGGGGGCCGGAGCCACGCTTTGCATATGGCCTTGTTGCGGCTGTTGCGGTGCTGATTATTGCGTGCCCTTGTGCGCTTGGTCTTGCAACGCCCATGTCGATTATGGTTGGCGTAGGCCGGGGAGCGCAAGCTGGCGTTCTCATCCGCGATGCTGAAGCACTCGAGCGCATGGAAAAAATTGATACGCTTGTCGTCGACAAGACGGGTACACTGACAGAAGGCAAACCTTCAGTCACTGCCATTGCAACTGTTGCAGGACAGAATGAAAATGAAGTGCTGCGCGTGGCAGCATCAATCGAACAAGCCAGCGAACATCCCTTGGCCGCAGCAATTGTTAAAGCAGCCAAGCAGCGGTCGTTAGAGCTCGCAAAGGTCATGGGCTTTGAGCAACCGTCAGGCAAAGGTGCTTTCGGTATGGTTGAGCGTCAGCGCGTCGCCATCGGCAATGCCAGTTTTTTGGCTGAACTCAACATTTCAACGGAAAGCCTCGCGGCTTCAGCAGATGATATGCGCCGGGAAGGCGCCACTGCCGTTTTTGTCGCCATCAATGGCAAGCTCGCTGGCGTCATTGCTATTGCCGATGCTGTCAAGGCAACTACGCCGCATGCGTTGGCTGCTCTACGAGCAGCGGGGATCCGCATTGTCATGTTAACAGGCGATAACCGCACCACGGCGGATGCAATTGCAAAACGCCTTGGTATCGATGACGTGCAGGCTGACGTGTTGCCCGACATGAAGGCGGACGTGATCGCCAAGTTAAAAGCGCAAGGCAGCGTCGTTGCCATGGCCGGTGATGGCATTAATGATGCGCCAGCTCTCAGCGCGGCTGATGTTGGTATTGCGATGGGGACTGGAACCGATGTGGCAATGGAAAGTTCTGGCATCACTCTGCTGAAGGGCGACCTCAATGGTATTGTGCGGGCGCGCATCCTTTCAAAAGCGGTGATGAACAACATCCGCCAGAACTTGTTTTTTGCGTTCATTTATAATGCGGCAGGGGTGCCAATTGCTGCTGGTGTGCTCTATCCGGTGTTTGGTACTCTCCTGTCTCCTATGATAGCTGCAGCAGCAATGGCGCTCAGTTCTGTCAGTGTCATTGGCAATGCCTTGAGACTGCGCCACATTGAGATTGGTGACGGTGCGCTTAAGCAATAGCAGTCGTTTCTGAACCCGCGACGCATGGGGTTGCGCGCCCAATTTTTAACGGTAGATATCAAAACAATTGCTTTTGAATTTTTGAATAGAACACGTCACGAGGGATACGCATGTTGAGCATAAGTCGGAAGCGTCACATACTGGTTGCACTACTTTATCTCGCCTCATCTCTGTGCTTTTCAGCCCTCAGCAGCGCTCAAAACACAAGCGACAATGGCAAAGCCATACTTGAAGCGGCCTCCCCCTTGGGCGACCGGGTGTTGGGCAATGCTGATGCACCCGTGGTATTGATTGAATACGCCTCTGCCACGTGCCCGCATTGCGCAGAGTTTCATACGGCATTGCTGCCAAAAATTAAGACTGAATATATTGATACCGGAAAAGTGAAGTTCATTTTCCGCGAATTTCCATTGGATCAAATGGCGCTGGGTGTTTTCATGTTGACGCGTTGTCTGCCCGAAGAAAAGTTCTTTCCTGTTACCGAGTTGATGTTCCGCCGCCAACAGCTTTGGATGAAGGCTCCAAATCCAAATACTGAAATCACCAAAATCATGCTCATGGCAGGCATGGACAAATCGACTTTTGAAGCCTGCCTCAAACGCGAGGACATGGCGCGATTGATGGGAGACTATGCTCAAAAATCTGCCAAAGACTTCGGCATCACGAGCACACCAGCGCTTTTCTTGAATGGCCAATTGATTGACGGCCACAAGGAGATGTCAGACGTCAAAGGTGCAATCGACGCTGCCATTGCCAAAGCAACCCAGTAAGACTGAAGATGAACTGTGTGGTGACTGCAGTCCCTTAAAAAATTTTGCAAAAACCTTTGACGAAAGGAATTGAAATGTTCAAGTTGCGAATCGTTGAAATGCTCACGCTTAGATTTTGAAGGTCCCCTGATGAAGCTCAAATACGACTCTGGAATTGTCGTTGCGCTTGCCATGACCGTTGCAGCACCTGCACTGGCAAAAAACCAATAGCAATAAGGTCACAGGCATCTATTGCGCTTAAGGGCCTGATAATATCTTCATCGGAGCGTCTCAGTTAAAACCGAGCCAGCGGAGCAAGTTGCGCAAAGGCCAGAAAGCCAGGGTCAATGTTGCTGGCTTTGGTCCCGTCAATTGCGTCGTGCGTTAAGCAGCGGTTTGCCCGAACCAGCCGCTGATCATGAAGGCCTGAAAAAAACGGACAGGCAATTGTATTCCGCTTTGGCGTAATAGGTCCTCTGTCTCTAGCGGAGAGAGTACAGACAATTGTTCACGCATCAGTCGCGGCAAATTGGCGATGGATTCGGGTGTTGCTCCCAATAGCATCTGAACCCTTTCCCAATTTTGTCAGCATCGCAGGAAATTCCGGCGAATCCAGATCAAAACTGATTTCCGTGTTTACAAGATAGCCCCCTGCTTTCAGTCGATGTGTCATGTTCTGGAAATAATCCAGTCTTTCTGCGTGCGGCACAAAATGTGCCACCAACACACTCAGAGCAACGTCGAAAAGATGCCCTTCAGGCGCATCGTGCACATAGCCATGCACAAATTGGCAACGATCGAGAACGCCCGCTTCCGCAAGCCGTTCTTTGCACACTTCAAGCATCGCAGCGGATGGATCAATGCCCACAAATGTCCAGTCCGGAAACGACTTGGCCAAGTGGAGAATTTCAGCCCCCGTCCCCACGCCAACGCACAAGGCATGAGACTTTGCTGGCAAAGGCTTTAACACCAGTTGGATGAGAAAATGCATGCAGTCGGCGATTGGTGCCAATTTGCGATTGCGCTCATCATAGGCCTTTGCGGCTTCAGTGTTAAAATGATTCACAGTCGGCGTTTTCATCATGTCTTCTAATTTCGGTGACACCCCATTTAACTGCTTTCACTTGCCTTGGGGCCGCGTTTGGCGGCCTTCAGGGGACGGTCGAGTTTTCGTTCCAGTTTGCTCAGGAACGACGCACTGCCCAAGGGGCGGCCGATGGTTTCGGCGCGGCGCAGCAGCATGTCGGCCATCTCGCGTTCAGGGTTGTCGGCCAGCAGTGATGCGATGTCTGGAAACTGCTGCAAGAAATCCGCCGTATCTGTGAGGCCGTCATCATGACGTTTGAGATAGGCGCGTGCCGATGACCACTGCCACTGCTCAGGCTTTTTGCAGAGTTTGGCGCGCACCGGGTTCAGCAATACATAGCGCAAGGCAGACGCCGCATGATCGCCATCCATGGCCACACAGCCAAAGCGCCCTTGCCAGAAGTGACCGGTCTTTTTGCGCCGGGCATTGAGCACGCCAGCATAAGCCCGGTGCACAGATGACATGGCCTTGCTCAAACCCTCGGCGTCTTTCGGCACCAGTATCAAATGCACATGATTGGGCATCAACACATAAGCCAAACACCTGACACGCGCCGCCGCACAAGCCGCCGTCAAGAGCTTCAGATAAAGCGCATGATCGTCATCGGAAAAGAACACGCGGGCCCCGCCATTGCCACGCTGGGTGACATGGTGGGGAAGCCCGGGAACAACAACACGCGCAAGTCTGGCCATGGGGGGAGGCTAGGACGAGGAGGAGAGAGAGTCAATAGAGTGAGGTGTCACCGTAATTACAATAGAGTGAGGTGTCACCGTAATTAACCGTAATTAAGAGTGAGGTGTCACCGTAATTACCACCGTAATTACCGTAATTCAAACAGAATGAGGTGTCACCGTAATTACCGTAATTACCGTAATTCCATCGTAATTCCGTAATACACCGTAATTCGGTGAAATTGCATGTTTTCACACCTGAGCACCTACTTAACTCAGTTCCGACTAAGCGTTTAGCTTCATGTTGCGGGGGCATTTTCCAATTTTAGGGATATGCTAGATGAAGCGGCGCTTATTTGTTTTGTCTTTAGGGGTTGGACAGATTGCAATTGCAATGATCTTGGGCCAGCGGCAAAGCTTTGCGAATGAACACAATTATCTGCCCGTTCAGAATAAAAAAGACTGTTCAAAAGGAAATATTTTCGGCGAAACAGAGCTGATGACCGAAAAGCAGATCGCAAATTACCACGCATCCGCAACGCCACCTTTCAAGTATTGGTGCAATTTCGACAAGCTGGATGAGGCGTGCCGAGCTGAGAACACGGATACACCGCTCTATGATCCTCGCCTAAAGTCCTGTGCCAACAATCGAACCTGTTTCTTGACGACGGCCTGTGCCGATTTTGTCGGGCTTTCGGACAACTGCTTTGAACTGAAGTCTTTGCGGGGCTTTCGTGATTCATATCTGGCCCGTCAGTCTGGCGGGCTTGATGAAATTGAAGCTTACTACGAACTGGCCTACCTGATCATGCCCGCAATAACACAGCTTGATATTCAAACTCGCTCACGCCTGTTATCATTTATCTATGCGCGTTACATTTTGCCTTGCGCGGTACTCAGCCGACTTGGTTTCAACAAGCTCACACACCTGATGTACCGTAGCATGGTCAATCGTCTAGTGGGCGAACTGTTGTATTCTCGGGCTACGGTAAATTACGGAGTTGCGGTGACACTACATTCTATTACCGCACTTAAATTCTAATTTTCAACTGCCGCTCATCTTGTTTCTCACTCTTTCCAAAAACATCCTCCTCACGATGTTGCGCTCTCGCACTCTTGCTCATATTCATTTTCGGGCAACGGGTCACAGGTTGCTGACGCTGCGCAGGCGCGGAGGGCGGTACGCATCGCAACAGAGTAGATTCCATCGACCGGACCTTTGTAGAGACCCCGCTCCCTGAGGCCGCACTGATACGTGCGGATGAAAGCTTCGCCACCAAAACCGATAGCCGCTTCATATTCAATGAAGGCCCGGTCAAATTGCCCGAGTCGTTGATAAAGATGCGCACGCGTGTCCCAAGCAGGCGCAGAAGCACCATCGATCCGCAATGATGCATTGACGTCTTCCATGCCATCACTCGTGTTTTTCCAGCGGTAAAGAGTCCACGCTCGTCCGTTCAACGCTAAAGCCGACTGCGGATTGAGCTTGAGAGCCCGGTCTAAGTCTTGCATGGCGTCGGCATGCCGTTTGGCAATCAAGAAATCTGCGCTGCGAATTTGCAGGGCACGTTCAAGATCAAGGGCTGTTGTGGCCGGATCGTCAATGATGGCGGTGCAGGATGTCATGCGCTGACCCAGCTTGCCGTCCATGCAATCAGAGAAACTGTCGGCCTTTGCATGACCCGCCGCCCACAAAACTGAAAAGACCGCGAGTAGCAAAGCCAAAGCTGTTTGACACACATTGCGAAGTTTCATGGAACGCACACTCTCAGGTTTGTCTGCTGCTCTACTTTACGCGCTCCGGCGAAATCGTCAAAACCCTTGTTCCCCGCGTCGTCTTCGCGGGATGCCACGTGACAGCGGCACTTGCCCAAGACTTGCTAGAAGCGGTTTTCGTCAGATGGTTTTCTGGAGTGTGCCGATGTCTAGCTGAATCACCGCGCGGCGTCAAGTGCTATTTTCCTATCATGGATATTTAGGTGTAAATGTTTGAACTGGCCGCTGATTCCTTGGCGTCGCTATGCGTCCAAAAGTTGAACGCGCGCCTCAAGCACACCCAGAAGTCCAAACTATATTTTTACACCTCAACCCCACCACCCCCTTGACGGCTGTCAAGCTTAACCTTTCGCTCGTCCACCGTTTCAAACTGGCCTGTGGCTTATATCGTTGTTCCTCTTGAGCTTAGCCCTAGAATCGGTTGATGGTGTGGACATCACGGACGGCATTAGCGGGTTACACACAAGATGTGGTGTTAACCTTTAATTAAGACACTAGGTGTTGACGACGGATGTGGGTTGTCATAGTGTTGCTGTCTAAGGTCGCGAGGCCAAAAGGCTTGAAGCCGAGTGAGTTCTGAACGGGTATTTTCGGACTCTGCATCGCGGAATTGGGGGGCGTAACAACGCCAAAACAGGAAGTTGCGTTAAACACGGGTGGATGCATTCCGTGAGCAGATTCATGCGCTCACGGCTAATTATCATGCGGATGGAGGCCATCCGCGAACAAGAAATTTGAGGGGAAGACTATGAAGATTGAACGTCGCTATACGGTTGAAGGTCAGGATGCGTACACAGGTATCGACTTCCGAACGGCTGTCAGCGAGATCAAAAATCCAGACGGATCGATTGTTTTCCGTTTGGCCGATATCGAAGTTCCATCAGCTTGGTCACAAGTGGCGACCGACATTCTGGCGCAGAAGTATTTCCGCAAAGCCGGAATTCCCAAGGCCCTCAAAAAAGTTGAAGAAGAAACCATGCCATCTTGGCTGTGGCGCTCGGTCATGGACGAAGAAGCGCTGGCCGGTGTGCCTGACAAGGACCGCACCACGGGTGAGCGTTCAGCCAAGGAAGTGTTCAACCGCCTCGCTGGTACTTGGACCTATTGGGGCTGGAAGGGCAAGTATTTCGACACCGAAAATGATGCCCGCGCGTTTTACGACGAACATTGCGCCATGTTGGCCCGCCAGATGTGCGCGCCGAATTCGCCCCAGTGGTTTAACACCGGCTTGCATTGGGCTTATGGCATTGATGGTCCGGCCCAGGGCCACCACTATGTCGATTTCGAAACCGGCAAGCTGACCAAGTCAAAGTCAGCCTACGAGCATCCGCAACCTCATGCCTGTTTCATCCAGTCGGTTGCCGATGATCTCGTCAACGAAGGCGGCATCATGGATCTTTGGGTGCGTGAAGCGCGCCTGTTCAAATATGGTTCCGGCACTGGTTCCAACTTTTCATATCTCCGCGGTGAAGGCGAAAAGCTGGCAGGCGGCGGCAAGTCATCGGGCCTTATGAGCTTCCTCAAGATTGGGGATCGTGCAGCGGGTGCCATCAAGTCTGGCGGCACCACGCGCCGTGCGGCCAAGATGGTCGTTGTTGATGTCGATCATCCAGACGTCGAACAATATGTCGAATGGAAAGTGAAGGAAGAGGAGAAGGTTGCCTCTCTCGTCACCGGTTCCAAGATCGTCAAGAAGCATATGACCGCGATTATGAAGGCTTGCGTCAATTGCGAAGGCCCGGGTACGGATTGTTTTGAGATTGAAAAGAACCCTGCCCTGAAGCGCGCTGTCAAAGAAGCCCGCAAGGCTATGGTGTCCGACAATTACATCAAGCGTGTCATTCAGTTCGCCCGCCAAGGCTATACCGATATTTCGTTTGATACCTATGACTCGGATTGGGATGGCGAGGCTTACCGCACGGTGGCTGGCCAGAACTCCAACAACTCCGTTCGTGTTACTGACGACTTCTTGAAAGCCGTTGAGACCGATGGCGATTGGAGCCTCAAAGCCCGCCGCGATGGCAAAGTGATGAAGACCATGAAGGCACGTTCCTTGTGGGACAAGATTGGTTATGCCGCTTGGGCATCCGCTGATCCCGGCATTCAGTTCCATTCCACCATTAATGACTGGCACACTTGCCCGGCGTCGGGTGAAATCCGCGCTTCGAACCCTTGCTCGGAATATATGTTCTTGGATGATACGGCCTGCAACCTCGCATCGCTGAACCTCATTCAGTTCAAGCGCGCTGATGGATCATTCGATATCGAATCCTATGAACATGCTGTTCGCTTGTGGACGATCGTTCTCGAAATCTCAGTGTTGATGGCGCAATTCCCGTCGAAGGAAATTGCAAAGCTCTCTTACGAATATCGCACGCTCGGTTTGGGCTTCGCCAACATTGGCGGTCTGCTGATGACCTCGGGCATTCCCTATGACAGCCATGAAGGCCGCGCCATTTGCGCTGCTATCTCAGCCATCATGACGGGAATTTCCTATGCCACCTCAGCTGAGATGGCCAAGGAGCTTGGTCCTTTCCCCGGCTTTGCCAAGAACCGTGAGCACATGCTGCGCGTTATGCGCAACCACCGTCGCGCCGCTTATGGTGCAGCCGTTGGCTACGAAGGCATTGCCACCAATCCCGTGCCACTCGATGAAAATGACTTGAAGGACAAGTCACTTGCTGCCGCTTCGCGTGCTGCATGGGACAAAGCCGTAAAACTGGGTGAAGCGCACGGCTATCGCAACGCTCAATCCTCCGTCGTTGCGCCCACGGGCACCATTGGTTTGGTGATGGATTGCGACACCACGGGTATCGAGCCTGACTTTGCTTTGGTGAAGTTCAAGAAGCTCGCAGGCGGTGGTTATTTCAAGATCATCAACCAAGCTGTGCCGGAAGCTTTACGCTTTCTCGGTTATCAGCCTGCCGAAATCGAACGCATCATTGGATACGCTGTCGGTCACGGCACCTTGGCCGATGCACCTGGCATCAATCACGTGCAACTCAAAGCCAAAGGCTTCACTGACGAGTTGATCAACAAGGTTGAATCGGGTCTCGCTTCTGCCTTTGACATCAAGTTCGTGTTCAACAAGTGGACGCTGGGCGAAGACTTCTGCAAGTCGGTTTTGAAAATCACCGACGAACAGTTGAATGACTTTGGCTTCGACATGTTGGCGCATCTTGGTTTCTCCAAGGCCGACATCGACAAGGCGAACATTCATGTTTGCGGTGCCATGACACTTGAACAGGCGCCGGGCCTCAAGGACGAACACCTCGCCGTATTCGATTGCGCCAATCCTTGCGGTCGGATCGGCAAGCGCTTCCTGAGCGTGGACAGCCACATTCGCATGATGGCAGCGTCGCAGCCCTTTATCTCGGGTGCGATTTCGAAAACCATCAACATGCCGAACGATGCAGCCGTTGATGAGTGCAACGCTGCTTACATGTTGTCGTGGAAGCTCGGCATCAAGGCGAACGCTTTGTATCGTGATGGCTCGAAACTGTCGCAGCCATTGTCATCGCAGCTCATTGCTGATGAAGATGATGGCGAAGACATTGCCGAAACACTGGCTGCAAAGTCGATGACGGCGCGTGTTGAAACCGTTGTGGAACGGATTGTGGAACGCGTTGTTGAACGTCAGTTCGAACGCGAAAAGCTGCCGTCACGCCGCAAGGGATATACGCAAAAGGCTGTTGTGGGGGGCCACAAGGTTTACCTGCGCACCGGTGAATATGAAGACGGCAAGCTTGGTGAAATCTTCATCGACATGCACAAGGAAGGTGCTGCCCTTCGCGCGATGATGAACAACTTCGCCATCGGCATTTCTGTTGGTCTGCAATATGGCGTGCCGTTGGAAGAATATGTGGATGCGTTTACGTTCACAAAGTTCGAACCTGCCGGCATGGTGCAAGGCAATGACTCGATCAAGAACGCCACGTCGATCCTCGACTATGTGTTCCGCGAGTTGGCCGTATCCTACCTCGGCCGCAACGACCTCGCCCATGTTGATACATCGGAACTCGGGTTTGATTCACTCGGCAAAGGTGTTGATGACGAAGCAGCCGCTAAACCAGCCAAGCAATTTGTCTCCACTGGCTTTGTGCGGAAGTCGAACCTCAGCAATGTGGTGATGATCCCGCAAAGTGCTGCTGTTGCAACATCTGCGGCCCATGCGCTGCAAATGCGCGCCGCTGATGCCATTTCAGTTGGCGCACTGGCAATCGCAACCGAAGTATCAATGGTCCTGCCCGAACCCGTCCAAATGAAACAAATGGACCGTCGTACTGAAGCCAAGCTGAAAGGCTACGAAGGCGACTGCTGTGGCGAATGCGGCAATTACACCATGGTGCGGAATGGGACGTGCATGAAGTGTGACACGTGTGGGAGCACGAGCGGGTGTTCGTAATCGTTGATTAGTATGAATTGAAAAAGGCCGGAGGAAACTCCGGCCTTTTTTGTTTCACGACATACACCCCTGCTCTGTCATTGCCGGACTCGTTCCGGCAATCCATGGTTCAACGTTGACAGTCTTTCCGACGAGCGCCCTGCGCACGCGTTGGCGTTCCGCTTGTTCAACGATGGATTACCGGGACAAGCCCGGTAATGACAGGTTTGAGGTTTGTCATTGCCGGACTTGTTCCGCAATCCATGGCTCAACGGTGGAAGTGTTGCGGGCGTGCGCCCTGCGCGCGCGTTGGCGTTCCACTTGTTCAACGATGGATTACCGGGACAAGCCCGGTAATGACAGTGTTTGAGGTTTGTCATTGCCGCACGTGTTGCGGCAATCCATGGTGGGGTGTTGCAGGCGAGCGCAAGGCGCACGCGTTGACATTCCGCTTATCCTACGGTGGATTGCTAGAACGAGTCCGGCAATGACAGGTTTGGGAAGTGGCAAATGTATGAAGACAAAGTCTATTGCGTGTATCTCCTAGCCTCCAAGCCATACGGAACTCTCTACCTCGGCGTGACTTCAAACTTAATCGGTCGCACAACGCAACATCGAGAAAGTTATTTCGAAGGCTTCAGCAAGAAATATGGCGTCCACCGACTGGTTTGGTATGAAGAGTTCGGCGACATCAACATCGCTATTCAACGCGAGAAGACGATGAAGCATTGGTCACGACAATGGAAAATCAATTTAATCGAGCGAGAGAACGCGCAGTGGGAAGACCTGTATCCGCGCTTCTTTGAGGTTGGTCCGCGTAAATTCTCGAGTTGAACATACAAAGTTGTGAATTATTTTTTGTCCAACAACAGAACAGTTGCAGATCAACGGCCAAATTCCCGTTCACTATCGTTCAATATTTGCATTTCATCCGTTTACAGAGCATCCTTGTATATCAATGCATTTTAGGCACTCAATGCGACGTTTTCAAATGCTCAGTACACAGACTAAATCGCTGCTTCACAAAAATTTACCACTTGTTAGTGAGATTGCGCGAAAACACTACATGTAGTTCGGCATATTGCCGAATCACACAAACAGGTTCAAAAACGTGGTTAGTGACAAGCGCGTAAATGACAGTACGTCATGCACCGCGAGTGTTTCACGATAGTAGAGCCTGCGTTGTGGGGCAATTACAACTTAATCATCCAGGAGATGAACATGGCCGCTAAAAAAGCTGCAAAGAAATCCGCAAAGAAAGCCGCTCCTAAGAAGGCTGCCAAGAAGAAGGCACCTGCTAAGAAGAAGGCCGCCAAGAAGAAGGCCGCTAAGAAGTAATCCACTTCGAAGCTTGCGAGATATTCTCTCGTTCATCGGCTCCGGACGGCAATGCCTCCGGAGCCGATTTTGTTTTGAGATGTTGCAGACATGAAAAAGGCCGCTTTGCAGCGGCCCCTCTCCGTCTCGCGCGCGGCGCGATCCACCTCTCCCCATGGGGAGAGGAACATTTCACTGCTGCACGTAAATTCGTGTTCCGACTTTCACGCGATCATAGAGATCAATCACGTCGGCGTTCATCATGCGAATGCAGCCTGATGAGACAGCTCCACCGATTGACGCTTCATTGTTGGTGCCGTGCACGCGGAAAATGGTGCCGCTGATGTAAAGTGCGCGCGCGCCAAGCGGATTGCCGGGGCCACCTTCCATGAAAGGCGGAATGATATGGCCCTTGGCGGCTTCACGCTCAATCATCACAGCGGGTGGTGTCCATGATGGCCATTCAGCTTTGCGGCCAATGGTCGATGTACCGCCCCATTGGAACCCTTCTTTGCCAACACCTACGGAATAGCGAATGGCTTCGCCTTTGCCGGTGATCAAGTACAAGGCGCGCTCAGGTGTGCGCACGACAAGCGAGCCCACGGGATAGCGTGATTTCATTCCAATCAACGTTCTGGCGCGATTTGCGGCCAGACAAACCCGCTGATGCCAATGAGGCATACTGCACGGGTCGCGCATTGGTGGTGACGCGCACTTTCTTGGTGCCAAACAGGCATTGCATGAAGCCCTTGCAGTCCCTGCGGGCGACAAGGCGCTTTTCTTTTTCCGCGTTCTGTAAAGCCAGTTTTTGAGATTTGATTTTCTTCAGCGCATCGGCACGCTTTTCGGCGTCGAGCAGTTTCTTTTTCTGCAGCGGTTGCTTTCTTAACTTCGGCGGCCTTCTTCTTTTTCAGAAGCTGAGCCTTTTCGTCTTTGGGCTGGGTCGCCGCAACAGCCGTGGGGGCAAGGCTTGTGGCGGTAAGGGCTACGGACAGTGCCGTGGCCAAAACATGTCGCATCATTCTGGTGGTCCTCGAGTGTTGTCTTGCAGAAACGGATCGCCCCCACGATTCCGCTGTTATGGTTAATATCAGGTTTCCGGTAAATTCAAACGTATGTGAAGTTCGCGAAGTTGCTTTGTTGTCACATCCGAGGGAGCGCCCATCAGCAGGTCCTGCGCCTGCTGGTTCATTGGGAACAATACAACCTCACGTATGTTTGGCTCGTTGCAGAGCAACATGACGATGCGGTCTACGCCCGGCGCAATGCCACCATGCGGCGGTGCACCATATTGGAAGGCGCGGTACATGCCGCCAAACTTTTCGATGATGACGTCTTCCGGATAACCAGCAATTTCAAAAGCCTTCTTCATGACTTCTGGCATGTGGTTTCGAATAGCGCCTGATGACAACTCCACGCCGTTACAGACGATGTCATATTGATAAGCGTTAATGGTCAATGGGTCTTTTGTGTTCAAGGCCTCAAGTCCGCCTTGCGGCATCGAGAATGGATTGTGCGAGAAGTCGATCTTCTTCTCATCTTCATTCCACTCATACATTGGGAAGTCGACGATCCAGCAGAGGTCCCAGCGATCCTTGGCGATGAGGTTCATTTCCTCACCGGCTTTGGTACGGGCTTCGCCTGCGAACTTATAGAATTTTGACGGAACGCCGGCGACAAAGAAACACGCATCGCCGATAGCGAGATCCATTTGTGTTTTGATGGCGTCCGAACGTTCAGGCCCAATGTTTTTCGCAATGGGGCCAGCGCCACCCTCCTCACCGTCGCGCCAGAACATATAGCCGAGACCGGGTTGACCTTGCTGTTGCGCCCATGAATTCATGCGGTCACAGAATGCGCGAGAGCCGCCGCCCTTCACAGGGATGGCCCAGACTTCGACTTTGGGGTCATTGGCTATCATGCCTGCAAACACTTTAAAGCCAGAGCCAGCGAAGTGTTCTGTCACTGACTGCATCTTGATGGGGTTGCGAAGGTCAGGCTTGTCGGTGCCATACCAGCGCACGGAATCTTTGAATGCAATGTGCGGGAATTTTTGCGTGACGGGCAAGCCGCCGCCGAATTCCTCAAACACGCCGCGCAACACGGGCTCCACAGCATTGAACACGTCGTCTTGGGTGACGAAGCTCATTTCAATATCGAGCTGATAGAATTCACCGGGTGAACGGTCAGCGCGCGCGTCTTCATCGCGGAAGCATGGCGCGATCTGGAAATAACGATCAAAGCCCGACATCATCAGCAATTGTTTAAACTGCTGAGGCGCTTGTGGCAGCGCATAGAACTTGCCGGGGTGTACGCGTGAAGGTACGAGATAATCACGCGCGCCCTCTGGCGATGACGCCGTGAGGATTGGTGTTTGGAATTCAAAGAAGCCTTGGTCCACCATGCGGCGGCGCAGCGAATTGATAATCGCACCGCGCTTCATGATGTTGCCGTGTATGCGTTCGCGGCGCAAATCAAGGAAGCGATATTTCAGGCGAATGTCTTCAGGATATTCAGTGTCACCAAACACGGGCAGCGGAAGCTCCGCGGCTTGCGACAGGACCTCGACTTCGGTGGCGTAAACTTCAATGGCGCCTGTGGGCATGTCAGCGTTTTCTGTGCCGGGCAATCTGGCGCGCACCAGACCATCGATACGAACCACCCACTCCGAACGCAGAAGCTCCACGGTTTTGAAAGCAGGCGATGCAGGATCAGCCACAACTTGGGTCAGGCCATAATGATCGCGCAGATCGATAAACAATACGCCTCCATGGTCGCGGACGCGGTGAACCCAGCCGGAAATGCGGGTGTTGGACCCTTGGTGTTCAGGGCGGAGAGCGCCACAGGTGTGGCTGCGATAGCGATGCATCATGGCGCGAAAATCCTTCAAATTCTCGCGCTAAAACGCATGCGACAGATGATTTGTCAAGTTTGGCGAACGGGCTGTTAGCCGTTTGCTGCGGCCTTCACAGTGGGAGCTTTCACACAAGACTTCTTACCGTCTTTGGTCACGCATTTCTCAGCCACCTTTTTGAGTTTTTCTGCGGGCTTTTTTGGCGTTACAGCCGCGACCTTTTTCGGTGCCGTGGCTGCCACTTTCTTCGGCTTCTTATCAACTTTCTTTGCGGTTTTCACAGCAGGCTTCTTGGTCTTGTTGTTCAAGTTCCAAAAGAAGCCGCGATAAGGCTTTTTCTTTACGGTTTCATCAATGCCTTTGCCCACTTCTGCGAAGGTGCGGCTTGATCCGCTGAAATCAAAGAAACCACCCTTCAACACCACGCGCGTGTTGCTCATGCCGGCGTCTTCCACCAGTGCAAACAGGGTAGCAGCATTTTCAGGTGCAAGGCGCACACAGCCATGGGACGCGCGACGGCCTAAGCTCTTGGTATAAAAACTGCCGTGAATGGCGTGGCCACGTGGCGTGAAGAAAATCGAATGCGGCATGGGTGCATCATCCCATTCCTTGGAGAAGTGTTCTGCTTCCATGCGGAAAGGGCGAAAATTGCCCGACGGGGTTTCATAGCGCGCGGCACCGGTTGAAACGGGCCAGACATATTCCGTATCGCCATCCACGCGCACAGTCATCTTCTGGGCGACCTTGTTGATGGTGATTTCAACCTTCTTGGCGAAAGCACTTCCACTGACAGCCACAACTGACACCAATACTACGAAGGCCAAAGCCAATGAGCGGCAAAACTGCATGTGGGGTCCATCCGGGTTGATTTGCGATCTGGCCAAACTAGCCTATTCCGGGCAAAACTGTAAATCACATAAAGTTATCGGGTAATCGCCATGCCTTGGACGCACGACACGAGTATTTTTAGCAAGGATTTCAAAGCCAAACCCTATTGGTGGGAGGCTTATACACCTGTGGCTCTGCCTGAAATTACCCTGCCGCAGTCGATTGAGGTCGTCATTATCGGAGCTGGCTACGCAGGGTTGAACGCCGCGTTGGAGCTTTCGCGTAACGGCGTCGAATCGCTGGTTCTTGATGCAGCGGAGCCCGGTTTTGGCGGATCCACCCGCAATGGCGGCTTGGTGTCGGGTGGTGTGAATGTTGGAAAGCGCATAATCAACAAGGCGCTGTCACCGAAACAATCAAAACCCTTCTTGAATGATGCCGTTGATGCCTTCAGCCATGTCGAAAGCTTGATTACAGATCACAACATCGCGTGCGGATGGACGAGGAGTGGTTACTTCTTGGGTGCATGGTGCCAATCGCATTTTGATGGCATGGCTGCGAAAGTTGAGATGCTCAATGCCGAAGCGCAGTCTGGCGCTTTCATGGTGTCGAGGGATCAACAACGTGAGCATATTGGCTCTGACTATTATCACGGCGGCATGGTGGTTTCGCGTGCGGCCCATCTTCACCCTGCTCTCTATTTCGAAGGTCTGTTGAAGCTTGCGCAAAATGCAAATATTAAAATCGCGTCGCGCACGCCTGTGAATGGGCTTGTGCAAAATGCAGATGCATCGTGGATGGTTAAAACACCGCGCGGCACCGTCAAAGCGGCCCATGTCATCATCGCCACCAATGGTTATACTGGAGATGTAACACCACAGTTGAAGCGGCGCGTTGTGCCTGTTGGGTCCTACATCATCGCGACGGAGGAGCTCTCGCCTGATGTGGTTCAATCCATCAGCCCCAAAAACCGCAGCTTTGCGGACACGCGCCGTGTGTTGACCTATTATCGTTTGTCGCCTGATGGCAAGCGGATGATTTTTGGTGGCCGCGCCAAATTTGGATTTACCGATCCCACAGAAACTGCCCCCCTGCTCTATCGCTTCATGACTGATCGTTTTCCGCAATTGAAGGGTGTCAAAATCAGCCATGCGTGGACGGGTAATGTTGCTTTCACGCTGGATGAACTGCCGCATATGGGGAAGTTGGACGGCCTGCATTTCGCGTTGGGTTGCAATGGGTCGGGCATTGCGATGATGAGTTATCTTGGTCGCGAAACGGCGCGGAAAGTTTTGGGTAAGTCCAATCGTAAGATCGCTTTCGATCAACCAGAGTTTCCGATGCAATGTTTTTACAACGGTTCGCCTTGGTTCTTGCCCTTGGTTGGGGCTTGGTTTCGCACCGCAGACTGGTTTGATCGCCGTTTCCATTGACAGCACGCCTTGTCAATTCCAATGTTGGGTTGCAGAAGGGAATGCCCAAGTTGTCCCAATACCTAACGGCCACAGCATTGTTCACAGCATTGTTCCACGCCTCAAATCTGATGGCGTTTCTGGCGTTTTTGTTGCGTGATCAATTGCAGCTGCGGGTGATGATGGCTGTCAGTTTGTTTTTACAAGCGCTTTATTATCTCGCCATTCCAGGTGGGCCATTTTTTGATCCCCTGTTCTGGAAGGTCATTTCGTTCTTCGCTAACGCTGCGATGATCATTCTGGTGTTTAGTGGCCGTATGGATTTTGGCATTCCGCTGGATGTACGCCCGTTGTTTAAACGTATTCATGTCTTGTCCCCTGGGCAGTTTCGAAAGCTCATCGCGCACTCCACCCGCAGCAACGCTAGTAATACGCCGCTATTGGTGGAAGGCGATATCCCTACGCAATTGCACTATCTGTTGAAGGGCGAGGCATTGCTGCAAAAAGCCAAGCACAAGAATCGCATTTCAGCCGGGGTTTTTCTCGGTGAAATCGCTTTCTTAAATGGAACTGCGGCATCAGCCACTGTGCAGTTGATTGATGATGCGGAATGCATTTCGTGGAACAGCGCTGCCTTGCACGCCCTGATGAAAAACGACAAAGCCATCGACATCGCCATGCGCGGCATCTTCAATCATGACCTTGCTGCGAAAGTGGCAAACAGTGTTCCTATACCGACGCGTAGCTGATTGGTCTCAATGAACTGCAGCTGCCTCACCGGGCTCGCGCATTTTGAGCAATTGCCAAACGATGTAAACGCCGACTGCCTTGCTCAACACTTCCATGACGAAGGCGGCAGGTGTCAGGTAGCCTGCGAGGTGTTGGAACACGAAGGTATCTAACGGCACGGCAATCATGCTCGATACCAGAATGCGACTTTGCAGTGATTTCTTCCAGAACGAGAAGACCGCCCAATCAGACATTTCTGAAATCACAAAGGCCACCATGCTGGCTATGGCAATGGCTGGATCGACCATGAAATAAGTGAGGCCACCAGCCAGCAATGTGGCCAGCAAAATTCGATGACCAATTTCGCGTTGCGCATAGTCCCGCAGTACAAACACTGCGCCAACAACAAGATTGGCGAGGAACAAATCGCCCCAGGCCGTTTTCCAGAACGTTGCACCTTCAATCAACTGCGAAGGTGCAAACAGCCAGTTCACCGCCAAAATCGAAGCGATATAGCTGAGTGTCCAGAACACGGCCTTGGGCATGTTAGTCATTAGCCAACGATTTCCTTGGCTGAAAAGTTCTGCTTGATTTCCTTCTTGGCGTTTTCAGCGCTGTCGGAACCGTGCACAGAGTTTGCATCAATCGAATTCAGCAAATTCAGCACGAATGGTGCCGGCTTCTGCGTCCTTCGGATTGGTGGCGCCCATGACGTCGCGATACTTCTTGATGGCGCCGTTGCCTTCCAGCACTTGAACCACAACTGGGCCTGAGGCCATGAACTTTACGAGGTCCTTGAAGAATGGACGCTTGGCATGAACTGCGTAGAACTTCTTGGCATCGGCCAACTTCCACTTGACGCGCTTCTGGGCGATGATGCGCAGGCCAGCGGCTTCGATCTTGGCGTTGATTGCGCCCGTCAGGTTGCGGCGCGTAGCGTCTGGCTTGATGATAGAGAAAGTACGTTCGATAGCCATTTTGGTCCTCGTGTTGCAATGGAATGGCCCGCTCTTTAGCGGGCCATTTGATGCACTGCAAGATAAAGCCGATGCTTATTCTTCTGCCTCACCCACCACGGCGGTGGCACGGCTCAGGGAAACACGGCGGTTCTCCTGCTCGGCTTCAGCTGTTGGAATTTTGAGATAACGCTCACCCAAGCCTACGGTTTGCAGGTTTTTAGACGGGATAATGTAGTAGGTCGAAAGAGCCTTTTTCACAGCTTCGGCGCGGGCTTTGGAAAGCTTCGCGTTGTAGGCGTCTGAACCCACGGCGTCAGTGTGGCCTTCAATCAAGAACACTTCGCGTGGATATTTCTTCAGGACGCGTTCAATCACCCCGGCAATTTGGTCGAGATTATCAACCTCTTCTTCACGCACGAAGGCTTCATTGAAACCAAAACGAATGGTATCAATTTCAATGCGCGTCATGGCTTGGCGCAGTTGTGGGCGGGCCGCAATATCGTCAGCTTTCACGATGCGAGCGATCTTACGACGCGGCGGTGCAAGTAGTGCTCTTTCAATATCTTCGTCTTCAACTTCTGCAGCAAAGACGTCTTCAGGAATGTCGTTCGAAGAGAACTCCTCGTCGTCCCGAATTCTGATTTCGCGTCTCGAAGAATTTGCTGATTCATCATCCAATTCTACTCGGCGGATGTTGCGATCTTCCTGCAAACGCTGACGCAGAATGTTGCGGTCAGCGCGGGTGCGTTGGCGCAATTCTTGGCGTTGTTCTTCGTCATAATCGTTAAACGCCTCGGAGTTTTCAAAATCACGACGGGCGCGAATACGGTAGCGCAATTCGCTCTCATCAATGTCCTCCGCATTACGGCGGTCGCGCAGAACTTCACGCACTGGCGTTTCAGCTGTAATAATGATGTTGATGTTGGGACGGAACTTTTTCTTTTTTGCTGGTTGATCTGGTTGTGCCGTTGCTTGTTGTTCTGCCTTCTTGGCCTCATCAGCCGCTTGTTTGACGGCTTCTTCGGCTTTCACCTTGGCCACACGATCACGCAGCACTTCGCGTTCGGTCCGCAACTTGTCGCGTAAAGCACGTTCGGTTTTCACCGACAATTCGTTCTCAGCCATCAAATCACGCATGCCGTCCAAACGGGTGCGCAATGCATCATCGGCAAGGCTATCGGCAGGTGTTGCATCATCGAGGTAGGCTTTGGCCTTGGCTTCTGCTTCTGGATTGCCAATATTGCCATCAAGTTCTTTCACCTCAACCTTATCTACCACGGGCGCCGGGGTCGGTTGTGGGGCTGGTTCTGCTGCTTTGGCTTCAACAGGCGGCTCAACCACCGGTGCGACTTCTGGCTGCTGTGCTTGTTCTTGCGCAGGCTGCGCTTCTGGCTGTGGCGCTGGCTCTTCAGCCTTTTGTTCCGTTGCAGCTTTTTCGCGGGTCAAAATCGCAGCGCGTGCTTCTTTGCCGATGGCTGCAAGCTTGCCGCGCACATCTTCAGGTAAATCATTGTTGCGGGATTGTTGGCGGGCGAATTTGGCACGAGCGGTCAAGTCTTCAGCGCTCAATTCTTCAAGTGGACGCGCATCATTCAAAAGGTTCGTCACTTCCGCTGGAATTTCGACAACGGCGGGAGCAGCAGGTGCTGGCTCTGGCTCTGCTACTTTTTCAGGTTGGGCTTCGGGCTGCGCTTCCGGTTGGGGGGCTGCTTCTTGAACTGGCTGCTCAACAGGCTTTTGCGCGGCAACGCGCGTTTCAAGTTCGGCACGGTCAGCATCAAGCATGGCCTGCAGCTGGGCCTTCACATCGTCAGGAACGCCATCCATTTTCATGGCTTGGCGGACTTGTTTGGCGCGGCCTTTCAATTCATCGTCACCGAGTTCCTGGGGCGTGCGGCGATCGTTTATCAATGCCAATACTGCCTCTGGCAAAGTGGCGGGGGCAGCTTCAACAGCAGGCTGTTCGACGGCTGGTTGCTCCTGCTGTTCTTGGGCAAATGCCGTTCCAGCAAACAAGGCCAAAGCTACAAAGCTCACAGCCGCAAATTTCATTCTCATACCGTCCTCCGACTCAATTGGAGTCTCTTCTGCCCCCTCTATGGGGCGGAACTATGGGCCGAACGTGGCTTTTTAGCCACAAGTCTGAACCGGGGATGAATGGATTACCACACGCCTTTGGTCAATCCCGTCCAAATATAGAACCACAGCGTGGGGTGGTAAAACTGCTGCGAAGGCAAATCGGGTTTGAACGGGCGCAGTTGTTTTTTCAGCGCGTCATCAACGGCTTTGACCGCGAGCGGCTGGATCGAAAGGGCTTGTAAATAGAAGTAGCTGTTGAAATCATCTCTCGGCGTTGGCTCAAAAGTGCCGTGGTAGAGCACATCGCCCGTATCGACGCCTGCATCCACCAGATGTACGGTCACACCCGCATGTGCAGCATCACTCAACGCCAACGCCCAATAGCCCCCCGCTTGACCACGATATTTAGGGTTCATGCCGGAGTGGAAATTAATCAGCGGCACTTTGATGACCGCCAAGGTTTCGCGGCCAATCATGCGCGTACCAAAAACGACGACCACTTCGGGGTTCAGCGTGCGCAACAGCTCACGAGCTTCAACGGAGTTCACCGAAGGGATGTTTGTGATGTCACCAGTAGGTGTCGATTTCACATCGCGCAGAAGTTCTTCGATGCGTGTTTTGCTGCGCCCGCTCATCAGCTTTTGTAACAGTACAAAACCAATTTGCCCTAGCACTGTGACAATACCCTGCTTTTTCATCCGCCTGCGGATCAATACTGATTTTGACTCTGGCGGTTCCACCACCACCGTCACCGGGCCATGGGCATCAATGATGGCATTGATCACCACCCAAGAATGCGGGGAGCCGTTTGTAAGAGCAACGATCCGCGCCACTAAAGCCGCCCAGCCTCAATGATGCGTTTCAGAAAGCCACGGGTTCTTTCTTGCTTTGGATCGCCAAAGATTTGCTCTGGCGGGCCTTCCTCATGCACCACACCTTGATGCAGGAAACACACTTTCGATGCCACTTCGCGGGCAAAACCCATTTCATGGGTGGCCAGCAACATGGTCATGCCTTGCTTGGCAAGGTCACGCACAATGTTCAGCACTTCCGATACCAATTCCGGATCAAGGGCCGACGTGATCTCATCGAGCAGCATCAGCTTTGGTTCCATAGCCAAGGCACGGACGATGGCGACGCGTTGTTGTTGTCCGCCTGAAAGTCTGTCAGGAAAGTCTTTGGCCTTCTGGTCCATGCCAATACGCTTTAACAGCGTCATGGCTCGGTCTTCCGCTTGCGCTTTACCAAGTCCTAACACTTTGAGCGGTGCTAAAGTCACGTTCTCCAACACATTCATATGCGGGAAGAGATTGAAACTCTGAAACACGATGCCAACCTGTTGGCGCAAGCGGTTCACGTCAACGCCGGGACCCGAGACGCGGTCATCGTCTAATCGAATTTCCCCTGCTTGTATGGGTTCGAGTTGATTGATGCAGCGGAGCAAAGTGGACTTGCCACAGCCCGACGGGCCAATGAGGCACAGTACTTGGTGTTCTTCAGCTTTCAAATTCAAACCACGCAAAACCTGCACAGGGCCAAAATGCTTTTCGACGTTTTTGATTTCAAGAAATGCCATTGTTTCAGCCCCCTGCTTTCATGCGGGCTGCATCTTTTTCCATGAGATGATCAACGATACGGGCTTGCGGAATGGTGATCAGTACAAAGAGTATGGCCACAATGGTGACAGCCGACAGATTGTAAGCATTGGACGCAATACCGCGTGACGCATTGAAGGCGTCTACCAATCCTAGAATTTGCACAAGGGCCGTATCTTTCTGCAGACCAATGAAATCATTGAGCAGCGGGGCTACAACACGCCTGATGGCTTGCGGCACCACCACATAGCGCATGGTTTGCAAATAGCTGAGGCCAAGCGACCGCGCGGCAGAAACCTGGCTCCAGTGAATACTCTCAATTCCAGCGCGATAAACCTCAGCCACATAAGCACCATAGGTGAGCACGAGAGCGAGGATGCACCACCAGGTCACGGGGATACGTGAAAGGTCACGCAATTGCTGTACCGACATGGTGCTGGTGTCATTGAAAATGCCATAGAACCATGGGATGACAATTTCTGGAATGCCGCTGGTGGGAATGCCAAAGCCAATCAAGTAAAGCGTGACAATGGCCGGAAGGCCACGAAACACGTCGCAATAGAGCGTTGCCAGAAAGCGAATAGGTCTGCCAGCTGGTCCCGGCATCATACGGGCCAAAGCCACCACGAGGCCCCACACCAACACAATGATTTCAGCGACGACGAATACGAAAATATTCACTGTCACAAATTTGGTGAAGACTTGAAACCATTTGTCATAAATCAATGGCAGCAGAAAAAAGGTTTTACCCACTGCGGAATTGTTCATGAAAATGAATGCGAAGAACGCGAGGACTAAAAGCGCAAAAACGCCCCAGCCAAATGTGAGTGACGCCTTATCACGCGAAGAGGCAGAGCTGATGCGGGTTTCAACGGCGTCGTTGCGGCTGCGGGCGGAAGCAGCTTGGCGCGCCAAATTGAATGCGCGTAACGCAGGCCAAAACAAAGCGAGTGTTGCAGCAATGACAATTGCATAGATGATTTCATGAAAGCCACTGGATTGCCCAAGACCCGCAACTGATTTTCGCACCAGTGACGTTGCGGCAAACGCTGCTAGCACGCAAAGCGCTGCAAAGCCCAGCGCTGCAAGGGCAAGACGATCAGGTGGTTTTGGAAGATGTGTGGAAGAAGTTGCCATGGTTTCCGTCACTCCTGCACCAGCCAACTACCAGTGCCGAACTTCTAGACAGATGAAAGCCGGGGCGTCCGACGAACTGTCGGACGCCCCGTGCGATGATCAAGGATTGAAATAAGGAATGGAGGCTGGGTCTTTGCCCCATCCTGCTGCGAGATATTTACCACCCAATTTGGCGATGGTGCCGTCATCGATCATGGATTGAATGATCTTGCTCACCATTTCGTTGTTGGCATTGCCCTTTTGCATGATGCCACCATAGCTTTCGCCAGATTTGAATTGTCCAACAACCTTGGACTTGCCTTCAGTGGCTTTTTCTTCGGCTAAGGTGATGGATGTATCCGTGATGGCGGCGTCGATCTGTCCAGCGCGCAAGGCTGCAAACATTTCAACCTGATCACCAAACACCTGTGGTTCCTTAATGCCCAATGTGTCTTGAGCGAAAGCTGCACCCGTAGTGCCTTGCTGTACGCCAACCTTTACCGTCTTGATGGACTTTTCATCCACTGGCGCATCGGCCTTCGAAATCACGCCCATGTCAGAGCTGAAGTAAGGCGTCGTAAAATCAAAGACCTTTTTGCGTTCTTCGGTGATCGAGGTTTGGGCAAAGCCCACATCATAGCCTTGGGTTTGATTGCCGATGAAGGCTTCCCATGACGTGTTGACGACTTCCATTTTGTCAAAACCAGCGCGCCATGCGATTTCGGCGGCCATGCAATATTCCATTCCGTCTTTGACGGTTTCAACGGCATCGCCGTTCCACCAAATTGGAGCGGGCAATGACGTTAAAACTGTGAACTGACCGGCTTTTGCGGGTGCGGCAATGGCCATGGATCCCTTTTCTCCGGTCACTTCGCAGCCGCCAATCATGTTGGCAGCAGCTGCAGGTGCAGCTAGCGCCGCGACGGCAACAGCGGCAAGTAATAAGCGTTTTGTAATGTTCATATTTGAACTCCCTGTTTTTTAGTTGCCCCATAAGAGCCAAATTTGTGGGACTTGGCAAGCGTTGCACAACGATACTTGATTTATGGCTCAGCCTGACGCATCTCACGTTTATGTCGTCGCAAAACATTACTGTTTCCGCCTTTTATCGCTTTCACCCGCTTGTTAATCTTGCGGGGATTCGAGAGCAGCTTTTGCCTGCACTCAAGGCAGCGGGAGCCAAGGGCTCGGTGCTGCTGGCCGAAGAGGGTGTAAATGGCACCATTGCAGCCCCTGCCGATCAGATCGAAACTGCGATGCAGGCCATTGTTGATCTTTGTGGCTTGCCTGAATTGGATCGCAAATACTCTCCCGCCCCTGCCTTGCCTTTTATGCGTTTGAAGGTGCGGCTCAAAAAAGAAATCGTCACCATTGGCGATGTGAAAGCAAACCCCAATGAATTGGTGGGACAGTATGTTGAGGCGAAAGATTGGAATGCGCTGATCAGCGATCCTGATGTGATTGTCGTCGATACGCGCAATGACTACGAGTATCGCGTGGGAACTTTCCGCAATGCCATTGACCCCGGCACAGAAAGCTTCAGCCAGTTTCCGGGTTGGGTCGACAAACATTTGCACAATATGAAGGGCAAAAAAATTGCCACCTTCTGCACCGGCGGCATTCGTTGTGAAAAAGCCACGAGTTATATGCGCCATGAAGGCTTTGAAAAAGTTTATCACCTAAAAGGCGGCATTCTAAAATATCTGGAAGTCGTGCCCGCCGAGCAAAGTCTGTGGGATGGCGCGTGTTATGTGTTCGATGAACGCGTGGCCGTTGGGCATGGCCTAGAGATCGCTGACTTCTCGACCTGTCACGGATGTCTGGAACCGGTGTCAGCTGCAGATCGTCAGTCTACGGAATATGAAGAAGGCGTATGCTGCCCGCAGTGTGCTGGAAAGCTAACCGCAGAACAGAAGTCATCAAATCGCGAACGGCAGCGACAGTTTGAATTGGCGCAAAAGCGCGGTGCAAAACATTTGGGGCCGATCGAATAGCCCTACTCTCTCGTTTGCGTGTAAGAAAAAACCTATTTCACCCCGTCCAACCCAGTCCCGACGCCACACAGTTCATCGTGGCCAGCAGTGACATGTTAAGCGTTTCACTGCCTTTTTGCTCGCGGGTTTGACGCAGCAGTTGCACCTGCCAGCGGTTGGCTTGGTCGACCATGGGGCGTACGCGGTCAAAGCGGCGACGGAAACCTTGGAAGCGTTCACACAGAACTTTTGAACCCGAAAGTTCCAACATCACTTTCGATGTGCGCTTGTGCTCATGCCGGATCAACGCAAACAAACGTTCGGCATCATTGCGATTGGGAACGAGGGCCGCGTATTTTTCAGCCACGTCCATATCAGCTAAAAAGAGCGATTTTTCAACTTCATCAACAGCCAGCCTGAATCCGGCTGACTTGTTGAACATGCCGCGCAGTAACCTCAATCCATCATTACCATTGGCTGCAAGATAATCATCAAGTGCATAGCCCAAGCCATACCAGCCCGTGAGCAAGTGGCGGTTTTGCGACCAGGCGAATACCCAGGGAATGGCACGGAGATCCGACAGGCCCTTGGCACCAAAACGACGTGACGGGCGAGAGCCGATTTTGAGCAACGCCAATTCCTCAACCGGACTTGCCATCTGGAAATAGTTCAACAAGCCCGGATCTTCAGCCAATTTGCGATAGGCTTTGAAAGACTTTTGCGCGATGTCTTCCACCGCTTTTTGGTGTTCAGTAACATGCTTTTGGTCAGGCTCATTGGCCGACTTCAAAGTGTGTAACAACACGCTGGCCGTGAGCACTTCCAGATTATTTTGTGCCGTGCCGCGATTTGCAAATTTCAGCGACACAACTTCACCCTGCTCTGTCACGCGCATCATGCCGCCAATCGAACCTTGCGGTTGGGCCGCAATGGCGCGCCCCGTAGGAGCACCTCCACGCGATACGGAACCACCACGACCGTGGAAAAAGCGAAGTGTCATACCTGTGTCTTTGCCCGCTTGCATGAGGCCACGTTGGGCTTCAAACAATTCAAAGCTGGCACAGAAAAAGCCGCCATCTTTGTTCGAATCGGAATAGCCCAACATGATCTCTTGGGCACCACCATTGGCAGCAACTGAGCTTCGCACCATGGGCTTTGCCAACAGTGTTCGCATTATGTCGGGACCTGCGCGCAAGTCTTCAATGGTTTCGAAAAGTGGCACGACTTTGATACGACAGGTTTCGCGGGCGTTTACATCAGCGAACAGACCACAATATTTGGCGAGCAAATAGAGCCCCAGAATATCGTCAGCGCTTTGTGTCATCGATAAAATGAAAGTGCCAATGGCATCAGGGTCTGGTCCGTCAATGGTTTCACGAACAAGATCAAGCAGGCCCAAAAGCTCCCGAGCTTCGTCCGACATGTTTTGAAAGCGTGGAAGGAAACCGAGTGGTTTGTCGAGTTCTTCGGCCAGCCAAGCCGTCCATTCCGCTGTGCCATGCACAGGAGCTTCAACTGTGGTGGCTGGATTGAGCTTGTGCCAAATTTCGGCCAATACACGGTTGATGACCGTGGTGTTTTGACGTAGGTCGAGGGCCGCAGTTCTAAAACCAAAAATCTCAGCTTCCCAGCGCACAGGCCGCACATGGCCTGACGCTAAGCCTGGCACTTTCATGTCGGTCAGTGCTTTTTCTGCAAAGCTGAGCAGCTCAATGAATTCGGTGACACTGGCAAAAGGCGTGGCCAAACCATCACCGCCATTTGCTGCAAGGCGCAGGGACAATGCGCTGAAGAATTGACGGAAGGGTTCAGTTGGATTGCGCGCGATGAGTTTTGCTTTGGCGTTGCTCAAGTCCAGTTGCTGGTCGAGTGCGGATTTGAACTCGTCGGTGAACGCAATTTCATAGGCGCTGATTGAGATCAGGCGTCCAAGGTCGTTTAAGCGAACGGCTAAACGCTCGAGCGCTGCATCGCGGTTTTGCTTCAGAGCATCGCGCGTGGTTTCAACTGTCACAAAGGGATTGCCATCACGATCGCCACCAATCCATGTTGAATAGCGGAGCGGTGGTTTTACTTTGCCTTTGAGTTCAGGATAGTGGCGCTGCACAGCTGTTTCCAAGGTGTCGCACAAATGGGGTGTACGTTCGAAAAGCGCTTCCCGGAAGAAATGCAGTCCCCAAGTCACTTCACTTTCAACGGTTGGTTTTTCCGTGCGAATTTCTCCGGTAAGCCAGAGCAGATCGATTTCATTTTTGAGTGAGGCATGGAGCGCTTCTCGCTCTCGAGGTGTCCAGCGCGGGCTTTCGAGCTCCATCAGTTTCAAATAAATACGACGGTGAATTTCAAGCACCGTCACGCGCTTGGCTTCCGTTGGATGCGCTGTAATGGTGGGGCCCACATCCAAGTGCGCCAACACGCGCGCAACTGTCTCGTCCGGCACATTGGCACCAGCAGCTTGGGCAAGGGCATGGGAGAAAGAACCAATCACTTCATCGGGGCCACCCTCTTTTTCAATTTGGCGGCGATTGCGGATAGAGGCGTTCTCTTCTGCAATATTCATGAGCTGCAGCCAGATGCCAATCACCTGCAATGCGTGCTCAACCAAATGATCGGGAATGCCTGCGGCTGTGTCCGGGTCATCGAGGATCGGGAGCACCGCTGGTTCGCGTTGGCGGATCACTTGGCGCAACAATCCGCGTAGCAGCTCCGTCAAACCCTCGATATAGGATGTGTCTTCAAGGATTTGCGTCGTCTGAATGTTCACCGTAGCAGCCTTTTTGATGTGCGCACCTCAGGCCTTTGTGCAACGCAACATGAAATGAGTCAATGGATTTGCTGCATGGCGGTATAACGGCTATGCGACTGGTCATGTTACAGGTTCAAGGACTCACTTACCGCATTGGCGGCCGCGTTTTGCTGGAAAATGCCAGTGTTACCATCCCTACAGGCCACAGGGCCGGATTGGTGGGGCGGAATGGTATTGGCAAATCCACACTGTTCAAAATTGTGTTGGGCGAGTTATCAGCGGAATCCGGCACCACGGGCTTGGCGCGCAATGCGCGGGTCGGCACTGTGGCGCAGGAAGCACCCGGCGGCAGCGACAGTTTGCTTGATGTGGTACTGGCAGGTGATGTGGAACGGGTCGAATTGCTTGATGAAGCCGAGCATGCGACAGATCCACATCGTATATCCGAAATTCAAATGCGCTTGTCTGACATTGGATCCCATTCAGCTCCGGCACGTGCCTCATCTATTCTTGCAGGCCTTGGTTTTACGGATGAACAAATGACAGCGCCCTGCTCGGCCCTGTCTGGTGGTTGGCGCATGCGTGTGGCGTTGGCGGCCGCATTGTTTGGTCAGCCCGATGTATTGCTGCTGGACGAGCCAACAAACTACCTCGACTTTGAAGGTACGATTTGGCTCAAGACATTTTTGAAGGCCTACCCACACACCATTATTCTCATCAGCCATGACCGTGACCTGTTGAATG
Organism: uncultured Alphaproteobacteria bacterium; assembly: GCA_963850355.1. Classification (GTDB taxonomy): domain Bacteria; phylum Pseudomonadota; class Alphaproteobacteria; order Rhizobiales; family Aestuariivirgaceae; genus Aestuariivirga. The sequence goes on from CAWKKP010000005.1 coordinate 225,886, forward strand.
AAGTTGTGACCTGTATCGTGCATCTCGATCAAGCTCAGCTCACAATGTATCAGGGCAACTATGACAACTTTGATCGGCAACGCCGCGAAAAGCAGGCGTTAAGTGTGAAGCTGCGGAAAAAGCAGCAAGATCAGCGCGATCATATGCAAGCCTATGTCGATCGCTTTCGATACAAAGCTTCAAAAGCCAGTCAGGCCCAAAGCCGCTTGAAAGCCTTGGCAAAACTGGAACCCATCGCGGATTTGGTCGATGATCGTGTGGTGCCATTTCGTTTTCCAAATCCTGAAAAGGTTTTAGCGCCACCGCTGATCAATATGGACAAGGTTGCCGTAGGTTACGAACCCGGCAAGGCAATCTTGCGCAACATTACACTGCGCATTGATCCCGATGACCGCATTGCGATTTTAGGCTCAAACGGCAATGGTAAATCGACATTTGCAAAATTGTTGAATGGAAAGTTGAAGCCACAAGGTGGTGCACTCGTCGTTGCCCCCAAAATGACAGTTGGTTTTTTTGCGCAACACCAGATGGATGAGTTGTCCGATGGCATTACGCCGTTTGATTACATCACCAAATTGATGCCGGACAAAAGTGTTGCGGAACGGCGGGCGAAATTGGGGGCTGCCGGTTTTGGTGCTTCACATGCGGATTCAAAATGCTCCACACTTTCGGGCGGTGAAAAAGCGCGGCTGTTGTTTCTGCTCGCCACCTTCAACGGACCCCACGTGTTGATCCTCGACGAACCGACAAACCATTTGGATATGGACTCACGCGAGGCCTTGATCCGCGCCATCAATGACTATGAGGGTGCTGTTATCCTAATTGCCCATGACCGCCACATCATCGAGACGTGCGCGGATCGATTGCTGTTGGTTGAGAATGGCGGCATCCGCGATTTTGCAGGCGATCTCGATGAATATGCTGACATGGTTTTGTCACGGCGGCGCGGGCGTGAAAACCTGAAGCCCGAGGTGATTGAAAAAGTTGCGACAATAGCAGCGCCAAAGCTTGCGACACGCCCTCCCAAAACACTTCAGAAAATAATTCACACACTCAATGCAAATATGTTGAAATTGCAGGAGAAAATCACAATTCTGGATCAAGCACTTTCAGACCCCACACTTTATCAAGAGGCGGCGCAAAAGGCAGCGGATTATGCCAAACTGCGCAACAAGCTGGCGGTTGAATTGGGCGACAATGAAAACAGTTGGCTCGAACTGAATGAGGAATTGGGCAATGGCTGAACTTAATCTGACGCAGAGTTGGTTTGGTTATGCAGCGCTTTGCATTTTCGTTTTATCCTATGTGCTGGTGATAGTTGAAGAAGCAACGCAGCTCAGAAAATCAAAACCCGTGCTGGTGGCCGCGGGTTTGATTTGGGCCCTCATTGGCCTTGCTTATACGGCGCATGGCACGCCTGAAATTGCCAAGAAGGCTGCAGAACATACCATCTATGAATATGGTGAGCTGCTGCTGTTTTTGTTGGTAGCCATCACATATGTGAATACGCTTGAAGAGCGGCGTGCGTTTGAAGTGCTACGCGCCAAAATGACATCGCGCGGTCTGTCCTACCGGCAATTGTTTTGGATCACGGGGGCGGCCGCGTTTTTCCTGTCGGGCGTGTTGGATAATCTCACAACGGCGCTGATCATGGGTTCAGTTGTTTTAGCGGTCGGTGCTGGGTCACCGCGGTTTGTTGCCATTGCTTGCGTCAGCATTGTTGTTGCCGCCAATGCAGGGGGTGCTTTTACACCGTTTGGCGACATCACAACCTTGATGGTGTGGCAGAAGGGCAAGCTCTCGTTCTTTGAATTCTTTGCGTTGTTCCTTCCGTCACTGGTCAATTGGCTGGTGCCTGCTGCCATTATGCATTTTGGAATTCCAAATGAAAAAGCACCTCCCGTTGAAGACTGTGTGCATCTGAAACCCGGCGCTGTGGGTGTCATCATGTTGTTCGCTCTCACAATTGCAACAGCCGTATCGTTTAAAAACTTTCTCGGCCTACAGCCTGCACTTGGCATGATGCTGGGGCTCGGTTACTTGCAAATCTGGTCGTACTTCTTGCAACAGAAAGGCAAGCGCTCAGACAACACGGACATGGTGCTCAACTCCTTCAAGCAAATTGAGCGGGTGGAATGGGACACGTTGCTGTTCTTCTTCGGCATCATCTTTGCTGTGGGTGGGCTTGGTGTGATGGGTTATCTCACCCTCGCCAATGAATATTTCTATACGCAGTGGGGTGCAACTGCCGCCAACATAATGGTGGGTTTCCTTTCAGCCATCGTAGACAATATCCCCATCATGTTCGCCATCCTTACAACGGATCCGCAGATGAGCCATGGGCAATGGTTGCTAGTGACGCTCACGGCTGGCGTCGGCGGATCGATGCTGTCCATTGGTTCTGCTGCAGGTGTAGCACTCATGGGCATTGCGCACGGCAAGTATACGTTCTCCAGCCACTTGAAATGGACCTGGGCGGTTGCCTTGGGTTATGTTGCATCGATTGCAATCCACATGGTCATCAATGCAGCAAAATTCTGAAAGCAATTCGCGCCTCAAACAATTCATCGACCATGAAGCCACGGGCGGTTTGGTGTTGGCGGTGGCCGCTGCCGTCGCAATTCTGCTGGTTAATTTCGGCTTGGCCGATACTTATCATTGGCTTTTAGACGAGCGAGTGCGAGCCGGCATTGGGGCTTTGACGCTGGATAAATCGTTACACCATTTCATCAATGACGGCCTGATGGCTGTGTTCTTTTTTCTCGTCGGTCTCGAAATCAAACGAGAGGTGTTGGAAGGCAATCTTTCGTCGCCGTCACAAATCATATTACCAGCGGCCGCCGCAATTGGTGGCATACTCGTGCCATCGGGGATCTACGCATGGTTCAATTGGAATGATCCGATTACACAAGGTGGATGGGCAATTCCTGCCGCGACTGATATCGCATTCGCATTGGGCGCGCTGGCGTTGGCGGGCAGCCGTGTGCCAGTGTCATTGAAAATTTTTCTACTGACGCTTGCTACTTTTGATGATTTAGCGGCCATCATCATCATCGCTTTATTTTACACAGCACAGCTTTCAGTGTTTGCCTTGACGGGCGCAGCCATCTGTTTGCTGTTGCTCGGTACTGCCAATCGTTTCGGCATTGAACGCACAAGTATATATATTCTGCTAGGACTTGTTTTGTGGTTGTGTGTTCTTAAATCGGGCGTGCATGCCACATTGGCTGGTGTTGCACTTGGTTTGCTGATTCCCTTAAGGCGCACAGACAAAACTTCGCCCGTGCATGAATTGGAACATGCATTGCACCCTTACGTGAAATGGTTGGTGCTTCCGTTGTTTGCGTTTGCCAATGCTGGATTGCCACTTGATGGCGTGTCATGGACGGCGTTGTCGCATACTGTGCCCGCAGGCATTATTGCAGGATTGGTACTTGGCAAACCCATTGGCATATTGTTGGCCGTTGTTGCGTTGGTTGCAACTGGCTTGGCAAAGCTTCCCGAAGGTGCCAGTTGGCGTGACATGATTGGCGTAGCGTGCCTTGCCGGTATTGGTTTTACCATGAGCTTGTTTATTGGTTCCCTCGCATTTCCGGGCTCCGATTTGGAATCACAAGTGCGCGTGGGTGTTGTGGTCGGATCAATTCTGTCGATCGTATTGGGACTGACAATACTGCTGCCACGCCGCACTTAACTTTGTGCGGCTTGGTCTTTCCAGCGGCCGTCTTCGTCTTGCTTCCAATAGCGGATGGTGGCGTTTTCAGCTTTGAACCTGCGCCATAAGCCCCGTGCTTGATCTACTGCTGCTTCATCTTGGCCGTTGAACATGATGCTGGCGCGCCTTCCATGTTTCAGGCTGTTGGGTGCTGATCCATCGATGTAGAAGACATATTCCGCGTCGTTGGCGGGTTCATCATCCGTACACAGATAAACTGGTTGACGCTCGGGATTTGGCTCGCCCTCAAACCCATGGGGAATGAACGCAACATCTTCCAATCCCCAAAGTTTTTGTGACAGTTCTTTCACGCGCTCAGCCGACACTGTCACCACCGCCATGCGAAGCCCGCGCTCCAGTCCACGCAGCAATAGGCCCGGCAATTCCGCATCCACTGCTTTGCGGTCAAGGTGATAGAACCAAACGTCGGTCATTATTTTTCGTAATGTGTCGCGACAAGGTGATTGAGCAATCTGACGCCCCAGCCACTGGCCCAGCTTTGATTGATGGGGGATTTGACGGAATCCATGGCTGTACCCGCAACATCCAAATGGGCCCAGGGCGTGTTGTTCACGAACCGCTGCAAAAATTGAGCTGCGGTAATCGACCCTGCAAAACGTCCTGACGTGTTTTTTACATCGGCCACGTCATGATCAATCATCTTGTCATATTCCGGTGTCAGCGGCATGCGCCAGACTTTTTCACCCGTGGCCAATCCTGCCTCGGACAAACGTTGGGCCAATTCATCATTGTTGGAGAACAGGCCTGCATGTTCCTTGCCAAGGGCCACAAGTATGGCCCCCGTAAGTGTCGCCAAATTGACCATGAACTTCGGTTTGAACTTGTCTTGGATGTACCACAGCACATCGGCCAACACGAGGCGGCCTTCGGCATCGGTGTTCAACACTGCGATGGTTTGACCTGACATTGATTTTACAACGTCACCAGGGCGTTGGGCTTTACCGTCAACGGCATTTTCAACAAGGCCAATTGCGCCAATGACATTCGCCTTGGCTTTGCGTTTCGCGAGGGCGTGCATCAAACCGACGACACAGGCTGCCCCTGCCATGTCGCCTTTCATGTCTTCCATGCCCGCGGCTGGCTTGATCGATACGCCGCCCGTATCGAAAGTTACGCCCTTGCCGACAAAGGCGATGGGCTTTTCGCTTTTCTTGCCGCCATTCCATTGCATGACAACCAAACGTGCTTCGTGGGGAGACCCCAAGGCCACACCAAGCAGCGCATGCATTCCCAGTTTTTTCATTTGAGATGGTGTGAGTATGCTGATTTTGACACCGAGCTTTTTCAAGGCGCTGGCGCGGCGGGCAAACTCCACTGGATGCAGAACATTTGCAGGTTCGTTGACCAGATCCCGCGCGATGTGATTGCCGTTGGCAATGGCTTCAAAACCTATGAATGCTTTTTTCGCAGCGGCGATGTCGGCACATTGTAAGGAAAGTTTGTCGAGCATTGGGCCGCCATTGGGGTTTTTGGACTTGTAACCATCAAAACTATAGCGGCGCAGACAGGCCCCCGAGGCAACGCGGGCAGCCGCTTCGCCTTTGCCCAGTGCCGTTGCATCGATCACAGCGCTTGCTGCTTTGGCACCCTGTAACAGCCCAGCCGCCGCACCTCCCAGCAGTTCAATTTCGCGTGGCTGCAGGTTTGCAACTTTACCTACACCCATAAGAATTACACGGTCCACACCACCACCCGGTGCCAGGACGTCGAGTACCTGTTCCTTTTTACCTTCAAACCCGCCTGCCTTCATGGCGCGCGACAACTGGTTTTTACCCGCTGCATCAATGGCTTTGGCATTGCCGCCAAGTTTAGCGCCCTCTTCCACGATCACCAGCAAAACACCTGATTTTGGAAGGGCTGTGGGGGCAAAACTGATTTTCATGGGAGCGCGTCCTGAGGTGATGATTTTGTCCTAGTGCTTACTGCTCCTCCACTGCTTCGGCAACGGCGTTCACAATTGATTTACCCTGTTGATTCGTGGCCTTTTTCCAGACTCAATTGGGGTTACAATTAGCGACGAAGATGATGCTGAAAGGGCTTTCCTGGGGGATGGAAAGTCGTTAATGATTGGTAACGATTTGTGATCAGCGGAAAGAGTGGCGTGACGCGCAGGGGCTTTAACCAAGGCTGGCGGGGCAATGGGCGGTGGTTTGCAAACCATCGCAGCCTTCTGCTTGGGTTTACGGCACTGGGTTTGATTGCATCCGTCGCTCCTGTGCAGGCCATCGTTGAAAAGCCATTTATCAAGCCCATCACCAGTGAACCCGCAGCAGGAACCGTTGCGGATTTCAGCGCGGAAAAGCTAACGTTTGATCCCGCCACAAAGCTTGCAGTGGCCACAGGCCGTGTCGTGGTGACCTATGGCCCCTACACACTGAATGCCACGAGAGTGACCTTCAATGAACGCACCAATGTGTTCACGGCCAATGGCTCGGTTGAACTGCGCGAACCCAACGGCAATGTGATGCTGGCGGAAACGCTGGAGTTGACCAACAAATTCAAGCAAGGGTTCGCCCGGCACCTCAAAGCCCTGCTGACGAATGACGTGACGATTACCGCTCGACTATGCCAAGCGCATGGAAGGCAACATCACGGTATTCGAAGATGCCCACTACACAGCTTGCAAGAATTGCGAAACACTACAAGGGCGATCCCCTGTGGGAATTGGTTTCAGACCAAACCACGCACGACCAAAACGCCAAAGACCTCATCCACATCAATCCGCGTTTGAAAATCGCTGGCGTGACGGTGGCCGGTTTGCCCTATGCTGCGCCATGCAGACCCTTCAGTGAAACGCCGCACAGGCTGGCTTATTCCGAAAGTCAAAACTGGTAAAGAATTATGGCATAGGTGTTGTGGCACCCTATTTCTGGGTCGTAGCACCAAACAAAGACGTGACATTCCGCCCGATGATCACTAGCCAGCAAGGACCAGTAGCGGATGTTGAATGGCGGCACCGCACAGCGACGGGCCAGTATAATCTTCGCGGTTATGGCGTTTACGAACTTAGTCCCGAGCGCACATCAGAAGTAAACCGTTGGCGTGGCGCAGTAGAAAGTGCCGGTGACTTTGCTTTGAATGATAATTGGAACTGGGGTTGGGATGGAGTGCTCACCAGCGACCGGACATTCCTTGATGATTATGACTATGACAACTCCCGTATTGCCGACAGCGAGGTTTATGTAAAAGGCCTATGGGACCGGAACTATGTTTCTGCACAGGCACTACACTTTGCAGCATTGGCCAGCGATGTAGATGCTGGCAGCCTGCCAACGGCACTGCCCTACGTGACGGGTGAACACTATCTCAACGAGGACATCATTGGGCGGTGAGTTCAGCTTGAACTGGTCTGCATACGCCATTGATCGCGATCGATCCGGCACACCTTTCACAGACGTCAACCATGGCACCAGCCAAGCTCGGGCCTCAGCGGACTTGCGTTGGAAAACCGTTTGATTTCAGATGGCGGATTGTTGGTCACACCATTTGCGAGTGTGCGAAGCGACATTCACGTCACCAATAATCTGGCAGACGCCACGGCTTTGTGCGGAGAACGCGATCAGGAAACCACGTCGCGCATTCTACCTGCTGCGGGTGTTGATCTGCGGTTCCCGCTGATTTCCGGTTCTGATTATGGCCAGAGCATTGTCTCGCCCGTGTTTCAATTCATTGCTGCTGACAACGAAAAGAATCTCGACAGCATCGGCAATGAAGACGCCATCACGTTGAATTTCGATCACACAAGCCTTTTCCTTGAAGATCGCTTCACTGGCTATGACCGTTTTGAAAGTGGCGTGCGCAGCAATGTCGGCCTGACTTATTCCTTCTTGGGAAGCAATGGCGGCTTCTTGCGTGCCAGCGCTGGCGAGAGTTTCCACATTGCGGGCAGAAAACAGTTTTGTTGCGGGCTCTGGGCTTGGACGGCTCAAGCTCTGATCTGGTGGCTGCATTGACATTCCAACCATGGGACAACATCTCATTGTCCTATGAAATGCGTGCAGAAGAAGACTTGTCCGCGATCAACCGGCAGGAAGTGTTTGGAAGCCTCACTTTTGACAGGTTTGCTATCAATGCTGGATATCTGAACATCGCGGCTGAACCGAGCTACGGACGTGTTGTTGATGAACAATGGGCGGAAGCTGATGTTCGTGTAGGCCTGACAGAGGGATGGTATCTGTTTGGTGGCGCACGTTACGACATTGAGAACAGCTACTTCCCAAAGAAAACTCTGGGTGTAGAATTTGATTGTGATTGCATGAATTTCAAAATGGCCTATTCCGCGACGCGACGACAGTAACATTACAGACGAAGAGCATCGCGTGATGCTGTCGATTGATTTGGCCACATTGGGTGGCACCAGCGTGTCTTCAAAGTTCTGATCCAGTCGATGACTCGTCCGCTTGTCTCTTGCCTTCGCGATGGCATTGTCTGTTTTGGTCAGTACGGCTGCCCTTGCACAAGACCAAAAAGTTCTGGTCACGGTCAACGACAGCCCTATCACCAGCTTTGATGTCGAACAACGCATCAATCTTTGGAAACTGCTGGGCCAGCCGCGGCGAAACGGTGCACGCAAACGTGCGCTGAATGAATTGATAGATGACTATTGGAAAAATTGATGAAGCAAAAAAATTCAATGCTGCTGCAACGGAAAAGGAAATCGACGCCAGACTTGGTGAGGTTGCAAAGGGCCTGAAGACTGACCCGAACGGCCTTAAAGGTAAGCTCAAAGCTCAAGGTGTTTCAGTCGCGGCAATGCGGCAGTATATTGCAGGCGCAGATTGCTTTTGGTCGCATATTGCAAAGGCAAATACAAAGTTCCGTGAAGGCGACACCAGCGGAAATTGATCGCAAGCTCAATGGGTTTCAGTGCTGAAATCGATGGCAAAGTGGCCAAGTTCATGGCGGATCCCCGCATGCAGACCTGTCACTGTTTATCAATTGCAGGAAATCAATTTCCCAATTGATGGCGGCGAAGGCGGAATGACCAATGAGCTGCTTCAATCACGGGCCATCGAAGCCAATTTGTTTATGTCAAGATTCAAGGGATGCAAGTCTGCACGCGCTGCGGCTTCTGGCATATTCAACGTCAGATCGGTAAAACTGTCGAAGCTGATGGCAGCCGCATCCCAAAACCTTTGAAGGCGGCACTCGATAAAACCAAACCCGGTCGCGCCATTGGCCCTAGCCGATCGCCAAACGGATTGCAGATATTGGCATTCTGCGGGGTTCGAAAAATAAGTCCTCCAAAGCCTAAAGTGACCTATCCAACGCGGCAACAGGCTGAGGCTGCGGTTCTCAATGAAAAATACGAAAGGGTTATCACTAAGTATTCATCGCAATTCCGCAAAGGCTTGCTGATTGAATATCGTGATCCTTCGTTCGGCGAGTAATGCTTTGCCGTCACAGTCACCACTTGTTTTAACACCGGGAGAACCCGGCGGCGTTGGCGCTGAAATTGCTGTAAAAGCATGGCACATGTTGCGCGACACTGGCGCACCTTTGTTTGCCCTGTTGGGCGACAAAGATCATGTTGCCGCACAGTGCCGCACTGCTGGCATTGAAGTATCACTACACACCATCACTCAACTGCAAGACGCTGGTAAGCATTTTCAAAAGCCTTGCCGATATTGCATAGACCGCTTCCAGCACCCGTCGTGTTAGGCCGCTTCACGCCTGCAACTGCTTTATGGGTCACGGGCTGTATTGAAGAGGCGGTGGCGCTTTGTTTGTCCGGAGCAGCTTCGGGAATGGTGACCAACCCCATTCAAAAGGAAGCACTATACGCGGCGGGGTTTAAACACCAGGGCCACACGGATTTCCTCGCAGCACTTTGCCATCAAAAGGGTTTACCCGCCGTTGATGTGATGATGCTGGTGGGCGCAGGACTCCGTACAGTCCCGGTAACGGTGCACATTGCGTTGAATGACGTTGCAACATCGCTGACACAGTCTGCCATTTGCGCACAGGCGAAAGTCGTCCATATGGCTTTGCAAACATGTTTCGGCATATCAAACCCGCGTATTGCCATCAGTGGTCTTAACCCCCATGCGGGCGAGAATGGCAGCATGGGACGTGAAGAAATTGAAATCATTCGCCCAGCCATAGCGGCGTTGCAAAGCGAGGGCATCACTGCTTTCGGTCCCTTGCCCGCAGACACAGCTTTTTTTCCGCAGGCGCGCGCAGGTTATGACGTCATTCTCTGCATGTATCATGACCAAGCTTTGATCCCTGTGAAGACATTAGACTTTCATGGCGGCGTCAATGTCACGTTGGGTTTGCCGTTCATTCGTACATCTCCCGACCATGGAACAGCTTTGAATTTGGCGGGCACGGGCAAAGCACAGGCTGACAGTCTGGTTGCAGCGCTGCGGTTGGCCGCTGATATGGCACAGAAAAAGGCTGAGCATGAGTGGCGATCTGGCTGACGATGGATTGCCGCCGCTCAGAGAGGTCATTGAAACGCACGGCCTAGCCGCCAAAAAATCATTGGGGCAGAATTTTTTGTTTGATCTCAATTTAACACGGCGTATTGCGCGTTCAGCTGGTCCGCTTGATCAAACAACCATCATTGAAGTTGGCCCCGGTCCCGGTGGTTTGACTCGCGCACTTTTGGCCGAAGGTGCAAGGCGCGTAATCGCAGTTGAACGTGATGCACGCGCCCTTCCCGCGTTGTCAGAAATCGCAACGCATTATCCCAATCGACTACAAGTCATTGAAGGTGATGCAATGGAAGTTGATTGGGCCAAGCTGATTGATGGTCCAACACGGATTGTGGCCAATTTGCCTTACAATATTGGCACGCCACTTTTGTTGGGATGGCTGACGCAAGGCGCATGGCCACCGTTCTATGAGTCACTCACTTTGATGTTTCAAAAGGAAGTGGCGTTGCGGATTGCAGCTGCACCCGGCAGTGATGATTACGGGCGATTGAGCGTGATTTGCCAATGGCGCTGCACATGCAGGAAGTTGTTTGACGTGAACCGCAGTGCCTTTACACCGCCACCCAAAATCACATCCAGCATTGTGCAACTGGTGCCGCGCGCAAAGCTTGAAGTGGATTGTTCGGTACGTGCTTTGGAAAAGGTAACGGCGGCAGCTTTCGGTCAACGTCGCAAAATGTTGCGTTCAAGTTTGAAATCGGTGTTCAGTGAACCTGAGGCAGTTCTTGAAAGACTTAACATTGCCCCCACTCGCCGTGCTGAAGAACTCGCCGTTAATGACTTTGCACAGTTGGCGCAGAAGCTGGCTTAAAGTTCTTTCGTCAGGTCTCGCACAAATTCGGTCAAACCCAATTGGCGTCGGCGGCGCAAGCGCTCTGCAGTCAGAATAGCCAGAACTTGCTGATGCGCCACTTCAAGCGCGTCATTCACAATCACGTAGTCATATTCGGGCCAATGGCTGATTTCGCGTGCAGCTTCGGCCATGCGCTTGCCAATCACGGATGACGTGTCCTGGGCACGGTTGATCAGCCGTGTGCGCAGGGCATCGGGCGTGGGCGGTAGAATGAAAAGTCTTACCAAATCTTCCGGCATGGCTTGTGCCAATTGCTGCGTGCCTTGCCAATCAATGTCGAACAACACATCGCGACCCAAATGCAACGCTGTCTCAACGGGTTTTTTTGGTGTGCCGTAGGAATTGCCAAATACTGTGGCCCACTCCAACAATTCACCCGCTTGCAACCATGGCATCAAATTCTCTGTGTGAGATAAAGTGATAGTCTTTGCCATCTCAGTTCGCCGGGGCGTGGCTTTCGTGTTGTTACCGACACCGACATGGAGATGTTTAAATCGGCTTCCAGCAACTTCCGCGACAGCGTGGTTTTACCAGCACCTGACGGTGACGACATCACAAACAACAGACCCCGCCGTGCCACGTTCACTGGTTTTGTTGATTTGTCGGGCATGCGGTCTACTCGATGTTTTGGACTTGTTCGCGCAGTTGGTCGATGACAGTTTTGAGGTCAAGACCAATACGCCGTCAAGCTGGCGTCACTGGCTTTTGAACACAGCGTATTGGCTTCGCGATTGAATTCTTGCGTCAGAAAATCAAATTTCCGTCCGACAGGCTCACTCGACGCCATCAAACTGCGAGCGGCAGTAATATGCGATGTGAGACGGTCCAGCTCTTCTTGAATGTCAGCGCGTGTTGCCAACAGAATTGCTTCTTGATGCAGGCGTTGCGGATCAAACGAGTCAGATTGTTCAAGCAGTCTTGCCACTTGTTCTGAAATGCGTAGGCGGATCGCCTCGACGCTTCGTGAAGGATTGGCTGTCGCCGCCGCATTCAATTCTTCAATGCGGTCAAGTTGTGCCGTAAGGATCACCGAAAGACGCGAACCTTCCGACCCACGCGCCGCAACGAGCTCATCAATCGCTTGCGTGAAAGATTGGAGCAATGCGGCATCGCGCAATTTTGTATCATCGTCTGAAAGTTCAGCCTCACCCGTATCCAACACACCGCGCAGCAATAAAAGATTCTCGGCCTGGATGGGCGCTGAACCCAAGCGATCCCGTAAAGTTTCTGCAATGCTTACGACCTGTTCAAGAAGTTCATCATTCACTTTTAAATTGGTTTGCGGCGTTGTGGATTGTACTGACAGATTGATTTGCACATTGCCGCGCTTCAACTTGGTCATGCCAAGGGCGCGGGCTGCTGCCTCCAAAGCATCATAGCCCGTCGGCAAACGAAAGCGCAGATCAAGCGATTTGCCATTTACGCTTTTCAATTCCCAAGCCCACGTTAAGTCGCGCCACGTACCTGTGGTGCGCGAAAAACCTGTCATGCTGATCAGAGTCGACTTGGCTTTGCGCATCAAGGCACAATGACTTTGGGTTTTTTCACGATAGGCTTCGGCTTCACTGGCTTTTTATCGACCACTTTGGCTGAAGGATCTTCTTTCGCCACGACTGGTTTTTTAGCAGCTGCGGGTTTTTCCTTCGGAACAACTGGTGTCTTTGCTGCAGCTGGTTTTTCCTTTGCAGCGGAAGGTTTCTTCGCAGGCACAGGTGGCTCTTTTGCAGCAGCTGGCTTTTTCTCAGCTGCAGGCTTGGGTTTTTCAACCGGTGCTTCCTTCACGACAACGGGTTTCGGCTTCTTTGCCGTTGGTAATGGCGGTGGCTCTGCGGCTTTTGGTTTTGCTATAACGGGCTGCTCAGCTGCAGCACCTTCAGCAGGGTCAGGGACGGTTTGTGCTTTTTTTGCTGTGTCTGCGGCTTCGTCAATCGCTGGGTCGGCTGGGGTTGTCGTTTCGACTGCAGGCAATGGCGTTTGTTGAACGTCATTGATGGGTTCTGGTTCTGCCTCCGGTGCTTCACCCGGCAATTGAATGCCATTCTTTTGCGAGTCACGCCATTTCTTCACATTGGCATTGTGCTCATCCAAGGTCACTGCGAAGGCATGTCCGCCTGTGCCATCGGCCACAAAGAATAGCTCTTGTGTTTCCAATGGATCGGCTACTGCTTCCATGGACGCGCGACCAGGCACAGCGATGGGGCCTGGTGGAAGGCCGTCAATTTGATAAGTGTTGTAAGGTGTTTTTGCATCAATGTCGGAGCGAGTCAGAGGACGATCTAGTTTACCAGCGCCACCCACAATGCCATAAATAATGGTGGGGTCAGACTGCAGGCGCATGCCCTTTTTCAATCGGTTCAAAAACACACCGGCAATACGCGGACGCTCGTCGGCTTTTGCTGTTTCCTTTTCGACGATGGAGGCCAGTGTCACCATTTCTTCTTTAGTTTTTATAATATTGTCGGCGGCGCGTTTGGCCCAAATCTCGTCAACCAATTTTGCCTGCGCACTCACCATGTCTTCCAGCATTTTGGCTTTGGTCATGCCACGGCGGAACACTTGTGTGTCAGCGATGATTGCACCTTCAGGCACAGTCGTCACAGGATCGCCAGTCAGCACGTCATTGGCGTTCAAACGTTCCAGCGCCATTTGTGCTGTCCAGCCTTCAGGCACCGTCAATTTGTAAGTCAGCACCTTGCCGGCCGACACTGCGCTCAACACGCCTGCCATGGGTGTTCCAGCTATGAATTCATATTCACCAGACTTCAATGTGCCGCCGCGGACGCTGTTTACAAAACTTGCTGCATTCATCACACGCGAGTCAGAGATGATGCCTTCCTTTTCGAGCGTCATGGCAATGTCTGCCCGACTTTGGCCTTCGGCCAGGGTGATGATCTTGGTTTCCTTCAAGGGACCTTCAGAAGTGAACACACCCCAAGCCCAAAATCCTAAAGCGCCCAATGCCAAGCCGAAGAACATGCCCCAGCCGACTAACGATCCGAGCACGCGCGTAAATGCTGACGCACGGAGCTTTCGCAGCTCAGCGTCTGGTACGCGGTCGTAATGGTTGTCGTTGGTCAAAGCGGAATCCCTCTCGGGTTTTGAATTAAGCTGCGTAACGGCGCATGATCAATGAAGCGTTGGTTCCACCAAAACCAAAAGAATTGGACAGAACTGTGTTGATCTCTTTTTTCTTCGCCACATGGGGCACGAGGTCAATAGCAGTCTCTACCGAAGGATTATCAAGATTGAGTGTTGGTGGGCAGATATTATCGCGCATTGCCAGCAACGAGAACACGGCTTCCACGGCCCCCGCCGCGCCCAATAGGTGGCCAACGGCTGACTTTGTTGATGACATTGCCATGTTCGCGGCGGCATTTCCCGTCAGGCGCTCAATGGCGCGCAATTCAATTTCGTCTCCCAACGGCGTCGAAGTACCATGGGCATTGATATAGTCAATTTCTCCAGCGGAAATGCCAGCGCGCTTCAGGGCAGCTTGCATGCAGCGGTAAGCGCCATCACCATCAGAGGACGGGGCGGTAATGTGATAGGCATCGCCGGACATGCCATAGCCAATGATTTCACCGTAGATTTTCGCACCACGGGCCTTGGCGTGTTCCAGCTCTTCGAGAACCAAAATGCCAGCGCCCTCTCCCATCACAAATCCATCGCGATCCTTGTCATAGGGGCGCGAAGCTTTTTCAGGTGTATCATTGAAAGCAGAAGACAATGCTTTGCACGCTATAAAACCCGCAATACCGACACGACAAATGGCTGATTCGGCTCCACCTGCCACCATCACATCAGCATCACCGACAGCGATAATGCGAGCGGCGTCACCGATGGCGTGAGTGCCTGTTGCACAGGCTGTGACGACAGAATGGTTTGGCCCTTTGAGGCCGAAGTTGATGGAGATCAGGCCTGAAGCCAAGTTGATGAGTGATCCCGGAATGAAAAACGGCGACACGCGGCGCGGGCCTTTTTCCGCCATCAA
This sequence comes from uncultured Alphaproteobacteria bacterium, assembly GCA_963850355.1. Taxonomy (GTDB): domain Bacteria; phylum Pseudomonadota; class Alphaproteobacteria; order Rhizobiales; family Aestuariivirgaceae; genus Aestuariivirga. The sequence goes on from CAWKKP010000005.1 coordinate 240,906, forward strand.
CAAAGTTGTATCTTGAATACCCGTGAGGCCGCCAATGCCAGAGCCTACGAGAACGCCTGAGCGGTACTTCTCATCATCCGTTTTGGCTTCATAGCCAGAATCAGCCATGGCCTGTTTTGCGGCAATCAATGCGAACTGAATGAAATCGTCGTAGCGGCGTTGGTCCTTGGTGTCGATCCAGTCATCACGCTTTAGCGTTCCGTTTGTGCCATCACCTTCTTTGACTTCAAAAGCAATGCGCGTTGGAAGATCAGAAGCATCAAAGCGGGTAATCGGGCCAGCACCAGATTCGCCAGCAATCATGCGGCTCCACGTGGCATCAATGCCTGTGCCCAGTGGTGAAACAATACCCATTCCAGTGACAACGACACGCCGCATGGCCAGCCTCTTTTTCAGTATCTGTGAATTGTGTTTTTACATGAAAACGCGGGGCTGCAAGGACTTTCGCTCCATGCACACCCCGCGCCATATTCGTTTCAAACGCTCTCACCAAGTGGAGCGCGTTGAACACTCAGGCCTGCGCCTTTTCAATGAACTTCACTGCGTCGCCAACCGTTTGGATGGTTTCAGCAGCGTCATCAGGGATTTCGATGCCGAATTCTTCTTCGAAAGCCATCACGAGTTCAACGGTGTCAAGGCTGTCTGCGCCCAAATCGTCGATGAAGCTTGCTTCTGTCTTCACCTTGTCGCCGTCAACACTCAGGTGCTCAACAACGATTTTCTTCACGCGGTCAGCGATATCGCTCATGTGTTTGTCCTTAAAAACTTTTCTTTGACGCCCTGCGTGGCCTTAACGGACGATAAAACCCGCTGGCCCCCTCAAGCTGGAAAGCTTCCTAGCACAAAACCCTACAAGGTCAAAAGGGGCAAAGTTACGTGGTGGATTTTCACATTGTGGACAACGTAAAGCCTCGCCATAAGGGCGTATCGAGTGGGGCAAATGTCGAAAATACAAGACGTTTTACGTGACATTTTTGGTTACGATAGTTTCAGGCCGGGGCAAGAAGGCATTATCAATGCCATGATGGCGGGCCAGCATGTGCTTGCCGTTATGCCCACCGGAGCTGGCAAATCCTTGTGTTTTCAAGTGCCTGCCCTCGCCCGAGAGGGTTTGGCGATTGTCGTGTCGCCCCTTGTTGCCCTGATGCAGGATCAAGTTGCCGCTTTAAAGCTCGCAGGGGTTGAGGCCGAAACCATCAATTCTGCCGCAGACCGCGACACCAATATCGAGATTTGGAAGCGAGTCGCCTCTGGGCTGGTGCGTATTCTCTATCTCGCCCCGGAACGCTTGATGACGGAACGCATGCTTACGGCGCTACAACGACTCAATGTGACCTTGATTGCCATTGATGAAGTGCACTGCATGTCGCAATGGGGTGCATCCTTTCGTCCTGAATATGATGCCTTGCAAAATCTGCGCAGTGCGTTTCCGGGCGTGCCGATTGGAGCCTTCACCGCAACCGCAGATGAAGTGACGCGCAAAGACATCTCCGCAAAACTGTTTGGCGGCAAAGTGCAAGAGTTTGTGTCGGGCTTTGATCGCCCCAACATTCAGCTGACGGTTAAACCCAAAATCAACTCCACAAAACAACTGTTGGAGTTTCTGAAAGATCGCAAAGGCGAGAGTGGCATTGTCTATTGCCTGTCTCGGAAGAGCGTTGATGAAACAGCGCTAATGCTGCAATCCAAAGGCTATGCCGCCGTTGCCTATCATGCTGGCTTGTCCGCGTCGGTACGTTCTGATGCGCAAGACCGTTTCATGACCGAAAAAGGCATCATCGTCGTTGCGACTATCGCCTTTGGCATGGGCATTGATAAGCCCGACGTGCGTTATGTGTTTCATGCGGATTTACCGGGAACGCTTGACGCCTATTATCAGGAAATCGGACGAGCTGGCCGTGATGGCGCAGACGCCGACGCCTATATGTTGTTCGGATTGCAAGACATTCGCATGCGCCGCCAGTTTATTGACAATGAAGGTGGCGGACCAGAACGCGCGCGGCGCGAACATAAGCGCATGGATGCGCTGGTCTCCTATTGTGAAGCGCCAGAATGCAGGCGACAAACATTGCTCGGATACTTCGGCGAATTTTCAGATCCATGCGGCAATTGTGATGTGTGCTTGGACCCCGCTGACAAAATCGATGGCACACCGGAAGCCAAACTGATTTTCAATGCCATACACGCCACGGGTGATCGGTTTGGATCGGTGCATGTGGTTGATGTGTTGGTCGGCAAAGCCAATGACAAAGCCGATCAACTGGGTCATGACCGCAGCCCGGCATTTGGCAGCGGCAAGCATCGCTCACGCACAGATTGGCAGTCACTGATCCGACAATTGGTGGGGGCTGGTTTCCTCACAATTGACGTTGCAGGTTTTGGTGGCATTTCCGTTTCCGCAAAAGGTCGCGCACTTACAAAATGGCGAAACTGCATTCCGCTATCGCCCTGATCTGGTGCGCGGTGCCAAACGCGCTGAACGTCGGGCCAATTTGCCACCCGCTGCTGATCCACGTGCTGAGGCTTTGCTGGTGCGCTTGAAAGCCTTGCGTTTAAAACTGGCGAAAGCACGCGGAGTTGCAGCCTATTTGATTTTCTCGGATCGCACCTTGATCGATATGGCCAATCGTGTGCCTGTTACCAAGTGGGATTTTGGTGAAGTGTCAGGTGTTGGCGCTTCAAAGCAAGAACAGTTTGGCGGCGTGTTCTTGAGTGAGATAAAGTCATTTGTGAGCACAAACCATCTCACATAGTGTTCGCCTTCGGGAGATCGCCTCATGCCACAAACCATTACGTTGGGTTACAAAGCATTACTCACTGCTGCTGAGGCTGAAGTGCGGACACTCGACGTCGAGGCTGTGAAAGCCCTGCTTGGCCGCGATGATGTTGTGTTGGTGGATTTGCGCGACCCCCGCGAGCTTGAACGCGAAGGCAGAATGCCCGGTGCATTTCATTGTCCGCGCGGCATGTTGGAATTCTGGATTGACCCCGAAAGCCCCTATGCCAAACCTGGAGTTTCAACAGGACAAACAGTTTGTTTTCTTCTGCGCGGGCGGCTGGCGTTCGGCTTTGGCCGCAAAAACCGCGCAAGATATGGGATTGAAACCTGTTGCTCATATGCACGGCGGATTTAGTGCATGGAAAAAATCAGGGGCACCCGTTGAAGGCGGGGAGACCGATTAAACCATCGCCATGCCGCCGTTCACGTGCATGGTATGGCCAGTCACATAGCCTGCCTCTTCCGATGCAAGGAACAGCACCGCGGCTGCAATGTCTTCGGGTGAGCCCATGCGTCCTGCTGGAATTTTGGCGAGGATGCCTTCTTTTTGTTTGTCGTTCAGTGCATCCGTCATCGGTGTGGCGATGAAGCCGGGCGCTACGCAGTTGACCGTCACGTTGCGCGTCGCCAGTTCCTGAGCGAGCGACTTTGACAAGCCGATGAGTGCGGCCTTTGATGCCACATAGTTGGCTTGGCCAGCATTGCCTGTCACGCCAACAATCGATGTCACCGACACGATGCGGCCCCAGCGCTTTTTCATCATCAATTTCATGGCGGCGCGGGCCAAGCGGAATGATGATGTAAGGTTCACATCCAACACGGCTTGCCAGTCTTCATCCTTCATGCGCATGGCCAAGCCATCACGGGTGATGCCGGCGTTATTCACCAGAATGTCGAGGCCACCCATGGCTTCGGCAGCAGCGGGCACTAGTTTTTCAACGTCTTCAGGTGACGACAAATTGCAGGGCACCACATGCACGCGCTCGACACCCAGCGAGGCCTTTAATTCTTCCAGCACGGCCGCACGCGTGCCGGAAATGGCAACGGTGGCACCAGCTGCGTGAAGCGCTTTGGCCACGGCCGCACCAATGCCGCCCGATGCGCCGGTGACCAATGCGGTTTTACCTTGGAGTGAAAACATGCTGATTATCCCTTCAAAATTTCGAGTACGGAAGCGAAATCATCAGCCGATGAAATGGCAATCGCCCTGGCTTCGGGCGCATTCTTTTTCGCCAGTCCTGTCAGTACTTTACCACTACCTACTTCAACGAAAGTGTGAACTCCAAAATCGCTCATAGCAAACACGGATTCGCGCCAGCGCACGGTGCCTGTTACCTGCTCAACCAGCTTTTGCCGAATTGTCGCGGCATCGGTCAATGGCCCTGCCACCACATTGGCGAACACAGGCACGACTGGATTTTTCATTTGTGCATTGGCCAAAGCTTCGGCCATGGTATCAGCGGCGGGTTGCATCAACGCACAATGGAATGGTGCAGATACAGGCAACACGATTGCGCGTTTCGCTCCTTTGGCTTTGGCGATGTCGAGCGCGCGTTCAACTGCAGCCTTGTGGCCCGAGATCACCACTTGACCATCGGAATTGTCGTTGGCGGCTTGGCACACATCACCTTGCGCTGCTTCGGCTGCAACTGCGGAGGCGGTTTTGAAATCGAGACCCAACAATGCAGCCATCGCACCCGTGCCTACGGGCGTTGCCAACTGCATGGCGCGGCCCCGAATTTTCAAAAGTCTCGCGGCATCAGCGACTGTGAATGTTCCAGCAGCAGCAAGAGCTGAGTATTCACCCAGCGAATGCCCCGCCACGCAAGCAGCCGTATTGCCCACAGTTACACCATGCTCCACCTCCAACACCCGCATGGCGGCCAAGCTGACAGCCATCAAAGCAGGCTGCGCATTTTCCGTCAGCGTGAGTTGGTCATCGGGCCCATTCCACATCAGGTCAGAAAGCTTCTGGCCCAGCGCCGCATCAACTTCATCAAAAACAGCTTTGGCAGAAGCAAAGTTATCAGCCAGGGATTTCCCCATGCCAACGGCCTGACTACCCTGCCCTGGAAATACAAAAGCGATCGACATGATTCAGTAGGTTCCCATTGTTTGACGGCGTGGTGTCATGGGGTGGCAGCAGAGTGAAGTCTGCCCAACTATTTCACCCCCGCATTCTTCCCCATCATATCAATCAACCGCGGCACATAGCGTTCGCCAAAGCCTTGGGTATCGGCCAGCACGAATATCTGGTGGATGGTTTCGGCGATGGGCGACGCGACTGGCATATTCTCGGTCATATTGGTGTAGTAGCGTAAATCTTTCCGGCCATTGCGGATGGCGAATTTGGCGTGGCTGTCGTCGTCATGCAGCGGCACATTGATGAGGCGGCCAAACATGATAGATTGTGCGCCGCCGCCCATGATCACGTCACGCAGCGCTTCCATGTTGATGCCTGCCTTGCTCGCGACGGTGATAGCCTCAGCGGCGACAGCGGCATGGGCCAGGGACATGAAATTGTTGATGAGCTTCACTTGGTGTGCCGCACCCGTTGCACCACAATGCACAATCAAATCCGCGAAGGTGTCGAGAACGGGCCGGATGCTTTCGATCACCTTGGCGTCACCACCCACCATCAACCCAAGTTTCCCGGCTTCGGCTTCTTTTGGTGTGCGGGTCATCGGCGTATCGACGAAAGTTATTCCATGCGTAGCCAAATCTGCTGCGATCTTGATGGTCGAGTCCGGTACAGCGGTGGAACAGTCCGCGATGATGAGGCCATGCTTCGCGCCCTTTAACACGCCTGTTTCGCCGTAGATGGTTTCTTCAACTTGTGGCGTGCCGGTGACGCAGAGAATGACCATGTCGGAATGCGCCGCAATTTCGGCAGCGGACTTCAATTCTTTTGCGCCGCGTTTCACAAGGTCATCGACGGGTTCGCGGTTGCGGTGAGCCACCACATTGAGAGCAAAACCTTTTTCCAATACGTTTTTGCCGATGCCGTGGCCCATAAGGCCAACGCCAATGAGGCCAATGGTTTTGATTGTCATTTAGTTTCTCCTGCCAAATAGGCGAGTTCTTCATTTTCCAGAAAGCAGTTGTCTTGGTCGGTTTTGCGCTTGAAGCCTAGGCGCTCATAAAACTGCCCGGCCCGCGGATTGTCGTGATCTACTTCAAGGCGCATGTAACGGGCATCGATTTTTTGTGCCTCGCGTGACAATTGCTTGATCAACCGCTCGCCCACTTTTTTACCACGTGCATGCCCCATCACATAGAGGTCGGTAGATATATATGCCCTTACAGCCACGCCAGGTGGAATACACGGACATCCAGACACAGCAACCCAGCAGCAAGCCTGAATCTTCCGCGACGAGAACGTTCACATAATCCGAAGCGCGTCGCGGAGAGACTCGCCTGTCACTTTCGGCACAACGTTGTGGCCCAGATCCTTTGGCAATTGCCGGATCATGGCGGCTACAGCGTCTTCTTGCCCTCGTCGCATGGCGCGAAAACCAACGCCCATTATGCTGATAACCCGGTGAGCAATGATGCGAGATTGCGGCCCAAGGGAGATCCGAAGGGTAACCACCCTCTTGAATGATGGCCATTGGCAATTTCATTTCGGCAATGCGTTGACCAATGACGCGAAAGTCCTCCGTCGTGATCGCGAAACCTTTGAAGGGATCGTCGATCGAAATATCAAGCCCGGCCGCAACAACCAAGTGATCCGCACCAAAATCAGCGATGCGTTGCAAAGCGATTTCAAGGGCAGACAAATAGCCGTTCAAATCCAACCCGCGTTCTCGCGGCAAATTGAGATTGAAGCCTTCGCCCGCACCTCTACCTCGTTCATCTTCGTAACCCCAAAAGAAGGGATAGAAACGTTTCGGGTGAACATGGATTGAAACCGTAAGTACATCAGCGCGATCATAGAATATGGCTTCTGTTCCATTGCCATGGTGCACGTCAATATCAAGAATGGCCACGCGTTTTCCGGCGCGGGTCATCATTTCAGCTGCAATGGCGGAATTGTTGAAGAAGCAGAAACCAGCTGCAAGATCCGGGGCCGCGTGATGGCCTGGCGGGCGACAGAGGGCATAGGCCGTTCGTTCTCCCGCTATTATCAAGCGGGCCGCCTCAACGGCACAGGCAGCGCTGGCTTTGGCAGCCGCCAATGTCGTTTCGGTTATGGGGCATGCGCCATCGCCCAAATGATAACCCGCCTGCCCCACCACTGCATCTGGAACAGTAATAGGCGGCAGGTTGGCGCGCTGAATGGCGTATACATTCGGCAATGGAATATCGCTGGAATTGGGCACATGGTCCCAGCGCTCCCGCAAGGTTTCAAGGAAAGTAAGATATTGCTGCGTGTGCACCAGCGCCAAAACATCATTGCTGATTGGTGGTGGCACGCGCAACTCACTGCCGATCGCATTCACACCCTGCATCAGCATATCAATGCGAATGGGTTTTTCAGGAATTGGCGTTGGCCTGCCCGCGACAATAAATGTTTCAGGGGCATGCAAGCGCTGCACATCATCATAAAGCGTGATCATGAGGGAACATGCCATTGCTTGTGGCCAGAAAGCAAATCGAACACCGCGCAACGTTGCCCGCCTTGGCGCAAATAGAGCCACTGCATGGTTTTGACGGCGACTTGAACTACGGTGAAGTTCTTTTCTGCCCAATCCACGTTGGTTTGTGGGGCGGGCATTGACACGTCATTCGGCGTCACAATCGCCAGACCCGGCTCTGGCATGATGCCATAGGTCAAACGGCTCATGGGTTGAGCAGCCAGCCAACTGGTTTTGGCAACATCATCGCCATTGTGCAGGGTGGCCACACCTTCAACGCGTACTTGAGTCTTGGCTGCTTCGTCATAAAACACCATGCTGATGCTCGGATTGGCCTTCAGGTCTTTGCATTTCTGCGAACGGATGTCGGTGTGAAAGCGCAAGCTGTTGCTGTCTTTGTCGGCGGCGCGCAGAATCACGGTACGGATGCGCGGCAAACCATTTACGCCGACGTTGGCCACAGCCCCATGGTGGAAGCCATGACGTCGATCAGCCACACCGCGTCCCAACAGAAACCAAGCATTCTCCAAAACATCATCTAAATTCGTCAAATCAGCGGTCATATCATTTCCAAATACATTGACGTTTCAAAGTCGTCATGGTCTTTTCGGTCAGCTCGCCCATGAGTTCAAGGCCAATATGTCTCAACTCCACTCCAGTATTCATGCTACCGCTCAATTGCCCAAAATTGCGTGGGCCAAAGGCAGCTATCTCCACGATGTCAACGGCAAGCAATATATCGACGGTTCTGGCGGGCCTGCGGTTTATTGCATTGGCCACGGCAATGAGGAGGTGAACGAGGCAATTAGCGCCCAATTGCAGCGCATTGCCCATGGCTATCGCTATAATTTCACCACGGATGCCCTCGAAGAACTGACCGAGATTATTGCCCGCAAATGCGGCGGCACACTCAAGCATATGGTATTCGTCACAGGTGGTTCCGAAGCGGTGGAGAGCTGCTTGAAGCTGGCACTGCAGTATCAATATGCCATCGGTCAAAAGTCGCGCCGCAAGTTCATCGCACGGGAACGCTCTTGGCATGGCAATACGCTGGGAGCACTTGGCGTGTCAGGTTTCCTTGAACGGCGCCTGGCTTTTGAAGGTGCCTTCATTGATGCTGTTCGTATTTCACCTGCCAATGCATATCGACCAGAACCTGGCGCTCTTGACGCGCAACATTTAGAAGATGCTATTTTGCGTGAGGGTGCAGATAAAATTGCAGCCTTCATTTTTGAGCCTGTTGTCGGTGCTGCGGGAGGCTGTGTGCCTGCACCGCCTCAATATGCTAAGCGAGTGCGCGAAATTTGCGACCGGCATGGCATCCTCATGATTGCCGATGAAGTGATGTGTGGTGCTGGCCGCACAGGGCATTGGCGCGCATTGGAACAGGACGGTGTGGAGCCTGACATCATGTCAGTGGCCAAGGGTTTGGCAGCAGGTTATCTGCCACTTGGTGCTGCAATTTACTCAACCAAGGTGGCTGATGCCATCGGTGTTGCACAAACGGGCCATACGTTTACAGGGCATACGGCATGTTGTGCTGCTGGCGTAGCAGTCCAAAAAATTGTGACGCGTGATAAACTGGTGGAACACGTGGCAGCAAACTCGGAAAATTTCAAATCGATGATTGCCGACGCACTTTCGGATGTTGAAGCGGTCGGTGACATTCGTGGGCGTGGGTACTTTATCGCTACGGAGTTGGTGCAGCACCGCCAATCGAAAAAGCCCTTTGATGCAAAGCTCGCCTTGGCTGTGAAGATCAGGGCGCAAGCCCTTGAAAACGGACTTATTTGTTATCCCGTCGGCGGCAACGTGGACGGCACAAATGGCGACGTGGTTATTCTAGCTCCACCATACAATGCGACACAGGCTGAACTTGCTGAGATTGTTGACAAGATGAGCCTCAGTATCAAACAGGTTCTCAGATATTGCGGTGTTCTGTGACGGACATTTTGACTCCAACACGGCGCACAGGGATTTATTTTTTCGCTCAATTCGTTGCAGGCGGCACGGGCAATGCCTTTGCCGGCATATGGTTTTCACAACAGGGATTGACTGAAAATCAAATCGGCTTGATGAATTCAATCCCGATCGCCGTGCTACTTACTTTTAATATTTTCATTGGCCGTCTTGCTGATCGCGCCAGCGATTGGCGACAAGTTATTGTTTGGGGTGCATTGGTCTCCGGCATCACGTCGATTGGCTTGTTTTGGGCCACAGGCTTTGTGCCGATACTTTTTGCCTTTGCTCTCACATCCATAGCCCAAGCCATGATTGTTCCAGTGGCTGATGCTGCGGGCTTACATTTGATGAGCAAAACAGGAGGCAGCTTGGGTGCCATGCGCGGTCTTTCAACTGTTGGCTATATGTTTGGCCTACTGGTTTCAGGATTTCTGATCGGTAAGTTTGGGGCTTGGTTATTTGTGCCGCTGTTTGTGGGCTTCTCGCTGCTCCGGGCGGGCGGTGCCATGATGTTGCCGCTGTTCAAATTGGGTATGGCGAAACAGGCCACGGCAACGCCGCATCGATTTCGAAATTTTCTTGAACCTGCGTTGCTTCTGCCGCTCCTCGGTTGGGCTATAGTTTACGCCACACATTTGGTGCTGAACGGCTTTCAATCCCTGCTGTGGAGCCAACAGGGCTATGGCACCACAGCAATCAGCCTTTTGATTGCAGTGGGCGCACTTTCTGAGGCTATTGCGTTTTTCCTGTTTCAACGTGTCGAGAATCGACTGATCACTCGTTGGATCATCCTCGCCTCAGGTGTGATCACCGTGCTGCGCTGGGTGGGAATGGCGCAAGAACCTTCAGTGGTTTGGCTCGTTCTGTTGCAACTGTTACATGGAATTACTTTTGCATTCGGCTTTTTAGCTTGCGTCAATTTCATTGGTCGGAAAATTCCGGTTAGCGCAGCGGCGGAAGCACAAAGTTTTTTCCTTGTGCTTCAACAAATCGCCGCCATCATTGTGATTTCAGCATTCAGTTTGCTTGCTGGTTCAATGGGATCAGGTGCGTTCTGGGGCAATGCAGCAATGGCATTGGTGGGCACATTGGTCATCATCGGTGGCTTTCGATTTCAGGACGGCAAATCGACTTGAAATCATCTGCAAATCAGTGCAAGCACAGGTTAACGGCTGTTAACTTTTGCGAGGGGCTCTTTTGCACAGTTTACTGCGATCATCCAAGGTATTGGCGCTGCTGTTTTGCAGTGTGATTGTCGTTGGCTGCAGTAGCGGTCGTGGTTCTTTGCTTGCGCTTGAAGATGAGAAGGCCGCCGTTCGCGCTGTTATTGCCAAGAAAATTGGTGCCACTCCGCTCGAAGTTGAACAAGCGCTTGATACCACGGTCGAGAGCCAAGAACGTTCTGCTGCCATGGTCACGCAACGTGTTGTGCAACGTGTTGGCACGTCTGATGACAAAGCCATGCAAGCACATTTGCAAAACATGGCCAACCGACTTGCCAAAAGCATCGGCGCTGAAAAATATTACTTCAAGGTGGTTTTGCTTGAAAGCAACCAGGTCAATGCTTTCACACCGGGTGCCGGCCAAATTTTAATCAACGAGGGCTTGCTGCAATTCAGTCGGTCCGAGGGGCAAGTGGCCGCCGTTATGGCGCACGAAATGGCGCATGTGTTATTGCGCCATCCGCAACGACAGAAGCAAATTCGTTTGGCCTCAAAAGCCGGTGGACGATTTATGGACGCCTTCACGCCAGATCGTTTGCGTGACAATTTGGGTCAAATGCTACGCCACAGCGGCAACGCGACGATGAATGGCATGATGCGCCAGCAAGAATTGATGGCGGATTCGATTAGCATCGATATTCTGGCGAAAGCGGGCTACGAACCGCGCGAGTTGGTTACATTTTTGCAAAATTTGAATTCTCTGGCGCCCCAGGTGAACCGCCTGCAAAACGTTGTCAATGGCAATCATCCGTTGACGGAAGATCGCGTATTGGCGGCGGCACAGAAGATTGAGCTCAATTACCCGACAACACGTGGCCTTGTCAGTTCGCAACGTTTTGAAACGCTGGTGCGGCCCTATCACATAAAGCGTCTGAAGCGCTTGGCGCAAAAAAACTAAGCGACTGGCACCCATTGCACTTGTTCAATTGACGTTGCGCCTGTTGCAAGCATGATCACACGATCCAAGCCCAAAGCCACACCTGACGCTTCAGGCATGAGTGCCAATGCTTCCAATAGCTCCTCATCAAGTGGATATCGCTCGCCGTATACTTTTTGCTTCACGTCCATTTCCGCGACAAAACGTTGGCGCTGCTCCACTGCATCGGTCAATTCACCGAAGCCATTGGCCAGTTCCACGCCACAGGCATAGATTTCAAAACGTTCAGCCACACGTGGGTCAAGCTGGCCTTTGCGCGCGAGAGCCGCTTCAGCCGATGGATATTCAAACAACACCGTGATCTGGCCGTTGCCGAGGTGGGGCTCAACTTTTTCAACTAAAATGCGACTAAAAATGTCTGACCAAGACTTCATTGGCGCCGAATGCTACGGGCGAGATTTGCGCGAGCGCATCCCGGTTAGAAGTGCCATCAACACTCACCGTGGAGAGCAGATCAACACCTGCATAACGGATAAATGCAGCATTGACCGAGAGCCATTCAACATCGGCACACACGTCGCAAGTGCGACCGCGCCAGCTCCAAATCTGTTGGCTTGTCGTTGCAGCTGCCAAGCGCAGCAGGGACAGTGTGTCGTCGATAATCTTGCGATAATCTTCTCTCACGCGATACCACTCGAGCATCATAAATTCAGGCCTATGGGTTAATGTGCGCTCGCGATTTCGGAAAACATGCCCCAACGAGAATATTTTACGCTCTCCAGCTGCCAGAAGTTTCTTGCAAGCAAATTCAGGCGATGTGTGGAGGTAGCGCTCAGAACTTGTACCGTCGCTATGGATCAATTGCGTTGTGAAGGCATGGAGATGGGCTTCATTGCCAGGAGACACGACGAGGGCCGGCACATCAACTTCTAAAAAACCATCATTTTCAAACCACGTTCGAACAGCAGACAAAATGCGATTGCGCGCCAACAAAAATGGTCTGCGGTCTTCGTGCCGTTGTCGATCAAACCACGGGGATAATTGTGGGGTTTTTGCCATTTTTCTGTCGGGGTTGGCTTTCAAGGGATGGGCTGCTATAGGCGCGGCAACAGACAACTTCAATCAGCTTGAAAAAAGAGAGAATTCACCGTGGTTAAGGTCATCGCCAGCGGCGTCCGCAAAGGTAACGTCATCGAACATGAAGATGGCAAATTATACGTCGTGCTGAAAGCTGAATCCATGCATCCTGGCAAAGGCACGCCAACCACAACAATCGATATGCGCCGCATCTCGGACGGTGTGAAAACCGTTGTTCGCTACAAAACCACCGATGCCATGGAACGCGCTTTCGTCGAAACTGTTGGTCACACTTACCTCTATCAAGATGGTGAGAACTTTGTGTTTATGAACCCAACGAGTTTTGAACAAATCAACATCTCTGGCGATATGCTGGGCGACTCAGCTGCTTTCTTGCAGGAAGGCATGGAATGCCAAGTAGCACTGTTTAACGATGGTCCAATTTCCATCGAGTTGCCGCCACGCGTGACATTGGAAATCACCGAAACGGAGCCCGCGATCAAAAACCAAACGGCGTCATCGTCGTTCAAGCCGGCCATACTGTCGAATGGCTTTCGCACCATGGTGCCCCCACATATTGCAGCAGGTACACGCATTGTTGTTGAAACAGCTGATGGCGCCTACGTGGAACGCGCCAAGGATTGATTATTTTGTGAACACACCTACCATTTCAAGGTGGGCTGTCCATTTGAATTGATCCACGGGGGTTACGGTTTTCAAACTGTAGCCCCCTTTTGCTAAGATCGCCGCGTCGCGCGCAAAGTTGGCGACGTCGCACGAGACCATGACGACGCGTTTAACGGTTGACTTCGCGAGCTGCTTTGCTTGTGCCTCAGCACCCGCGCGTGGTGGATCCAGCACCACGGCGTCAAAGGGTTTCAATTCCATCGGTGTTAAAGGTTCGCGAAACAGGTCTCGCGCTTGTGCGTCCACGGGCTTTAAACCTTGCGTGTTGCGCAAAGCCAATTGCATGGCAATGATGGCTGGTTTATCGTCGTCAGCGGCATAAACTTTAGCTTTTTCAGCCACGCGCAAAGCAAAAGGGCCGACACCGCAAAACAGATCAGCCACATGTTTGGCCGACTTCACGGCATCGAGAACCAGCGCGGCAATGGTGAGCTTCCCCCGCTGCTGTCGCTTGTAAAAACGACCTCGTTGGCAGTTGCACTGCTGTCTTTCCAATGTTGACGATCGGAGAAGCCAGCGCCGTGTGCACTTCGCCATTTACACTGAGACGCAGGATCCTAAAGTTCCGCACAATTTCATTCAGGGCTTCCAAGCGCCTCAACACCACTTTGCGCTCTGCTTTGATCGAAACATCCAAGCCATTGTCTGCGGCTGTGACGGCCACATCACATGGTCCGAGAGATGGTCCAAAAACCGCCGCCAATTGCGCTGATTTTTGAAAGCGCAGGGACTAGAACTGGGCAATGATCCAGTGCAATTAACGCGTGGGACTTCTGTTCCATGAAGCCTGCTTGCCACACACCGTCGTTTTCACGCACATGCAGGCTGACACGACGACGACCTGCGCCGTGGGCATCAATTAACGGTGCTATTTCTGTCGTGATTCCCTGCGCGGCAAGCGCCTCAACCAACTGATTGCGCTTCCAGACTTGGTAAGGTGGGTCGCCCAATGCTGGAATTTGCATCCGCCGCAGCGATCATAATGTTGGCAAAAGCAGCAACACGTTCTGCGATGGTGTGACTACGCGGGTTAGTTTGCCCATCTCTAGGTCGATGTCTTCGCCCGCTAGAACTTTTGGCACGTGCAGGACGATATCGCCTGCCCGCACAATCCATCGCCACGCAGCCCTAATTTTTCGACATGATACAACATCAGCGTTGCCCCGGATAAAGCAGGACGATGGCCCTGCCTTGTTCAAGTGAAATTGACACATCACCTTTGACTTCATTCGAGAGTGTCAATGTGGAACCAAAAGCAACATCTCGCTTTTGCAAGGGCCAACGGACGCCAAGAATGGACAGAGCTTTCAAATCAGTCAAGCCGACGATACTGACGCGCGTGCCCGTTGGAATTTGCCACAGCGAAAGTGATGTTATCAGCGGCCACGCCTCTTCTATGCCTGATGTGGCAAAGCTTTTCGCACCCGTTGCAGCAATCACATGCAGCAATGCGGCGTGACCAAGAACTTGATCAAACTGTCCGCCAAAAGCACCCAACAATATGATCTCACGAGCGCCAAGTTTTAGTGCCGCGTCAATGGCCAACTCACCATCGGTCTTCACTTTATCGGTGGGGAAGCGTTCTTGATCAATATGGGACCATTGATCCCACAGTGCTGTTGGCGTTGAATCGAAATCTCCCACCCACAGTTCCGGCGTCAGACCCAGGGCATCGGCATGTTTCATGCCGCTATCAGCCGCAATCACGCGGGCGCCGCTGATTTGGTTTTTTAAGCGAGCAGTTGGCGTCACGTCGCCCGCCAAGAGGATTACAAATTTCGACATGCCAGCCCTGTAGCACAAGCAGTTGCACGAGCGACAGTGTTGTTCTATTCAGAAGTTGCTCTCAACGGGGTGCTTTGTTGCAATACAAGGCTGAGAGGATGCACATCCAACCCGCTGAACCTGATCTGGATCATGCCAGCGGAGGGATTGAAAGCGGGACACTCAAACGTCCCCATCTCCATTCACTTTGTTGGCGCAATGGAGAAACCTATGAAAAAGCTTCTACTTTCCCTTGCGCTGTTCACTTCTCTGGGCGTTAACGCTCAAGCGAAGGACACGCTCACAATTTACACTTATGACAGCTTCGTTTCCGAATGGGGGCCGGGTGCTAAAATCAAAGCCGCATTTGAAAAAACCTGCGATTGCGTTGTCGAGTGGGTTGCCATCGCTGACGGTGTTGCCATTCTAAATCGCCTCAAGTTGGAAGGCTCCAGTACAAAAGCTGACGTTGTACTGGGCTTGGATACCAACCTTACGGCCGAAGCCGAAGTCACTGGTTTATTCGGACCACATGGAGCTAACATTGCCAAAGTAAAGCTGCCTGTGGGTTGGAGCGACACTGTTTTTCTGCCTTTTGACTACGGGCATTTCGCCGTGGTCTACGACACTGAAAAAATGAAATCGCCGCCAAAGTCACTTTATGAACTGGTGAATGGCGATCCTTCACAGAAAATCATTCTGCAAGATCCACGTTCCTCAACACCCGGGCTGGGATTTCTTTTGTGGATGAAGTCCGTGTACGGAGAAGATGCCGGTGCCGCGTGGGCTAAACTGAAACCCCGTATTCTTACCACCACACCAGGCTGGACTGAAGCTTACAGCTTGTTCACAAAGGGCGAAGCACCAATGGTCTTTTCTTACGTTACATCGCCTGCCTATCATATGACGGCGGAAAATACGGAACGCTACCAAGCCGCTGCTTTTGCTGAAGGACACTATCTGCAAATTGAAGTTGGTGGCCTCGTTGAGGCATCACCAGAAAAAGCGTTGGCACAAAAATTCATGCGTTTTATGCTTACGCCGGATTTCCAGAATGAAATTCCAACAACCAATTGGATGTTGCCTGCTGCCGAAACGTCGGTTGCGCTACCTGATTCATTTAGCAAGATTGTAAAACCCGAAAAGACATTGCTCTTCACTTACGATGAAGTTCATGAAAACCGCAAAGCCTGGATTGACGAATGGCATTCTGCTGTTGGTGGCTGACATGAAAAAGGCTGTTCATGCACTTGCACCTACAGCCGTATTTGTGGCTTTGGCGCTGGGGCTCGCGCCGCTGATTGCCTTTGCGCTTGCGCGCGGTGGTACATTGTGGCCAGACGCTTATGCATGGCGGATCACGTGGTTTACGATCATGCAGGCCACCTTTTCGACTGTACTATCAATTGGCCTTGCCATTCCTGTTTCGCGAGCATTTGCTCGACAAAAATTTTGGGGCCGAGACGCGCTGTTGGCCGTCTTTGCCGTTCCACTGTCATTGCCAGTGATCGTGGCGGTGTTTGGTTTGGCTGCTGTTTATGGGAATGCGGGTGTTTTACCAGGCGTAGTCAAACTCTACGGCGTACAGGGTATTGTGCTGGCGCACGTGTTTTTCAATTTGCCGCTGGCCGTGCGACTTTTGCTGGACGCATTGCAAAGTGCAGCACCTGAAAGCCATCGGCTATCTGCACAGTTGGGGTTCGATGGTCGGGCAGCATGGCAGCATGTTGACTGGCCGGCCCTGCGCAACGCCCTGCCCGGCGTTGCAGCACTGGTATTCCTGTTGTGTGCAGCGAGCTTCGTTGTGGTGCTTAGCTTTGGCGGACCTGCCGCAACAACTTTGGAAGTTGCGATTTTCCAATCCTTGCGCATGGACTTCGATGTGTCGCGTACGCTGACATTGTCTTCAATTCAAATTTTGCTTAGTCTCGTTCTTGTCTGTGCGGCAAGCCGTACACTGATTGTACAACAGCCCGTTTCGACATTGCGATTGCGTCATGATCGCTTTGACGGTCAGAATATTATTTCCAAGTGTTCTGATGCATCGTGGATTGGTTTGGCAGTTCTCGTTGTGCTGCCACCTTTGTTGGCGGTCTCGATCTTTGGACTTGGCAGTGTTGCATTCAGTGTGACGTTGTTGCGCGCCTTGTTGACCAGTACAGCGATTGCAGCTGTTTCATGTTTGATTGCTGTGCCATTGGCTTGGGGATTTGCGATTGCACTGGTTCGCGCACCATATTGGCGCGGTGTCATTCATACACTCGGACTGGGAGGCTTTTTGATTCCTCCAGCGGTTTTGGCGACCGGTTGGTTTTTAGCATTCCGAACGGTTGATGGCGGCATATTATTGAGCATCGTGCTGATTGCGGCTCTGAACTGCTTAATGTCACTGCCGTTTCTGTTGTCCGTGTTGGGACCTGCCGTTCAACGTGCAATTCCTTCAAATGACAGGTTGTGCGCACAGTTGAACTTGAACGGGTTTACACGTCTTGTGCTAATCGATACCCCACTATGTCGTTCCGCTCTGGCGCAGGGTGCTGTAATGACATTCGTCTTGTCGCTGGGTGATTTAACAGCGGTTACACTGTTGGGCTCGCAGGGTTTGCTTACAATGCCAAGTTTGGTTCAGCAACAAATGGGGCATTATCAATCTCATGCTGCGGGAGGCACAGCATTTATCTTGGCGCTTTTATGTTTGGTGATGACACTCGCATCACAGAGGTTAGCGCGATGGGCATGATCGATATTCACGGCGGCCATTATGTTTTTGATACGTTCGAACTGGACATGGATATTGTCATTCCACCAAAGTGCTTCTGCGCCGTGTTGGGTCCGAGCGGAGCAGGAAAATCAACGCTCCTCAATATTATCGCTGGATTCGAACACTTGCATTCAGGTCGTATTTTGCTTGACGAAAGTGATCACACAAAGAGTCCTCCTGCCAATCGCCCTGTAAGTTTTGTGTTTCAAGACAACAACAGTTTTGCCCACATGACCGCGCGCGACAATGTTGCACTCGGTATTTCGCCCAGTTTAAAACTGCACCAAGAACAGTGGACGGAAGTCGACAAAGCTCTCAAGCAAGTTGGTATTCTGGAACTGGCCCATCGAAAACCCGGCGAAATGTCTGGCGGCGAACGCCAACGCATCGCACTTGCGCGTGTGCTTGTTCGCAATCGACCGATCTTGCTTTTGGATGAAGCTTTTGCAGGGCTGGGGCCAGCTTTGCGGCGTGACATGTTGGACTTGGTAAAAATGCTACATCAAGAGCGCGGCCTTACAACTTTGATGGTCACACATCAGCCTGAAGATGCATTGCGCGTTGCGGATCAGATCATGTTTGTAGATGGTGGTAAGGGAAATGCGCCTTTGCCGACGGCAGCGTTTTTCAAATCAAAGGACAAAGCCATTCAGAGCTATTTGGGAGACGTTGGCTGATTACCAGCCAGAGCCACCACCGCCGCCACCACCACCGCCTGAAAATCCTCCTCCGCTTGAACCTGACGAAGACCCTGGTGCAACACCAGAGGACGATATAGCTGACGTGAGTGAATTGCCAAGTTCGCTACCAAAATCGCGAGAGCTAAATCCGCCGCTGCCGTGATACCAGCCTCCTAATGTGCCTGCCGTAGCACCTGCTGCTGCGGCAGCTGCGAGAACGGCAGCAAATTTGGAATTCCACTCGTTTTCGCAATCGAGCGCCATGGCATAGGGCAAGTAGCGCTCAAACAGTTCTGGTGTTTTTTCGGGCGGATGAAGAATTTTCAAACGCTCTTCTTCGGCCGTGGTCATATACATGCGGAAGCCTTCGATTTCATCGAGAACAGCGCGGCCTCTTGGTGTAGGTGCCTTGAGCAGCCAGTAGAAAATGAGGTTGCACAGACCAATAGCCACTGCTGCCAAAATATACCACGATGTCTTGGGCGAAGCGCCGGACGATAGCCATGAGCTGAGCGGCATCGCAACGCCAGCTAGCACAAACGGGCCGAGGAAAATCATCGCCATCACGGATTTGATCTTCCCGAATATCCCTGTGCTGTTGACCAAGCCTCGCACGACCACAACACCAAAAGACAGAATGGCACCCCACCACAATGCTGTGAAAAGCCCCACAGCCATGACTGGTAACCCTTCGGCGTCGGGAATTAAAAATCCTGCTAAAATCATTCCGATAATGCTGAAGAATAGACCTAAGAAGAACCACTTGAAATTCTTGAGATACATCACGCCATCGTACTCATCGTCCAATGCGCCTTCCAAAGCCGCACGCATGCCACGTACAGCCACGTTGTTAGACTGTTTGAGTGTTATGCGTTTTGCTGGTGCAGCCGCAAAAAGCGCCTGTTCACTGCGTGTCAGCGGTGTGCGTCCGCCTTCCTTTTTCTCGATGCTGTATTCGTCATCATTGTTGCTGATTGCCATGCGGCCTTTGACGGCAAGCCCGACGAGACCCGCGGCAAAGGTTTTGTCGTCATAGCCGTTCTTATAAACATAGCGCACTCCCGATGGCCCCATGCCTTCAGGTGGACGAAACAATGGAATGATGGTGCCGGCGGGTGGGTCACGGCCGACGCGAAGCCAAGCCCAGAAATAATACAATGGCACTAACAACAACGTGAGCCCCATGATGAAGTAACCGAGATTGTCGCGGATCCAGTCCCGCTGTTGTTCAGCTGCCGTAGGAGCTGCGACGACACCCTTCGGAAAAGCAACAGCCACGGTGAAGCCTTCGCCGGGATTCAATCGCCGTGTTGTTGAAGCACTGAAGCGATTGCCTTCCGCTTGGTTGACAATAGCGTCTTTGCCACTTTCACCCTGCCTGCCCGTATAAACAGAGTGCTGAACGATACTTGCGCCAACCGGCAATTGAATAAGCGTCGAGGCCTTTTCAATCGGGAAGGTCCAACCATTTCCCGTCACGTTCCAATAGAGTTCATCAAAGTCTTTAAAGAACCCTATGTGCCGTTGCGTACGATAGGTTATCTTGTAGGCGTGTTCACCATTGCGCAAAAATACATCGCCACTGCCAATCTTAATGCTCTTGCCGTTAGAGATACTCTCTACAACATAGTTTTCATCGCGACCATCGCGTTCGACCCGCAATACTTCAAACCCAACGCGCATGCGCACGCCATTTTTATCCGTATAGGTTGTCGGAAAGTCTCGGCGAATGCCGCGCTTAATCTGATTGCCTTCGGAGCGCAGAATAATCGTCTCCCGCACATCCAGCGAACCATCGTCATTCACAGTCACATCACTGATGAAATTGCGAATGACTTCCTCTGCCAATGCAGGACATGCAATGGAAAACAATAGAGCAACAGATAAAAGCAGGCGCCGCAAGGAATTTGCCATCAGCGGTTTTTGAAATCGACCTTTGGCACTTCGCGCTGTGCGGCGTCACCAATTTCAAAGAACTCAGCTTTCAAGAACTTGAAAAAGTTCGCCACAACGTTAGATGGGAAACTTTCAATCATGGTGTTCAGGTTGCGAACGGAGCCATTGTAATAGCGACGCGACAATTGAATTTCATCTTCAATGCCGGAAATCTTTTCTTGCAGATCGCGGAAATTCGCATCTGCTTTGAGTTCTGGATAGGCTTCTGCGATCGCAAACAAGCGACCGAGTGCTGCTGACATGGCTTGCCCCACGGCAGATTGCTCAGCCACGCTGCCACCCGCGATTGACTTGGCGCGCAGTTCGGCAATGTCACGAAACAACTTGTCTTCATGGCTCGCATAACCTTTGACGGTTTCCACTAAATTAGGCAGCAAATCTGCGCGGCGCTTTAACTGGACGTCTATGCCGCTCCAGCCTTCAGCGACTAGGTTCTTATTGGAGACCAGCGCGTTATAAACATAGATAAAGTAGCCAACGATGGCCACCAAAAGTCCAAGCAAACCATATCCTAGCGTCATGTGAGCCTCCTCGTGATCGCCATCATATCATACAGGTCAGGCGCGGCCCTGCAAGAACATCCCCTGCGAATGGAATTTGACCTCTGGCTTCCAAACGGCCAAATAGGGCGTTCAGGTGAAGAGATCTAATGACAAGCTTTAGAGGGCCGGACGGCCAAGAGGACATGCCGTATTTGTTAACGCCGGGGCCGGTTACGACCTCGCGTGACGTCAAATTGGCTGCATTGGCAGATTGGAATGTGCTGGACGACGAGTTTGGCGCGATGGTCAAAGATATTCGACAGACACTGTTGAAGATCGCGGGGTGCGATGAGAGCTTTGTCTGTATTCCTGTTGCTGGAACTGAAAGCACTGGCATAGAAGCAACACTTGCGACACTCACGCCAATAAGCGCAAGAAGACACTCATTGTGTCGAATGGCGGCAATGGCCAAATGGCAGCACTGATGATGCAGCGCATGGACCGCCCGCATACCGTGATGACGCGTAATGCAAACACAGCGATCAAAGCAGTTGATGTGGCCAAAGCCTTGGATGAGGACCGCAACATCAGCCATGTTTGGCTCGTGCATTGTGAATTGAACACAGGAGTTATCAATCCCATTGCCGAGATTTCCAAAGAGGTAAGGCAACGCGGCCGCATCTTGATGCTGGATGCAAATGCGACACTGGGCGGCATGCCACTCAACATGATTGATGATGGCGTCGATGTGCTGACGTCTTGTAGCCACGTGTGCCTTGCCAGCTTGCCAGGCTATTCATTTGTTCTGACACGACGTGAATTGCTGGACGCCTCACAAGGGGAGTGTGCAAATGTTGTTCTCGATTTGCGGGGACTTTGGACTGAGTTGGAAACAACGGGTCAGTTCCGTGTGACACCCCTTACACATGTTCTCGTCGCGCTGCGCCAGGCACTTCGCGAATTCATGGCCGAGGGTGGTGTTGCTGGACGCGCTGAAAAATACGAGCGCAATGCCGACACATTAAGTACACGCATGCGTGCCATGGGGTTTTCGCCTTTGCTCGCGAACTTAACGGGTGGTCCCATTGTGCAGACTTACCTTTGCCCACGTGACACAAAGTTCAACTTTCAGGTTTTCTATGATGGCTTGCGACGTCGCGGGTTTGTGATTGCACCTGGGCTTTTGCCCCGCAGAGCCAGTTTTCGCGTGGGAACTATTGGCCGCATTGATGAGAAACTCTTGATTGGTTTTGTGGCTGCGGTGGAAAGCGTTATGGCAGAGATGGATGTTCGTGATTTTTCAGCGGATAAGGACTAGCTGATGCGCAAAACTATGGCAGAGATCGAACGGCACGCACAACAGTTCCTTGTGAAACATGAGCTCTCATCCATTGCGTCACGCGCGGCTCAGGATTGTGCCTGGCTAGAGGCCGTTGGTTATCCCGGCCTAAAACTTCTCGCAGAAGCCGTTTTCGACACAACCAGAACTCTGGCGTTGGAAAAAGACTTGATCGGACTTGATCTGGCGACTGTGTCTTGTGTGTTTCTGGCAGACGACATTGAAAAGATGCATGCGGAACATGGCAGAATTTTTCTACTGAATGTGCGGCATGGACTTATACTTGGTGCCGATGAGTGTGCGCGGCGGTTATGGCATTGGATGCCCTGTTGATCCCAATTTTGCTTTGGGCGGAGAGCGTTTGAAAAACCCTTATCCTGAAAAGATCGCACGTCGCAGAACGTGATGGCGTGGAAGTTGATGATGCAGTTTGGCAGTCGTTGCAGACGCAATAGGAGATTGATGTGACTGGTGCATTCACAGGTCTTCGCGTGCTCGATCTGACCCGCGTCTTGGCTGGACCTTGGGCCACGCAGATGATGGCGGATTTTGGTGCCGAGGTTATCAAGATCGAAAAGCCAGGCGAAGGGGATGATACGCGTGGCTGGGGTCCACCTTTTGTGACCAACCCTGATGGCTCACGCGGCGATGCTGCCTATTTCCAATCTGCCAATCGCGGCAAGCGTTCCGTTTGCATCGATATGGCAACGGCTGAAGGGCAAGGTTTACTTCGGCAACTCGCGGCGAAGTCAGATGTTGTTATCGAGAATTTTAAAGTCGGAGGGTTAAAAAAATATGGTTTGGATTACGCCAGCCTGAAAGCCATTAATCCGAAGCTGATCTATTGCTCGATCACTGGTTTTGGACAAACCGGGCCTTACGCCAATCGCGCGGGTTATGATTTCATGATTCAGGGCATGGCTGGCGTCATGTCGGTAACAGGATCTGCGGATGGCGAACCGCAAAAAATGGGTGTGGCCTTTTCCGATGTATTTGCGGGCCTGCATGCCGTCATCGGCGTTCAAGCAGCGCTTTATCACCGTGAGCGCACGGGCGAAGGGCAGTACATCGATATTTCGCTGTTAAACTCACAAGTCTCAGTTCTAGCCAATCAGGCCTTGAACTATCTCGTCGGGCACAAGGTGCCGCAGCGCCTTGGCAATGCCCACCCCAACATTGTGCCCTATCAAACTTTTGAAACAGCAGACGGACATATCATCATCGCGGTTGGTAATGATCGTCAGTATACGGAATTTTGCAGGATCATTGGTGCCGAGAACCTGTCAACGGGTGAGTACACGACCAATCAGGGGCGCGTTGAAAACCGGGCTACGCTTATTCCGCTGTTGCAGCCTTTTTTGAAAGTGCGATCAACCGCCGAATGGGTGAATGCCTTTGAAGCAGGATCAGTGCCCTGTGGCCCTATCAACAGCATTGATCAGGTGTTTGAAAACCCACAAGTCGCATCGCGTGGACTTAAACTTGATCTCAAGCGAGATGATGGCTTGTCAGTGCCAGGTGTCGCCAATCCCGTTGTCTTCTCTGAAACGCCCGTCGCTGTGCAGGCTGCATCGCCGCGTCTTGGCAGTTCAACAGCGACTGTGTTGGCTGAACTCTTGGGCCTGAGTGACGAAAAAATAAAAGATCTCAACGCTCAGGGTATCACGGCATAAAATAAAAGGGAGGGCAACCGCTGCCCTCCCAAGTAATAATTCGAGAATTACAGGCGACCGCTTGGCGTCATCTTGTCGACCATTTCTGGTAACACGGCGGAGAGGCGCTTCAACAACTCTTCACGGCTCAAACCAGTCTGTTCAGCCAGTCCGTCGAGTACGTCGGGATCAATGCTTTTGGCAACTTCGGGTTCGCTCACTGGTTCGTTTGCACCTGTGCCGACCCAACTATCTGCCTTTTGGCCTAATCCACCTTTGCGGAAGGAGTCAACCAAGTCGCCAAGGCCGCCTGCTGGATTGCTGCCATCGGCGCCAGTTTTATTGGCAACGCCTTTGACGAAATCACCGATTTTGTCACGATTTTGCCAGCCTGCCACGACGGCAAGACCCAACAAAGCTTTTAGCATGGTGTTTGTTTTAGCCATTTCATTCTCTCCTTTTGGCGAAGCCGCTATATTGGGGTGCTTCTTGTCAAATGCAAGACATTGCGAAGCAGCCAAAGTCGATGCTACATATGCGCGGACTTCATTGGAGGAATATTATGGGAATCATCTGGACGATCATTATGGGCGCAATCGTTGGCACAGTTGCCAAATTCATTATGCCCGGCAAGCAATGAGCCAAAGGGCTTCATTCTGACAGCCGCACTTGGGATTGCTGGTGCTTTGCTGGCCGGCTTCTTGGGCCAAGCCATTGGTTGGTACAGTGCTGGCCAAGGCGCAGGTTTCATCGGCTCGCTGGTGGGTGCCATTATACTGATCATCGGCTACGGCATGGTTGTAAAGCCGAAGGCCTGACATTGCTTCGTTAACGTTGGCGGCAATTTGTCGCTAACTGTTAACTCGCTGCTCACTGTGGGGGCGTATGCGTTTTCATCAGTTTCTTGAATTTGCTGGAAAGGCTCTCTCATATGACCAAGTATCTTCCACTTTCGCTTTTGGGTCTGCTCTTGGCCACCTCAACTGCGTGGGCTGCCGACACCGTGAATTTTACGATGAAGGCCTCGATGCCTTCGTTACGCGACAATGCAAACAAAGACAGCTTTGATGTCGGCCTTGCGGACAAGCAAGTTGAGACAGCTCTGAAGATCAAGTGCCAAGCGGCAACGGCTGGCATTGTTTCGGGCCAAGCTGAGTCCTGTTCTGTCACGGGCAGTGGTGCACTGGTCAATCCTTCCAACGGCAAAAAATTGCAACGCACACAATATTCCGGCGGTTGGGTGGTAAAATCGGATGGTTTCACTGATGGTGCCAATCTTGCGATGAATTATTTGGCAGTCGGAAAAGTTCCGGCATCCGAAGGCCGTTTTGCTGGTACGTTGATGTTGAAACCGGAAGTGCCAAGCACGGGCGCCAGTTTGTTGCGCGATACAATTCTTAAAAACATCAAGAAAACCGAAACTGGCCTGATCGACGAACGCGTTGATACCGTCCAATTTAATAATTTCACTGTGCCTTCAGCGGGTCTGCCATCGGACAAAGGCTGCATTTGGAATGGCGACATGGTATTTGCCTATCAGACACGTCTTGGTTCATCGACGTAAAAGCCAAGTGCAACAACAAGGAATTCGCGTTGAAAGGCAACATGCCCCTGACGTCGACACCGAATGTTGGTAATCAAAAACAGTATGATCTGACGATGACACTGCCATCTGCCGATGTGACGTCCGATGAAGCCTTGTTCCTCAATCCTGAAGGCGATGCTGATCTGTTCGCCTCAGCCGATGGCATCAGCGGCCAAATCATCATGAAGGAAAGCGCTTATGTTGACGTCGAAATCGACGGCGACGTTGACAAGCTTGCTTCAGAAATTGATGCGACTGGCACTTTCACTGGGCAGAATGTGCCGATTGAAGCCGTGCGTTCATTCAGCACCATCATCGGTATCATGGCGCGCACATTCTTCGGGGCCTGAGTCTTAATGTGGGGAGTCACTCTGGCCGATTATGGTTGGTTTTGCGGCGGGCATGATTGCCCGGTTCCTCAAACCCGGACAACATAACCCCTCCGGCTTTGTGCTTACGGTGCTGTTGGGCATTGCCGGTGCCTTTGCCGGAACATTCCTCGGGCAGTTCTTTGGTTTTTACTATCCGGGCGAACAGGCTGGTTTTGGTGGCTCCGTCATTGGTGCGATTGTCGTGCTGTTCATTTGGGGCTGGGTTGTGCGCAAAAACCGCGCATAGCTCCATTCGCCGATCCCCCTTCCCGCCATGTCGTATTTGTTCTACACGCCGCTTTCAATCCACGGCATATGAGTCCTATGGCAAACCTTGTGATTACCTATTGGCGCGATATCCCCTCAGCGGTTTCAGTGAAAATCGGCCGCAAGGAAGAAAAGCGCATGCTCGACAATCGCTTTATGGAGGCCATTGATATGGCGGCCATGCGCGATGGCGCAACCAATACGGATGACTATCTGGCCGATTGGCGGCGCGGCGAGCCTTTGCCTGTATCCGACGATATGGCCGCTGAAGCCGATAAGGCCAAGGCAAGACTTGAAGCTGAATTCACGCCCGAACGCATTAAGCAAATGATCGGCAATGGAGGCCGCAACGCGTCATGACTCATACTCTCGTCCAATCCGCCAGCAAAACCCACATCATCGGCTTTGACCGCCCTTTCACTGTCATTGGTGAGCGCATCAATCCGACGGGGCGCAAAAAACTGGCTGCTGAAATGCAGGCTGGCAATTTTGAAACCGTGATCAAAGATGCCTTGGCGCAAATGGCGGCGGGCGCACATATCTTGGACGTGAATGCTGGCGTCACTGCTGTGAACCCCAACGAATCCGAACCACCGCTGATGAAGCAGACTCTCGAAATCGTCATGTCGATTTGTGACATGCCGCTGTGCATCAACTCGTCAGTGACTTCGGCTTTGAAGATTGGCTTGGAAACGGCAGTTGGCCGTCCGCTGGTCAATTCGGTGACGGGCGAAGAAGAAAAGCTGGAAGCAATTTTGCCGCTGGTTGCGAAATACAATGTTCCTGTTGTTGCGATCTCCAATGATGAAACCGGCATTTCGGAAGATCCAGATGTGCGCTTTGCTGTGGCCAAAAAAATTGTCGAACGTGCTGCTGACTTTGGCATCAAGTAGCCATGACATTGTGGTTGATCCCCTGGTAATGCCGATTGGTGCTATGGGCACTGCTGGCCAGCAGGTGTTCCGCCTGGTGCGGCGCTTGCGTGAGGAGTTGAAAGTCAACACCACTTGTGGCGCATCGAATGTTTCTTTCGGCATGCCAAACCGCCGTGCGCTAACTGGATATTTTCTTGCGATGGCCGCTTCACATGGCATGACATCGGCGATCATGAACCCGCTGCACGATGAAGACATGCACGCAATTTTCGGTGCCAACGTATTGAACGGCACGGACGCGCATTGCAAATTCTGGACCAACAAATTCCGCGAAATGACGGCGGCACCATCGGCTGCGGCGCAGGCAGCAGGCGAAATTTCTTCGAACGAGGACATTGAAGCCCGCCGCGCTGCACGTGAAGCGCGACGTCGGCGCTGATGGATAAATACCTCAACATCTTCAACGCCGTGAAAGCTGAACGTGCGGCTGGACTTGAATGGCAATATAAACTCACCATCAAGACCGGAGAGGGTTTGGGAGCTGCACTTCTCAAGGTGATGAAGCCTGGATGGACCACCGATGCAGCAAACGAATTGCTCAACACCAACGGCTTGTTTTTCAGCGTGTGGGTGGATGCTGCATGTGAGGCTCAAGGTATTGCGCGCTATAATCTTCACGCCAAGAAACTGCGCATGATCAAGGGCGAGGCTTTTGCTGCACGTGAATTCGTGCGTGGCTTTCGCGCCCAATGTGGCGACGAATTGAAGGGCTTTCCCAATTGGTCGTATCCCAAAGGCCCAATCACGTTGTTCGAAGGACAGTTTCCGCTCGACCTTGAAACGCTGCACGCCAAAACAACCGATGTGGTTATGCGTTTTGTAGCGCTGACGCCAACTTTGGAAAAAGTATTGGGAGAGGTTTAGGCCTCAAGCACTATTCCAAATTCAACCACGCCACCTCGTCGACCGTCAGCTTAATCCCACAGCCCGGCAGGGATGAGTCGATTTCTTCCACGGTCCGCGGACCCACGAGGGCGAGCGACGGGAAAGATTGGTTCAGCACCCATGCCATGGCGACGTTGTTCGCCGAAACGCCCAATCGCGTTGCAAGTGTTTCAGCGCGCGTGCGGCGTTCCGCATTGGCTTCACTGCCAAAACAGGTTTCTGGGCGCGTATCCTCCGGCAAGCGGTCGCGCAATTCAACTGGGAGGAAATAACCACGTGCCTGTGACGACCAACTGAAATGAATGGTGTTTGTGTCACGCAGATATTTGAGTGTCGCCGGCGTATTTGAGGTGACGCAACCATCCCACACAGGCTTTTCCATCACCGCAAGGGAGAGATTATTGTTCAGGATTGTAAAGGTCTCCAGCCCCTTGGCGGCGGCATAGGCTTCAGCGGCGGCGATGCGTTCGACCGACCAATTGGAACCGCCAAAAATTCCAATTTTGCCAGCAACCTTCAATGCATTCAGCGCATCCACAAATTCACCCACTGGTACTTTCGGGTTGTCGCGGTGCATGATGTAGATGGGTGCAAAATTGAGCTGCAGGCGGTCCAATGATTCCGTCAATTGCCGCCCGATAGATTCTGGGTCGCAGTGGGGGGTGTGCGCGCCCTTGACCGTGACGACGACATCTCCCGTTACACGGCGCCTAGCCATCCAATCGCCCAGCGCTTGCTCCTGTTTTCCGCCACCATAAACATAGGCCGTATCAAAAGCATTGCCGCCCACCTCCAGCCAATGGTCCCACACGGGTGCACCCTCCTCCCATGTATCCTTGTTGTCGCAGCCGAGAATAAGTTGACTGATGGTTGGCTTTAGTCCGGGCAGATTGATTTGGGGGATTCTTGGCATGTCCAGAGCATGTCGTATTTGTCTCGCTCCAGCAATCCACTTTTGCGTATATAGGCCATCATGACCGAGCAGAATCCCCTCATCGTATTTACCCCCTCCGGCAAGCGCGGGCGCTTCCCTGTGGGAACACCTGTGCTGACAGCGGCACGTCAATTGGGCGTTGATATCGACTCGGTCTGTGGCGGCCGCGCCATTTGCGGGCGATGCCAGATTAATATTGGTGAGGGCGAATTTGCCAAACACGGCATTTCCTCAACTGACGGTCACGCCTCGGCCTTCAACGATGTGGAAGCCCGTTACCGCCGCATCAAAGGCCTGGCCGCAGACAGGCGCTTGTCGTGTCAAACCAAAATACAAGGCGATCTCGTCATTGACGTGCCGCCGGAATCACAAGTGCACAAACAAGTCGTGCGCAAGGAAGCCGACACCCGGGTGATTGAACTTGATCCCGCTACCAAGCTGTACTTCATCGAGGTCGAAGAGCCTGACATGCACAAACCCTCGTCGGACTTGGAGCGGGTTTATGATGCGCTGAAAGACCAATGGGGCGTTGAAAATATTTCCTGTGATCTCTCCATCATTGCGGCGTTGCAGAAGACTTTGCGCAAGGGTGAATGGAAAATTACCTGTGCTGTATTCTCGCGTCCACAAGGTGGTGGCAATCGGCTCGTGTCGATATGGCCGGGTTTTCACGACAGCATTTTTGGCATTGCCATTGATGTGGGGTCCACAACCATTGCCGCGCACCTCACCGACTTGTCGACAGGCGAAGTGAAGGCTTCTTCTGGTTTGATGAACCCGCAAATTCGTTTCGGCGAAGATCTGATGTCGCGCGTGTCCTATGTGATGATGAACCCCGGTGGTGAAGTCGAAATGACCACTGCTATACGCGCGGCGTTGCAACAACTTGCAGAGGAAGTGGCGACGCAAGCTGGCGTGCCACTGAATGATATCATGGAAGTCGTGCTGGTCGGAAATCCTGTCATGCATCATCTGTTCCTCGGCATCGACCCCACGGAATTGGGCGGTGCGCCTTTCGCCTTGGCCACGGGCCTGCCCCTCACCTTCAAAGCTACGGAGATGGATTTGAAATTGAATGCGGGTGCGTCTGTTTATGTACTGCCTTGTATTGCGGGTCATGTGGGGGCGGATGCTGCTGGCGTTGTGCTTTCAGAAGCGCCGCATGAGTTAGATGAATATATGTTGTGCGTTGATGTTGGCACCAATGCAGAGATTGTGCTGGGCACCAAGCAGCGTTTGCTTGCTTGCTCTTCGCCTACGGGACCAGCCTTTGAAGGAGCACAAATTTCTTGTGGGCAACGGGCGGCCCCCGGTGCAATTGAACGTATTCGGATCAATCCTGAAACATTGGAGCCACGCTATAAAGTGATTGGCTCAGATTTGTGGTCAGATGAGCCGGGCTTTGAGGAGGCGATTGCACAAACCGGCGTCACAGGCATTTGCGGCAGCGGCATCATCGAGGCTATCGCAGAAATGTATCTGGCAGGCGTCATCAACCAGGACGGGCTGGTGGACGGCGCGCTTGCAGAGCGGAGCCCCCGAATTGAGCCCCACAAGCGCACTTATAATTACGTCATCAGGCAACCAGCGGATCAATCCAACGAACCGCTCATTCGCGTGACGCAAAATGACGTGCGTGCGATACAAATGGCCAAGGCCGCACTCTATGCGGGTGTACAATTGTTGATGGATAAACTGGAGATTACCCACGTCGATAAAATTCGCTTGGCAGGCGCGTTTGGGTCTCACATCGACATGAAATACGCCATGGTGCTGGGTCTGATCCCGGATTGTGATTTGGCAAAAGTGCAAAGTGCCGGAAACGCCGCTGGCACGGGCGCGCGGATCGCGCTTCTCAACAAAGCGGCGCGCGATGAAATCGAAGCGGTGGTCAGACGCATCGAAAAAATCGAAACCGCCGTTGAGCCGAAGTTTCAGCAACATTTCGTTGAAGCCATGGCGATGCCCCACAAGACGGCGGCGTTTACGAATTTGAAAAAGGTGGTGACGCTACCGCCGATCAAGACGGTGGAGACGCTGGGCGATGATGGCGGGGCGAGACGGGTGAGGAGAAGGGGGTGATGATGACACGTTTATGTCTTGTTCTTGTATTTATCCTCAACTTCAATGGGCCAGCGCTTGCCGCCCTCAAAGGCTGTTATGCGCGCACCTATGACAAGGCGCATTTGGCGGCTCACCCAAAGCAGAAGGTGACGTTTATGACGATACAGATTGGCCTTGATCGTGCTGCTGATGCGAGTGAGGAAGATGACAACATTCTGCTTTTGCGTATGCGCGGTGACACGACGAAATGGCTGAGTGGCTTTGCCTGTGCCAATGTGAAAGATGGTACGCGCTGCAAAATCATCGACGACAAGAGCCCGGGATCTCTGGGTGGAAGATTCTTGCTCGTTGAAAAAGAAGGTGATGTTTTGCTCAACGCTGAAACGGATTTTCATTTGACCACCGAGGGTGAGTTTTTACCTGTGGCTTTAGACGTTGTGAAAAATCCTGAGCACAAGGTTTTCAAACTGAAAAAACTGAGTGGTGGAAACTGTACTGTATTCTAGGTGCCGGCCCGCAGCGCCAGAACCCCCGCCCCGGCAATGAGGGCCATGCCCAACAGTGTTGTCAGTTCCGGAACTTCGCCAAAAAACGCAAATCCGAAAACCACGGCCCAAATCATTCCAGTGTATTCAAACGGTGTGACGATGTTAGCTTGGCCTGTGCGATAGGCTTGCGACAGGAGTGTTGAGCCCACGGCAGCGATGATGCCGCAGAGGCCCATGAGTGAGAGGTCCGTGATATTAGGCACTTTCCAATCCCGGACCAGAAAATCCAGGCTGGGGTGGCCCGGTGGTTCGATGCCCAACACCATTACGACAACCGCGATAAGAAGCGCGCCCAGCAGATAAACCGCGTTTTGGTAAAACGTCATGACAGTGGCG
Organism: uncultured Alphaproteobacteria bacterium; assembly: GCA_963850355.1. Taxonomy (GTDB): domain Bacteria; phylum Pseudomonadota; class Alphaproteobacteria; order Rhizobiales; family Aestuariivirgaceae; genus Aestuariivirga. Next base: position 272,647 of record CAWKKP010000005.1, read on the forward strand.
GGAACATTCTGCCCATATTTGCGCGCCAGGATCATGGCATAGGCATATGTTGCTGCACTGACGAGGGACAACAAAGCTGCAGGCTCGAATAGGCCCAAACCTGGTTTGAGAATTATGAAAACGCCAACCAGCCCCAATGCCACGGCGGCCCAAGCTTTGAGGCTTACGTGTTCACCCAGCAGTGGGCCTGACATGACTGTGATGAAAAGTGGCACCATGAAATACAGCGCTATCGCTTCAGCCAAGGGCAAAGCTGGAAAGGCCATGAAATAAGAGGTATAGGCACAGAGCAGCACGGCCCCACGCAGCACCATCATCTTCCAATGTGGCGTATCCAACAGTTTAATGCCGCCTGCCATAGCCACCATGGCAACGATAATCGGGAATGACACGATGGCGCGTAACACGATGGCCAATGTCACGGCGTGATCTCCGCTGATGGCTTTGATCACTGAATCTTGCAGTGAAAATACAAGGGAGCCCAGACAGAGCGCTGCGATGCCAATCAGGTTATTGCGGTTGGTCATGCTTTCAATGCGGCATAGGCAACGGCGAGTTCGGCTGCGACCTTGGCATTGTTCATGACCAGCGCGATGTTGGCCTTCAATGACTTGCCTTCGGTGATTTCGGCCAAGCGTTTCAGCAGGAAGGGCGTTACGTGTTTTGCCGTGAATGCCATGTTTCTTGGCATCTGATACGGCGAAGGCGATAAGCGGGGCAATTTCAGTACTTGGAATTTCATCCTGAATTGAGATCGGATTCGCCACAACTACGCCACCTTTTAGTTTCATACTCCATTTGGAATGAAGGAGGGATGCGAGTTGGTCTGGATTATCTACGTGTTGTGTCAGTTTGTATCCGCTTTGGCGGCTGTAAAAGGCGGGGAATTCGTCGGTGCCGTAGCCCACCACGGGAACGCCTTGAGTTTCAAGAATTTCCAACGTGAGGCCCAAATCCAGAATGGCTTTCGCACCCGCCGTGACCACGGCCACATTGCTTTGCGCAAATTCCATGAGATCTGCAGAAATATCAAAATTCAGCTCAGCTCCGCGATGCGCTCCACCAATGCCACCCGTGGCAAAAACCGCAATGCCAGCCATGTCCGCGATGCGCATTGTGGAGGCGACGGTGGTGGCCCCGGTCATTTTGCGCGATACGACATAGGGCATGTCGCGCGTCGACACCTTCATGATCGAGGGACCCGTTTTGGCGAAATGTTCCAACGTGTTGTCATCAAGGCCCGCGCACAATGTCACCGTCGACAATGGCGATGGTGGCAGGTGTCGCACCGTATTCGGTGATCACACGTTCAACCTCACGCGCCATTTCCAAATTTTGCGGAAACGGCATGCCATGGGCGATGATGGTGCTTTCAAGCGCTACCACAGGCTTTCCCGCTTTCAACGCAGCGGCAACGGGTTTCGAGCATTGAACTTGCATGATTACTCCAGAGTGGATCGCGGGCTGGCGATGACGCGGCCCGCGAGGGTTTGTCCAAAGGCCGCTGCCGACATCAGGTCGCTTGCCCTGCAGCAGGCCGAAAACCAGGCCTGCGACAGCAGCATCACCAGCGCCCGTTACATCAATAATCGGGCCGGCAGATTCAGGCGGCACGTGGTCGATGTCTTTGCCATCGGAGATGAATGCGCCTTCAGCACCCGCATGGGCCACGACATTTTGCAAGCCGCGTTCGTGCAATGCAGTGCAACCTGCAAAAATATCTCGGCTGCCGGTGAGGCTTTCAATCTGGTCAAGGTTTGGTGATGCCATGAATATGGAACCGACTTCGCAACAAGGCCTTGAGTTTTGCGGATTTTGGCACCGATACGGGTTCGATGAAAAGTTTGTCGCGCGCGAGTTCGGCAATGGCTTCGAGTGTAGCGATCGGCAAGTTGCAATCGGCCACGACAAATTTTGCTGCGAGAATGTCATTCTGGAATTCGGCGATGAGTTCTGGTGTGACCAAATCAGCGGCGCGCATATCGTTCATGGCGGTGACAAGTTCGCCATCGGGATTGAGGACCGCAATATAGGTTCCAGTGGCAGGCGCATTGATGCGCACGCGCGAAAAATCAACCCCGGCACTTCGCGTGGCTTCCAACACGGCTTCACCTTGATGATCGCTGCCGAGGACAGCTATGAGGCCAACATCGGCCCCAAGGCGCGCGAGATTATGGGCAATGTTGCGGCCAACGCCGCCCGGCGAAGATGTGATGCGGCTGGGGTTTGACGTGCCGAAGTGATTGACCTCAAGCGACTTGGCTTTGATGTCGAGGTTCGCGCCACCAATGACGATGATGTCAGTCATGGTCAGAAATCCGTCGGCACTCCGCCTTCACGTAAACGTCTGTTGACGAAATCATCCAGTGCATCTTTCACCGCTGCATCCATTGGCGGAGGGGTGTATTCGTTGAGCGCTTGTTTGTACAGGGTGTTGGCACGTTGCAACGCATCAGGGCGGCCTGCGGCATCCCATTGCTGGTTGTTGCTCCAGTTCGACACCATCGGCGCATAGAAGGCATCGGAATAGCGGGCCAGCGTGTGTTGTGCACCAAAGAAATGACCGCCGGGGCCGACTTCACGGATGGCTTCCACGCCCAGAGCATCTTCATTGATTTCAATAGGTTGCAGGAAGGATTTCACCATTTGAATGAGGTCGCAATCCATCACGAATTTTTCGAAGCTGGCAACGAGGCCGCCTTCCAGCCACCCCGCGCCATGCATGATGTAATTGCCGCCGCCCATGGTGAGGCCCCAGAGCGAAAACACGCTTTCATAGGCGGCTTGGGCGTCCATCATATTGGCCGCGTTGGTGTTCGACGTGCGGAAGGGCACTTTATAACGCCTTGCCAATTGCCCGCCGATGATGGTGCTTTTCATGTATTCAGGCGTGCCGAATGCGGGGGCACCCGACTTCATATCAACGTTCGACGTGAAGCCGCCATAGATGACAGGCGCTCCGGGATTGACGAGTTGGCAGAATGTGAGGCCCGCCAAGGCTTCGGCATTTTGTTCAACCAGGGCACCTGCCACGGTGACAGGGGCCATGGCACCTGCCAGCGTGAAGGGTGTGACGCAGACGACCTGGTTGCGGCGGCTCATTTCCATCATGCCATTCAGCATGTTGGGATCAAGCTTCAAGGGCGAGTTGGTGTTGACGATTGTGGTGAGCGTTGGTTCACGATCAAACTGTTCATGGGAAATGCCGCGGGCCAAACGTGCGATTTCCATACCGTCGCGGATGCGTTCCACGCCCAAGGAATAGGCGACGAATGGTTTGTCCGAAAGTTCAGATACTTCGCGCAACACTTGCAAGTGGCGCACGCCAGCGTGAATGTCGATTGGTTCCACCGGATAGCCGGACACAAAATCAATGGCGTTGAAGTGTTGCGCCAGCTTGATGAACTTGGTGAAATCGGCGTGGTTTCCCGTGCGGCGTCCACCTTCCATATCGTGGCAATTGGGGGGGCTTCCGACGGTGCCAAAACAAATGTTGTCGCCTCCAATGCTCATGTTGCGTTCGGGGTTGCGGGCGTGAATGGTGAAGTGTTCCGGCGCATGGGACATGGCCTGTTCAATCATGGCGGGGTCAAAGCGCACGCGTTCGCCGTCGATCGTGGCACCGGCTTTTTTCAAAACATCGCGCGCCTCCGGCAACATGAAATCCATGCCGATTTCCGCCAGCACTTTGAGAGATGCATGATGGATGGCTTCGATTTGATCATCGCTGATCAGTCGTGTTGGGGGAAATGCACGTTTCGACTTCATCGGCTTTTGCTGCTGAATAGCAGTATTAACAGGTCTACGATGCACGTCACGGCGGCTGCGGCGACCGGCTTCTACGGGGATGTCGGTCATGCTGCTTTTCCTGAAATGCGATAGGCGCTTAATGCGGGGTCAGATGCGACTTGTTTCATCAACCAGTCTTCAAACCGTTTCACTTTGTTTTTCTTGCGGTGCTCGGCACTGCAGGCAAAATACCATTGGTGTTTGTGTGGCACGCGCAAGGGGAACGGTTGCACAAGGCGGCCAAGCTTGATTTCCTCAGCGGCAAAGGGGCCAATGGTCATGGCGACACCCCTGCCCTCAATGGCGGCCTCTTGGGCGAGAATGTAACTGTCGACGGATAAGCGGTTTTGGGATTTGAGCGCATCCACACCAGCACCTTCAAGCCACAGCTGCCAATCCTCTTCCGCCGTATAGACATCAATGAGTTTGTGTTTGCGCAAATCATCAGGAGTCTTCGAGCGCGTTTTCGCCTTGCATCAGTTTTGGCGAACATACGGGCACCAGCATGGACTGGAACAGTGGGGCATAATAATGACCTGGTGACTTATTGCGCGCGAGGACCACGCCGACATCAACGTTGCGCTCGTCAAAGTCCCAGTCGAAATAAGACGTGGACAGGCGCACTTTCATATCGGGGTAGCGGCGCTCAAAATCATGCAGTCGCGGGATCAGCCATTTGAGGGCGAGGGTCACATAGACTTGGATGGTGAGTTCATTATCAACCGTTGATGGTTTGATGGCCTTGGTGTGGGCTTCGATTTGGTCGAAGGCGTCTTTGATGGTGGGGAAATAGGCTTGGCCGGAAGTTGTCAATTCAGCGCGGCGCGCATCGCGCCGAAACAGCGTGAGACCCATGCGGTCTTCCAAGAGTTTGACTTGATGACTGACGGCAGACCGTGTGATGCCCAGTTCAGTCGCAGCGGCGCGAAAACTGCCCAGCCTTGCAGCGGCTTCAAAGGCTGTCAAAGCGCGCAGTGGCGGCAGGTCTCGTTTGGCCAAGATGATTCACCCTTATTTGGACGAAATGATCAATAACACGGGGAATTTTGATTGAAGAGTGCCAGAGTGGTGAGTTATTTAGACCATTGATATAAGGATTCTGGCGCTTTCGCTAGGCCCTCAAAAAAGGCAATATTCTACAGCCCATACTATTTCGTTGTGGCGTCCACCGGAGTTTCATCATGAGCCTTGTCGAAGATCTCTCTAAGCGGCGCGGTGGGCGAGATGCACGCCGGGCAATGCGATCACGACCATTGACGCTTGAAGAGTCAGCAGTACGCCCCGGCATGAACGGTGGCCAATACAAGCCGCTTAAGCCAGCAGAGATGGAACGTATCCACAAGTCGGCGCTGCATTTGCTTGAAACAGTTGGATTGGGCAGTGCCATTCCATCATGCGTCGAAGCGATGTCGGCCAAGGGCTGTTGGATGAGTGACAAAGGGCGGCTGTGCATTCCCCCTGCTCTGGTTGAAGACACCATCGCAAAGGCGCGGCGGAATTTTGTGTTGCACGGGCGCGATCCGCAGCATGACATGGAACCTTCAGGCAACGCGGGTTTATTTTGGGACGGCGGGTGCTGCTGTTCACATCGTTGAACCGCTGACGCGGGAGTATCGTGAGTCCGTGTTGGTTGATCTTTATGATGCGGGCCGCATTGTTGATACGTGTGAGCATATCCATTTCTTTCAACGCTCCATTACGGCGCGGGACATGATCACGGGGCATGACCTCGATATCAACACGCATGTATGCCTGCATTGCCGCGACGCAGAAGCATGTGGGCACATCGATGGTGGAGCCATCGCATGTGGATGAGTGTTTGCAAATCCTGCACGCCATTGCAGGCAGCGAAGAAAAATGGCGGGAGCGGCCATTTGTGTCGCAATCCAATTGCTTTGTTGTGCCGCCGCTGAAATTTGCCGAAGATGCTTGTCGTTGTTTGGAAGCAGCAGCGCGCGGCGGCATGCCGGTGCTTCTGCTGACCGCTGCGCAAGCGGGTGCAACGTCTCCTGCCGCTTTGGCTGGCACTGTTGTGCAAGCGGTGGCCGAATGTTTGGCGGGCTTGGTTTACATCAATTGCATTGTGCCGGGTGCCGTGGCGATTTGGGGGCCTTGGCCATTTGTGTCTGATTTGCGCACGGGGTCCATGTCGGGCGGGTCTGGTGAACAGGCGTTGATCACGGCGGGATGCGCGCAGATGGGGCAGTTTTATAATCTCACGGTTGGTTCAGCTTCTGGCATGTGCGATTCCAAATTGCCGGACATGCAAGCTGGCTATGAAAAGGGCGTGACGGCTGGTATTGCCGCGATGACGGGCATCAATCTGATGTATGAATCGGCTGGCATGCATGCGTCGCTGCTTGGGTTCTGTTTGGAAAGCTTGCTGATCGACAATGATATGCTGGGTGCCATCAACCGCAATGTGCGGGGCATTGAAGTGACGGATGAGTCATTGTCCGTCGATGTGATAACGGAGGTGTGTTTGGATGGGCCTGGGCATTACTTAGGGTCGAACCAGACCTTGTCTCTGATGCAAAAGGATTATGTCTATCCGCATATGGCCAACCGCATGAGCCCGAAGGAATGGATTGAAGCTGGGCAAACCCGACATTGTGGAAAAGGCTGCGGCACGCAAACGGGAAATTCTCTCGACCTATTATCCCGAATATATTGATCGTGACATTGATGCGCGGATCCGGGCCAAGCATGATATCCGACTGCCACGCGAACGTCATGGAGTTGGGCGACCCGCGCTGGGATGATTTGGAACATCCGATCTTAAATGCTATCCGGCGCTGAAGGTTTCACGCCACTGGGCTGGTTTGCACCTCGGGATATTGAGGGTGCTGCATTTGTCATTCTGATTGGCAATGTGGGGCTTGACATGTTCCGGCGCTTTGCCACGGAGCGAAATGAACATGACAGCATCGATGGATGAATGGACGCAAGTGAGGTGGTTGATCCGCTTGGCGGCGTCACTGGATGCACAAGCTGTTTATCCTTTTGATGTTCCGCACCAGCCATTTCTGACCTGGGCGCGATTGGCGGGGGCTGGGCATGTGTCGCCCCTCGGGCTTAACATCCATCATCGCTATGGCTTGTGGCATGCTTATCGTGCGGCACTTTTGTTTCCGGTTGAATTTGATTTGCCGCGCAATGCGCTGGGTGCACATCCGTGTGAGAGTTGCGCTGACAAGCCGTGTCTTTCGCGCCTGCCCCGTCAATGCATTTGACGGCAGGCCTATGATGTTGCCGCTTGTGGTGGGCACATATTGTCGGCAGCGGGCGATGATTGCATGACGGGTGGTTGCAAGGCGCGGCTTGGCTTGCCCTGTCGGCCAAACATACGCATATCATCCCAGGCAAATGCAATTTCATATGCGGGCGTTTCAACAGGCCCGCGCGAAAGACGTGAGATGAGTTACGATAGAATTCGTTCCAAATTGGCAGAATGGTGAAGTCATCATATCTGGATGGTGGCACTGGCACTGACATTCAACGCCGTGGTGCGCCGATGAGTGGTGATACCTGGTGTGCTGATGCCAATGGCACGCATCTGGATATCGTGCAGGCGGTACATGAAGACTACATAAAAGCTGGTGCTGATATTATCACTGCCAATACCTTTGCAACCAGTGCGCTGTCTTTCAACGCCTACAAGCGCGATGATGATGTGATCCGGTTGGATACACTCGCAGTGTCGGCGGCAAAGAAGGCGGCGGCAGGAACGCAAGTTGCTGTGGCAGGCTCCATGTCCACCATGCGGCCAGTTTATGCCGGCACTGATCGTAGCAATCTTGATATCAATTGGAGTGAGGGTGACTCCAAGAAGCTGTTTCGGCGCAAGGCTGAAAACCTGAAAGCCCAAGGCGTTGACTTGATCATGATGGAAATGATGCGGGACAGTGACTATTCGCAATGGGCCTGCGAGGCGGCGCTTGAAACCGGACTTCCCGTGTGGATTGGCATTTCAGTCGAGCGGCGAGATGACGGCGCTTTGGTTGGGTTTGGACGACAGGACAGCAAGCTTGAAGACTTTGCGCCACGATTGGCGGCGCTTGAACCCGACGTGATGGGGATCATGCACACATCACCCGCAGACACGGGGGCAGCCTTGGATATTCTCCGAAGGTCATGGAATGGGCCGCTGTCGGCCTATCCAGAAAGTGGCTATTTCAAATCACCGGATTGGGTGTTCACGGATTTGTCGGTGGATGATTTGTTGGGTTTCTCTCAGCGATGGCACAGTCAGGGTGTCATCGCATTGGGTGGCTGTTGTGGCATTGGGCCCTCTCATATTGCAGCGTTGCATGAGGAGTTTGCGGAATGAAAACGGGTTCGTGCTTGTGTGGCGGCGTTGCATTTGAAATCACCGGGCCATTGCGTCCAGTTGTTGGTTGCCATTGTGGTCAATGCCGGAAACAATCAGGCCACTTCGGCGCGTTTACGGCTTGCGATAACGTTGACTTGAAGTTCACGGTGCAGAAGAGCTTGGCATGGTATCGCGCCAGCGAAACGGCAGGGCGCGGGTTCTGCAAAGACTGTGGCTCTCTATTGTTCTGGAAAGGCGATGGCAAAACCTACACGTCCATCGCCGCCGGCTCACTTGATGGTGCCACAGGATTAAAAATCGAAGGCCATATCTATTGCGCTGATAAGGGCGACTATTACGATATTCTGGATGGCGATTACCAAAAGGCGCAGTGGTGCTTAAGCGCGTTTGGCCATTTCTGATTCAAGTTCGCCATAACCCGTGAAGCGGTATTCATAGGCGAGGCCCAATTTCTGGGCTGCTATTTCCGCTTTGCGTTCTAATTCCGCGTCTTTGGTTTGCGCGAGATAAACCACCTTGGTGTAATGCTGGAAATAATCCGGCAAAAGTTCAGGGTGACGGTCAAGGCCAAGCCCTTGCCATATCAACTTGTCGAATTGGCGCGCGATGTAATCCGTCAGATAAAACACGCGCATGTCATCATCGGCTTGTTTGGCGAACAATGGATTGCCTGTAAAAAATGCATAGCAATGGGGGCCTTCAAGGCGTTCGACACCCTGTTCTTGCAGCAGCGCATCGAGTTGGCCGCCGGTTCCACAATCGCCATAAAGTACGAAAATCTTGTCGTAACGACCTTTTGCAGCATGAATTTTCTCGCGCATGGCAGGAACAATGAACTGCGGTGTGTTGTGCCATTTGGCGGGAAGGCACTGAATATCAAGGCCTTCCATCTGTTCCGTTCCATCAAATCCACAACTTCACGCGCCAAAGCGCCACACGCAATCAGCAAGATGTTGGCGTTTTTGTTATGTGTTTCAAAGGTTTCTGAGGGTTTAAGCTAACAGTCATCGGTTCGTTTCCATTAGGTGTTCGTTTACCATGAACTCGTGAGAATTCCATTTTTGACTAGATGGAACAAATTTGGCCTTTCGATTTTAGGCCTCGTTAATTTGTCCACGGTAGTTTCATCACATGTTCACGGGACGAAAGGCACAACGCCTGATGCTTAAAGTGAGCAGGTGCTGTTAGTAAAACTGGAGTTTTAATATGAAGAAGTTTCTTAAAGACGAATCCGGCGCAACCGCTATTGAATACGGCCTGATCGCCGCTGCAATGGGCCTGATGTTGATCCTCGTGATGCCATTGCTCGCATCGGCTGTTGGTGGCAAGTTCAGCTTGATCACAAACGCCCTCAACGGCTGGAACTAATAGATCTTCGCGAGCGGGTTGTCGTAAGGCATCTCGCTCGCAACGACTAGCGAAACGCGCCTGCCCCATTTGGGTGGGCGCGTTTTGTTTTTAGGCCGGGCGTTGTTGGTTATGGCGGCGGGCCATGAAGTCTTTGGCGGTTTCAACCGCTACGGCAGCATCTCGGCAATAGGCGTCGGCTCCAACTGCTTTGGCGAATTCTTCGTTCAACGGTGCGCCACCGACCAGAACGACGTAGTCATCGCGGATGCCCTTTTCCTTCATCGTGTCGATGACGACCTTCATGTAGGGCATCGTGGTGGTCAAAAGCGCTGACATGCCGAGAATGTCGGGCTCATGTTCTTCCATGGCAGCCAGATATTTCTCAACCGGGTTGTTGATGCCGAGGTCGATGACTTCGAAGCCAGCGCCTTCCATCATCATGCCGACCAAATTCTTACCGATATCGTGAATGTCGCCCTTCACAGTGCCAATGACCATTTTACCCAAGCGCGGTGCGCCGGTGGCAATGAGCAGCGGGCGCAAAATGAACATGCCAGCCTTCATCGAATTGGCGGCGAGCAGCACTTCCGGCACAAACAGAATGCCATCGCGGAAGTCGATGCCGACGATGCGCATGCCTTCAACAAGCGCTTCCGTCAAAACTTTGTAAGGTGTCCAGCCGCGTCCCAGCAAAATATGTACGGCGGCTTCGACTTCTTCCTTCAAGCCGTCATACAAATCATCATGCACTTGTTGCACGAGTTCTTCATCGTTCAGGGTGTTGAGATCAAGATCGCCAGCGTCGCTCATGTGGGCACTCCAGTTTCGGCTTCAACAGAATAACTCAGCGGATGAAATCACCCCGCTCTTGCACGACTTCCCCATGCCGGAAAGCGACGGTTGAGACAAGAGGCGAAGCAGGTTAAGAGGCTTCACGCAAAAGAAATTCACCTTTGAACGCACCAAGCTGGGGAATGAGTATGGTCTATAAAATTGCAGTTGTGGGCATTGGCAAAATTGCGCGGGACCAGCACCTGCCCTGCATTGCAAAGAACAAGAATTTCAATCTCATCGCAGGTGTGAGCCGCAATGGCACGATTGATGATATTCCCTGTTTTGAGTCACTTGCTGACTTGCGCTTAAGTAAACTCTCAGTTGACGCTGTGTCACTCTGCACGCCGCCGTCGGTGCGTTTGGCGATGGCGAAAGAGGCCTTAGATGCGGGCTGGCATGTTTTGATCGAAAAGCCGCCGACACAAACAGTGGGCGAACTCTTGGCCATGGAAGCCTATGCCAAAAAGAAAAAGCGTGTGCTCTATGCAACTTGGCATTCGCGCTACAACAAGTCTGTTGATGAGGCCAAAAAGCGGCTCAAAGGCAGCCACGTCAATTTTCTGCGGGTGACTTGGAAAGAAGATGTCAACCGTTGGCACCCTGGCCAAGACTGGATTTGGCAAGTGGGTGGTTTTGGTGTGTTTGACCCTGGGATTAATGCGCTGTCGATCGTGACGAAGATTTTGCCAGAGCCCGTGTTTGTGGAAAGCGCTGTGATTGAAGTGCCCGGCGAATGCGGCCACGGCGATTGGCGCTGACATCAAGTTCAAGCGCGGTGATGGCGCGAAGGCTGATTTGTCGGCGGTATTTGATTGGCGTCAGAAGGGCGAACAGACTTGGGAAATTGAGGTTGGCACCAAGGACGGCATGAGGTTGCAGTTGAAAAACGGTGGTTCGGTGCTGGTGGTCAATGGCAAGACCGTGCGCGAGGCCGTGCTGCAAGAGTATGAAGATATCTACGCAAAATTTGCGCGGTTATTGAAAGCAAAGAAGAGCGATGTGGATGCATCGCCGCTACAACTGGTGTCGGATTGTTTTATGCTGGGGAAGCCAGTGGTGGTGGATAAGTTTGAGTGGGAGAAGGTTTAACCCCTCCTCCGCTCCCGCTTCGCCGCTCCCGCTGCTGCCGTATCAATGCCTTTGGCAAGTTCGGATACAGGCCCCAGTTTTTCTTCCACCAATTCAATCGAGGGGCGTGCACCTTTGGTGTGACCTTCAAGGGCTTTGCGCATGGAGGCCAGATGTTCCGGCGATGTGCCACAGCAGCCGCCGATGATCTTTGCACCAGCATCCAAAGCGATGCGGGCATAGTCAGCCATCAGTTCGGGTGTGCCGGTGTAGTGGATGTGGCCATCGTGATATTGCGGAATGCCGCAGTTGCCTTTGGCGACAACGGCGATATCAGGACGTGCCGCTGTGATGCCCATGACGGTGGCGATGAGTTCCGATGCGCCAACGCCGCAGTTGGCACCAATGGCAACGGGTTTGACTGCAAGTGTATCAGCAATGGCACCGAAGTTGGTGGGCGTAATGCCCATCATGGTGCGGCCGTTGGTGTCGAAGCTCATGGTGGTGACGATTGGCAGGCCAGCTTGCGAAGCGCCTTCAACGGCGGCTTTGAGTTCGTCTTCCGACGACATGGTTTCAATCCACAACACGTCAACGCCGCCATCTTTCAAGGCCATGGCCTGTTCGGCAAAGGCGGTCACACCTTCTTCGTAAGGGAAAGCGCCAACTGGCATGAAGATTTCGCCTGTTGGGCCAATGGAGCCTGCAACGAAAATCTGGCGGGCTGTGTAAGCATCAGCTTCAGCGCGGGCGAGTTTTGCGGCGGCGACGTTGACAGCATGGACCTTGTCTTGGCCGTCATGCAGTTTCAGACGGTGGCGATTGCCGCCGAAGGTGTTGGTGAGAACAATATCTGCACCTGCTTCGATGAATTGCTTGTGCAGCAAACGCACGCGGTCGGTGTGGTCAAAGTTCCACATTTCAGGCGCATCGCCTGACATGCAAGCCCATCATGAAATAATTGGTGCCAGTGGCACCATCGGCCAGCATCCAAGGGCGGCTGGCAAGTGCTTCAGGGAATGTTTGGCGGGACATGTGCAACCTCAAATAATGATATAAAGAGTTCTTTATATAGATTGGAAGGCCTGCTGCCAAGCCTTTTTAAACAGCGTCGCGTGCCATAATAGAGGTTCACCACATGTTCGGCTTCGGCGAAAAACAACCAGCGTTCAACGACTGCGGCTGCAAGGGCCAATACTGCGGCAACGAGAGCGATCCACGAGCTGCCAACTGAGACAGCATGATCGACAAAGGCAACGCAACAGCCAGAGCAACGATCAGCATGCGCAGTTTGTCAGCATGCTTGCGGGCAACGACAAAGCCCATTTCTTTCTGGATGAAGTTTTGGTTGGTGTGGGGCAGTTCCCACATGCGCACATTTTCGCCGAGGCCCGTTGCTTCACCCGTGGTGTGGGTGCGCGGAATCGCATCGATGGAATCACCAATAGACCAGCTTTAATGCGACGACGGCAACGAGCGCAGCGGCAGCAAGAAAGGCCTGGAAAATCTGGAAGCGATCAAAGAAAACGGCGATGGCGGGCAAGCAGTGTTGCACCCGTGGCCAGCGCAAAGGCGAGATAGACAGGAACAACCAGTTTGTGGTTCCACTGCCGGATGGTGCGCAGGGAGCGATAAATCATTGCCGTGCAATAGACGGTGACGGCGCACATGACGAAGGTGAGAAGGCCCAGTGGCTTGATCAAGGCGGGCGCGTTGATGAGGCCAGACCACGTGGCGCCGAAGAGCAGCGCCACAGGATAGGTTGCAACAGCCGCCACACCTTCACGCTGACAGCCAAGACGAGCGCCACTGCGACAAGGCCCGCCACGCCCGTTCAGGATGGCCGAGGTGCAGGGTGGATGACAAGCAGCCCAATGGTGATGAGGGCAAGGGCAATGAACAGTTGTTGTCAGCGCAAAAGCCTGTGATGAGGCTTGGCCGTGGTTGAAACCGACAAGGCCGAGCAGTGCGAGCAAGCCATAACCAGCGCCTGATGCAGTGGTGAAGAGGATGACGGAATAGGCGGGGTTCATCTTCACCCCTCCAACTTCGACGAATTATCGGGTTGCGAAGCTGTGGTTGCTGTTGACGATGCGGTCAACAATTTGTCGGCCCAGGCGAAGAGTTTGTCCATGGCTGAACCAGTGCTTTTTGGCATGGCTTCGGCAAATGTTACGGTGTCGCGGCGGGCGCGGGGTGGCAGATATTTGTTGGTGGGTTTGTAGCCCATTTCGGAAAACAGATCATAGCCGCCGCGCTCTTGCACCAGTTGCGAAACGGCGGATGTGCTGTCACCCAAATCGCCGAAGTGCCGCGCACCTGTGGGGCAGGCTTTGACACAGGCAGGAACGCGGTCTGCTTCATCGAGGTGTTCGTTGTAAATGCGGTCAACACAGAGCGTGCATTTTTTCATCACGCCTTCGGTGTAGTCATATTCGCGCGCACCATAGGGGCAGGCCCAGGAGCAGAGTTTGCAACCGATGCAGGTTTCAGGATTGACGAGCACGATGCCGTCTTCCTTGCGCTTGTAACTGGCACCCGTGGGGCAAACGGTGACGCAAGCTGCATCTTCGCAATGCAGGCATGAGCGCGGCATGTGGACGATGCGGGTGTCGTCCCTGCCCTGCTCTTTCACTTCATAGCCATGAATGCGATTGAGCCACACACCCATGGGTTCAGCGGAGCGCGGTTTGTCGTCGGTGAGAGGTGCGGAGATGCCTTGGCTGTTCCATTCTTTGCAAGAGGTGGCGCAGGCTTGGCAGCCGACGCAGGTATCAAGGTCGATGACGAGGCCGAGTTTTTTTGTGGTGTGTGGTTGGGAGGGTGGTCATGACTCGTTGCCGCCCCTCTCCGTCTTCGCTGCGCAACGCCACCTCTCCCCAAGGGGAGAGCGAAAAACTGCAAATTGCGGCGCACTTTCTTCGCGTTCTGATCCATCTGCTTTTTCCACCCGCACTTTCAAGTCATACCATGCGGCCTGCCCTGTCACCGGGTCGCTGTTCGAATAGCGATATCCGCCTTCACGTTCCGGGAGAAGATCACTGATCAAGTGATTGAGCAGGAATCCTTTTTTGCCTTCGGGCGCATCTGTGTCCAGGGCCCAAGCGCCTTTGCGTTTGCCGATGGCATTCCATGTCCAGACGGTGTCTTCGTTCTGGCCGTCCATGAGTTTTGCTTGGGCTTTGATGACTGCCGTGATGCGACGTGACGGTGACCCAATCACCATCTGCAATGCCTAAATCAGCGGCGCGTTTCTTGTGCATGTAAAGCCAGTTGCGACCGAGGATTTGGCGCAGCCAGGTGTTCTGCGATCCCCATGAATGATACATGGCCATGGGGCGCTGGGTGATGGCGTGCATGGGGAATTCGTTGTTGCTGACCATCGCCTCTTCAAACGGCTCATACCAAAACGGGATGGGATCGAAGTAGGTTTCGATGCGTTTGCGATGGTGATCAGGCGGTTGCACTTTGCCATGGCCTTGGGCTGCGAGGCGGAACTTTTGCAGGGTCTCGGAATAGAGTTGGTGGATGATGGGTTCTGGCTTTCCCATGAAGCCAAAGAACGTCGCCCAGTCCAAATAGTCCATGTTGACGTGGCGATAGTATTTCATGCGGTCTGGCAGTTCTTGATACCAGTGGCAGCCGTTGTCGATGTAGGCTTTGAGTTGGTTTGGATTGACCGGCCCGCGCCCTGCCATGGTGCCGTCTTTGCCGCGGAAACCTGCGAGTGGACCCAAGACCCGGTGCGCGTTCGTGGTTGACGATGTAGTCTTCATAGCCGCCGGGAAATTTAGGCGAGCCATCTGGCTTCAGTCATGGCGGGCAAGGCCGATGCGATGCGCCCAAGATCGAGCAACACAGTTTGGAAGGGGCGCACATCACGATCAGGTTCGACCACGGGTTGGCGGATGGAGTCCGCTGGGCCATCGGCTTCTGAGATCGGGACGGTCCAGCATCGAAATGCAGTCCCACCGCTCAAGATAGGTCGTGTCAGGCAAAATCAAGTCAGCGTAGTAAACCGTCTCGGACGCATAGGCGTCGGAGTAGATGATTTTGGGAATGACGTAAGTGCCGTCTGGCTTTTTGGCTGTGAGGGCCGCGATTGTATCCGGCACATTCATGGCGCTGTTCCAGCCCATGTTGGCCATGTACATGAACAGCACGTCGATATGATAAGGGTCGCCCTTCGCGGCGTTGTTGATGACCATGTGCATCATGCCATGGGCGGACAAGGGTGCATCCCATGAATAGGCCTTGTCGATGCGTTGCGGCGTGCCCTTCATCGTCGATCAGCAAATCTTCAGGCGCGTTGACAAAACCCAGAGGCGGGCCGGGCAAAGGTTTGTTGGGCTGCACCTGCCCCGGCTTTCCTGCGGGTTTCACATGTGGTGGAATGGCTTTTGGGAATGGTGGTTTGTAGCGCGTGCCGCCTGGCACATCGATGGTGCCGAGCATGATCTGCAGACAGGTGAATGGTGCGGCAGGTGTGAAAGCCGTTGGAATGGGCTGAAATACCGCGCATGGCATGCATGGCCACGGGGCGGCCTTTGGTTTTGGCGTGTTGGCGACCGAGATAATCCGTCCACGGAATATCAAGTTCAATTTCCTGCTCAAAGGCGGCATGGGCCAGTTCAGCGGCGATGCGACGAATGGTTTCAGCCGTTAACGCCACAGCTGGTTGCGACGGTTTCGGGCGCATATTCGGCGTTGCAGGAAGCGTTCGGCAATCAGCGTAAAGGACGTCACGACTTTGCGGCCATCAGGCAAGGTAAACCGCCCCATCAGCGGCGGATTGACGCCATAGGTCATGGCCACTTTGGTGGATTGGGTTTGCGGGTCCCAAACCAATGGCGTGCCTGCGCTATTGCGCACAATCAGACCATCATCAGCGCCACCGGGATTTTCAACGATCAGCCATGGCGCATTGGTGTAGCGCGTCAGATATTCGCCATCGATTTTCTGGTTTTCAAGCAGCACATGAATGAGTGCGCCGACAAACAATCCATCCGTACCCGGACGAATGCCTACCCATTCATCGGCAATGGCGGAATAGCCTGACTTGACCGGATTGATCGAAACGAATTTGGCACCCCTGCCCTTTAGCTTGCCAAGACCTGCCTTGATGGGGTTCGAGGCATGGTCTTCCGCCACGCCAAACAGCAGGAAATATTTGGTGTGTTTCCAATCCGGTTCGCCAAATTCCCAGAAGGAGCCGCCATAGGTGTAAAGCCCTGCTGCTGCCATGTTGACGGAGCAGAAGCCGCCGTGGGCTGCATAGTTGGGCGTGCCGAATTGTGAGGCCCACCAGCCCGTGAGGCCTTGGGATTGATCGCGCCCCGTGAAAAAGGCCAGCTTTTTGGGGTCGGTGGCGCGCACGTCTTTCAGCCAAGATGTCGCAATGGCAAGCGCCTCGTCCCATTCGATTTCCTTAAATTCGCCTGAGCCACGCTCGCCCACGCGCAGCAATGGTTTTGACAGTCGTGCGGGCGATGTGTGTTGCATGATGCCCGCAGCACCCTTGCCGCAGATCACGCCTTTGTTGACGGGGTGATCGCGGTTGCCTTCAATGTATTTGACGGTGCCGTCTTTCAGATAGACTTTGATGCCGCAGCGGCAGGCGCACATGTAGCATGTGGTGGTCTTGATCTCGTCCCAAGTCTTGGGCGAGAGATTGATGACGGGTTGAGCCATTCGTTTCCGCGTGTCGTTTGTTTGCAGTTCTTGCGCCGCTTTCGCGACATACTAGCCAGCAAATTGGACCTATGATAGGACCAGATTTTTCTTCCCAATGGTTTAGACAATAGGACCAATATCATGCGTGACTGGCTGATACATTTACGGCGCGGCGAATATGCGAGTTTGCAAACGCAAATTCGCGAAGCGCTGGTTTCAGCCATTCTAGACCGCAACTTGGATCAAGCTGAGCCTATTCCGTCTACACGCAAAATGGCGAAATCCTTGGGCGTATTCGCGCAACACAGTGGTGCTGGCTTATCAGGGCTTGTTGGATGACGGCTATCTCGTGGCGCGAGAACGTTCTGGCTATTTCGTTTCCGAGAAGGCGCTGACGGAAGCAACGCCACCGCTTCGCAAACACATTGCGAAATCCGCCTCAGAACCCACGACCGATTGGCAGAAGCGCTTCAAATTGCGCCCGGCCAGCAATGAGTTTCCGTCCAAACCGCAGGACTGGCAGAAATACCCCTACCCTTTCATCTATGGTCAGGTTGATCATAATTTATTTCCGCTGGCTGAATGGCGGGAGTGCACGCGGCAGGCGCTTGGCAAGAAATGGTTGGGCACATGGACGAATGATGCGTGGTCGGTTGATGACCCATTGTTGGTCGAACAAATTCGCCGTCGCATTTTACCGCGCCGTGGCATCATGGCGGCTGATGAAGAAATTCTGATTACGCTGGGTGCGCAGAATGCCCTCTATATGTTGACGACATTACTGGTCGACAAAACAACACATGTGGCCATGGAAGATCCGGGCTATCCAGACATGCGCAATGCATTTGAAATGCATGCGGGCAAGGTCTCGGCGGTTCCCGTGGATGAGCATGGCCTGACGCTTACTCCAGCTTTGGACACGGCGGATATAGTTTACACAACGCCCAGCCACCAATATCCCACAACGGTAACCATGCCGTTGGAACGGCGCATGGCATTGCTGAAAAAGGCGCGGGAGAAGGACTTCCTCATCATTGAAGATGATTATGAGTTTGAGACAAATTACGTAAATGAACCCTGCCCTGCGTTGAAGTCGCTCGATGATGATGGCCGCGTGATTTATGTGGGCTCACTGTCGAAAACATTGTTTCCCGGTTTGCGATTGGGATTCATGGTTGGGCCAAAGGCTTTGATTGCCGAAGCGCGCGCACTTCGCCGTTTGATGGTGCGTCATCCGCCCAACAACAATCAACGTGCTGCGGCATTGTTTTTATCGCTCGGTCACCACGACACACTGATCCGCCGCTTGCACAAAGCCTATCGCACGCGTTGGGAAGTGATGGGCAAAGCGTTGAATGATCATTTGCCCAATGCGTCGCGCAGCCCATCGTTTGGTGGCACGGCCTATTGGGTGAATGGACCCGCCAAACTGGAAGCAGAAGAATTGGCAGTAGCTGCTGAAGCGCGCGGTATTTTCATTGAACCCATGCGCATCACGTTTGCCGGGAACAGCAAGCCTAAGAATAATTTTCAGACTGGCATTTTCGTCGATTGATGAAAGCAAGATTGAACCCGGTATCAAGCTCTTGGCTGACACCATCCAGAATTTGAAATGATCACAGCGCAAGAGCACCGCTTGAAAGCTGCCGCATTTGTGATGGCGGCCGTTGGTTTTGCCTCAGCGCAAGATGCAATCGTAAAATCCATGACGGGTAGTTTTCCGGCTTATGAGGCGGTGTTGATCCGCGGTCTTGTGGGCCTGCCCATACTCGCCGTTTGGTTGGCACTCACGCAGGGTTTTCGTGTGCTGGCAACGCCTTACATCTGGCCGATGATCTTGCGTGGGCTTGTGTTGTGTTCGGCCTATCTTGCTTTCATTTTGTCGATTGCCGCCATGCCGATTGCCAATGCTGTTTCGATTTATTTCACCATGCCATTCTTCGTCGCGGCATTGGCTGGACCGTTTTTGGGTGAGCGGGTGCCATTCTACCGTTGGATGGCGATTGTCGCCGCTTTTGTTGGTGTTTTGATCATGGTGCGGCCCGGCTCTTCGGCGTTTGAACCAGCGAGCTTTCTAGCGCTCTATTCAGCCTTTGGTTATGCGGTGGGGCAAATGATGGGACGACATTATTCACAAAAAGTTCCACCGCTTGCTTTGGCGAATATTCAAAACTGGGTTTACCTCGCTGTCGCTATCGTCATGTTCATTGTGTTCGGCGTGATGGGTGTTCAACTTTCAGGGCACAAGAGCTTGGAGTTCTTGTCGCGTCCGCCCGTGTGGCCGAGTGCAAATGACATGGCGCTGCTTGTCACGATGGGCGTGTTTGCAGCTGTCGCTTCAGTCTTATTCACCTTTGCCTACAAGAATGCGCAATCGAGCTTTGTGGCACCGTTTGAATATACGGCGATGATTTGGGCCGTATCTTTTGGTGTCACTTTGTTTGGTGATTTTCCGGATGCCCTGACTTGGATTGGGATGGCTGTAGTTGTTGTTGCCGGATTGATGATGATGTGGCGAGATGCACGTTACAGAATTGGATAACCGCTCCAGTCTTTGACGGTGCGCAAGGCCAGCGACGACTGAATACGTTGCAAGCCCGGCAGCCGCGCCAGTTTGGTGCGATGGATGCGTTCGTAGTCCTCAGCATCTTTGGCGATGACACGGAGCAGATAATCGAACTGTCCACTCATCAAATGGCATTCCAGAATTTCTGATACGCGCTGCACGGCCTTTTCAAATTTTTCGAATGCCTCTTCGGTTTGCGCCGCCAATGACACTTCGACGAAAAACTCATTGGTAAGGCCCAGCGCCTTCCGGTCGAGGGCCGCGTTGTAGCCCGTGATGATGCCCTTCTGCTCCAAGTTTTACGCGGCGATGGCAGGAGGACGGAGAAAGCCCTGCTTTTTCTGCCAATTCAGCCAACGCGATATTGCCCAGGCGCTGCAGTTGAGAAAGGATGATTTTGTCTGTTCTATCAATTTCTTCGAATTTCATTGCGCATAATTATCATATAATTCAGAATATTATTCAACCGATGATGACAGAATGTGGCCAAGCGCTGGAAATTCATTTCACGACACTTGCCTTATGATCGCAAAATCAAAAACGAGGAAACATCCAATGCTTGTCGGCGTGCCAAAGGAAATCAAGAACCATGAGTATCGGGTCGGCTTAACGCCGACGTCGGTGAATGAAGCCGTGCGGCATGGGCACAAGGTGATGGTGCAAGCCAATGCAGGGCATGGCATTGGCTCGTCGGATGATGACTACAAGAAAGCTGGCGCAACCATTGTTGCGACCGCGGATGAGATTTTCAGCCAGAGCCGACATGATCGTGAAGGTGAAAGAGCCGCAAGCGGTTGAGCGGAAGATGCTTGCGCGCGGGACAAATTCTCTACACTTACCTGCACCTTGCACCGGACCCGGAACAGACCAAAGATCTGGTGGCTTCGGGGGCCATTTGCATTGCCTATGAAACCGTTACAAATGCCCGTGGCGGATTGCCGTTGTTGGCGCCGATGTCACAGGTCGCGGGACGCATGTCAGTGCAGTCGGGTGCGCATTCGCTTGAAAAGGCACAAGGCGGTCGTGGTGTTTTGCTCGGGGGTGTGCCCGGAGTTTCACCTGCTAAGGTTGTGATCTTGGGTGGTGGCGTTGTTGGCACCAATGCGGCCGCTATGGCACTTGGACTTGGTGCTGATGTCACGATTATTGAAAAATCCACTGACCGCATGGAAGAATTGGTGGCACGCTTTGGCACGCAGTTGAAGACGCTTTATTCAACACGCGCTGCTGTTGAAGAAGAATGCGCGCTCGCTGACCTTGTGATTGGTGGCGTGTTGATTCCCGGTGCGGCTGCGCCGAAATTGGTGACCAAGGCGATGCTGAAAGACTGGAAGCAAGGTTCAGTGTTGGTTGACGTTGCGATTGACCAAGGTGGTTGTGCAGAAACTTCAAAAGCCACGACACATGCGGAGCCGACCTATGTTGTCGACGGTGTCATTCATTACTGTGTGGCGAATATGCCGGGCGGTGTGGCCCGCACATCGACCTATGCTCTGAACAACGCAACCTTGCCTTTCGGCCTCGCGATCATGGACAAGGGCTGGAAAAAGGCCTTGGCTGATGATGCGCATTTGCGGAACGGTTTGAATGTGGCTGGCGGCAAAGTGACCTACAAAGCCGTGGCTGATGATTTGGGCTATACGTATGTGCCAGCAGAAAAAGTCGTCGCGTAAGACACAGCACTTACCAAAAACAAAAACCCCGGCTCATCACCGGGGTTTTTCGTTAATCTCAACTCAAACTTAGTAGCGTGACGCAGTGCCTGTTGAAGGCGCACCCACTGTTGTTGGTGGAAATGGGCTTCCGCCCTTGCGTTCTGGACGTGGCTTCAGCTTTGGCATTGGCAGCAAGCCTTCGCGTTGTAACTTCTTGCGTTGGGCCTTACGGGCACGACGCACCGCTTCAGCTTCTTCACGCACACGCTTTTCCGATGGTTTTTCGAAAGCTTCTTTCATACGCAGTTCGCGGAAGAGACCTTCACGCTGCATCTTCTTTTTCATGAAGCGCAGGGCTTGCTCTACATTGTTATCACGAACGATAATGCGCATGGGCGACCTTTTCTAAAAATAATTCATAAACTCAAAAGAGTTGCGCCGGCATTTCGACCGGCGCTTCTTCCGCATCTCCCAAACTGTCGCCAGTACATCCGTGACTGACAGCTCAAAGGAGATCGATTTGTTTAGCCGATGGCTTCCAACTTATCAGCTGAAGACTTGCCGGTGCGGCGGTCTGCAACCAATTCGTAGTTTACCTTCTGACCCTCATTGAGGCCACGCATGCCAGCGCGTTCTACAGCGCTGACGTGTACGAACACATCTTGGCCGCCATCATTCGGTTGAATGAAGCCGAAGCCTTTTTGGCTGTTGAACCACTTGACTGTACCAGTTGCCATTTATTTTAATCCTTTAATCAGTGCATAGACAAAATGACCGCTGCCGCAACATGCGGAACGGCCAATCGATATTTAGGTAGTAAGGGAAAGGTCTAATGCACTCAGTGTAAAAAAGCGCTGTCACAAGCCAGTCAGCCGAAACTCGATGGCTGGCATATGGGCGCTAATACTGGCAAAAGCAAGGCCTGATTTGAAACTGTGCTTAAGCTCAGGCGTCGGCCTTGTTTTCCAAGTAGTAATTGGCTTTTCGTCCATAAATCAATCCCCGCAGAATTTTGCGGGCTGATTCTGACTTGCGGATCGGGTCTATAACGGCGCGCATGACATCGTGGGCAATCACTTTTGCCGCGTCGAGGGTTGGGGATGCCCCCGGTGCGCGTTGCGGCAGGCCCAAATGGCGCAGCGTGCCGTTCATCAACCTGATCTTGTTGAGGCGCTTCACCTCAGGGGTTTTCCAGGTCATGGCCATTGAAATGGAATAGCTGTTGCCTGTCGAAACCCAATGGGGGATCATGTAGGGCATGTGCACGGCATCGCCCGGCTTTAATTTGTGCAAGGTGGCGCGGGTTTCAAACCAGTCTTCGTATTCTTGGTTGCGATGCTTTGAAGGTGAAATTTCCATCGCTTCTTCGCTGATTAGTTTGCGATCTGCGTTGTCGAAGGTGCGAACAAACTTGTCGCCGTGCAATTGAATGAGGATGTTTTCTTCGGCATCGAGATGGAAAGGCGTCGTTGCGTTGGCCGAAGACACAAAGATGAAGCCTTCAATGTCGCTGAAATCATTGGCTGAAAGGCCAGCGGCAATATTGGCTTCGCGCACAAATGCTTCCAAAACGGCTTTGTATTCCGGGTCTTGTTCGACGCGCTTGATCACCATCCAGGCATTTGCGGTTTCGATTGATTTGATAACCTCTTCAGGTGCCATGTCGATTTGCGGAACATCTTCAGGCTTCACGCCAATTGCAACTTTGCCCGAGTTATATTCGATGTGATCACGAGGCATAGTTTTGGCCAGCATTACGAGTCGCTGGAGGCTAAAAAGCGGATTGCCAACAAGGTGATGTTTTAGTGTGAAGGCCTCTTTGAGGAACTTCGTTTTGGCAAGGGCTGGATCAAGCGTAATGATGTTCATGACGATTTTTGTCCTGTGAAATACCTGAAGGCGCACTTTATGAAGCGGCGCGATGCAGTTTTGATGCCAAGGTAGCGGGCGAGAAGCTTGAACACCCGTGTGGGTGTGGAAGGGCCTGCCAGCACGACATCAACGCAGTCAATGCGGTCGCGCCAAATGCGGTTGATCATGGGATGATCGGGCATGGCATTGCTATCGGCCAGACGTGAACTCGGGCTTGTCCCATGAGGTCGGCAGTGGCATCAAGAATGATGAGAACACCGGGCGAGAACTTGGCAAAGAACTCGGCTATGGGCGATTTTGCCCAATGCCACCTCGCCATCGTCTGTAATGGCAAAAAGCGATGCTATGGGTTTGCCGTCTAAGTTCAATTGCCAGAATTTCAGCTTTTGACGGTCATGCATGGCGGTCAGGCCTGCTTCGAGCGCGGTGCGCAATTTTGGGGAATTGGCAATTGCGGAGCCGCGTTTCGCCCTTCCAGCTTTCTGCCTCAAGACTGAGAAATGCCTGAAAAAACGGTCTGAAATCACCGTCTGATTCGAGTGACAAGCTTTGCAATTCGCCCTGTTCTGACAAGCGGCTTCGAAGCCGTTTCAGTTCTTTGCGGCGCTTCTGGTCGAAGTTCTGCATCAACCAATTGTCGAAACTGCCTTCGAGATTAAGCCCCGCCCGTTGCCACCGATTGAGGACTTTTGAATTTGCGGCCGCTTGCAAGAGCGCTTCAGTCACGGGATGTGTCAGCGGTAAATTTCGAAACACGATTGGGCTCGCTGCGGCTTCAAGCAAAGCCAAAGCATCCTGTGCTGTTGGCACAATTCCCGCAGCGGGAAGACCTGTGGGTGTGAGTGGGGTCAGCCAAGACTTCATAGTAGCGATGTTGGCCATGATTTGCGACGGAGTGTGACTTCGATACGTGGCAAGCCCGTTGGCGGCACTTTGACATGCGTTGCACCGCCCAAGTGTGCCGAAATGGCATTCACCCAGTCTGGGTGACTGAAGGTTGCTGGTGTACGCGTTAACACTGAGTGGCGGCCCTTTTCACGAGCCCACACCATGACAAGAAGTGCTTTAAAAACGAAAAAGGCCGCCCCTCAGGACGGCCCTTTTTGATTAGTTTGGTAAATTACGCGTCGGCTTTGACGTTCAAAATCTGACGGCCCTTGTACATGCCGGTCTTCAGATCAACGTGGTGTGGACGGCGCAATTCGCCTGAGGTCTTGTCCTCAATCCAGGTCACGGTTTGCATTTTTTGGCCCGAGCGGCGCATGCCGATGCGGCTCTTGGTCATTTTCTTGCGTGGAACAGCCATATCTAAACCTCTGAAATTAAACGGTGAATTAAATCGGCAGAATCCACCGACAGAAACATGAGCGGCTTATAGCGAACCCTTTGTCCGGAGACAAGTAAGATAAGGCCCCATAATGCGGGCACGGATTTCGATGCGTTGAGCAATGCGGCGCACCCCTTTTGAGGGCTTCCCGGCCTTGCGTTTGATTGGGTTGGGCAAAACCGCAGCCAGAAAGTGCGGCTTCACGCCGGGTTAACTTTGATGCCGATTTTTTGAAATGATGTTGTGCGGCGGCCTCAGCACCATAGACGCCTGGTGCCCATTCAACGATGTTGAGATAGACTTCCATCATCCGGCGTTTTGTCCAAATGCCGTCCATCCACAGGGCGATAGGCAATTCCAGCAACTTTGCGGACGAAGCTGCGGCCATCCCATAAAAACAGATTTTTGGCGGTTTGCATGGAGATGGTGGATGCGCCACGAACGGGGCCTTCGTCATCATCGAATACGTCATCGATAACGCCCTGCATTTCGGTCCAGTCGACGCCCCAATGGCTACAAAAGCGCGCGTCTTCCGACGACATCACGGAGGCTGCAAGATAGGGCGACATCTGATCAATGCTCACCCAATCCTTGGTAATGCCATTGCCTTGCAAAACGCGCAGCAACATCAAGTTGGTCACAGGCGGCGGGACAAAAGCATAAACCAGTGTCAACACAAAGGGTGCGATGATCAACGCGCCCAAAACCTTGAGGGCACGCTTGGGCCAAAGACCCAGTGCTTTCCAGCGGGATTTGAGATTGAAGACCATCGGTTGAGATTCGTTTGTTTCGTCGGTAAGGAAGCGCTTTGTAACGGGGTATATGCCATTGACCACGGTCACGCCGCAAGAATTTGAAGTTCGCCTGAAAACGATGGCGAAGGCCGTTGATACGCTTTTGGACAGTTTGCTGCCTGTGCGGACGAACGACCGGCTGCGCGACGCCATGCGCTATGCTGTATTAGGACAAGGAAAACGCTTGCGGCCGTTTCTTGTCGTGGAATCAGGACGCCTGTTCGACGTGCCAGAACAGCAAGCGTTGCGCGTCGGAGCAGCACTGGAAGCCTTGCACTGCTATTCACTCGTCCACGACGACTTGCCAGCGATGGACAATGACGATCTTCGACGTGGGTATACCGACAG
The DNA here is from genome assembly GCA_963850355.1 of uncultured Alphaproteobacteria bacterium. GTDB lineage: Bacteria > Pseudomonadota > Alphaproteobacteria > Rhizobiales > Aestuariivirgaceae > Aestuariivirga. The sequence goes on from CAWKKP010000005.1 coordinate 298,256, forward strand.
TCCATCGCAAGTTTGATGAGGCGACAGCGATTTTGGTTGGCGATGGATTGCTGACCTTTGCTTTTGAAGTGTTGAGTGATGCTGAAACCCATGCTTCTGCTGTCTGTGCGCGTGAAGCTTGTCGCTGCACTGGCACGTGCTGCTGGTGAAAACGGCATGGTGGGTGGGCAAATGCGTGACATCGAAGCCGAGAGCAAAGGCTTCGAGAACTTATGCCGATATTGCCTCCATGCAGTCACTCAAAACAGGTGCGCTGTTCCGCTTTGCCTGCGAGGCAGGTGCCATTCTGGGTGAGGCAGACGCTGCCGCACTTTGCACTATGCAGATCATATTGGATTGGCGTTCCAGGTTGCCGATGACATTCTTGACGTTGAATCCTCAGCAGAGGTCTTGGGCAAGGCCACGCAGAAAGATCAGGGAAAAGGCAAAGCGACATTTGTCGATCTGCTTGGGCTTGATGGCGCGAAGGTAGAAGCAAATCGCATTGGTTGCTTCTGCTTGTGCTGCACTTCAACGTTATGGCGACAAGGCTGCCATGTTACAGGCGACTGCGCGCTATATTATCGACCGCCGGAAATAACCTCGATGGCGCGTTCACGGCTTTTGGTTTCGTAAACCCATCCGCGCCGTGCCACATAAAGCCATTGTAGTTTTTGCGATGCTGCAACATCGTCGGGTGTGACGGCGAGCAGTTCATCGCCACTGTCAGCATGCAAACCATCACGCAGAATAACACGTGATGGATCAATGCCAGCATCAACAGCGGCTTTGACCAGACCATATTGAATGAAGCCCGAGCAAATAAACTGCGGTGGCAACCATTTCATGATGCGTTTGCTGGTGCGCTCAACAGCATTTTGCATGGCGGCCTTGGGGCCTTTGCTGATTTTAGCCAAGCCCAACCTTGCGCCAAAAACCAGTGACAAGCCAAGTCGAACAATTCGGTTATAATCGAAATCAGCTTGCACATGATCAAGCATCATGCCGCGGACATGATTGAAAAACTGCGGCGTAAGATCGGGGTCAGTGAGACGCAGTATCGCAATTTCCGCTGCAGGTTTTCGGCCTGTAATATAATGACGCAAATTGGCGAGACCTACACCTTGGCCAGTGCTTTCCAACAGAAAGGTGTTTTTGTAGCCCTCCTCTGGTTCACGCACCAAGAACACCAACGCAGCATGGCTAAAGGGCGAACCTGTGGCTTTGCGAATGACCCAGCTAATAACAGTCGGGCTGCGTGAAAGAATAATGTCGCCCTTGCGCAAATACTGCTCGGCGTTGGCCAAAAAAGCGGTGACAGTTTGAGGAAAGTCTTCAGGTGGCATTGCCCCACCGATTTTTCACGTAGTCTTCAACGATGCCTTGAAACTGTCCGGCAAGATTTTCGCCGCGCAAGGTTTTTACTTTTTTGCCGTCTACATAAACCGGGGCTGTTGGAAGCTCACCTGTGCCCGGTAGCGAAATACCAATATCGGCATGTTTTGATTCACCTGGTCCATTGACGATGCAGCCCATGACGGCAAGTGACAGATTTTCAAAGCCCGGATATTGCTCACGCCATTCTGGCATGCGGCTGCGCACATAGTGTTGAATGTCTTGCGCCAATTCCTGGAAAGTTGTGGACGTGGTGCGGCCACAGCCCGGACACGCAATCACCATGGGTGCAAAGGCGCGCAGGCCCATGGTCTGCAAAATCTCTTGGGCCACGATGACTTCCTTGGTGCGATCACCGCCGGGTTCAGGTGTGAGCGAGATACGAATGGTATCGCCAATGCCTTCCTGCAACAAAACGCCGAGCGCTGCAGTTGATGCAACAATGCCTTTCGAACCCATGCCCGCTTCCGTGAGGCCAAGGTGCAAGGCGTAGTCACTGCGCGCGGCAAGCGAGCGATAGACTGCGATCAAGTCTTGTACTTCCGAACATTTGGCCGAGAGAATGATGCGGTTACGGCCCATGCCAATGTCTTCGGCGCGCGCAGCTGACATCAAGGCCGACTGCACAATGGCTTCATGCATGATGGCACGGGATGGCAAGGGGTTGGCACTGACGGCATTCTCGTCCATTAATTTGGTCAGCAATTGCTGGTCGAGTGAGCCCCAGTTCACGCCGATCCGAACAGGCTTATCGTTTGCAATCGCAATTTCGATCATTTGCGCGTAGTTGCGATCTTGCTTTTGCCCAAAGCCCACATTGCCGGGGTTGATGCGGTATTTGTCGAGGGCTTTGGCGCAGTCAGGATATTGCGACAACAGGATGTGACCGTTGTAGTGAAAATCACCTACGAGAGGGGCGTCCACATTCATGGCCAGCAATTTTTCTTTGATGGCCGGAACAGCGGCGGCAGCTTCCTCGCGGTCTACGGTGATGCGCACCAATTCCGAGCCAGCACGGGCTAATTCTGCTACTTGTGCAACGGTTCCTGCAATATCGGCTGTGTCAGTGTTGGTCATTGACTGCACAGCAACCGGGGCACCGCCGCCCACCTTGATATTGGCCACACGAACACCCACCGATTGGCGTCTGGCGTTCACTGCAGAAAATGTCATGCTTTGCTCCTCTATTCGAGGCCTTAGTTGCGCGATCAGGCTGCGCGCGTCAAGCAGGAGTAACAATCATGTCCGGATCCGCTATTGCCATTAAACATGTTGAGAATGACCGCGTCATTGTCTGGGAATACCGCTTTGCGCCAGGTGCTAATACAGGCTGGCACCGCCATGGTCATGATTATGTTATTGTGCCGTTGATGGATGGCAAAGTGAAACTCGAAACCAAAGACGGCACCAGCTTTGCCGAGATGAAAAAGGGTGTGCCTTATTTCCGCAACGAAGGTGTCGAACACGATGTGATCAATGCCAATGACACTGACTATGCGTTTATTGAAATTGAATTGAAGTGAGTGTTCAGGCGCCATTCAGGCGTGAAGAAGTATCGGGGGCATCACAGGAGATTGCCATGATCCGTCATTGTCTTTTCTTTGTTTGCACTGCTGTCCACCCCTGCCCTATGCTGGCGACGAACCAGAGTTGACGGGTCAAGAGTTTATGATGCCATCACGTAACGTAGCGTGCATCAAATTTGATGCGAGTAATGATGGCGGCTTGAAACTATCTGACAGGCTTTATTGCTTGCGCTACGAGCCTGAACTGATGGTTGTCATCTTGGATGAGAACGGCGCGACAAGTGGCAACACCGAAGGCGATCAACCCTTCAATTCGGAAACACCCATTTTGAAGTATGGAGATAACTGGTTCAAAGACGGCTTTTCATGTGACTCTGACCCAAATGGCGTTGTTTGTTCGCATAGCGACTTTGGAGCCTTCAGATTGTCTCGTAAGGGCTTTGAGAAACTGCAATGAAATGAGTTATAACAGCGTGATGGCCAAACATCTCTTGGTTCTGAATGCAGGATCGTCGTCGCTTAAGTTTGCGGCTTTCGACGCCATGACGATAAATGAAAAAGTTAGAGGTCAAGTCAGTGGACTTGGAACCGCCCCGCAACTCAAAACAGATGATGCTGTGTTGGATCTTCCGCACAATACGGGCTTTGCAGAAAGCCTCACTCTCTTGTTGCAGTGGATGGACGCGCAAGGTGTCAGTCCAGACTCTCTTGTCGGTTTCGGCCATCGAATTGTGCATGGCGGCACACACTATGTTCAGCCAACGCGTGTTGATGATGCAACATTTACTGAGCTCGAAAAATTGCGCTCACTCGCACCATTGCATTTGCCTTTTGGTCTTTCGATGTTGCGGATTACGCGAAAGTTGCGTCTAGACCTGCCGCACATCGCTTGTTTTGACACTGCATTCCACGCCACACAAACTGAACTTGCAACGCGGTTACCTTTGCCACGCGCATATTTTGACAAGGGATATCGTCGTTATGGATTTCATGGCTTGAACTATGAGCATGTGGTGAATGAACTGCGCGTTAAGGGATTGCCACGCCGTCTGATCGCCGCTCACTTGGGATCAGGAGCATCGATGTGCGCAATCCTTGACGGCAAAAGCGTTGCCACGACCATGGGGTTTTCAACAGCCGATGGCTTGGTGATGGGAACGCGCACGGGCTCTATTGATCCGGGTGTATTGGTGGCATTGCTGCGCGATGAAAATCTGTCGTTGGAGCAACTCGAGGACTTACTTTATCGGAAGAGCGGGTTGTTGGGATTGTCGGGCATCAGTTCGGACATGAAGGTTTTGTTGCAAAGCGACAAGCCTGAAGCACGGGAAGCCGTTGACTACTATTGCTACTCAGCGGCCAAACATGCTGCGTCATTGGTGACGGCGTTGAACGGTATTGATGCCATCGTGTTTACTGGTGGCATTGGTGAGAACGCTTCCGCCGTGCGCGAAAAGATAATGGCGCATTTGTCGTGGCTCAACATTGCGTCGGAAAACGTGCACGTGATTGCGGCCAATGAAGAGTTGACGATGGCGCGGCACGTGAAATCACTTCTCGCTCGCTGACATCGACAAGAGCAAAGCAGCGGTATCTACAATATCCTCAACAGTTGCACCGCGCGACAAGTCTGAAACTGGATGTGCAAAGCCTTGCAAAATGGGGCCAATGGCTTGCGCGCCACTGAGATACTGCGTGAGTTTGTAAGCAATATTGCCGGCGTCTAGGTCTGGAAAGACCAAGACATTAGCGCGGCCTGCAACCTCGCTGGCTTGCTTCACCTTGCGGGCAGCCACCGCTTTAGACAGTGCAGCATCACCTTGCAGTTCGCCGTCAAAATTGAGGTGCGGAGCGCGTTTTCTCGCAATTGCAAGTGCCTCTACGACCTTTGCAGCGTCAGCGTGGTCGCCACTGCCCTTGGTGGAAAATGACAGCAAGGCGACGCGCGGCATGTCTCCCAACACGTAGGCTGCACTTTCAGCCGAGGCGATGGCAATGTCGGCGAGTTGTTCGGCAGTTGGCTGAACATTCACAGCGCAATCTGCGAAGATCAACCGCTTGTCAGGCCATTGCATGAGGAAAAAGCTTGAGGGCGTATTGATGTTCTGTGCCAAGCCGATGGTCATCAAGGCGGCTTCAATGACGCGCGACGTCGGATTGGCAGCACCTGCCAACATGGCTTGCGCTTCGCCGGTCGCTACCATCGCACCGGCGCGATACAGTGGCTTCTTCAGTAGTCGCTCGGCCATCGCCGTATTCATTTTTTCGCGCCTCGACATGATCAATGCGATGTCATCTGCTTGTGGCGGCGGCACGGTTTCAGTGCCAAACAGAATGACTTTGGCAAGTCCTTGGCTCTGCAATTGCTTGGCTGCTGCTGCAATGCGTTCATCGTCGCCTTCAGGCATCACAACAGTGTAGCCTCTGCCTTTGATCTTGCGTTTGGCCTCGTCAATCGCGGACACATTTGCACCTGTGGTTTAGTTGCCCATCTGAATACACAGGTCGTTTGCAGACGTCCAAAGATTCCCCATTGTTGCCGCGCCACGGCCACATTCGGGGTTGAAGAATATTCTGTTGAGTTACATTTCTGCCACGGGACGGCAATCCGAGTGGAAGGCGTCTTATGGCAAATGCCAAGTTATGTGTGTGTGTTTTAGCGTGTGTTGGTGCGTTTAATACGTTGACGTTTGGTGCGCATGCCGCAAACGTTGACTTGAAGGCCAGGACTGTAAGTGTTCTTGCCCCAGATGCCCAGATTTTTGGTCGCATCGAGGCGTTGGCCGATAGCATGAACCATGAAGATGGGTTGCGTGTTTTGCCCATTCAAGGGGCTGGTTGCATGCAAGCAGCGGCAGATGTGCTGCGACTTGAACAAGTGGATATGGCCCTGCTGGCAGCAGATTGCGTTGCCTACGCCGAGTTGCAAGAGCTTTTGCCAAATGCATTGAAACAATTGGCTTATGTTGCAAGGGTCGATGTACTGCCGATCGTTATTATCACGCGGAAAGACATTCCCAATCTCACAGCGCTGGCAGGACTTCGCATAGCCACGGGCCCTGCTCAAAGTGCGCCGTTTGCATCGGGTGAATTGTTGTTGGGTGCTCTGGGTTTGCCCTTCAAACGCGTGGCGAAGTCAGACGTTGATGCGCTCGTCGCATTGCAAAGTGGCGAAGCCGATGCAGCCTTGTTGGTAGGGCTTGGCAGCCTTGATGGACAGCTTGACCCCACCCGTTACCATGCCTTGGGCCTCAGCGTCCCCTCACAATATGCCGAAAGTTATGCGCCGGCCTTGCTCGACGCCACTCAGTTGCGCGGGCTGGCATCAACAGGTGGATTGGAAACGGTCTCAACTTCCTTGGCATTGGTTGTGAAGCGCAAGGCACAGAGCGCAGCACAGGCTGAACGCATAAAAATTTTTACCAAAGTCTTTTTTACCCAACAAAATGCACAAGGCCTGATTGGCACCACTTCCGTCAATATCGCAGGCTGGCAGCGCCATGACGTATCGACTGAAGCGCTTGAAGCGCTGGGTCCCGACTTTTCACCCACCACCGAAACCTTTCAGCAAGGAGATGGACCATGACTGACAAACACGCTCAGAAGCAAAATGAAGACGAGATTGAGAATGACGAAGAGCTTGTGAAGTCAGAACCGACTTGGTTCTCTGGCACCTACGGCGATGCGACGCCTGAAGACTTGGCGGCGCGCTATATTGAAAAAGCCCCACAACAACCTCCAGCACCTGTTGTTACTGGAAACGCCGAAGCCTATGCGGCTTACCAGAAACGCATTGATGAACGGTTTGCAATGGCACAGCGCATGGCGGATCCCTATCATGCTGTTCAAAATAACACTCTACCACCGGGAGCGTCGTTTCCACAGCGGCCGCGATATGGCCAGCCAGAACAGCCGGTGCCGGTGGCAAAACACTCCATGTTCGGCGTGAGCCCCGCGACATTGGCGATACTCACGTTGACAGCTTGTGCGTTAGGTGGCGCTGGCGGATTTGGCGTGGCCAATCCAGACAAAATCTCCGCACTCGCAAATAGCGGTGTTGCTTACGCCAGTGCACTTTGGTTTGCGCCAGCGGAAGCACCGAAGGAAACGGTGATCAGCAAGAAAGTCGTTCGCACGGCAAAACTGAGTGTCAAAGACATTGCGGGTGCGGTGAATGCGCCGATTGCACTTGGCATTACGGCACAGGCGGCGGATGAGGAAAATCCTGTGGCTTTACGTATTACGGGACTGCCTGCCGAGGCCTATTTGACCAAGGGCGCTAAAATTGCTGAGGGAGAATGGATGTTAAAGGCCGAGGACATGGCCCAAGCCGAATTGATTGTGCCACATACGACGACACCTGAAATTGCTTTGGAAGTGTCGGCGCTCGAAGCCAACACCGGACTGCCCGCTGCACCCTCGCAAGACATGAATGTGACGTTGGACATGAAGGCTGTGCCAGTACCCGGTGTACCGCAGCCGAAAGTCGATGATGTGCGAATTCTTCCCGCCAACGCACAGGCTGACCAAGGCTTCAACAAGCAGGATGTTCCTTTGGCAGTGCCATTGCCCATCGAAAGCCTAAACCCCGAGGTGCGTGGTTTGATCACGAAAGGTGATACTTTGCTGGCAACGGGTGATGTATTAGCGGCCCGACAGTTTTATTTGAAGGCTTTCAAGCTTGATGCGCCTGAAGCTGCTTATGGCATGGGGCAGACATTTGATCCTTCGGTTTACCTCAAACACAAAATCAAAGGTTTGGTGGCTGATCCGCAAATGGCGGCAGAGTGGTATGGCAAGGCAGCGGCGGCTGGTTATGAAAACGCCTCTGCAGCCCTGATGCAATTACCCCTGCAGCCTTAAGTGCTCTCGACGACGCAGCGGCAATCTGGCAACACTTAGGACTGTTGCGAGAGGATGAAAATGCGCGCTGCTGACCAGATTGTTCGAACACTTGAGGCCCATGGCGTTGCTCGTGTGTATTGCGTGCCGGGTGAGAGTTATCTGGCGCTTTTAGACGCGCTGCACGACAGTGCCATTCAGGTGATTATCTGTCGGCATGAGGGTGGTGCGGGTTTGATGGCCTGTGCGGAAGCGAAGTTGACGGGAAAACCCACGGTGTTTCTGGCCAGCCGCGGACCTGGTGCCACCAATGCCTCGATTGCCATTCACATGGCAGAGCAGGACGCCCTTCCAGTGATATTGATGCTCGGGCAAGTGTCACGCGCAGAACGTTTGCGCGATGTGTTTCAAGAAGTTGATTACAGCAGTTTCTTTGGCAGCATGGCCAAGGGCGTTTATGAAATCAATGATGGTCGGCGTGTGCGTGAGTTGGTTTCGCGCGGACTGTTGCAAGCGCAATCAGGCGTTCCAGGACCGGTTGTGTTTTCACTGCCAGAAGACATGTTGCATGATGAAGTCGAAGATCTTGCACCGCTGGTTTATCCACTGCCCCATGTTGGGTATGATGCCGATCAGGTCGCAGTTATTCAGCGCGCCATTAATGCGGCAGAGCGACCCTTTGCCATTGCTGGCGCTGGGCTGAGAACGCCGCATGGTAAATCGGCGCTGCAACGCTTTGCGGAAGCGCAGCGCATTCCCGTAGGAGTCACCTGGAAAAATCAGGATGTGTTCGATAACAGCTCTGGGCTTTATGCGGGGCATTTGGGGTTTGGCAGTCCAGCTGCGTACAAGGAACTCATTGAAGGCGCTGATCTCATTCTCGCCTTTGGAACACGGCTTGGTGATGTGGCAAGTCTGGGGCACACGTTTCCGGAAGCGCCTGAACCTAAGCAGCGCGTCGTTCATGTTTATCCAGATGCTGCTCCGTTGGGCCGCGTGTTTCGGACTGACCTCCCGATTGTTGCTGATCCTGCAGCGGTATTAAATGCGCTGGCGCAGAGTCCACGTGTGGTGAATTCAGCGCGCGAAGCATGGATATCAACGCTCTCGACCTTCATGCGTCATTTCCAAGCTTTCACGCCGCGAAGCCCAAGTGATGGGGTGGATTTTGGTGAGGTCGTAATGGCGCTGGCTGAACATGCGCCAAAAAATTGTATCATCACGACGGATGCTGGTAACATGTCAACCTGGGTGCATCGACATTGGATGATGTCGACGGAGAATATGTTGATCGGTGGTATTGTTGGTGCGATGGGACTTGGCGTTCCGGCCGCGGTTGCAGCGTCGCTGACGCAGCCTGACCGCATGGCTATTTGTATTGTTGGGGATGGCGGCGTGTTGATGACGGGTAGTGAATTGGCCACCGCCGTTGCCTATGGCGCAAACCCAAAAATTGTCATTTCGGACAACGGTATCTACGGCACCATTCGCACGCATCAGGAACGCGAATATCCGGGGCGTGTGTCTGGCACCAATTTGGTCAATCCAGATTTCGCCGCATGGGCTAATAGCTTTGGTGTTGTGTCTTACAAATTGAGCTTGGGCGATGACGTTGCCGAGACCGTGAAAGCGTTTTTAGCTGAGCCCGGTGCTGCGGTGTTGCATGTGAAGTCGAGCAAGCAGTCATTGTCGGCGTTTGGCACGCTGAAAGCGTAACGTCGATCATTGCCTCAAACCAGGATACGGCCGCGAAAACCTCTGGCGGCGTAGTAGGACTCGGCACCATTGTGGTATACGAAGACTTGGTCATAGCGTCGATCACAAAAGAGTGCGCCACCTCGCTTACGTATTGAATCTGGCGTAACAATCCAGCTAGACGTTTTCTTATCGAACTCTCCAAGTGTTTGCAGGTGGCGGTATTGTTGTTCCGTGAGCATCTCAATGCCGAGGGTTGACGCCAAGTCAATTGCGTTGCCACTTGGCTTGTTTTCCTTTCGCGCGTCGAGAGCTGACCGATCATAACAAAGGCTGCGCCGACTTGCTGGACTTTCTGGCGTGCAATCACAAAATATAAACTGCCCTGTACTTGGCTCAAGACCGATGACATCTGGTTCGCCATCGGTATTTTCCATGTTGCTCAGAGCTTGCATCTTTTTGGGACTGGCCAACAATTTAGTTTCGACGGCGTCCCAATTTACGCTGGCATGTCGGGACATGTTTTTCGTGAAGCGGTCTCTGAGTTTCTCGATCAGTTCATCGTAACGAACAGGAGCCATTGTGACCGCCTCGCGTTAACTGCCGGCACGTCCAAACAACGCGCTGTAGAGTTTCTTGTCGCGGCCATAGACGTCGGTGCGGAATTCGATTCCATTGTCAGACGCAAAGGCTGTGGCATAGACCAAGTGGATGGGGATTTTTTTCGGCAGTATGACTTTGGTAGTTTGTCCATCGGCCCAAATGGCATCGATATCTGCTTCTGACATGCCCTTTTTTTCGCCCAACAGTTTATAAGCCAGATCACCAGGACGTGACAGGCGGATACAGCCGTGACTGAATGCGCGAGTTGAATTGGCAAATTTTTCTTTCGCCGGTGTGTCGTGCAGGTAAATGTTGTGTGTGTTGGGGAGCATAAACTTCACTTTGCCCAGTGCATTTTTTGGGCCTGGTTTTTGCCGGAAAGTGAAGGGGAATGAACCACCGCCATAGCCTGCCCAATTGACGGACCCCCAATCAGCCAATTTGCCGTTGGCAAAGAGTTCAAACTCTTCTGCATAATGATAGGGATCAGCTTTGATTTTCGGCAGCATTTCCTTGGTGGCAATGGAATAAGGCACCGTCCAGGTAGGATTCAGTTCAACAAATTCCAGTTCATCGGAAAATTCTGGGGTTTGGGTTGCCACGGCACCCACAACCACATTCATGCGTTCAACTTCGTGGTGGCAACGACCCACTGCAATTCATAGGCTGCGATGTTGACCATGAAATGCTCATCGCCCAAATTGTCGGGCATCCAACGCCAGCGTTCCATGTTGAGGATGATTTGCTTGCGGCGTTCTTCGGGTGGAATGTTCATGGCCACAACAGTTTGCTTGCCAAACAGGCCTTTGGCTTCCAAGCCGTGACGGATCTGGAATTTCTTGACGGCGGCAGCAAGTGCACCGTCGTAAGCTGTTGGAGCCTGCTTCAGGTCCTTCATAGTCGCCCGTGAAGGCCAGAAGTTCGCGCACTTTGCCCATTCGCGCATCGCTTTGGCCGGGCTTCAGGGTGGCGCCTTGGCTGATGACAGGCCAATCAATGCCCTGCTCTACAGCCGCCGTATAGGCTTTAAGCATGCGCTTCAAGCCTTGATAATGGCGGTTCTTGGGTTCAAAGGCGGCCAGAAATTTTCCGGGATCGCGCTGCTTTTTGAGCTCCGTCAACACGCTGAGGCCATCAATGGTTTTGCGGCTGCGGAACAGATTGGGGTCCACCTTTTGTGGGGCAACACGACCGATTTTTAGATCAGCGGCATAGGCGATGAAGAAGGCAGAGTAATAAAGTTCGCCTTCTGCCGCAGCGCGCGCGTCTTCTGGGTCTGCACCATCACGCAATTGCGTGAGGGCATCGACAGGATAGTCTTGCGGATTCAGGCCATCATAGTTTGCGCGTGACAGGCGCTGCAAAAATGGTGTCATGCGGCCCGTATTGGCCCAATAGATGGAGCCACCTTGCTTCACGTAATGGGCGGAGAGCGTTGCACGTACGCGTTCAAGCGGCAGTGGCAGGCGGCCAGAGGTCGACAATATTGCAGCGATTTCATTGCTGACGGCTTCAGCAGGGGCTGCAGCAAGACTTGGCGATAGCATCACCAACACTGCGGCGAACACGGCCAAACAACCCACACTCAAATTACGCAGCTTCAACATTGTAAGCCCTCCAAGAGCCAAGGCGGAATCAATTTCCTAGTTTAACTGAAATCACACGTTGAGCAAAAGATACTCGCGCTCCCAAGAGCTGATGACGCGGCGGAAGTGCTGCATCTCTTCAAATTTGACGTCTTGATAGGCTTCGACAAATTTTTCGCCCAACACCTGCTTCAAGGCTTTTGTGTAATTCAGTTTGTCGAGGGCTTCATCGAGACTGATGGGTAATGTGTGAGCATAGCGATAGGCCGAGCCTGTGACAGGCTCCGAAGGCTTCAGTTTTTCGACCATGCCGAGATAACCACACGCTAATGACGCGGCAAAGGCGAGATATGGATTTGCGTCAGCGCCCGTGATGCGGTTTTCAATGCGAGTGTTGGCGGGATCAGACGACGGCACGCGCAAGGGTACCGTGCGGTTGTCGATGCCCCAATGGACGTTGGTTGGTGCATCGGACTCCGGCACAAGGCGGCGATAGGAATTCACGTTGGGTGCAAACAACGGCAAGGCTGCTGCGATATATCTTTGCAAGCCGCCAATATGATTGTGGAAAATTTTTGAGAACTTTCCGTCTTTACCGACAAAAATGTTCTTACCCGTGCGAGCATCCAATACGGACTGGTGCAAATGCATGGAGGAACCCGGCTCATCGGCATGGGGTTTGGCCATGAAGGTTGCGAACATGTCATGCTTCAATGCAGCCTGGCGCACGGTGCGTTTAAAAATAAACACCTGGTCGGCCAGTTCCAGCGGGTCACCATGATTGAAGTTGATCTCCAATTGTGCAGGTCCACTTTCATGGGACAGCGTATCAACATCAAGTTCCTGTGCTTCGCAGTAATCGTAAATATCTTCAACGACGGGATCAAAATCATTGGCGGCGTCGATGCCATAAGCTTGGCCACCGGGTTCCTTGCGGCCCGATCTGCCTACGGCGGCTTCGAGTGGATAATCTGAATCAGGGTTGCGCTTTACAAGATAAAATTCAAGTTCGGGGGCGACGATGGGGCGCCAGCCCTTTTCCTTATACAAGGCCAGCACCCGCTTCAAAACGTGGCGCGGCGAAATGGTGACGGGATCATCATTCAAGTGATAGGCATCGCAAATCACCTGCGCTGTGGGTTCCGTGTACCATGGCACCATGCGTACGGTATCAACGTCAGGTTCCATATAAATGTCAATGGCGCTGTCACTGACGGCATCAGTCTCTTGCACGTAACGGCCATTGATAGTCAGGGTGAATACTTCTTCAGGAATGCGGAGGCCGCGGCTGCGCTGGCCTTTTAAGAATTTTTTTGGCGGAAGGATTTTTCCGCGGGCCGTTCCCGACATATCCGGGACGAGGCATTCGACTTCGCTGATGCGGCGCTGTGTTATATAGTCTTCGAATTTCTGATGGCTCATGACACCCTGCTGATTTGCTCTTGAAACAGCATAACCTGCTTTCTTGCGCTTTCAAAAGGGGGACTGTAGGTTTCAGCAATCATGCGTCCATCGCTCATAGCTCCGTCCTATTACCAAGCCTCTTCCAATCAGCATTTGTCGTTCCCGCCGTTACACGGTGATGTAACTGCGGATGTTGTCGTTATCGGTGCTGGGTTTACCGGGCTTTCAGCTGCACTTGAGCTGGCATCATGCTGGTTTTAAAGTCGTGGTGCTGGAGGCCGAGACCATTGGCTTTGGTGCAACGGGGCGCAATGGCGGGCAGATTTGCACTGGGTTTTCGCCGGGGCAGGCGCGGATTGAGGCGCAATTGGGCAAAGCCGATGCGTTGAAATGTTTTGAAATTGCTGAGGAAGCCAAGCGCTTATCGAGCAGCGCATTGCGCGGTATAAAATCGATCTGCGGGTCTGAAATGGGGATATTTGCATTGCGCCACCAAGCCCGGCCGCGAGGATGAACTTCAAGCATTGGAAAGATGAAATGGACGCACTTGGCTATCATGGTTGCGAAATTTTGTCGAAGGCAGAGCTTGACGGCAAACTTGGGACAACACGCTACCACGGTGCATTGCGTGAACCACGGGCGGGGCATTTTCACCCTCTGAACTATTGCTTAGGTCTGGCGCAAGCTGCTGTTGATGCTGGAGTTGTGATCCACGAACACTCCCGTGGTTGAAGAACTCGACACTGGTACGAAACCTTGGGCGCGTACGGCGCAAGGCAAAGTTACAGCGAAATTCATGGTGATTGGCGGCAATGCCTATCTCGGCAAAACCGTGAAGCCGCTTTATGGCCGGGTGATGCCTGTCACGAGTTTTATTGTCGACGACGGAACCGTTGGGCGAAGCCATGGCGCAGCAGTTTGATCCGCGATGATGAAGCGGTGGCTGATACAAATTTCATACTCGACTATTTCCGCCGCACGGAAGACAATCGCTTGTTGTTTGGCGGGGGTGCGAATTACTCCACATTGGAACCCACAGATGTTGGTGCGTTCATGAAGCAGCGCATGGTGAAGGTTTTTCCGCAACTGCGCGACGTGAAAATTGATTTTGCGTGGGGTGGCTTCATCGCGATCACGTCAAACCGATTGCCAGACTGCGGGCAGTTATCGCCGACGACTTATTATGCGCATGGCTATTCTGGCCAAGGTGTGGCGCTGGCTGGCATGTATGGAAAGCTGATGGCGGAAGCCATTCGCGGCACGGCGGAACGCTTTGATTTGTTGGCACGGGTCAAACACTTGCCCTTCCCCGGCGGTGCCATTCGCACGCCGCTTGTTGGTGGCGGGCATGTTGTATTATCGGATGAAGGATGCGTTGGGTTAAACCCGCGCACCTTTCTGCCAAGCCTTCAAGCAGATATATTCCATCACCAATGCTGATGCCGCAATCGATGTGATCTCGGCATGGTCGAAGGGTGGTGAAACTTCAACCATGTCCATGCCGACGAAGTTTACTGTCTTCAGTCTACGGATGATTGATGCGGCTTGATGATAGGTGAGGCCACCGGGAATGGGCGTACCCGTGCCGGGTGCTGCCGAGGGGTCGAGGCAATCGATGTCGAAAGTGAGATAGGCTTTTGATTTGCCGACTTTGTCGCAGATGATTTTGGCGAGTTGATCTGACGTCGAGTCATGCACTTCATCGGCGAAGATGATGCGTATGCCGTCAGTGGTTTCGCCGACAAAGCTGGTGCGGATGCCGATTTGAGCTGATTTGTTGGATCAATCAGGCCTTCACGCAGGGCATAGCCAAACATGGTGCCGTGGTCGATGCGGCCGCCGGAGTCAGGTTCCATGTCGCGGTGAGCGTCAAAGTGGACGAGCGCGAGGGGACCGTGCTTTTTGGCATGGGCTTTGAGCAGCGGGTAAGAGATGTAGTGGTCACCGCCAAGGGCAATCATTTCAGCGCCAGAAGAAATGATGTCTGTTGCGTGCTTTTCAAGCGTTGCGGGGAAGTTTTCTTTGAGGCCCCAGTCGAAGAAGCAATCGCCGTAGTCGATGACACCCAGTGTATCGAAGGGGTCGAAGTTCCAAGGGTAAACCGGACCCCAGGCATTTTCAGCTGATGCTTGACGAATGCCTGCGGGCCCAAGGCGCGTGCCGGGGCGATGGGTGACGGCTTGATCGAAGGGAATGCCTGTGACGGCGATATCAACACCTGTGAGATCACGCGTATATTTGCGGCGCATGAAGGACTGGGCGCCTGCATATGTGGCTTCCCAGCGCGTGCCTTTGATCGTCTCACGGCGAAACGCCTCATCGCCCGGTGTGAAGCCGAGCTTGTCCATTTCAAGGGCCATTTGATTTACTCCGTCAAAATCAGCGAGTCTTCTGGTTGCCAGTAGACCCACACTTTGTCGCCCCGCTTGGCGTTTGCACCGGCTTCGCGGCGGTCGTTCTGCACGTTGATGGAAACGTGAGAACCGTCCGCGAGTTCGGTTACGACTTCGCTCCAGTCGCCGTAATAGGCGACATCTGACGACCTTGGCGGCGGCGATGATCGCACCTTTTTCGGTTGGTTTTTTGAGTGCAATTTCCACTTTTTCAGGACGCACGGCGATGGTGACTTTGCCGCTACAGGATTTGTCTGTGGGGATATCCACACGGCCTATGCCTTTGCTGTCGAGGCTGAGCACCCTGCCCTTTTGTGACAAAACGCTGGCTTCAAACATATTCACCTTGCCGATGAAGTCGGCCACGAATCTGTTGACGGGCTTTTCGTAAAGTTCAGCCGGCGTTGCCAATTGTTGCACGGCCCCTTTGTCCATGACGGCAATACGGCCTGCCATGGCCAACGCTTCGTCTTGGTCGTGGGTGACCATGATGAAGGTGATGCCGACGGATTGTTGCAGCCGCGTCAATTCCAGCCGCATGCCGTCGCGCAGTTTTGCATCGAGGGCCGACAGGGGTTCATCGAGCAGCAAGACTTTCGGACGCTTCACAAGTGCACGGGCCAGGGCCACGCGTTGGCGCTGACCACCGGACATTTGATCGGGTTTGCGGTCGGCCAAATGCGCAAGCTTGGTCATTTCCAAGCCTTCGCCCACGCGGCGTTTCACTTCATCTTCAGCGACACCCGTGACGCGCAAGCCATAGGCCACGTTGTCGGCCACGGTCATGTGCGGGAACACGGCGTAGGATTGAAACACCATGTTGGTGGGGCGCTTGTTGGGCGGCGTGCGCGACATGTCTTCGCCGCCGATGCGGATTTCGCCTTCGGAAGGTGAGTCGAGGCCCGAGATCATGCGGAGCAAGGTTGTCTTGCCGCAGCCAGAAGGGCCGAGGAGTGCGAAGAATTCATTCTGCGCGATGTCGAGCGACACATTATCAACGGCGACAACGCCGCCGGGATAACGACGCCAAACGTTTTTAACGGATACAATAGGTTCCGACATTTTAAGTGTCCAGACTTTTCTGGGGCTTGCAGTTTCATGGCAAGCACAGTTGCAGCGATAGTAATGACAATCAGCACGGTTGAAGCGGCGTTGACTTCGTATTTCACGCCCGTCTTGACCATGGAATAAATCTTCACGGGGAAGGTAACGGTTTCGGGGCCTGCCGTGAAAAAGGTGATGACGAAGTCATCGAGCGACAAAGTAAAAGCGAGCAGCGCACCAGAGATCAAACCGGGCTTCATATAGGGCACTAGAATTTTCGTGAAGGTTTGCCATTCACTTGCGCCGAGATCCCATGAAGCTTCTTCCAATTGCTTATTGAAGCCAACGAGGCGCGAACGCACGACGATGGCTACGAAAGGAAAGCAGAAGGCGATATGGGCAATGATGATGGTGGCCAAATTAAACGGCCACACGGCGCTGGCAAAGAACGACGTAAAACCCGTGGCGTTAAAAAACATTAGCATGGCCACACCCATGCAGATTTCAGGAATGACGATGGGCAAGCCCATAGCCGCTTCGTAAACGGGTTTTCCGCCAAACTTAAAGCGCCACAACAACACAGCCACCATGGTGCCGAGGATGGTGGCCACAATGGTGGTGATGAAAGCGATGGTGAGCGAGTTCACCATCGCGTCAAAGATGGACTGATTGTTCCAAGCCTTTGGATAATTGTCGAAGGTAAAACCTTTCCACACGCCACCGCGGTTTTGTACGTTGAACGAGAATGCGATCAACGTGAAAATAGGCACGTAAAGCACAAACAGCGTTGCAGCGAAAAGTATTTGTAGCCAGCGGCGCTTGCCAAATTCAAGTGGGCCAACACCGGGTTTCAATTGGTCATTGAACATCAGCCGCGCACTCCCTTGGAACGGCTCTGATAGGCCCATTGGCCAAACAGCACGATGAACGTCAGCAACATCAAAATGAATGAAAGGGCAGAACCAAAAGGCCAATCATTCGAGGAGCCGAATTGCGCTTGAATGACGTTGCCAATCATCCATGACGTGGTGCCGCCCAATTCGTCTGAAATCAGGAACATGCCGAGGCAGGGAATGAAAACGAGAATAATGCCTGTCACAACACCAGGCATAGTGAGGGGCAACGTAATTTTGCGGAAGGTTTGGAATTGCGATGCGCCAAGATCCAAGCTGGCTTCGAGGAATGATTTGTCGAGGCGTTCGATGGTGGAATAGAGCGGCAAAATCATGAAGGGCAAGAACACATAGACCAGACCAAAAATAACCGCAGGTGTGGTGCCCAGCATCTCGAGTTTTGGAATTCCGAACAAGTCCGGTGAAACTGTTGATCACGCCGTTTGCACCCATGACGGTTTTCAGCGCGTAAGTGCGGATCAACAGGTTGATCCAGAATGGCAGCACGATCAGCAACAGCGCCAAGGGACGCCATTTTTCGGGCATGAAGCAAATGCCAAAGGCGATGGGGTAACCCACGAGCAAGCAAGCCAGTGTGGCAAGACCGCTCCACCATAACGTTCGCAGAAAAATGGAAATGATGTCGGGGTTGAAGGCGCGCAGGTAATTTTCGAGGCCAGTGAAATAAGTATAGTCATTGATGGACACTTGCCCATCGATGATGGCCTTTGACGAGAAAGAAAGCCCAAACAGAAAACCAAGCGGAATTAGAAAAAACAATAGCAGCCACAAGGTGCCGGGTGAAGCGAGCGTTGCGAAAACGCGACTGTTGCTTTTCCAATCTTCCAAAATCAGGCCCATCCCCTTGCGCTTGTTTTTACAAGGTTAGTCTGAAAAGCAGTCAGGGGGCAACAACTGGTATTAAAAAAACGAACGGCTTTCGCCGCTCGTTTATCATTCACACTGGAAGGAATCAGGCCGCTTGGATCGCGGTCCAGATTTCGTCGCGCACTTTCAGGGCTTCTTCGCCGAGATAGGCTGCGTATTCACATTTCGCAATGATTTCGTCGGCCGGGAAAATTGCTGGGTTTTCCTTGTAGGCGCCGTCCATCAACTCACGCGCTGCTTTGTTTGGCGTTGCGTATTGGATGGTTTCTGCGATGTGCTTGCCTGCGTCTTTGTCAAACACATAGTTGATGAAAGCGTGGGCATTTTCAGGGTGTGGCGCACCTGCAGCAATGGCGATGGTGTCTTCCCACACGTTTGAGCCTTCCTTTGGCACAAAATATGTGATGTCCGGATCTTCTGCCATTACTTGCGCAATATCGCCGTTGTATTCCATGGTGATGTCGACTTCACCTTGTGCCAACAAGTCCTGTCCATTGTCATCGGCGAATTTCTTGATGTTCTTCTTGGCCGCAATCAACAAGTCCTTGGCCTTGGCCAATTCACCTGCGTCGATTGAGTTATAGCTAAAGCCCAAATACTTCAGAGCGCAGCCGATGGCATGTTCCTGGTCGCCAAGAATGGCAATGCGACCGGCATATTTTGGATCGTCGAAGAGGATCTTGAAAGAATCTGGTGTGCCTTCAACCTTTGACTTCCGATAGCCGATGCCGACTGTGCCCCACATGTAGGGCAACGAATATTTGCGGCCGGGATCGAATGATGGGTTCATGAATGCGGGATCAATATTGGCGATGTTTGGAATTTTTGTGTGATCCAGTGGCACCAGCATGTTGGCCTTAATCATGCGCTCAACCTTGTCGTTGGTTGGCACGATGACGTCATAACCGGGATTACCAGCTTTCAACTTTGTAAATAGTTCGTCGCTGTCAGCAAACAGATCAAGCTTCACTTCAATGCCAGTGGCTTTGTTGAATTCAGCAAGTGTATTCTCGCCAGTGTAAGTGTCGTAGTTATAGAAGGCCAATTTCTTTTCTTCGGCCGACATTGCATTGCGCGGCAGGAAGCTGAGTGCGGCGAACATGCCAGCACCCTTCATGACACTGCGGCGGGATGGGCGGAATTTTGGTTGGATTAAGGACATTTGAGATTACCCCCTAGGTTAAATACCGATTCATCGGCCTGTTGAAAGTTTGACAAGTGGCTGGCGTGAAGTCCAGCCCCTCTTTGGTGTAAATTACATCTCGGCTTTCACATCAGCGTAGGTTTTATCCAGCGCTGCTCGTGCCAGCCTGACCAGATCATCGATCTGTTTTTCGGTGATACAAAACGGTGGTGCCAGAACCATTGTATCGTTGCAGGCGCGCATCACCAGCCCGACATTAAAGCAGTGGTCGCGGCAGATGGTGCCAACACGGCCCAAATCATGGAAACGAGCACGCGTCGCTTTGTTTTTTGTAAGTTCCAAAGCGCCGATCAGGCCAACGGAACGGGTTTCGCCGACGATGGGGTGGTCGGCCAAACTGGCCAAGCCCTTGTTGAAATAAGGCCCAAGTTTGGCCACGCGTTCCACCATTTTCTCGTCTTGAATCAATTGGATATTGCGAAGTGCGACGGCAGACGCCACGGGGTGTCCGGCATAAGTCATGCCGTGATTGAAATCGCCGCCCTTGGCAAACAGGTCGTGGGTCAGCTTATTGGAGAAAGCAACGGCTCCAATGGGCAAATAACCTGAGGAAAGGCCTTTGGCCATGTTGATGATATCGGGTTCAAAGCCAAAGGTTTCAAAGCCAAACCAATTGCCGGTGCGACCAAAGCCACAGATGACTTCATCCGAGATGATTAGAACACCATATTTGCGGCAGATGCGTTGCACCTCCGGCCAATATGTCGACGGCGGAATGATGACGCCCGCTGCACCTTGGATGGGTTCGCCTATGAAGGCGGCGACGTTTTCGGGTCCGACATCAAGGATTTTCTTTTCAAGTTCAGCGGCTGCGGAAAGGCCAAATTCTTCCGGGGTTTTGTCGCCGCCATGGGCATACCAATGGGGTTCCTGGATGTGGTGGAAACCTGGCAACGGTGTACCGCCTTGCGAGTGCATATAGCTCATGCCGCCCAGATTGGTGGCGACCCAGGTTGAGCCATGATAGCCGCGGACGCGACCGATGAAATGTTGGCGATAGGGTTTTCCCATCACGGCCCAGTAGTGGCGCACGAAACGAACGATGCTGTCGTTACCTTCAGAGCCCGAGTTGGTAAACATGATGTGTTCAAATTTTTTCGGTAGCAATGACGAAATTTTTGCTGCCAGTTCGGTTGTGGGAACCGTCGTGGTTTTGAAGAAGGTGTTGTAATAGGGAAGGTCGAGCATTTGCCGATAGGCAGTTTCGGCCAGTTCCTTGCGGCCATAGCCGACGTTGACGCACCAGAGGCCAGACATGCCGTCGAGGATCTTGTTGCCTTTGCCATCCCAGATGTAAATTCCATCGGCATGGGTGATAACGCGCGGGCCACCAGCAGCGTGGAAGGCCTTATGATCCGTGAACGGATGAAAATGATGGGCGATATCGTTTTTAACGACGTCTTCGATGTTGATGTTCTTCTGATGCACGGTCATTTCAGTCTCCGGTGGGAATGTGGCATTGCGACGACGTGATTGCGTCGCAGATTAGAAATCACAAGCTGGAGAGAATATTTAAGGCTTAAACCCAATGCGCGCGCAATTCACGAGCACATCCGCTTTAATAGAACGGCGGCTGTTGAACATGTCAGACTTGCTGTCTTCGATTTCGCGCATGCCCTGTATATCGCATGCCGCATGGGCGAACTCAAGGGCATGTAGGTAATCTATTGATTCTGCTCTGCTTTATCAGCTTCTACTTGTGCCATTTTCTTGTATTTGAAATACCGGATTGAGGCGACGGGGATCATGACCACGTAAAGTGCTGCTGATGCCAATAGCGTTTCCCAAGGATATGTAATGAGACAGGCGACGGCAAAGGCACCGCCTGCGAGGATCGGTAGCACCAATTCTCGCGGCACTTTGGTGACTGTTTTGCCGCTGAACGTTGGCACGCGGCTGACCATGAGCACGGCGATGGCCACGATGAAAGGTGCGATGATCGCTGCATAGCGATGGCCTTCCACGTCGCCTTGCCAGAAACCAAAATACAGCGGAACCATAGCAAGACCTGCCCCTGCGGGTGCGGGCATGCCAGTGAAAAAAGCGTTGGCGTAAGCAGGCTTCAAGGGGTCTTCGAGGGCGACGTTGAAGCGTGCCAAACGCAAAGCGCAGGCGACGGACAACATCAAACACACAATCCAACCGAAGGGACGCGTGGCATTCAGTGACCAGAAATAAAGCAATAATGCAGGAGCCACTCCAAAATTTACAAAGTCGGCAAGCGAGTCGAGTTCAGCACCAAATTTCGAAGTGCCTTTCAGCATGCGGGCCAAGCGGCCATCCAATGCATCCAAGAACACTGCTAGAATAATCGCCCCAACGGCAATTTGAAAACGGCCTTCAAATGCCAAGCGAATGGCAGTGACGCCACTGCACAGGGCCAACAGTGTTATCATGTTGGGCAACAAATAACGGATAGGAACTGGTTGGAAGGTTCTTCGATGTGAGTGTGGCTCTTTCACAGTGTCAGCCTTTGCGGCTCAAACGTGGGGCACCTTGCACGGCAAAATCCGCCAACACGGTTTCGCCTGCAACAGCGCGTTGGCCCACACACACCAGTGGCGCCACACCTTCCGGCAGATAAACGTCAACACGGCTGCCAAAACGAATGAGGCCAAAGCGTTGCCCAGCTTGCAGGCTGTCGCCTTCCGTTACAAATTTTACAATGCGCCGGGCCACCAGTCCGGCAATTTGAACCGTGCCAATGCGGCTTCCGTCATCGCGTTCCAATGTCAAAGCCTGTCGCTCATTGTCTTCGCTGGCTTTGTCCAGTTCGGCATTCAAGAATGCACCGGGGACATAGGTCAATTTGGCAATGCGCGCCTGCAAGGGTGAGCGGTTCACATGCACATCAAACACATTCATGAATACGGAAATGCGAGTGTGTTTGACCCGCGGCAAATCCAATTCGGGCGGCGGGATCACATCAACGATATGGCTTACTTGGCCATCGGCTGGTGAAATCACGAGGTCTTTGCCAATGGGTGTGACGCGTTCAGGATCGCGGAAAAAATAGGCGCACCATGCCGTCAACACGACACCGACCCACGGCAGCAGCGGAACGTTGAGCCAAAACAGCACCAAGGTCACGGCGGCGAAAATGGCGACAAAACGCCAGCCCTCACGATGAATGGGGGCGAAGGACGAGGTAATGCTGTCAATGATGGTCATGGCGATCCAAATGGTTTTGTTGCGCCACCCTCTACAACATGATCAACCAAAACAAAAGCCGCCTGCGCAGTCCCACCTGCACAAGCGGCTTTTCGAGAACTCCCGAGGGAATTCGTCGTAAGTCTTAGTGTACTGCGCCAACGCGACGTGGCTGGAATGGCAGCACAATGGCGTCGAAATCATTGGCCACGCGACCAAAGGTGTTGGCGAATACTGGAGCCTGGAAGGCTGGTGTTGCTGCGGCCAATGCTTCAACAATCACTGCTGTTCCGTATGACATGGCTTGATACATGTCGTTGCCCAATTCGATCAGTTCGAACTTCATGCCGATGACGCCATTAGCGCCTTGGGCTTTTGCCTTTTCGATCATCTTGGCTTCGGCTGTTTCACGCACTTCTGCGAGGCCGTCAGCCACTTCATCGACTGTCATGTGTTCCAAAGCGCGGTGGCCGGCTGTGGAGTTCTTGCTGATCCGTCGCGACCAGATTGCTGATCCGCGTACGACGCCGAGCGTTTCTTCAACGATGTTCCCGGCAATGGTTTCCAATGTTGTAACTCGCATTTGACTAGTCCCCAATTTGATGGCGGTGCCCCTTCTTATGATGGGTGCTTCTCGCCTGTTAAAGTTATCCCCCACGTTGTCCGTGGCATGGGTTCACACTGCGCTCCAAACGTAAACAAATTCAAACTTGGCACTGTTTTGATTCAAGTTTTCAGCAATTTTGGCTCAAATCTACGAAGCAGCGTTAACGGCTGCTTCGGACACATGCTTACGAAAAAGTTGATTCAGAATTTGTTGAGGATAAGGGCCGGTTTGGCCTCAAATATCCAACGCTTCGATGTTGGCGAAGGCGGCGCGCAGGGCTTTTGACCATTCGGTTGACAGCATTTTGAAATAGGGGTCATCGGGGCCGATGCGTTTGGTGTGCTCGACCTTTAATAAGTCCGTTTCATAGGTCAGAAGGTCAATCGGCAAGCCCACACTGAGGTTTGAGCGCAGCGTTGAGTCAAAGGACAGGAGCACCATTTTGGCCGCCTCCCCCAATTCCATTTCGCTGCGGGCCACCCGATCCAGGATTGGCTTTCCATATTTGTGTTCGCCGATTTGGAAGAACGGCGTGTCGGGTGTTGCTTCAATGAAATTGCCTGCGGCATAGATATTAAAGAGTCTTGGGCGTTCATTGCCGATTTGACCACCAAATATGAAACTGGCGGCGAAAGCTTCGCCATTCGGCTGTGAGATGGGCTTCGTCGATGGCTTTGACGGCGCGGATCGCGTCGCCCACCACATGGGCGGCTTGGAACATCGTGGCGCAGTTGATGAGTGTGTCGCCAGTCTCGGGCGGATGCAGCGTTTGTTCGGTTAACACACTGACGACGGCTTGGGTGACGGCGAGGTTTCCTGCCGTCAGCAGTACATAGACGCGGTCGCCCGGAAACTCCCATGTATAGAGCTTCTTGAATTTGCCGACATTATCGACGCCGGCATTGGTGCGGGTGTCGGCGGCCATGACCAGGCCTTTTTCCAGCAACATTCCAACGCAGTAAGTCATGAATCAGGCGTCCCGTTATATTTCAAGTCACTGTTGCGAAATTTCGACGCGAACTTCAACCCTCATGTGTTCGGCCCCGCCGCCGCCCCGCCGCGTCCCACGCACCGGTGCCACAGAGGCTGCGTCAAGGCCCGAGGCCACTCTTACATAATGGTCGGTTGGGCATTGGCCATTGGCGGCGTCAAAACCCACCCAGCCCAAGTCAGGAACGAGAAATTCAGCCCAGGCATGGGCAGCTGACGAAGAGGCCCCTACCCCCGTTACCAAGTAGCCCGTCACATAGCGGGCGGGAATTCCGAGGTGGCGGGCGACTGTCACCATAATATGTGCGTGGTCCTGACACACGCCGCGCTTGGCGGCATAGGCCTCGGCGGCTGTGGTTTGCACATCCGACACGCCAACGACGTAAGCCACTTTGCCGTGTACCTCTGCCATCAACTCGTGGGCCATTTTTAATCTATCACTTTGCTTGTTCACACGAGCCGCCAAATTGGCCAAAGTCGCATCGGGCTGTGTTGTCAGGGTGCGCCTGAGATATACAACATCGGGAACAGTCGCGGGCAAGCCTTTGACAAGGCCATTTGCATCCTGCGTCTCAACTTCACCTGATGCTGAAATGACCACTTCACCGACATGGCCGCGCATGGTGATCAGATGCGTACGATTGCCGAAGCCATCGGTGTAAGCCAAACCGTTTTCAAAACCCGGCGCAACAATTGCCCAAGACAGTGTATGTTGTGATGCAAAGTCGATGGGCTGCAACTGCAGGCGTTGCACCAAATAGGCAGGCGCTGCGTCGTAGGTGTAGTGGGTCTCGTGATGAATTTTAAGTCGCATGGTTTTTAAGGAAAATTATAGGTGATGCCAATGTCGCGCGATAACGTGACATTGGCTGTGATGAAGTTCTGCACATATTCATGAAGGCCGCTTTGAAAAATGTCCTCCATTTTGCCATTGCGCAATCGGTTCATGGTCTCCGCAGCTTGGTCATGGATAGCGTAACGTTGCCCATGCAAATTTGCGAGGCCGTCCAAAGCCGTGTTGATCCATTGATAGCTGAACAGAAGTGAGCGCGGCATTTGTTCGCGCAGGATCAAGAACTCCGCAACGAGCCAAGGCTGGTAGCCGCTGTCTTTATAGAACCAGCGATAGGCACGGTGGGCCGAGACGCTGCGCAAGATTTGCGCCCATTGGTGCATGTCCAATTCACTGCCCACATCAGACGGCTTCGGAAGAAGAATGAAATACTTCACATCAAGAATGCGGGCGGTGTTGTCGGCGCGTTCGATGAAGTTGCCGAGTTGGCTGAAATAATAGTTTTCATTGCGCAGCATGGTGCCCAATACGGCACCTCGAAACGACATGGAGCGTTGCTTCACCCAATCGAGGAACACAGGCAAACGATCTGATGTCAAATCTGTTGGCTTGACCGCGACCAATTCATTCCAAGTGGAGTTGATGCTTTCCCACACGTCACGCGTCAATGCGGTGCGCACAGCACGGCCATTGTTGCGGGCGGTGCGGATAACGGATTTGATGCTGGAAGGATTGGTCTCATCAAAGATCAGAAAGTTGATGACCTGTTGCGCCGTGATATCTTTGTGCTTTGCCATATAGGTGTGTTCACAGGCCGCACTGAGAAGGGTTGAGCGCCATTCATCACGGTGGCCTTCGATGGCGCCGGGCATCAGCGAAATGCGATGTCCCACTTCCAACAGACGCGCCATGTTTTCGGCACGCTCCATGTAGCGCGACATCCAATAAAGTGATGATGCGGTGCGCCCGAGCATCAGTCCTCCAACACCCACGTGTCTTTGGTGCCGCCGCCCTGGCTGGAATTGACGACGAGTGAATCTTTTTTCAGTGCCACCCGCGTTAAGCCACCCGGCGTGATGCGTACACGGTCGCCTGACAACACAAAAGGGCCGCAAATCCACATGGCGCGGTGCCACGCCTGACGCTGTGTAAGTGGGTACGGTTGAAAGTGCCAAGTGTGGGTTGGGCAATGTAGTTCGTAGGGTTGGATTTCAGTTTGGCACGGAAGGCTTCGATGTCCTTTTTGGAAGACGTGGGCCCCACCAACATGCCGTAACCGCCGGAGCCGTGCACTTCCTTCACCACCAACTCATGCAAATGCTCGAGCACATATTTCAAAGCGTCCGCTTCGGAGCAGCGCCATGTCGGCACGTTTTTCAGCAGCGGTTTTTCGCCCGTGTAAAACTCGATGACGTCGGGAATGTAGGTGTAGATGGATTTGTCATCGGCGATCCCAGTGCCGGGGGCATTGACGATGGTCACTTGGCCTGCGCGGTAAAGATCAAACAGACCGGGCACACCGATGTGTGAGTCAGGCCGGAAGGTGAGAGGATCAAGGAACGAGTCATCAATCCGGCGATAAACAACATCAACGCGTTTTGGGTTTTGGGTTGTGCGCATATAGAGAGCGCCGTCAGACACAAACAAATCATCGCCTTGGCAAAGCTCAGCGCCCATTTCGTCAGCTAAAAAGGCGTGTTCGAAAAATGCCGAGTTGTGAATGCCGGGGGTGAGCACAACAATTGTGGGATCACCCTCGCAGCCTGTTGGTGCCACACTGTCGAGGGTTTTGCGGAGGAGTGCGGGATAATTCTCAACGGGTGCGATGCGTTGATGAGCGAACAGAGCCGGAAACAGGTGCATCATGGTTTCGCGGTCTTCGAGCATATAGGACACACCCGAAGGTGTGCGGCAATTGTCTTCAAGCACGTAAAATTCATTTTCAGCAATGCGCACGATGTCAGTGCCGATGATGTGAGCGTAAATGCCGCGTGCTGGATTAACGCCCATCATCTCGGGAACGAAGGCGGCGTTTTGAATGATGACGTCAGCGGGTATGCGCCCTGCCCGCAGAATTTCCTGGCGATGATAGATGTCGTGCAGGAAAGCATTCAAGGCGCGAACGCGTTGCTCTATGCCTGCTGATAATCTGCGCCATTCGGACGCTGCAAAAACTCTCGGGATAATATCAAATGGGATCAAGCGTTCCGATGCTTCATTCTCACCATAGACAGCAAAGGTGATGCCTTGCCGCCGAAAGCGATTTTCTGCTTCCTGTATGGCGCGCTCAGCGTCTTTCTTCTTGAGGGTTTTCAGCCATTCTTCGACGCGCACGTAAGGGCCACGCGTCGCGCCAGACTTTTCCAGCATTTCGTTGAATAGTTGCCCCATGCTTTCGCATCAGTCCCCAAAATTGTGCAATGCGATGACAGGCCAAAACTTTTGCTTTGGCAAGGGGTGATTTCCGCCAATTTTTCGGGCAAGTTGCCGATTTATTGGGCGACGCGAACGGATTCCAGATTGGCTTCCAGCTTTTTGCGGGCTTCATCGACTTCGCGCTGACGGTTCCACATGCGGGCATAGAGGCCCTTCTTCCGAAGCAGTGAAAGATGCGTCCCGCGTTCAGCAATCAAACCTTTGTCGAGCACGATGATTTCATCTGCCTCAACAACCGTGGAGAGACGATGCGCGATGACAACTGTGGTGCGGTTTTTTGATATGGTTTTGAGGGCCGTCTGAATTTCCTGCTCGGTAAAACTGTCGAGTGCCGATGTGGCTTCGTCGAGCACGAGGATTGGCGGTCCTTTGAGAATGGTGCGGGCAATGGAAACGCGCTGCTTTTCACCGCCTGACAATTTCAATCCGCGTTCACCCACCATGGCATCGTATTGCTTGGGCAAGCTCATGATGAAGTCATGGATTTGTGCGAGCTTTGCTGCGGCTTCCACCTCTGCATCGGTTGCATCGGGGCGGCCATAGCGAATGTTGTAACGCACGGTGTCGTTGAACAGCACCGTGTCTTGCGGCACCATGCCGATGGCTTTGCGTAAGGTTTTTTGCGTGACCTCGGAGATGTCTTGGCCATCAACAGTGATGCGTCCGCCTGTGACGTCATAGAAACGATAGAGCAAACGCGAGATGGTTGATTTACCCGCACCCGACGGGCCGACGATGGCGACTGTGTGTCCTGCAGGCACGTCGAAGGAGATGCCTTTTAAAATCGGGCGCTCTTTGTCGTAAGCAAAGGTCACATCATCAAATGAGAGAGCGCCTTTGGTCGCCACAAAATCCGGCGCACCCGGCTTGTCTTTGATGTCGGTGTCCTCTCCCAACACATCGAACATGCCTTGCACGTCGAGCAGGCCTTGTTTGATTTCGCGGTAGGACGAACCGATGAAGTTCAGCGGCATATAGAGTTGGATCATCAAGGCATTGACCATGACAAAGTCACCCAGCGTTGCAGTTTTGGCTTGCACAGCCAAGGCAGACATCACCATGAGGATGGTAAGGCCAATAGTAAAAATAAGGGTCTGCCCCGCGTTCAACACCGCCAGTGAGGTCCAGGTTTTTATGGCGGCTTTTTCATATTTCGCCATTGATTCATCGTAGCGTTTGGTTTCGTGTTCTTCGTTGCCAAAATATTTGACGGTCTCAAAATTGAGAAGACTGTCGATGGACTTGGTGCCCGCGTCTTGATCAGCTTCGTTCATGGCGCGGCGAATGGCGATGCGCCATTCCGTGGCGGCGTAAGTGTACCCAATGTAAGCGACTACAGTGATTGCAATGGTCAGGGCATAGATCCAGCCGAAGGACCAGGCTAGCAAGGCGCAGACAATCAGAATTTCCAAAGCTGTGGGAATGGTATTGAACAGTGCAAAACGCAACACTGAATCGACGCCGTTGATGCCACGGGACATGATTCGCGACAGGCCACCAGTCTTGCGGGTAAGATGATATTTCAGCGAGAGATTGTGCAGATGGCGGAACGTGCGCGACGACATTTCGCGCACCGTACGTTGCCCAACTTTGGAAAATACAGCGTCGCGCAATTGGGCCAATGCCACCATGAACACGCGGCCCACACCATAAACCAGCACCATGAATATAGCGGCGGCCATGCCAGCAATGGCAGGCGTGTTGGCCTCGGTTAATGCATCGGTCGCCCATTTAAAGGCATAGGGCGTCAAGCCGGTAATGACCTTCGACAAAACCAACAGCAACATGGCGATGACGACGCGGGTGCGCAAATCCCAGCGGCCCTCCGGCCACAGGTAGGGCAAAAGGCGCTTCATGGTATCCCACTGGCCTGCCTCACGCTTATCAGGCGTCATCGTCGTGTTGGCCATGCTCATGGGATTAGTTCTGCTTTGGTGCCGTTAGAATTTGTCCGGGGAAAATCTTGTTCGGATTTTTGAGTTGGTCGCGGTTGGCTTCATAGATGATCGTATACATGCGGCCCTTGCCGTACACTTCTCGCGACAATTTCCACAGGCTGTTGCCGGGTTGGATGACGAGCTTTTTTGGCTCTTCCTCCACGACAACGGGTTGGGCAGGTGCTGTTGCCACTTGTGCAGCTGCTTCAACAACAGGCTCAGTTGTTGCCACTGTGGGCGCAGGTGTTGCAACTGGTTCTGCTACTGCAACTTGTGCTGCGGCAACAGTTGCCACGTCTTCCCGCAGGAATGGAAGTTCGATACGGCTCAGCACTTTGCCTGCAGCGTCAACAGCATCGGCGCGCAATGTGTGCGTTCCCACTGTCACGGCACTGGTGCCGCTGAAGCTCCATGCGCCATTCGCGTCAGCAGTGCCTTCGCCAGCCGCACTGTTGTCAACGTAAAAACGAACTGTGGAACCCGGCAGCGCTTGGCCTGAGAATACGATGTTGCCAGCTTGATCATAATCAACCGCCGTGAGCTTCACGTCTTTTGGAGCGCTTGTGTTGGCTTCTCCAGTTTGCACCACTTGTGTGGGTGCTGCGGGATCAACCTTTGCGACAAGGGCTGGCGCGTTTTCTTTGACGGCGACGATTACTGATCCTTCAGACGTGACGATGCCGCCGTTCTTTGACATTTCAAGCGTGAGTGCGCCTGTGCCTTTGGTGAGTGGCTTAGCTGGTATCAATACAAACGAACCATCCGCATTGGTTTTGGTGGTGCCCACGACATTGCCATTCCATTTGACCGTCACATCGGATGCGGGGTCGGCACGCCCTGCGATAATCGCTTCGCCTTTTGCATCTACGCGCACTGTGTCGAAGGATGGCGTTAATTCGGGCTTTGCGGCTTCAACAACAGGGGCCGGAACTGGCGCAGCTTCAGGTGCTGGCGTTGGTGCAACAACGGCTACGTCGGTTGATGGTTCTGCCTTGGCGGGCGCTTCTGCAATCGGCGCGACTTCAGGGGTTTTGGCAATTTCGGTAGCCACGACAGGCGTCGCTTCTGGCATTCTGGTTCTGTAGTCGTAAATACAACGTTCCGCCCAAAGCGACTGCTGCCACTGCGGCGATTGACGAGAAAATAGCGATCGGTTTTTTCATTTCAAATCCATGTTGGTAGGGTATGGCAGGTCCATGCTGCCCAAAAACCCTAGATAGGTGTCATTGGGGCGCTTAATAAGGCTCTTGAGACAAAAAGCAAAGATTCGCGGACCGGCTCCGCTGGAGAAATGACCTATGTCTGTTCCTGCCCATCGTTTGTGCGTTTATTGCGGGTCTTCGCCGGGTCACAACCCTGCGTATTTGGTGGCGGCCCGCAGCCTTGGTACAGCGCTGGCCAGAGCTGGCATTGGGTTGGTCTATGGTGGTGGCAGTTTGGGGCTGATGGGGGAGACCGCACGGGCCGTGCTGGATGCTGGCGGACACGTCACCGGTATCATCCCGGAATTCCTGGTTTCGAAGGAGCGCATGCAAGATGGTGTGCATGAGCTCATCGTTACCGCCACCATGCATGAACGCAAAATGGCGATGTTTGAGCGTTCAACGGGATTTGTGGCCCTGCCCGGCGGCATTGGCACGCTGGAAGAATTGGCCGAAATTCTGACATGGTCGCAGCTCAAGCAGCACGCCCGCCCTATCATTTTGTGTAATGTCGATAGCTTTTGGGATGGGCTTCTGGGCCTGCTGGATCACATGCGGATGGAGGGGTTTATTCGTGGTGGCTCTGAGGTTCATCTGGATGTTGCCGACGGACCAACAGCTGTTATCCCAGCCTATGAAATCGCGCCGCGCGCAAACACGCGACATTGTGGGAACAGAGGTTTTGCAGGATAGGCTTTAAGCCGCCACACCGTCACGCACGAGTTTGTAGATAATCGCATCCTGCAAAGCTTGGAATGACGCCTCGACGATGTTGGGTGATACGCCCACTGTGAACCAGCGTTCTCCCGCAGCGTCACGGCTTTCGATCAACACGCGGGTGGTGGCTCCCGTTCCGCCGTTGAGGATGCGGACTTTGAAATCGACGAGTTCCATATCGGCGATGTGCTTTTGAAATTTACCTAAGTCTTTGCGAAGCGCCACGTCGAGCGCGTTGACGGGGCCGTTGCCTTCGCCTGCGTTGATGAAAGTTTCATTGCCGACTTTGACTTTGACGACGGCTTCCGAATGCATCTCACCATCAAACTGTTCGACGGACGTGCGGAACGAAAGTACATCGAAATAATGGGGCACACCGCCGAGGGCGCGTCGCGCCAAGAGTTCAAACGATGCATCAGCGCCATCATAGGCATAGCCTTCGGCTTCGCGCTGTTTCACATCACGTAGCAATGCATCAAGGCGCGTATCGTCTTTCGCCACGGCCAAGCCGATGCGTTGCAGTTCCGCCATCAAGTTTGATTTACCTGCTTGATCGGACACGAGGATGCGGCGGCGATTGCCGACGGTTTCTGGCGGCACGTGTTCATAGGTCTCGGGTTCCTTCGCCAAAGCCGATGCGTGAATGCCAGCTTTGGTGGCGAAAGCGGATTTGCCCACATAGGGCGCTTGCGCATGGGGCGAGCGGTTCAGCATTTCATCAAAACCACGTGACACGGTGGTGAGCTGTTGCAAGCGCTCTTCATCAACACCAGTATCGAATTTATCTTTGTAAGCTGGCTTGGTGCACAGCGTGCCGATGATCGACACCAGATTGGCATTGCCGCAGCGTTCGCCGATGCCGTTCAATGTGCCTTGAATTTGGCATACGCCTGCTTCGACAGCGGCAAGCGAATTGGCCACTGCTTGTTCGGTATCGTTATGAGCGTGAATGCCAAGGTGAGAGCCCGGCACAGACTTCGTCATTGTACGGACGATTGCGCTGACTTCGGATGGCAGCGTGCCGCCGTTGGTGTCGCACAGCACAACCCAGCGCGCGCCCGAGTCATAGGCCGCTTTGGCACAGGCCGTGGCGTAGTCCGGGTTGGCTTTGTAACCATCAAAGAAATGTTCGCAATCCACCAACACTTCCTTGCCAGCAGCCTTGGCGGCAGTAACGGAGTCGCGGATCGATTCCAAATTTTCCTCATTGGTGCAACCGAGGGCGACGCGCACATGATAGTCCCAGGCCTTGGCGACGAAGCAAATGGCAGATGCTTTGACCTGCAACAGCGTTTGCAAGCCAGCATCATTTGACACCGAACGCCCGGCCCGCTTGGTCATGCCAAAGGCAGTGAAGGTGGCTTTGGTGTTGCGAGGTTCGGCGAAAAGTGCGGTGTCCGTGGGGTTGCCTCCGGGATAGCCGCCCTCGATATAATCCACGCCCAATTTGTCGAGCATGGACATGACAAGCAACTTGTCTTCGAGCGAAAAGTCAATGCCGGGCGTTTGCTGGCCATCACGCAGCGTGGTGTCGAAGAGGGTAGAGGCGGGTGCGGGTCATTTGTGTATCCTTGAGGTGCAAAGGGACCTCCCCCACCATCGCTTTGGCAATGGTCCCCCCTCTCCAAAGGAGAGGGAAACACTGCGAGATGTTGTCCCTTCCCCTCTGGGGAAGGTGGCGCGGGCGAAGCCCGTGACGGATGAGGTCACTTTAGGAGAGTCGCCACTGCCACCACGACACGTCATTCCAAACGCGCGTGTAGCAAAGCGTAACAAGCGATTTGGAACCCCGCTTTGCGGGGTGAAGCGGGGTTCCAAATAAACCGCTGCGCTACGCTGCGCCGTTTTTTGGAATGACGGTGTTGGGGAGTTCATCGCTTCACCTCCCAAGTCGTCGTGCCATCTTTGTTGTCTTTGATGGTTATGCCCATGCCTGCGAGTTCATCACGGATGCCGGTCGGATTCTTTCCAGTCCTTTATTGTGTCGGGCAAGAAGGCGGTCTTCGACGAGGCGGACGACGGCTTTTCTTTCAGCATCCGACATTGTAAACTCTGCCAAACTAGCAAAAACACGCTTTCCCATGTAATCGCCGAACTTGAAACCTAGAAAATCTAAATCTGAGGCAAGTGCAATCGCTGAGCCAACGTCCCCACTTTTCGCAGCGTTATGAGTATTCATGTAGAACTTTAAGCACGCCTGAGAAATTCAGATCGTTCGACAAAGCTTCGATGATTCCCTCTGATGGAGGAGCAGCGGTGATGCTCATTCCCTCTAGATTTTTCCAAACCATGTCATCCCACTGCTGTAAAGTTTCCATGGTTGAATTTAACGCAACTACAGTCCAATCGATTGGTTGCGTATAATGTGTAGTTAGCATCGCGAGCCTCAAAACCTCCCCCGGCCAAGACCGACCTCCAAAATCATTCGAACTTAACAACTGCTGGATCGTATAAAAATTCCCGTCACTCTTCGACATCTTCTTGCCTTCGACCTGCAAGAAGCCGTTGTGCATCCAGTAATTCGCCATGACCTTCGTGCCATGGGCGCAACGGGACTGGGCGATTTCGTTT
Organism: uncultured Alphaproteobacteria bacterium; assembly: GCA_963850355.1. Taxonomy (GTDB): domain Bacteria; phylum Pseudomonadota; class Alphaproteobacteria; order Rhizobiales; family Aestuariivirgaceae; genus Aestuariivirga. The sequence continues at coordinate 332,111 of CAWKKP010000005.1, forward strand.
TCGTGGTGGGGGAAGATTAGGTCCAGTCCGCCGCCGTGGATGTCGAAGACTTCGCCCAGGTGATGCTTGCTCATGACCGAGCATTCGATATGCCAGCCCGGGCGGCCCCTGCCCCATGGGCTGTCCCAGCCGGGTTCGTTCCGCACTCGACAATTTCCACAACACAAAGTCACCCGGGTTTTTTTTGTGGGCGTCAACAGCCACGCGGGCACCGGCTTGTTGTTCGCCGAGTTTGCGGTTCGATAGTTTGCCATAGTCAGCCATGGCTGCCACATCGAACAACACTTCGCCACCTGCAACATAGGCATGGCCTTTTTTGATCAGTACACTGATCATATCAACCATGCCTTGAATATGTTCCGTGGCGCGGGGTTGTTCTGTGGGGTCGAGGCAGCCCAGCGCTCGCGTGTCGGCGAAATATTGGTTCGCCGTTGTTTCCGTCACTTTGCGGATGGCGTCGTTCAGCGGCAGGCCCGGAAAATCCCTCAGTGCCCGCGCGTTGATCTTGTCATCGACGTCGGTGATGTTGCGCACATATTTGACGTGGTCCGCACCATAAAGATGGCGCAGCAGCCGGAACAGCACGTCAAACACGATGGCCGGGCGCGCATTACCGATATGGGCGAAGTCATAAACCGTGGGGCCGCAGACATACATGCGCACGTTTTTAGGATCGAGAGGTGTGAACAGATCTTTCTTGGTCGTGTCAGCGTATTGTAGATCGCAACGTCATAGGTTCTCTCTCGGGCTTTCCGGCCCCGGAAACGCTATCTCAATGTTTTGGATAAGCGGCGCCGTGCCAGCAGTTTTGGTGCTAGGTGCAAATAATTATGCTGTAGAAGTTAACAGCATGCTGGCGGCGGGTGGTCATTCATGCGTTTTCGTGGATTGCGCGGAAAACGTCAAGCCCGTATGGCGAGGACATGGCGCTTCCCTCCCCCGCAACACCATCGCAATGGCCTGATTCTGGTGACCATGGCGGCCCTCAGCTGGTCGTCGGCGGGGATTTTCACCCGGCTGATTTCAGCTGATTTGATGACCATGCTGTTTTTCCGCGGGCTGTTTTCGGGCACGGCGGTTTTCATCGTGCATTGCCTGTTGGAAAAACGTTTTGCGATTTCGGACTTTGCGCGCATGGGCTGGCCGGGTGTGGGGGTTATGTGCCTGTCATCGATGAGCATGATTTGTGGCATCGGTGCGCTGCGCTACACCTCGGTTGCCGACGCCATGGTGATCTATGCCACGGTTCCGTTTGTCACCGCCCTTTTGGCCTACCTGCTGATTGGGGAACGCACCACGCGGGCTACCATCATCGCCAGCGTGGTCGCGCTACTTGGCGTCATCATCATGTTGCTGGGGTCGGAATGGGGCGGCTCCATGTTGGGCAAAGGCTTGGCCGTGTTCATGACGCTGGGCATGTGCGGCTTTTCCATCCTCATGCGCGGGAACCGCGACATCCCGATGTTGCCTGCCATGGCGGCGTCAGCTTGGCTCACATCATTCGTGTGTTTCTGGTTTGCAGCACCCATGGGTATTTCGCAGCAGGATTTGCTGCTGTGTGGATTGTTCGGGGTTTTGCAGAATGCGGCGGGACTTGTGTTTTATACACTCGGCACCAAACGCATTCCAGCGGCTGAGGCCACATTGCTGGCAGCCCTCGAAGTGCCGTTTACGCCGCTTTGGGTGTGGTTGTTCCTCAACGAAACACCGCCGACCTTTACATTGATCGGCGGTGCCGTGGTTTTGCTGGCGCTGTTCACCCACATCTTCGGGGAGTTTCGCCGTGCGGGCCGAACAACCGAAAGCGAATTTGCGCCAGCGCCTTAGTTTTTTAGGAGCAGCTTTCGCTTCGCAAGTAAACACTTGCTCGCACGTTGCTCTAAGCCTTTACAGTTTTTGCATCTTGATCAAACAGCACCTTGCGTTCTTCTTCGGTTATGGGCTTTCGTTCGCCAGCTTGCGCATAGGCTTTGATCACAGCGGGGCGCGCGCCAATAACGGCTTGCCAGCGCTTCAAATGCGGGAAGTCATCGATGTTGAGGCTATGGTTAGTCCACGACAGTGTCCAAGGGTAGCTCGCCATATCGGCGATGGAGTAGTCCCCTGCCACGAATGCGCGGTCAGCCAAACGCTTGTTCAACACGCCAAACAGCCGTCCGGTTTCATTTGAATAGCGCTGCATGGCGTAGGGTAATTTTTCTTTGGCGTAGACGTTGAAATGGTTGCTTTGCCCGGCCATGGGGCCAAGTCCACCCATTTGCCAAAACAACCACTGCATGGTCTCGGTTTTCTTGCGAATGTCAGTGGAGAGAAACTTTCCAGTCTTTTCGGCGAGGTATTGCAGGATTGCGCCTGACTCAAACAAGCTGATCGGCGCACCGCCGTCTTTCGGTTTATGATCGGTGATGGCGGGCATGCGATTGTTGGGAGCGATCTTCAAAAACTCCGGCTTGAATTGGTCGCCCTTGCCAATGTCGACGCGGTGAATGGTGTAAGGCAATGCCATTTCTTCGAGGGCAATGGTGGCTTTGTGGCCATTGGGGGTTGGCCAATAATGCAGATCAATCATCATGCGTCCTTATCTGAAACTTTGCCAAGCACATATTGGGGTGCAGTGTTGACCCGTCAAGTCTTTTTGAAAGGATACAGGAATTGCCTCCAATAGCCCTGCGGTACGGGGTGGCCGCCAATGCCATAGCCTGAAGGCCAACGATCTTTTGGCATGTGGTAGGTGCCGAACAACCGATCATAGAGCGGGAAGTGAATGGCGAAGTTCACATCGATGGCTTCTTTTTCAATGCCGTGGTGCCAGTGGTGAAAACGTGGTGTGACCATGAAGCGCTCAAGCCAGCCGAATTTCCAATTCAGATTGGCATGCACGAATGTGGACCAGACATAGACGATGAGCAGATAGATTTGCAGCGCCTCCTGCGAAAAGCCCAGGGTGAAAGACGGTGTTGCCGTGGCGGCGCGCAGGATGATGATTTCAAAGAAATGCATGCGTGCGCCTGCAATCCAATCCATCTCCTTGGCCGAGTGATGCACGGCATGAAAGCCCCACAAAAACGGCACACGGTGAAAGGCGCGGTGCAACCAATATTGCACAAAGTCTGTGATAATCATGATGGCGATGACTTGCACGAATAATGGCAAAGCAGAAACCCAAGCGCGCAAGCCTTCGATTTTGATTTGATCAAGAATGAAATTTGAGGGTGCAAAGGTGGTGAAAGCGAATACTTGAACGAACAATGAGCTGATAAAATAATACAGCAAGTCCTCGCGCCATTCGGTGCGGAAGATGTGTTGTTCCGGGCGCTTAGGGAAGATGCGTTCCAGCGGCACAAACAGCACTCCACCAAAGATGACGTTGAGAATAAAAAAGTCGAGGCCGAAGTAAATGTTGCGTTGGCCTGTAATGTCCGGCGCGGCAGGCAGCGACGCCCAGAGTGATGCTATCAGTGTAATAACGACAGCCACCGTTCCCAGCAACATTTTTGGCCGCAACGCGAGGCTCAAACAGCCCAACAGAAAAGCCAACACCATCACCACCATGGTTACGGGTTTCAGCCATGTGTTGTCGCGCAGTGCCGCAAGTTCTGGTGTGGTGAGCAAGTCCGGCTGCCGTGCTGTTAGAACCAGCAGCAATGCGGCTATAGAAAAAACGAGTCCCAGAACACCCGCAATCCAGCCACTGCCGAATTTCCGCAATTCTGCAGTGGCTTCCAATTCAGCTTTTAGGTCTTTGCGCAGCGACATTGGGCAACTCCTCGTTCGCCTGAGTATGGCGCAAGTGATGTTGGTTGTTAAGTCTGCGTCTCCAACCATTTGCTGGGGCTGGCGCCCTTCACGCGCAAAAATTCGCGGTTGAAATTGGACTTGGTGTTGAAACCCGAAGCGAACATGGCGACGGTCACGGATTTTCCATCTGCCATTAAAGCACTGGCGTGTTCAATACGGTGGCGATTGATGAAGCGAGAGACGTTTTCATTTTTGCTGCGATTGATGGCGGCGGATAATTGCTTGGCAGGCACCACCAATTTTCGGGCAAGGCGCGCAAGCGTTAAATCAGGATCGAGAAAGGGTTTGTGGTCGCTCAAATATTTATCCAAGCTGGTGATGATCGCTTGATCGCGCGAGGCATCTTCTTCCGACAGCGTTTCTGTTTCTTGTTCGCGGCGGCTTTCGATGGCATGGGACAGGCCCACGGCACCCAGACTTAACATCGACAGTGATGACACCACACTTGGCAGCCACAGCACTACAGAAGTTAAACCCGTCGCCATGCTATAAGCAATCAACACATCACAAACAGCGGATGCAATCAGCGAGACGGCCAAAATACGCCACGCCAGCAACGCATTTGACCCACTTTCCAAACGGCTGTGCAACAAGCTGTCTTCGCCGCGCCACATATGCCGCAACATGGCGATGCCATAGATGGTAAATGAAAGTGGGATCAAAAAGTCCAAAGCATTTTGGTTGAACAGCAGGAATACAACAGCGAGTGCTGGACCAGTTATGTGCCACACCATTTTATTGATGCGAATGTCGCCACCTGCCGCATTCACAAATGCAGCCCACGCGATTGGCGGAATTGTAGTAGCAATGATGGCCTGCGCAGGCCGCATGCCCGAAAACCCATAATAGCGCACTAACGCAAATATCGCCGCTTGCATTGCGCAAATTCCAATGAGCGCAAGGATCGTGAGATGCGTCTCGCGGCTTGCCACGCGATGGACCAGAAATCCAAACAGCAGCAGTGCAATGATCATCGGTATGGGCAGAACAGGCATGGTTGCCCCTTCTACATCCTAAAACCGGATTTGCGCGACCTCGATCCGGTTCAAGGACGTTTTCCACTGGATTTCATGGCTGAAAGGTGAGGCAACTTCACGAAAAGGAAAGTCCAAATGAAAATCGTCACGTCCCTCGTCACCTCTCTTTTATTCACCATCTCAAGTCAAGCATACGCTGTGCCCGGACTTATTGAGCGCGAGATCCAAGCGCCGCATCATGGCCGCGCCATGCAGGTCGCGGTTTGGTATCCGGCCACGGAGGGCAAAACCGAATTGTTTGCTGACAATCCCATTTTCATAGGCGGGGATGTGCGTCCCAACGCAAAGCCCGCACTCGGCAAGCACCCGATCGTGTTACTGTCTCACGGCATGGGCGGCACTTATTTGAGCTTGAATTGGTTGGCTTCTGGCCTTGCGGAAAAGGGTGCCATTGTCATCAGCGTCAATCACCCCAACGGTTGGTTCAAAGATCGGCAGGTGGACAAGATGTTCAATCATTGGACTCGTGTGCAGGATTTGCAGGTAGCACTTGATGATGTTCTGGCCGATCCCGCATTGAAAGACATCGTGGACAAAGACCGCATTTATGCTGCGGGCTTTTCATTTGGGGGTTGGACGGCGCTTTCCATTGGAGGAGCAACAGCCAGCCCGACGGGAAGTCTTGCTTATTGTAATGCTGCGGGTGAGCGTTCTCACAATTGCACGGACTTACAACACTTCGGATTAAGTGCAGCAAACACAAATGTCGCGCAATGGACAGCCAGCCACAAGGATGCGCGCATCAAAGCAGTGGCTGCACTCGATCCTGGCCTCACTTGGGACATGACGGCTGACAATATTCGTGACCTTGATCAGAAATCAACGCTGATCATTGGGCTGGGTACAGGCGGTGACCAACACTATGCGACTGATACAAGTGCCAAGGGTTCCAACTTCGATGGATTGGTGCCACAGTCCAAAAAACTGGTCATCGCGCCCGCAACGCATTTCACGGGCATGCCGGTTTGCAAACCTAAAGGTGAAGCCTTTTTGGCAAGCGAAAAGGACGACCCCGTTTGCACTGATCCCGCGGGCACGGATCGCAAAGCTGCACATGACAAAATAATCGACGCAATGGCGGCACATTTCGAATTGGAGTGACGGCTTCCTGTCATGTGATTGGCGGTTGGTTGGCGGGGTGCTGTCGTGGTAACGAGCCACTTGTTATCATAGTTTCCTGAGCGTCAACCCACACGGAACACACACATGCTTGTACAAAAACTCAGACTTCAACACGGCTGGTCGCAGGAACAATTGGCTGATCTTTCGGGCGTCAGCGTCCGCACCATTCAGCGCATTGAGCAGGGTAAACCTGCATCTGCGGAAAGCCTCAAAAGTCTGGGTGCAGTATTGGATGTGCCGTTCCAAGATTTAAGGAACACGACCATGGAAACCACGTCTCAATCATTCAACTCCGCGCTGAACAATGACGAAGCCTTGGCCTTGCGCAAAGCCCGCAAGCTTAGAGGATTTTACGTTCACCTCATGCAATATGCCGTCGTCATACCTGTTTTGGCCGCCATCAATTATTTCAGTGGCGCGTCATACCCATGGGCTATTTGGCCAGCACTTGGCTGGGGTGCAGGGCTGTTGTTCCACGGATTGCGCGTGCACGAAAAAATCCCATTTCTCGGCGCCGAATGGGAAAAGCGCCAAGTGGAAAAGCAACTGGGCAGGAAGATCTGAGGGGGCATTGCCCCCTCTTTTATTCCGCCGCTTCAACTTCGTCGTCTTCCATGGGAGGACGTGAGGCCATTTCTTTTTTGATTTCTTCGGCCACGAGGAACGAGAGTTCCAGCGCTTGTGTTGCATTGAGGCGCGGGTCGCAGAAGGTGTGGTAGCGGTCGTTCAGATCTTCATCACGGAGGGCGCGAAGGCCGCCTGTGCACTCGGTCACGTCTTTGCCCGTCATTTCCACGTGGATGCCGCCAGCGTGGGTGCCTTCGGCGCGGTGGATGGCCATGAATTTGCGGACTTCACCCAGGATCGCATCAAAGGGTCGGGTTTTGTAACCAGATGTCGATTTGATGGTATTACCGTGCATCGGGTCAGACGACCAGACCACCAACCTTCCTTCACGTTTTATGGCGCGAATAAGATCGGGCAAATGCTTTTCAACTTTGTCGTGGCCAAAGCGCGCGATCAACGTCAAACGGCCTGGTTCATTGTCGGGGTTCAAAATGTCGATGAGTTTGATCAGCTCATCAGACTTCAATGATGGGCCACACTTCAAACCGATTGGGTTTTTGACGCCACGGCAAAATTCTACATGGGCGTGATCAAGTTGGCGCGTGCGATCGCCAATCCACAGCATGTGGCCAGACGTGGCGTACCAATCACCACTCGTCGAATCGATGCGGGTCATCGCTTGTTCGTAGCCTAAAAGCAGGGCTTCATGGCTGGTGAAGAAATCAGTTTGGCGCAATTGCGGAGCGGTCTCAGCCGTGATGCCACATGCCTTCATGAAGCCGAGCGTTTCCGTGATGCGGTCTGCCAAGTCTTGATATTGTTCAAAGGCAGGGGAATCTTTGAGGAAGCCCAGCGTCCATTTGTGCACATTGTCCAAATTGGCATAGCCACCGGTTGCGAATGCGCGCAGCAAGTTCATTGTCGCAGCAGACTGGCGATAGGCCATGATCTGGCGCTCTGGGTCAGGTTCGCGCCCCGCAATGGTTGCTTCCGCGTCATTGACGATGTCGCCGCGGTAAACCGGATAATCAACACCATCAACAGTTTCAACAGGTGCAGAGCGTGGCTTTGCAAATTGTCCCGCAATGCGACCGATTTTAACAACGGGTTGGCCGCCACCAAAAGTCAACACGACAGCCATTTGCAAGAACACCCGGAAGAAATCTCGGATATTATCAGCGGAATGTTCGGCGAAGCTTTCGGCGCAATCACCGCCTTGCAGCAGGAAGCCACGGCCCTCGGCCACGCGGGCCAGCTTTTTCTTTAGTTTGCGGGCCTCACCTGCAAAAACCAGTGGCGGAAACCCAGCCAAGCGCTTTTCCGTGGCGCTGAGAAATTCGGCATCTTTGAACACGGGCATTTGCTGGACCGGCAAAGAACGCCATGTTTCGGGGGACCACTGCTTTTTCATAACCGTCAAAACTCCACATAAGTTCTTCACTTATACTGCAATGCAACAGGAAATGCGAGTCACCTGATACGGCGATCAGGAAAGAAGTTCTTAACCATGAGGACCTATGGTGATCGAAATTGGGGACCACCCTTGGGTGATGATAAACGATGTTTACTGAGAAAATCGCCAACGCACCTTGGCACGAAGTTCTGACCTTATTGTCATCTGGCGAGCCCCCGATGGCCGTGCGACTGCTTGCAGTCAACACCGTTTTCTTTGCAATTTTCATTTGGCGCAAGGCAAAGGCGAAACATAAGGTTCGAACAACAACTGCCTATTTGATCCAAGCATCGCTGATTTTTATGAACAGCGCGGTTTTATTCCAAGACCAATTTGTAAGTTGGTTCCGACTTGCGAAAAACGCGATCTGATATCTATTAGATTATCCGGTATTTCGAGAAGGCTTCCTTGGCAGATTTATATGCCACTTGTCGTTCGACACACCAATAGCGCAGCGCATCCAGGCGGATGGGATCGCCGGTCACCGCACAGCGCACAAACTCGCCCGGCGAAACAACTTCATACTCATGATCGAGATAGCGCAGCTTGGCTTCGCGTTGCTGGGCAAATATCGGGTCCATTCGGTTCATTGTCGAGGCTCATAGCGCCGCTGAATTATCAAAACAAGGAGCCTTGATCCGTTGTTTTGCCGGACCGCACTTGTACTTCGCCATCGGCAAACTCGATCGTCAAGTTGGCATTGGTTTTGACTTCGCTAGTCGAACGGATGGGCTTTCGTGTGCCATCGCGCACAACGGCATAGCCCCGCGCCAGAACGGCCTTGTAATTCAAGGACTGAAACAGCTTTTCTTCGGCCATGAAGCGATCCCGCCGTCTTGCAATCAGCTGTCTTAATGCTCTGTAGGCGCGGCCCTGCAATTCCGGAATGCGGCGTTGGCTTTCCGAGATTTGCTTGCGCATGGCCCCTAATGAAAGCCTGCCTGTGACGCGCGCCAGTGCCAAGCCGTGACGTTGCACATTGCTGCGCAATGACGTGGGTAATCGGCTCGCCGCACCGTCAAACCTTTGGCGAGCAATGGCCAACACATCATCTGGTTTCGGCAATGCCCGTGCTGCTGATTGCAGCCGCAATTTGCGCTCTTGCAGCACGCGGGAAATGGCGCGGCGTTGGCGCGCCATCAGTGATGCCGTTTCGGCCAACAAATCTGCCCGCACAGGCACTGCGCGTTCAGCAGCAGCCGTTGGTGTAGGGGCGCGCCAATCAGCGGCATGGTCTATCAAAGTGGTGTCAGTCTCATGGCCAATGGCCGATATAATGGGAATGGCGGAAGCCGCAACGGCGCGGACAATGGCTTCGTCGTTAAACGGCCAAAGGTCTTCTAAAGATCCGCCGCCACGCGCCACAATGAGCAAGTCTGGGCGTTCCGCCATTGCGTTAAAGCCGTTGATTGCAGCCACCACTTCTGCTGCTGCTGTTTCGCCCTGCACGCGCACGGGCCAAACCACCACATGCCGTGGAAAGCGATCATTCAAGCGATGCAGAATATCGCGGATGACGGCTCCCGTTGGCGACGTGATAATGCCAATTTTCTTTGGCAAATAGGGCAATGGTTTTTTGCGTTCGGCGTCGAACAAACCTTCTGCCGCCAGCATGCGTTTTCGCTCTTCCAACAACGCCATCAACGCGCCCACACCTGCGGGCTCAACGTTTTCGATGATGATTTGATAGGACGACTTGCCGGGATAGGAGGTCAGCTTTCCGGTGGCGATGACCTCCAAGCCTTCCTGCAACTTGGCGCGCAAGCGATTGAAGCTGCCACGCCATATGACAGCGTCGAGTTTTGCGCCCTCGTCTTTCAACGAGAAGTAACAGTGGCCCGAAGAATGTGCGCCCCTGAAACCAGAGATTTCGCCGCGCACGCGTACATGCCCAAAGCGATCCTCAATAGAGCGCTTGAGGGCGTGGGATATTTCTGAAACCGTGAATTCTCCCAAATTGGATTGGGGATCGCGGATTTCGCCGGTTTCAGGATCAAATGACAGGTCGGTGGACATTCTGGTTTTTCACTTGATTCATCCGTAGCACATGCGACAAGGCGCGTCCAAGCAGCACTGAGGGAATTACATGAATGTATTGTTGATCGGCTCTGGCGGACGCGAACATGCTTTGGCTTGGAAGCTCAAACAGAGCCCTTTGTTGGGTACACTCTACTGTGCGCCGGGAAACCCCGGGATTGAAAAAGTCGCTGCATGTGTTCCGGTTGACATTACTGACCATGCCGAAGTCATCAAGTTTTGTAAGTCGCATGCCGTGACGTTTGTAGTTGTGGGACCTGAGGGGCCACTCGTCGCAGGACTCGTTGATGATTTGAGTGCAGCAGGGCTTCGCGCCTTCGGTCCGCGCAAATTTGCGGCACAACTTGAGGGCTCCAAGGGCTTCACCAAAGACATCTGCCGCGCTTACAACATTCCGACGGCCGACTATGAACGCTTTGATGCTGAAGGTCCTGCCCTTGCCTATCTCGATAAGATGGGCGCACCAATTGTGGTCAAGGCGGATGGTTTGGCCGCTGGCAAAGGTGTGACAGTGGCCATGACGCTGGATGAAGCGAAGGCGGCAGTGAAAGATATTTTTGCAGGCCGCTTTGGCGGTGCTTCATGTGTGATTGAAGAATTTCTTGAGGGCGAAGAGGCCAGTTTGTTTGTACTGACCGACGGCACAAACATTTTACCGCTTACAACTGCGCAAGATCATAAGCGCGTGGGCGAAGGTGATGCGGGTCCCAACACGGGTGGCATGGGGGCATATTCACCAGCGCCTTGCATGACCAATGCATTGGTTCGCAAATCAATTGAGAAGATTATCAAGCCTACGGTGAAGGCGCTTGCTGCTGCGGGGCATCCCTATCAGGGTGTGCTTTATGCTGGACTTATTCTGACAAAAGATGGCCCCAAATTGATTGAATATAATGCGCGCTTTGGTGACCCGGAAACACAGGTGATTATGCCCCGCATGGAAACAGATTTGTTACCGCTGCTGATAGCCTGTGCTGATGGTACTTTGGACCAACAACAGGTGCGTTGGAAAAGTGACGTTGCGTTGACTGTTGTTTTGGCCGCAAAGGGCTATCCGGGTGACATCAAGAAAGGGAGTCTGATCAAAGGCTTGAATCGTGATCTTGGTGCAGGGGTTGAAGTGTTCCATGCTGGCACGGCAAAAGCGCTCGGTGAGCTGGTGTCCAATGGTGGCCGCGTCTTGAACGTAACGGCAACTGCGCCGACAGTGAAAGCGGCACAGACAGCAGCCTATGCAGCCATTGATAAAATTGATTTCGCAGATGGCTTTTGCCGCCGTGATATTGGGTGGCGGGCGATATCATGACAACGCCTCGTATTGGTCTTGCGTTAGGCGGTGGTGGTGCGCGTGGCTTTGCCCATGTTCCGATGCTTGAGGTGTTTGATGAGCTTGGTATTAAGCCTGCAGAGATTGTGGGTTGCAGTATGGGCGCTTTGGTGGGTGCGTGTTATGCAGGTGGCATGAGTGGCAAGGACTTGCGCGAGCATTGCTTGAGCTTGCTCGCCAATAAGGTTGAATTTGCCAAATATGTTTTCAGTAGCCGCAAAACAAAAATCGGTGATTTGCTGGCTTTGAGAAGTTTCACTGCATTGCATATTAGCGGTGAGAAACTGGCAGATCTCGCCATGCCCGATCACTTGCCCAAAACCATCGAAGACCTCAGCATTCCCTTTAAATTGGTATCCACGAATTTCGAGCAGATGATTGAGGTGGTACACACCAAGGGACCACTGGTGCGCGCCGTGGCGGCGTCTATTGCCATTCCCGGTCTTATCATTGGCCCAAAAATTGACGGTGAATTGCATGTAGATGGCGGTGTTGTGAACCCAGTACCTTTTGACCATGTGCGGGCTGGCAATGACTTGGTTGTGGCGATTGATGTGACGGGGCGGCCTCGACCCTTGCACAATGGTACGGCCACGAATTTAGAACTCGCCATCGGGTCACTTCTGATTATGTTTCATAAACTTGCAGAAAGCCGCCGTGCACTTTCGCCCCCCGATATTTATATTTCCCCTGACGTGGACGCCTTTAGCTCTGGGGATTTCTTTCGCGTGAAGGAAATGTTTGAGGCTGCAGAACCCGCCAAGGATCACTTGAAGCGCAAGTTGGAAAAGCAAATCAACTCATCGTCTATCGCCGGGACTTGAAGAAGTCTTTCAGCAGTTCTGCGGCTGCAACGCCGCCAATGCCGCCATATACTTCAGGTGCATGATGACAGGTGCTTTGGGTAAAGAAGCGAGGACCGTGTTCGACCGCGCCCATTTTTGCATCATCAGCACCGAAATAGACCCGGGCAATACGGGCATGGGAAATGGCACCCGCGCACATGGCACAGGGTTCCAGCGTTACGTGTAAATCGCAACTCGTCAATCGTTCCGAGCCCAGTTTTGATGATGCCTCACGTAACACCAGCATTTCCGCATGGGCTGTGGGGTCATGCAGTTCGAGTGTGCGGTTTCCTGCCCGTGCCAACACTTCGCCAGTTGCAGAGACGATGCATGCGCCCACGGGCACTTCGCCACGAGCGGCTGCTGCTTTTGCTTCTTCAAGGGCAATGGCCATGCCGTGGGGGAGTTTGAATGTCATGGCGTGCTTTTGCCACTTGCCATGGCCCAGCGCCAGACACTACAGAAGCGGCTATGCGCATTGTTGCCGGATCATTCAAAGGCCGCGAGATTCACGGCCCAACTTCGATTACCACCCGCCCTACGTCAGACCGGGTGCGTGAAAGCTTGTTCAACATTCTAGCCCATGGCGTTGAAGGCTTTGATCTTGAAGGGGCTCGCGTCATGGACCTGTTCGCAGGTACGGGTGCTCTTGGACTTGAAGCCTTTCACGCGGGGCCAAGTTTTGCCAATTCGTTGAAGAAAGCGCTGAGGCCCGCGGCATCATTCGGAAGAACGCAGATGCCTGCGGTGCCATTGGCCAATGCAAAATCTGGAAACGCGATGCGACGGATTTAGGCGATTGCGCACCGCAATCTCCCTTTGAACTGGTCTTCGCTGATCCGCCCTATAACCAAGGCTTGGGGGAAAAGGCATTGCAAGCCCTGATCAAAGGCAATTGGTTGTCGCCCGATGGCATTGTGGTGTTGGAAGATGCGGAGAAGGTTGCAGCACCTGTGGTTGCATGGTTTTGAACTGCTGGACACCCGGGTTTATGGCGCGCGCAAGTACTGATTTATCGGGCGATTTAACTCCGCCCAAACAGCCGCTCAATATCGGTCAGCTTCAATTCAATAAACGTTGGCCGTGCCGTGATTGCATTGGCCGGCTGTTCGGCGTCACTTCCATTTCACGGAGCAGCGCATTCATTTCCTCAACGCGCAATACGCGGCCAGAGCGCACGGAATGGTGACAGGCAAATGTTGCCAGCACATGGTTTAGCCGCGCATCCAGTGTGGTGATGCTATCAAGCTCTGCCGCATCGTCTGCAATGTCACGCAGCAATGCTGGGATATTGCCATTGCCAATCGCCGCTGGCACTTCGCGCACAAGTGCTGCCCCTTCGCCAAAGCCTTCAACTACAAAGCCAGCTTGTGCCAACACGTCAGAAACCGAAAGCACATTGGCCAAAGTCGCGCTGTCCAAATCAATCACCTGTGGCACCAACAAGGGTTGGGTGACAATGCCCTGCCCTGCGCGCTCGCGCTTCAAACGTTCATAGACAATGCGCTCATGGGCAGCGTGTTGATCAACCAGAATGAAACCGTTCTCGGTTTGCGAAACAATATAGTTGTCGTGCAATTGCGCACGTGCCGTGCCCAAAGCGGATGTTGAACCACTCGAGTCAACTTGAGGCGCTAACACATTGCTCTGCAACGGCATATTCATGGCCAAAGCAGCTTGCACAAGCTTCGCCAAATCCAGCTTGCTGCATTTGCACTGGCGGGATCCAACGTGGTGCTGCACCTGTTTCTACATTGAAAGCCGCCGTTGTGGCGCGGCTGGCATTTGTGTCTGGCTTAACACCTTGCCCTGCCAATGGCGCGGCGGATGGCCGAAACAATCAGTCCACGGACGAAACCGGGGTCACGGAAGCGCACTTCAGTTTTAGCGGGATGCACATTCACATCCACCCGATCAGCTGCAGCAGCGCACATAAAGAACAACCGCGGGAAAACGTCCGCGCGGCATCACATCAGCATAGGCACCACGTATGGCCCCGGCGATGAGTTTGTCTTTCACAGGCCTGCCATTGACTACGGCATATTGCAAAGTGCCTTGCGCCCGTTGGAACGTTGGCAAGCCCGCAAAACCCTCGATTGATATGTCTTCAGCGCCACCTGAAACGGACACTGCATTTTCGATAAATTCACGCCCCATAGATGCGGGCCACGCGGGCTTCGCGTGATTTCAGCTTCAGGTGCACGCAGCCATTCGCGCTCTTCAGTGACAAAGGAAAAGCCAACTTCAGGGTGGGCCAAAGCCAAGCGCCTGATCACATCCAAAGCTTCGGCATTTTCACTGCGGTCTGTCTTCAAAAATTTCAAGCGTGCGGGTGTGGCGTAAAACAAGTCGCGCACTTCAACTTCGGTGCCGTGGTTCAGACTGGCGGGTGAAACGTCTCCCACATCGCCGCCCGTAACGGCAATGGCGTGCGCTTGCTTTTGCCCTTTCGAAACCGATGTGATGGCCAATCGCGCCACGCTGCCGATAGACGGCAAAGCTTCACCGCGAAAACCCAATGTCGTAATGTTGACGAGATCGTCGTCAGGAATTTTTGAGGTGGCGTGGCGTTCGACTGCCACCAGCAATTCGTCTGCTGACATGCCAAAGCCATTATCAGACACGCGGATCAGGCTTTTTCCACCGCCTCTGAACACCACGTCCACTTGTGTGGCTCCGGCATCAACGGCGTTTTCGACGAGTTCTTTCACGGCGCTGGCCGGACGTTCCACCACTTCGCCGGCGGCGATGCGGTTGACGGTGCTTTGTGAAAGTCGGCGGATTCTCATGCGGCAGTGTTTAAACTGCTACGCGTCGATTCACCAAGCCTCAGTCTTCTTTGAACAGGTCGCCAATATTGCGAATGGTGCCGTAGCCTGGATTGGTTTTGCGCTTTTCGGCGATCACGGCTTGACGAAGTTCTTCACGCAACTTTGAATCAGATTTCTTTGTGCCGTCGGGGTTCAGCTTTGAAATCCCGTATTTCTCATAGGGGTCTTGTGTCGTGCCTTTTGGTAATGCGGCGACGCGGCTGGGTGCTGCTGCAGGCTCATTGAGATCGGGACTTTGCAAATCTGGGCTATCGAGATCAGGTTCAGCACTGGCAACACGGGCCGGAGCTGCGCCACCGGGAGCACGCAGCGACAAGTCAGGTGGCAGATGCCAATTCATTGCCAACAGGCACAGTTGTTTCAGCAGAAGGGCCGCCCTTGCTGCCACCGCCTAAAAGGCCCGACGAACAGCCAGCCAGTGCCACTGCGACAACACTCAATGTTACGATACCAAGGCGTTTCACCCGCAATACTCCACTCAATTTCACTTTAGCCATGGTCCGACAATGGGACGAAAACATGGCTCAAGCCTTTTGTACCCCGAAAAATGCATCATAAAGCAGCAACGCCACGCCCGCAACGATGGCGATATCGGCCACATTGAAGATGTACCAACTCCAAGTACCCGAGTGAAAATGCACGAAATCTGCAACGGCACCGTGCAACACGCGGTCCAGCGCATTGCCAAGAGCACCGCCGATCAGCAGGCCATAACTTGCTGCTGCCAGCGGGTGTTTTGCTTTCGCCAGCCACATCACAAGCATAATGGTTATGGCTAGGCTTAAAGCCACAAGCAGACCCTGCATGTGGGTGGACAGCAGCCCATAGGACACACCAATGTTCCACGCCATCGCCAGATCCAGAAAGGGCGTGATCTGGATCGGCGGGCGTTCGTCAAGGTTGACGATGCGGAGGATCCAGAATTTCGACAGCTGATCGCCTGCGAAAGTCAGCAAGGCCACCAGCAAGCCGACACGCGTAAGGGGACCAGAAAAAGTCACGCGCTCACACTGTCTTTCCAAATCGCGTTTGCCATTCGCGCACGGCTTCAGCATCGCGCGGCGTAATATCGGGGAAGTCTTTGTCCTTGCCAATGTCGGGCGAGAATTTCCAAGACCGGGCACATTTCACACCCACGGCTTTTTCAAATGCAACACTCACGCCTTCTGCATCACTCTCAACAATACTGATGGCTGACGTGATGCATATTTCTGCGAAATCGCAATCGCGCAAGGCCAGTACTTCGGCGGAATCTTTCTTGACAGTTACTTTTGGTGCGGCTTCCAAAGACGAGCCGATGGTTTTGTTGGCGCGTTCAATTTCAAGTGCACCCGTCACAACGCTGCGCACTGCACGGATTTTGTCCCATTTCGCCGCCAGCGCATCATCGCGCCATTCGGTTGGCACCTTGGCAAAGGGCATCAAATGCACCGATGATCCCTCACCGTTAAAGCGTGTCGTCCATACTTCTTCCATAGTGAATACCAAAATCGGTGCCCACCACGTTGTCAGGCAATGGAACAGCTGGTCGATCACCGTGCGGCAAGATTTGCGCTTTGTGCTGGACCATGGGTCGCAATAGAGCGCGTCCTTGCGCACGTCGAAATAAAATGCCGACAAATCGGTGTTCATGAATTGCAGTAGCGTCGCTGTGACTTTCTTATAGTCATAGACGCGGTAGGCTTCTTGCACCGTCTGCTCCACTTCCCACAGGCGGTGCAGAATATAGCGTTCAAGTTCCGGCATGTCGGGGGCGTAGACTTGCTCCCAATCTTTCAAGCCAGCGACAGCGCCCAACATGTAGCGGAAGGTGTTGCGGAGCTTGCGATAATTCTCGGTGTTGGACTTGATGATGTCGGGGCCAATCGATACGTCATCGGAATAATCCGACGAGGCGACCCAGAGGCGCAAAATATCGGCACCAGATGTTTTCATCACGTCCTGCGGGGCCACAACATTGCCCAGCGACTTTGACATTTTCTTGCCGTCTTCACCCATGATGAAGCCGTGGGTCAATACTTGATCGTAAGGTGCGCGGCCGCGCGTGCCGCAACTTTCGAGAAGCGACGAATGGAACCAGCCGCGATGTTGGTCAGAACCTTCCAAATAAATATCAGCGGGCCATTTCAAATCCGGGCGTTCTTCCAGCGTGAAGGCGTGGGTGCAGCCGGAGTCAAACCACACATCGAGAATGTCTCGGACTTGCTCATAGTCTTGTGAATTATAATCGGGTGCAAGGAAGCGCGTGGCGGCACCTTCAGCGAACCAAGCATCAGCGCCTTCTTCAACGAATGAGTCGTAAACTCTCTGGTTCACTTTGATATCGTTTAGAATTTTACCTGTCGCTTTTTCCACGAACACGGCAATCGGAACACCCCAAGCGCGTTGACGCGAGATCACCCAATCCGGGCGTTGCTCGATCATGCCGCGCAAACGGTTCTGGCCGGAGGGCGGGAAGAATTCAGTTTCGGAGATGGCCTTCAGTGCCGTTTCGCGCAAACCATCCGCTTTGCCATCGCCCATGGAAATGAACCACTGCGGCGTGTTGCGGAAAATGATCGGTTTCTTCGAGCGCCATGAATGAGGGTATTGATGGTTGAGGCGCGAGCGCCCCACGATCATGCCTGCGTCTTTCAGCGCAGCGATGACAGCTTCATTGGCATCGCCCTTTTCACCCTTGTCGGTGATGACGCGCTTGCCCGTGAGGCCCGGCGCTTCCTTGGTGAGGAAGCCATCGGCATCAACGGTTGTTGGAATGTCGGTGATCAATGCCGCGCTCACGCAGCGCCTTCTGGTTCGCCGTCCAGATATTGTAGTCATCAGCACCATGGCCGGGGGCGGTGTGGACAAAGCCCGTGCCTGCGTCATCGGTGACATGATCGCCGTCGAGGAGTGGAACGTCGAAGTCGTAGCCCAAGGATTTGAGTGGATGGTCGCAACTCCATCGGAAGCTGTCGAAGTCACCAACATGCTTGAAGAATTCTCAACTTTGCCTGCCTTCATGACACTGCGTCAGCAAGATTTTCTGCAACAAATAAGCTTCTCCCACTTTCGCCCAATTGCCTTCAGGTGCCGACAGTAATTTCATAGAGCTCATAATTAATTTTCGATGAAAAGCTGATCGCGCGATTGCCAGGGATCGTCCAAGGCGTAGTTGTCCAAATAAATGACGCACGACATCAAGCTGCTCATCTTTACGGACTCTGTCGCCTACTCGAATTGGCTTGGCCGACCGGAAACTTCACATAAATCGCATCACTCACATAATCATGATACTCAATCTCAGCTTCGGCCAGCGCGGTCTTTTCCACCACACTCCACATCACCGGCTTTGAGCCGCGATACAATTGCCCAGCTCGCTGCGAACTTCAACAGCTCCTTGGCGATGATGGCTTCGGCTTTGTAGTTCATGGTGAGGTAGGGATTGTCCCAATCGCCCTCGACACCCAGACGTTTGAACTCCTCGCGTTGCACATCCACCCAATGGGCGGCAAACTGCCGGCATTCCTTGCGGAATTCGTTGATCTCCACAGCGTCTTTGTTTTTGCCCTTGGCGCGGTATTGCTCTTCGATTTTCCATTCAATGGGCAGACCATGGCAATCCCAGCCCGGCACATATTGCGCATCAAAACCCGCCATCTGGCGCGAACGCACCACCAAATCTTTCAACACCTTGTTCAGTGCATGGCCAATGTGGATGTTGCCGTTGGCATAGGGCGGGCCATCATGCAGCACGAATTTTTCGCGGCCCTTGGATTGCTCGCGCATTTGCCCAAACAGGTTCATGTCCTTCCAACGTTTTAGCAGAGCTGGCTCTTTTTCTGGCAGTCCACCCCGCATGGGAAAGTCAGTTGTCGGCAGAAATACAGTGTCGCGGTAACGGTCGGTCTTTTTCGGTGCGTCGGTCATGATGGCGCGGCTTCTAACAGTAGATTGCAAATGAGGGAAGCGCCCACGTTTTCACTGGCTTCAAAAGCCTGAAACTCACCCCATTCAGCCCAAAATCATCCGACCCGGGATTTCAGTTAATCACAGGCAAAAATCAGAGCTACATTGCCGTGTCGGAGTAAAGGGTTGTTTTGGTATCCGCGCGTATTGCAGTTTTCATTTTGGCCATCCTGTTGCAGCAGCTTTCTGCTTGGCGCAAAGTCTGGGAAGCCGAAGCGACTATAGCAATCATGGTTTCAGTCAAATACGTTGCGCCAAAAGTCCCTGCTCGAACTGTTGCTGATATCGCATTGAACTGGTCATTTCTCTCGCCCTAATCAAGGGTAAGTTTTTTCAAGCTATCGCAGTCCGTTCAGCCTCGTTAACATGTCGTCATGAAAGCAGTTGATGTCTTGTTCGAAGTGTTGCGCAGTGAAGGCGTAACGCGGATTTTTGGCAATCCCGGTTCAACAGAAATGCCGCTGATGGACCAGCTCTACGGCCAGACGGATTTTACTTATACTTTGGGTTTGCAAGAAGCGACGGTGGTGGGCATGGCGGATGGTTATGCCCAAGCCACCAATCGCGCCGCTTTTGTAAACTTGCACACGGCAGGGGGCATTGGCCATGCGATGGGCACCATTGCTGGATCGAAACTGACGCGCACGCCTCTCGTCATCACCGCAGGCAATCAAGACACACGGCACTTGGCGCGGGAGCCTTGGCTGTCGGGTGATCTTGTGGCAATGGCGCGGCCTTGTGTGAAATGGGCTGTAGAGGTGAACCGCGCTGAAGATGTGGGCATCATCATGCGACGCGCCTTCGCCATTGCCCATGCGCATCCGCGCGGGCCTGTGTTTGTATCGCTTCCGATGAACTTGATGTTGGAAGATGTGCAATCCCCTGCCCCTGAAAAATCTGCAGCGACGACGCTTGCGGCGGGTGATGTTTCTGCGTTGTTGGCGGCACTAAATACGACATCGCCTGAGAAAACGGTTCTGCTGTTATCTGATGCTGTGTTGCATGAAGACGCCGCGCGCGAAGCCATCGCCTTGGCTGATTCATTAAACGCACGAGTTTATGGCACACCGTTATTGGCACGCAATGTTTTCCCGGCGTCCCATGCGGCGTGGCGCGGCGTGTTGCCGCCGGACTTTGCATTGATCAGAGAGAAGCTAAAAGACTTTGAACTTTGCATTCTCTTCGGCGACCACGAAATGCTGGCCTATTCCTATCGTGAGGGCGGGCCGTTTCCTGATGGCATGAAAGTCGCGCAAGTCTCACCCCACGGCGGGGCCATGGGCATTGACGGCGCGGTTGCCTTCGCCATTCAAGGTGGAATCAAAGCCACTTGCAGTGCGCTCTCCCAAGGTATCGAAAAACCAACGCAACAGCCCACACATTACGCCCGCGAACATGCGGATTGGCAGGCAACAGTGAAAGCTGCGATTGCTGCAAAATCAACGCAAACGCCGTTGTATCCCACGGTGGCGTTGCAAGCAGTGTTATCAGCGGTGCCTCCAGCCACACGGATCGTGAATGAATCATCTGGCACCTATGACTCCATTCGCGAGCAGTGGCTTACGGCAGCACCCGGTGATTACTATTTTGTACGCAGTGGAAATCTGGGCTGGGGCATGCCCGCTGCTGTCGGCGTGGCCCTCGCCCATCCTGATCGCCGCGTTATCAGTTTGGTTGGTGATGGTGCGTCGATGTATTCGCCGCAGGCCATCTGGTCGTCTGTACGCTACGGTGCCAAGGTATGTTTTGTCGTTTTCAACAATCAGAAATACGACATTCTTATGCGCGTGGCGAAAGGACTTGGATTTGCCAATGCCAATGCCGAGAAGTTTGTCGAAATGACATTCAAAGACCCGGCCATCGACTTTTCAGGCCTCGCCCAAACTTTTGGCATTGCTTACGCCAAGTCGCGCAGTGTCGATGAGGTGGCAAGTATGTTCACAACACTGTTGCAGCGAAACGAAACCGTGATGCTGGAAATTGAAACGACGGGGCTGTGATCAGCCCTTCCATTTCTCGCGCATCGTCACCAATTCTTCTGACGCTGTAGGGTGCACCGCCAGTGTGGCATCAAACTGTGCCTTGGTCGCGCCACAGGTGATCGCAATGCCGAGGAGCTGTGCCATTTCACCAGCATCCGGCCCTGCAATGTGACAACCCAACACCGCGATCATTTTCTGCATCAACGACGAGTTTCATCATCATGCGCTCATCGCGGCCTGACAGCGTGTGCTTCATGGGACGGAAGGACGTCTTGTAAATATCGACCTTGTGGGTCTTGCGGGCTTGCTCTTCTGTCAATCCGACAGTGCCCAATTCTGGCTGCGAGAATACGGCGGTTGGCACCAGCCCATGATTGACCTTTGTAGGCTTGTCGCCAAACACCGTATCGGCAAAAGCATGGCCTTCGCGGATGGCAACAGGTGTTAAGTTCACACGGTTGGTCACATCACCAACGGCATAGATCGAAGGCACTGCGGTTTGCGAATAGTCGTTGACAGGAATGGCGTAGTGCGGCGTTGGCGTTATTCCGACATTCTCCAAACCAAGCCCTTCGATGTTTGGAATGCGGCCAGTGCAATACATGATTTGCCCAGCGCCAATGCGGTCACCATCTGTCAAAGTTACACGCACACCGTCGCCTGATCGTTCGATCATTTCAACATCGGCGTTGGTGCGAATGTCGATGCCCTTTTTGATCATTTCAGCGGCGAGGTGGTTGCGCAAATCGTTGTCAAAGCCACGCAGTATCTGTTCGCCGCGATAGAGCAAAATGGTTTCTACACCCAAGCCATTAAAGATACCGGCAAATTCAACCGCGATATATCCACCACCTACAATTACAATACGGCGCGGCAGGCGTTCGAGATGAAAGGCCTCATTTGACGTGATGGCGAGTTCATGACCCTTCAAGTGGCGCGGCACAAAAGGTGCTGCTCCCGTGGCGATCAGAATATATTTCGCAGTCACTTTGCGGCCTAATGACAGTTGCACTGTATGCGCGTCCACAAGTGTGGCGCGCTCTTCAATCAATTCCGCCCCAGCGGCTTCAAGATTACGGATATAGGCCTTGTTCAGGCGGTCAATTTCCTTGTCCTTGTTTTCAAGTAGCGTCTGCCAATCGAAAGACACTTTCTCTGAGGTCCAGCCAAAGCCAACTGCATCTTCAAACTCTTCAGCAAACTTTGAGGCATAGACGAAAAGTTTTTTGGGAACGCAACCGCGAATGACACAGGTGCCACCCACTCGAAACTCTTCGGCAACGGCAACTTTCGCACCATAACGCGCAGCAATACGCCCGGCTCTGACACCGCCAGAGCCCGCACCAATGACGAAGAGATCGTAGTCAAATGTCGTCATAACCTCAAAAGCTCTTCAACCTTGCCATCGGCGCGCCCAATATAGGCAATGCCACACAGGCCAATGAACAACCCGCTGGTCACTACGCCGGGGATATTGTTGAGGGCGTTTTCGAGTTTATCCGGTTGTTTGATTTCGCCACCGTCACAATCAATGATGCAGTTGCCAGAGTCTGTGCGGAAAATAGAACCGTTTTTCATACGTACTGACAATTTCGCCTGCATCTCCACCCGTTCGAACGCGCGTTCTATTTTCCAGGCGGTTGCTTTTACACCGAAAGGGATGACTTCGACAGGAAGCGGAAACTTGCCCAGTTTCTTGACTTGCTTTGATTCATCAGCGATCACCACCATGAACTTCGAAGATGAAGCCACGATTTTTTCCGTCAGCAACGCTCCGCCGCCGCCTTTGATCAATCGGAAATCGCGATCAATTTCGTCTGCCCCATCAACGGTGATGTCGATGAAGGGATGATCTTCCAGCGTGCCCAAGGTCAATCCGAGGGATTGCGCCAGCGCTGCCGTGGCTTGTGACGTGGGAATGCATGTGACACGCAACATCTGTCGTGTTTACTTTTTCAGCCAGCGCATAAATGAAATGATTGGCTGTCGAACCCGTGCCTAAACCAATTTTCATGCCATCTACAATTTTCGGCAATACAGCGCGGGCCGCTGCTCGTTTCATTTCGTCGGCAGTCAGTGTCTTCTTCTTGCTCACTTATCGAGCCCTCCCATTAACATGTATTTCACTTCCAGATATTCTTCCATGCCATGGACGGAACCTTCACGGCCAAGGCCTGATTGCTTCACGCCGCCGAAGGGTGCTTCAGCAGTCGAAATCACACCTTCATTGATGCCGACCATGCCATATTCCAATGCCTCGCCCACACGCCACACGCGGCCAATATCGCGCGTATAGAAATAACAGGCCAAACCAAATTCGGTGGCGTTGGCGCGCTCGATCACTTCTTCTTCGGTTTTGAAACTGAACAAGGGAGCCACGGGGCCAAAGGTTTCTTCACGCGCCACGGCCATGTCATTGGTTACGCCCGTGATAATCGTCGGTTCAAAGAAATTACCGCCCATGGATTTGCCGCCCGCGGCCAATTTTCCACCCTTGGCCAATGCATCGGCGATGTGTTCCTCTACTTTCAC
Source organism: uncultured Alphaproteobacteria bacterium (assembly GCA_963850355.1). Lineage (GTDB taxonomy): Bacteria > Pseudomonadota > Alphaproteobacteria > Rhizobiales > Aestuariivirgaceae > Aestuariivirga. Next base: position 355,590 of record CAWKKP010000005.1, read on the forward strand.
AACAGCTGCCTTGTTGATCAGCGGCCCTGTGGTCACGCCATCTTCAACACCATTGCCGATCTTGAGCTTCTCAACGGCCACGGCCAGCTTTTTGGCGAAAGCGTCATAAACACCTTCTTGAACATAAAGCCGATTGGCGCAAACGCAGGTCTGGCCGTTGTTGCGATATTTCGACGCCATGGCACCTGCCACAGCCGCATCCAAGTCCGCATCATCAAACACAATGAAAGGTGCATTGCCGCCCAATTCCAATCCCATCTTTTTAATGGTGGGAGCACATTGCGCCATCAGCAAGCGCCCAATTTCGGTTGAACCTGTAAAGGTAAGCCCACGCACAATGGGGTTCGAGGTCATTTCAGCGCCGATTTCTTTCGCTGAACCTGTGATCACGGAGAACACACCAGCAGGAATTCCGGCACGTTCGCCCAATTCAGCCATCGCGAGGGCGGATAATGGTGTTTCCGCTGCAGGCTTCACAACCATGGCACAACCGGCTGCCAGTGCGGCACCGGCTTTACGGGTAATCATGGCATTGGGAAAGTTCCAAGGGGTAATACAAGCAATCACGCCCACAGGCTGCTTGATGACGACGGCACGACCATTGGGGAATGGTACTGGAACCGTCTCACCATAAACGCGGCGGGCTTCCTCGGCGAACCATTCAATAAAGCTGGCGCCATAGGCAATTTCCCCACGCGATTTGCCCAAGGGCTTGCCCTGCTCAGCTGTCAAAATTTGTGCCAGGTCTTCCTGATGTTCCATCATCAGGGTGAACCACTTCTTCAATATGCCTGCACGCGCTTTGGCGGTCATTTTGGCCCAGAGTTTTTGGGCCTTTTCAGCGCCCTCAATGGCTTGGCGGGTTTCCTTTTGGCCAAGCCTCGGAACTGACCCAATGACACGCTCATCCACAGGATTGGTCACATCAATAGAAGATGCGCCTGACACCCATTTTCCGTTGATGTAGCATTTGTCCTTGAGAAGGCTCTTATCTTTCAATATGTCGGCAAGTGCTTGGCTTTTGCGAATGTCCATAATCGGCTCCACTGATGATGGGCGGCGTTTAGCACAGCAACATTCGATAAACCAACCATCCAATTCACGGAATTCTATGACCCTCAAAGCCATCATTTTCGACCTCGACGGCACACTCGTGGATACTGCACCCGATTTGCATGCGGCGACGAACCATGTTTTAGCCACGCTGAAGCGCAGAAGCATATCACTGGAGGAAGTGCGAGCTTTTGTTGGCCATGGCGCAAGGGCTTTGATTGCGCGGGGCTGTGCTGCCACGGGAGACCCGGTGGATGATCGGGCCATTGAAACGCTGTATCAGGAATTCATCATCTATTACGCCAGCCATATTGCTGATCATTCGCGGCCCTATCCCGGCCTGTTGGCATTCTTGGACCGTTGCAAAGCTCAAGGTTTGGTACTGGGCGTTTGCACCAACAAGCTGGAAAGCCTGTCCGTGCAGTTGTTAAAGTCTCTGGGCATGACGAGCTATTTTGGATCCGTTGTTGGGCCAGATACCATTGGTGTGGCTAAGCCTGACCCAAAACCCTATTTCGAATCCGTCAACCGATTAAACATGGACGCTACACAAACCATCATGTTTGGTGACAGCGAAACCGATATTCGTACCGCGCAGAACGCTGGCGTGCCAGCCGTGGCTGTGACTTTTGGCTACACGGCGCAGCATGTGAGCAGCTTCAACCCCACCCACATGATTGACCATTATGACGAAGCATGGGCGATTGTTGAGGGGTATTTGTGAGCTGTCTCACCGTTGTTCTTGCATAAACTCCACCGCATCATCCAGCACAGGTGTTCCACGCAGCGGCTTTGACAACGCCAGCATGATACCGACGTGTGACACATCATCGTACATCTTCAAAATCGACTGAGCACCTGCATGTTTTAGTGCGGCATCGAGTGCCGTGGCATTGCGTGGGAATACGGTTGTATCGGAAGAACCATGTAAAATCAAAAACGCAGGTGCGTCGCCGCGGGCGTGGTTGATGGGTTGTGTTGCGGGTAAATTCTGTAAAGTGCCAAACACCTTTCTGGTGATGGGTGAATCCAAAGGAACAAAGTCAAATGGCCCAGCGAGTGTGATAACACCTTTCAAGTCGGGCCGCCCCACGGCATAGCGTTGATCGAGAACAGCCATCGCAATGTTATAGGCACCAGCCGAATGACCCATGGCGTAAAGCTGATCCGGGTCACCGCCAAAAGCTTTCGCATTCTCGTTGGCCCAGCGCAGGGCCAAAGCCGTGTCATCGATAAAGGCAGGATAGGGATCGTCAGGATGTAGTCGATAATTGATAACAAAGGTCAAATAGCCTTTGGCAGCCAAGGCGCGGCCTGCAAATTCATAGCCGGACTTGTTACCCTCCTGCCATGAGCCGCCATGCACAAACACCACAACGGGCAGTGGCAATTTGGCCTCGCGTGGCCGGTAGACGTCAAGGGTTTGGCGTGGCTCAGCCCCATAAGCCATATTTGCGTCGGCCAGCATACCCTCATAATCCTTGGGCACCAATGTATTGAAAATTTGCAAGGCAGCGAAGTGATAAGCCAGTCCGAAAACCACCAACACAATTCCTAAGGCTGTAAAAATCGTTTTCATCCTCTATGTTACGTCCGAGTCAATCAATCAGAGCTATTGCGATAAACCATGTCCGTTGAAAATTCTCTTACCAAATTTCCGTTCAATCTAACGCCTGACGATATGGCATGGGTGCGGCGTACCCGTGACAGCATGTCAACGGCACAGAAAATCCGTCAGTTATTCGTGCAGGTTTTCTTTGGTGAAGACTTGGGAAACGCAGCGCGGCTTGCCGCATTGGCCCCCGGTGGCGTGCATCGTTTCATGGGAACGAACCTGGAAACCAATTGGGCCGCCACCCGCGCCTTCATGGAGCAATGCGAAATACCGCCCTTTATCACAGGCGATTTTGAAGGCGGCGGCAATCATTCAACTTGCATGACGGCATTCACCAATCAATTGGGCGTGGCGGCAGCAAATGATGCTGACCTTTCAAACGCCGTAGTCACAGCCATGGCGCGGGAAGCGTCGGCTCTTGGTTTCAACTGGACCTTCACGCCCTGTGTGGACATCAACAAGAACACGGGCAGCGCCATCGTCGGCACGCGGTCCTATGGCAGTGATCCCAAAACAATATTGCATGAGGCCGTTATCCATATGCAGGCCATGCAAAAACTTGGCATTGCTTCGGCTGCAAAGCACTGGCCCGGTGAAGGTTTGGATTGGCGCGACCAGCATTTGGTCACCACTCATAACCCCCTCACGCCAGCTGAATGGCATAAAAGCTTTGGACACATTTACAAAACACTGATCGACGGCGGTTTGCTGTCGGTGATGTCGGCCCATATTGCATTGCCAGAATACTTGGCATCAAAAGGTGTTGCAGAAAGCTTGGAGCGTTATCGCCCGGCATCCATTTCAAAATATCTGAACTTCGATTTGTTACGTGATGAACTTGGCTTCAACGGATTGATCGTGTCAGACGCAACATCCATGGCAGGCCTTGGCAGCTTTGACGCACGTGCCAAAATCGTGCCACAGGTGATTGAGAATGGCTGTGACGTGTTTCTGTTCTGCGAAAACGAAGACATCGATATTGCGCATATGGAGGCAGGCTTCCGTTCTGGCGCATTATCAGAGCAACGCTTGGAAGATGCAGTGACCCGCATTCTCGGCATGAAGGCATCGTTGGGCTTGCACAAAAAGTCCTTGGACGAACGCATCCTGCCGCTGGATCAAGTGAAGCAAATTGTCGGCTCAGACGCTCATATTGCGCTGTCTACGCAGGTGGCGGAGCAGTCTGTTACGCTGGTCAAAGACACACAAAAGCTGTTGCCGCTGAACCCGGCAAAACACCGCCGCATCTGCTGGATCAGCCAAGGCGCGCCCGGATTGTTTCCGGGCATGCCGAATAAACAGATGGATGATTTCCGCAACACCTTAGCAGCGCGTGGATTTGAAATTACAGATTTCAACCCAAGCGCACCACCTGCTCCCGCAACAACGGATGTGGTGATGTATGTCATGGCGGAGGAATCCGCTTTCGGTAAATCCCGCATATTCCTCAACTGGAAAACCCATCAGTCGGGGCTGCTGAACCTGATGTCGCGATATTGGCATGATATGCCAACGCTGCTTGTGTCCTTCGGCCACACCTATTATTTGCAAGACGCACCGCGCATGCCCACTGTAATCAACGCCTATTCAATTGTGCCGGATACGCAGCGCGCCGTGGCCAAGTTGATTACGGGCAACAGGGCCTTCACAGGCACAAGTCCTGTTGATGCTTTCGCAGGCGCACCAGATGCCCGATATTGACATTCCGTTTACCCTCACTGTGAAGGACTGATTCAGCACAGCGTCAACCCGTTAGCTGCTGTTTAACATTGTGAAACGCTCTTGGCGCAGGGTCATTCCATGCGCGTGGGATCTGAAGACGTTCAGATTGCGCTATAGGGATGACAGGATATGACCAAGCGGACGATTGATAGCGATGTGGTGCAGCGCCTTGCGAAGGGTGCTGATTTTGTCGTGCTGACAACGGGAGCGCTTGTTACGTCGCTCCTCATGGCAGCGCCGGGTCAAGCAGAGACAATTGGTTTTTTCGCTCTGGTAGTGGCGTTTGCCAGTTTGCTGGGTGTGCGTGGCCTTGGGCTTTATGTGCCGCGCGTCTGGGCTAATGGCTTGCTCACCGCCGCCAAATCATTTTCCATCGCAGCACTTGTCGGTGCCGTCATGTTTGGCGTGTCGCGTCTGACCCCATTAGACTTGCCAGTAAAATGGGTGAGTGCTTGGTATGGCTTATGCGTCGTGCATTTCATGATCACGCGATTGTTTGCTCAAGTGTGGGCAAAGCCCGCTGCCAAAGCAGGACAGTTTAAAACCCGCATTGCCATTGTCGGTGGCGGCCAGGCTGCGGAAGACGCTTTGAATTTGCTCGAGCACTCGCCGCAAAATGATTTCGATATCATCGGTTTGTTTGATGATCGCTTTGACAATCGCTCGCCTGAGTCCGTCAAGAAACATCATAAGCTCGGCAGCATTTCCGATCTTGCGCCCATCGCACGCGAAAAGAACATTGATTTAATCATCGTTGCCATTCCGCTATCAGCGGAAACCCGCATGTTGCAAATCTTGAAACGCTTGTGGGAATTGCCCGTTGATATCCGCATCAGCGGTGCTGCTGGTAAACTCAAACTGTCGCGTGGTGCTTATACTTATCTCGGCAACTTGCCCCTGCTCTCAGCCTTCGAACGTCCGCTGTCGGGTTGGGATGCTGTCATGAAATCAGTTGTTGATCGTGTGGTTGCGTTTGCTGCGATCATCGGTTTGGCACCTGTCATGTTGGCGGTTGCGGCTGCTGTGAAATATGAAAGCAAAGGCCCTGTGATTTTCCGCCAGAAGCGATTTGGCTTTAACAATGAACTGGTGGAAGTGTTCAAATTCCGCTCGATGTATACTGACATGTCAGATGCAGCAGCGGCAAAACTTGTCACCAAGGATGATCCGCGCGTTACCCGCGTTGGTCGCTTCATTCGCAAGACATCGCTCGATGAATTGCCACAGCTGTTTAACGTGCTGCTGGGTACACTTTCACTCGTGGGCCCTCGCCCTCATGCTACCCAAGCCAAGGCAGCTGGCACTCTATATGATGAAGTGGTTGACGGTTATTTCGCGCGCCACAAAGTAAAGCCCGGCATTACTGGCTGGGCGCAAATCAACGGTTGGCGCGGCGAGACCGATACACGCGAGAAAATCGAACAACGCGTCAAGCATGACCTCGATTATATTGACCGTTGGTCGATTGGCTTTGACCTTTACATCTTGGCCAAAACACCCCTGGCTCTGTTGAAATCAGAGAACGCTTACTAACGCTAACACGCGCTTTCCACGTAATGCCCTCAGAGGTTGCACTTCAACTTTGTGATTAGAACCAAAGGTGCTATCAGGGCGCGGGCTCGCCGCGGGGGTGGGACCAAATCATAACGAAATGGGAGCACCCAAATATGGAAACACTTCTTCCTCTTATCCTTCAGCTCGTAGCTGGTGCAGTTGGCGGTAACGTCGGTGGCGCAGCTATGAAGGGCTCAAGCCTTGGCGGCCTCGGCAACACCATTGCTGGCGCTGTTGGCGGTCTCGGCGGCGGTTCGCTGATCGGACCACTGTTGGGTATGGCCGCAACGGGTGGTGGCATCAACATCGGCAGCTTGGCTGCATCGGGCGTTGGCGGCATCGTGCTGCAAATCATCGCTGGTTTGATCAAGAGCAAAATGGGCGGCAGCAACGCCTAATCCAATTTTGAGTTTATAATAGAAGGGCTGCCCGAAACGGCGGCCCTTTTTTGCGGCGCAGCGACAAGGAATGCCCGCCCCAAAACAAAAAAGCTGCGAAGTTCAGTCGCAGCTTTCTCAGAACAGTTTGAAACGGCCTTAGGCGTCGCGTGAGCCACCCATGCCAGGGCGGCGGGGCTTTTCGATTTTCTTTGGCATTGGCAACAAGCCTTCGCGCTGCATTTTCTTGCGGGCCAATTTGCGCGCGCGGCTGACAGCTTCTGCTTTTTCGCGGGCTTTCTTGATGGACGGCTTTTCGAATGCGTCCTTCATTTTCAATTCACGGAAAATGCCTTCGCGTTGCATTTTCTTCTTCAGAACCTTGAGGGCCTGATCAACATTGTTGTCACGAACAGATACGAGCAAATGAATACCTCAAATCAGATTAGGATGGACGGGACTGACCGCAAGTTGCCTCTTGGCCTTAAATTTGCGGGCGTCGATAACACACGGTATTAATTCTGTCGAGGGTGAATCCGGTTGATATGCCCCATTTTCCGGCCAGCCCGTGCTTCAGACTTTCCATAGAGATGAAGAGAAACACCCGGTTCACCAGCCAAGGCCGCCCAGTCATGGGCTTCATCGCCCAAAAGATTGGTCATCACCACGTCGGAATGGCGGCGCGTGGGCCCCAAAGGCCAGCCCGCCACGGCACGGATATGCTGTTCAAATTGGGAGACGACACAGGCATTTTGGGTCCAATGACCGGAATTGTGTACCCTCGGGGCAATCTCATTCACATAGAGCACATCATGGCCAACGAAGAACTCAACACCCATAACGCCGACGTAATCCAGCGCTTCCGCCATGCGTTGGGCTACGAAAACGGCCTCAGTTGTCAGTTCATCTGAAATACGCGCCGGTACCGTTGAGGTGTGAAGGATATGATGGCGGTGGACATTCTCCGTCACGTCAAAACACGCAACCTTGCCGTCCAGCCCGCGTGCCACCAGCACTGACACTTCGCATTCAAAGTTGACGAAGGATTCGTAGATCGAGGCCTGTCCCTTCATTGCATCCCATGCTGCGCTAACATCACCAGCAGCTGTGATCTTCGCCTGTCCCTTGCCGTCATAGCCCATGCGCGTTGTTTTCAATATTCCGGGCACACCCTGCTTGGCGACGGCGGCTTGCATATCTGCCAGAGAATTCACCGCTGAAAAATCAGCTGTCATGGCACCCAGTTGCCGTGCCAGCGTTTTTTCTTGGATCCGGTCTTGCGCAACACCCAAGGCTTTCGAACCCGGGCGCACGGGAATGCGCTTTTCCAAGAACAGAACCGTTTCGACCGGCACATTTTCAAACTCATAGGTCACAACATCAACGGATGCTGCGAAAGCCAAAAGTGCTGCTTCATCGCCATAAGCTGCAATGGTATGAGCGGCCGCAACCTGAAACGCCGGGCTATCTTTTTCTGGTGCATAAATGTGGCACTTCAAACCAAGTGGTGCCGCCGCCAAGGCCAACATGCGCGCCAATTGTCCGCCGCCCAAAATCCCGATGGTTGAACCGGGTGGCAGCGCTTTACCTGCACTCATGCCTCGTCCTTTGGAACCAAGGCCACGCCAGCCGTTTGTTTGTCGCGCCAGGCTTGAAGTCGCGTTGCCAAGGCATCGTCTGACAATGCCAACACACTTGCCGCTAACAGGCCTGCATTCATGGCACCTGCTTTTCCAATGGCGAGGGTGCCAACGGGAACACCGCCCGGCATTTGCACAATCGACAGCAATGAGTCTTGGCCAGACAGGGCCTTTGATTCAACGGGAACGCCAAATACAGGCAAAATTGTCATCGCGGCGGCCATGCCCGGCAAATGGGCCGCCCCACCGGCACCAGCCACAATCACCTTAAACCCTTCAGCCTTGGCACCCTTGGCGAAGCTGTAGAGCCGCTCAGGCGTGCGGTGGGCCGAAACAATGCGGACATCATGGGCAATACCGAGATCTGTCAGGACATCGGCGGTGTGTTTCATGGTGGCCCAGTCGGACTGGCTTCCCATGATAATGGCAACGGGTGCGGTCATGACAAAACCCTTAGGCGATAATGTCGGGAATGAGCAAGTTTTCGATTGAAATGATTTGATCTTTCAGGCCGAGTTTGATTTTTTTCAACCGCCGGAGCTGCAACTGATCACCCGTTCCAGTATGTTCCAAAGCGCTAATTGCTGCATCCATGTCAGCATGTTCTTGTTCGAGCTGGCGTAGTTTTACCCGCAATTGCACCTGTTGCAACGCATCCATGATGTGACCCTAAAAAATATCGGCGATAATTCAACTATGCGCTTGAACGGCAATCGACAAGCCCCCAATTTTATGTCATCCTCATGACTGAACGGGTTCGTTCATAATATGAGTATCGGCCTCACCACTGATTGGAGGATTTCGATGATGACACTAAGCCTAACAGAACTGATCGCACAACATCGCGCGCTGGAAAAAGAACTGGCAGATGCCGTTGCCCACCCAGCCTCTACGGACGCAGAAATTGCGGCCATCAAACGACAAAAACTGAAATTAAAAGACGAGATCGCAAGGCTTAACACGCCGATTGCCGCTTAACCCCATCTCATTCGTTCGACGTGCTTCGCCATGACGTTTGTCGTGGGCTCACGCTTGTCGAACGAATTGAGACTAGAGTTTGCGATACGCACGCCATCAACGTTTCATTGTTGTGAGCGGTTGAAATGTTGTTTGCGCAGCTGTGCCTATACGTTCTCGGTGTAACGCGGGTTGAAATCCTGCACGGACGGACGTTGTTCCCACCAGCGCGCCAATTTGCTTGCGGCATACCAGCAGGCAAGTGTGATGGGCCAGGCGACATAGGCATCAACGGCATAGTGCCAGCCCAGATGTATGGAGCCCAGAAACACCAGGATCATATGAACAATCAACAGATTGCGCAGCCATTTGGCTTTGTTCCACGTGACCAGCACGAACAGCAAGGTTGTGGCATTGTGCATGGACGGCATGGCTGTGATGCCACCGAATGCGGATCCCTCGACGCGGAATTGCCAGAGCATATCCTGCGTATCCACAGCCCAAACAGGGATAATTTCATTGAAGGCGCGCAGTTGGGTCATCAACTCTGCATAGGGGTTAACGCCTGATTCAACATAATTATAGAAACACGGTCCAACGGACGAAAAGAAGACCGCGAACAAGCTGCCACCAATGCACCAGGTTAGCATGTAGGCGAGATAGAAGCGGGTGCGTTCAAAGCCCGGCGCATGGATGAAAGCGAAATACACCCAGAACAGCTTCATGATGATGAACCAGAAATTATAGTTGACGTTCAGGATCACCGTGGCGAACAGATTGCCGAAAATGGGCTGCAGCCACTCCCAGGGGCGGGTACCAAAATGTAGGGTCTTGTCCCATTGGTCGAACGTGGTGTCCCACGCAAATGGAACGTAATTGCTGACGTTCGCCTTCACGATTGTGAAGGTGTACATGAAGAACAGCAGCGACAAGATACATCGGAATGCCGCGCACCATGGTGTGTTCATGTCGCATTACTGCTTTCATGCGCTTGATCAAGCCCTTGAAGGGCGATTTCGGTTTGTCGATGGTTGCGACATAATAGAACTGAATAAAGCATCATCAAAAAGAACATCAGCGGCAGCGAATAGGTGACCAACCGAAGACGACTTGCAGCGGGTGCTTGTCCACCACGTCTGGATAGAAAAACTTCGAAGCTTGAAAGGCGACAAGGTACGCCAGCATCAGCACGATGAAAATGCCGTGGGCGGCAAAGCTCGAACGCAGCTTTGGCCAGAAGCCAGAAGAAACCGACGTGTTCTCTAAAACCTGGAGTTCTGAAACGGACATGGACCCACCTTTTGCAAGGTGTCATGCCAGACAAGTCGATAATTTGAAGTTAAGTGCCGCAGCAAACTTGCACCGAAATCAGACGAAGTGTGGAGATCAACGCCCTTGATATCAGGCGGGCAGACGGCTCAAACAGGGTTAATGAATTGTCACTCCATTTGAGGCCCCCATGAGCCGTTACCACGACACCTACGCCGCTTGGCAAAACAACCCTGAAGGCTTTTGGGCTGAGGCAGCGGCGGCGCTTGATTGGTCTAAACCCTGGGACAGAGTGCAAGACTCATCCAGCGGGCTTGACCGCTGGTTTGTGGGGGCGGAATGCAACACCTGCTGGAATGCACTGGATCGGCATGTTGAAGCGGGACATGGCGACAGTTTGGCTGTGATTTTTGACAGTGCCATGACAGGCACTAAAGCCACATTCACTTATGCCCAACTTCTCGACCAGGTTTCAAGACTCGCGGGCGGATTGCTAAGCTTGGGCGTTGGCAAGGGTGACCGCGTCATCATCTATATGCCAAACCTGCCGGAAGCCTTGATGGCGATGCTGGCCTGTGCGCGAATTGGGGCCATACACTCCGTCGTGTTCGGTGGCTTTGCGCCAACGGAATTGGCCACACGCATTGATGATGCCAAGCCCAAGGCCATGATCACCGCGTCCTGTGGCCTCGAACCGGGGCGGGTGATTGCCTACAAACCCCTGCTCGACGAAGCCATTGCCCTTGCGGCTCACAAGCCTGAACATGTGATTGTGTTGCAACGCCCAGAAGTCACGGCTGAGATGGGACCACGCGATACGGATTGGGCCACACTTATTACTGCCTCAGCCCCCGTACCTTGCGTGATGGTGAAGGCCACGGACCCGCTTTACATCCTCTACACCTCCGGCACCACCGGCCAGCCCAAGGGCGTGGTCCGCGACAATGGCGGGCACATGGTGGCGCTCAGGTGGAGCATGGAGAACATTTACAACATCAAGCCTGGCGATGTGTTCTGGTCGGCGTCGGACGTGGGTTGGGTGGTGGGGCATTCCTACATCGTCTATGGGCCGCTGCTGATGGGAGTGACCACGCTGATGTATGAGGGCAAACCCGTGGGCACGCCGGACGCCGGGGCCTTCTGGCGCATTATCAGCGAATACAACGTCACAGCCCTGTTCACGGCACCCACAGCCTTTCGCGCCATCAAAAAGGAAGACCCCAACGGCGAGCAGATTGGCAAATACAATATCAGCAAATTCCGCACGCTGTTTCTGGCAGGCGAGCGCGCCGACCCCGACACCATCAAATGGGCCGAAGACAAATTGGGCGTGCCGGTGATTGACCATTGGTGGCAAACCGAAACCGGTTGGGCCATTGCCGCAAACCCTGTGGGGCTTGGATTACTGCCGATCAAACACGGCAGCCCCACCGTGCCGATGCCGGGATATGATGTGCGGGTGCTGGATGAAGGCGGGCACGAAGTGAAACGCGGCCAATTGGGCGCCATCTGCGTGAAGCTGCCACTGCCGCCGTCATGCTTGCCCACGCTGTGGAACGCCGATGAGCGTTTTCGCAACGCCTATCTCAAAACCTTCCCCGGCTATTATGAAACCGCCGATGCGGGCTATATGGATGACGACGGCTATCTCTTCATCATGTCGCGCACCGACGACATCATCAACGTGGCCGGGCACCGCCTGTCGACGGGTGGCATGGAGGAAGTGCTGGCCTCTCACCCCAATGTGGCGGAATGCGCCGTGCTGGGCATTGCCGATGCCCTGAAGGGACAAGTGCCGCTGGGCTTCATCGTGCTCAAAGCCGGGGTCAACCGCGATGCGGCACTGATTGAAAAAGAATGCGTTGATCTGGTGCGCGACGAAAATTGGCGCCGTGGCCGCACTGAAAACCGTCATCACCATTCCGCGCCTGCCCAAAACCCGCTCCGGCAAAATCCTCAGAAGCACCATCCGCAAAATGGCCGACAAAGAAGCCTTCAAAGTGCCCGCAACAATCGACGATCCCCATATCTTGACCGAGATCAGCGCCGCAATGGCCACGCGGGGGATTGGGGTTTAGGGCATGCACCTCACCGGAACACTTCAAGAACAATCTTGACTTGTGCATCGGATGCACTATATGTGTTTTATAAATGGAACGGGGTTGCTCGTTCGGCGCTGGGCTTCGGGTTTCTCGGGGCCCTTTTGCTTTTTAAGGGAAAATTTTAAGGCCATAGCCATTGACCTTGCCTTGTGGGCCGCAGCGCAATTTACTCTTCACAATGTCAAAAGCGCGATTTGGCTGCGCCGGGTTGATGACGTGCCGACCGATAGGATGAGCAACCAAATCGGCAATTTGGAGGCCTGTCGAGTTGTGTTTCTTGTCCATCATGCGGATGTCTAATTCCGGCATCTTGCCAATCGCATTCCTGCCATCCGCAATACGTCTGAACTCAAGTTCAAGCAGCTGATCTTCCGTTCTGCCACGGCGCTCAAACAACACGTGGGTTGTTCCCGACTGCTTCTTCTCATACAGGTGCCGATGCAATCGTTCCATGCAAAACGTCATTGCGATGTCATAGGGATTACTGGGATCAGTGTATTTTTTCACATGCCGGGACTTATCGATTGCGGCTGCTATCACGGTGAACGGCGTTTGAGACAAGGCGTTATTTACGTCTTCCATGAATGCGGCATTGGTATTCGCATTAATCAGAATGTTGAAATCACCATGCTGTTTGCGAATTTCGTGCCCATGAAAAACAATGCTGTCATGTCCGAAGAATTTGAATTTGATGCTTTGCCAAAGCGGAACAACCTCTTCGACATAATGACTTTTGTTAAAAACACAAAAGACAAGCACAAATACCGGATTTTGCGGATTGATGGACACCAAATTATGGTCGCCACTTTCATCGGCATAGACAATGTAATCGCTAAAGTCAGTCACGGCGCTTCCCAAATTCCATGTTATATTATCGCACGAAATCAGCAAAGGAACAATAGAAGAACACTTCACTCACAATCAAACTCCCCGTCATTCCAGCGAAAGCTGGAACCCCGCTTTACGCGTCCCGTTCGGCCTTCTTCATTGCCTCAACAATTTCCATGGTCTCCACCGAAACACGGGTGACGCGGGCAAGCAGATCGATCACTTTTTCTTTGTAGTCGGCAAAGCGATAGGTGTTGAATTTGGCGGCGATGGTGGGGTCTTTGGGTTTTTTCTCTTTGTACTGGTCGAGGATCCATTCAAGGCCGGAACGATTGCCAAGGCGGTAATCCCATGCGGCTTTGGGCACACCCGTCAACGTGGTCACGCCATCAAGGCGGATGCTGCCATTGTCTTTGTCGGCTTTCAGAATCGGCTTTGTTGACGGAGGTGCCAACGGGAATATCAACACGCTCCAGCGGCCAAGGCTCCACCGCTTCATAGCCAATGTGAATTTCCATCAAGCGCTTGCCCCAATCGGCCCACGCCTTGAAGTCCGGATAAAACGGAATGCGCGGAAATTCGCGCTTCAAATTGATGGCATATTTCTCGCGGTAGATGGGGTCATGCAACACGCCATAGACGTAGTGGAAAATGTCGTCTTTGGTGATCTTCACTCTTGCCCGCCCTTGGCGGGCCTCGAAGGGCTGCTTTGTAATGGGACTGAAATTGCTTGAGGCCCCAGTCGGTGATGTTGTCGATGCGTTCGCCATCACAGATGTACGAAATCGTGTAACGTGACTGTGTGCCACCGTTACCTTAATTAACCAAGTCAAATCAAATGCTGATCAGTAGCCAAAAACAATGGCTTTGTCAGACGCAACACCATAAAAATGATGCGATGATTGTTCTAACTTAACGTCGCCAAAAATCTGCTCTTTGATAAGTATCGGGCATTCATGAGACTATTGTAGTCACAATAGATATAGTTTAACGAACGGCCGATAGTGAGCTTGTCTAAAATTTCGAAATTCAATATGAATTGCTCAGTTTCCTGAGCATCTGCTCTTTAACTCGCGTCCATTTAATTCACAATCACAATATCCTTTAGCTTTACGGATTTTCTGACCACCTCGAATCCTTGTTGATACAATTTTATCAATAAACTTGAATTTTTCTTCAGATTAGTTGATCTCAAAGTCGTAGACCCATTCATCGCGATTGTGTACAACGCCCAGTGAAAACAACTGAAAGATTGCTTTCTCTTGAGCTTTGCTTCTTAGCTGCTTTTGTTTTCTTGTCGGCATTGGTAGCAAGATATCCCAATCATTTCTGTAGATTGATCCAATTGCTGTTCTTATCCGGCGCAATCTTCTCAAATTGAATCTGTTGAAAGCTGATTGCTTCCAGAAAGCCAACCTTATCCTCCGCCGTTTCCATCTCCGGCCGGCGCGCATAGAAAATCTTGCAGCCCTTCTGCTTGTGTCGCTTCACAAAAAATGAAATCCCACGCCGGTTTGAATGCCAAAACATTGTGCTTCGTGCCAGAAAGTTTCGGATTGGCGCGCACGTCGCCACCCAAGATCCATCACATAAATTTCATTGAATTCTTCCGCCACAATTTTGCGAAAGCCATCAAAGGTGCGACTGTCGATAAAGGAGCGGTTGGTGATGAAGGCCAATACGCCATCATCATTCATGCGGTCAGAAGCCCAACGGAAAAACCGCACATACATGTCGTAAGCTTGGTTTTTTGTGCCGTTGATTGCTTGATGTAGGTTGCCTTGATCGCTTATCAATGTGCGCATATTCGCGGTTCTTGTTGTTGTCGTTTTCATTGGCTTGATTGGCATTGTAAGGCGGGTTGCCAATGATCACAGAGATCTTGCGTTTGTTCTGGCGCTTCACGCGCTCCACGTTTTCTTCCGACATGGCGCCGAACAGATCAGCCCACATGCTGCCCCATGCAATGCCAAGCCCCGCCGTATTATCCAGCGTATCGACAAAACACAGGTTCGGAAATTCGGCGAATTGCCCGCTGATCGCGGCATAGGTGGCTTCAATGTTCAGGTTGGCCACATAGTAAGGCAATATCGCCACTTCATTGGCGTGCAGTTCATTTTTGTATTTATGCGCCAGCTTTTGCGGTTGGCCGCGAAAATGTTCCAGCAATTCGCAAATGAAAGTTCCGGTTCCCGTGGCGGGGTCGAGAATTTCCACGTCCTTGTCAATCAGGCTTTTGCCGAAGTGTTTCTGGCACAGCCAGTCCGCCCCTTCGATCATGAATTTCACAATTTCATTGGGCGTATAAACCACGCCCAAACGATCCGCCGCCTTGGGGTTATAGACCTTGTAGAAATTCTCATAGATGACCTTGAGAAAGGTCTGCTTTTCCGCATGGGACGTGATCAGCGCCGCGTTGGAGCGGATGGTGGAATAATAGGTTTCAAGGCTTTTCAGGGTTTCACGCTTCACCTGCCCCGTGAAAAATTTGGCTTCCAGCGCATAAAGTTCCTTGGCGATATTGTTCTCTCGGTGAAAATCACCTTGGTCAAACACATGGGCGAAAATTTCTTCCGTCAGAATATGCTGGATCAGCATTTCCCGCACATCGGCTTCGCCCACGCTGGGGTTGATGGTATTTTTCGCGTGTTCCAAAAACTTGGTTGCCGCAGCTTTGAAATCCGCGTTGTGGTCATAGGCTTGGTCAATTTTTTCGCGCAACGCTTCCAGCACTGCTGGAATATCGGTTTTGAATTGCTGCACAGCTTTACGGAAATCGGCAATTTCCTGCCGCTCATATTTGAAAAATAACTGTGACGAGTTTCAGCAGGGCCGCCGTGTCCAACATTTCGCAACGAGCCACTTCGTGGCCGTTTTGGATCAAAACTGCCGAATGTGAATCCTCATAGATGATGTTGTCTTGCGGATAGCCTTTGGCCTGTTTCTTGGCGATTTCCTCATCAAGATCATCGCTGGTATCTTTGGCTTCCCAATAGCCCAGCGGCACGCGCAATTCGTGCAAGATGGTGCCATCAGGGCGGATGCGGTTGCCCTTCTTCGACACAAATTCATATTGGTTGATGAATGTCAGATTGCTCTGGCGCGACCAGTGTTTCAACAAATCTTTGAAAGCCTCGGAAATCACGCCTTCGGTGATCGAGCCAGAGATTTTCTTATAGCGGTCGAGGTCGTTCAAATATTGGTTGATCAGAAGCTGGCTCATAGCAACGCAACCTACTTGATTCATGTTTTCGCGCAAGGGTTTAGCGCCTTCGCCGATCAGGGCGGAAACGAGCATTGCGAGTATGGTCACAACAAAAATCATGCCCCACACTCTAGCAGGGCATGATTTTGTCAAGTAATATCCTATTAGGTAAAATCTATATTCCTGAATAGGATTTCAATCTGTGCATGCTCCGCCTCCCCTTGGGACTCCCCCAGCGCGCGGGAGTGGTGCTTTGTCTCTCAACTTGAGGGACTGTCAGAAGGATTGAGGGTGTAGCTGAATTACAACTGGTGTTGCAAATGTGTCGCAGTCTTGCAGGCTTTTGGCGGTGAAGCCGCGTTTGAACCAGGCCACACGTTGGGCTGAGGAGCCGTGGGTGAAGCTTTCGGGCACCACGTAGCCTTGCGAGCGTTTTTGCAGGCGGTCATCGCCGATGGCGGCGGCGGCGTTCAGGCCTTCTTCAATGTCGCCCTCTTCCAGAATGTTGGCGCGGGCATTGGCCTCTTGCGCCCAGATGCCGGAGAAGCAATCGGCTTGCAATTCCATGCGCACCTGCAATTGGTTGCCCTCTTCTTCCGAGACGCGCGACGCGTGTGGCCTGCACTTTTTCGGCAATGCCGAAAATGTTTTGAATGTGATGACCCACTTCATGGGCGATGACGTAGGCTTGCGCGAAATCTCCGGGCGCGCCCAATTTGTTTTTCATGTCCTGATAGAACGAGAGGTCGATATAAACTTTCGAATCGCGTGGGCAATAAAACGGGCCCATGGCCGATTGCGCCATGCCGCAGGCTGATTGCACGAAGCCTGAGAACATCACCAATTGCGGCTTTTGATAGTTGCTTGCCCATTTTTTGGAAAATGCTGTCCCAGGTGCGTTCGGTCGAGCCCAAGACGCGGGCGACGAAGTCCTTGCCGGCATCGCTGTCGACATTGGCCGAGCCGGTGCCGGTTCCCGGAACTTGCGCTTCTGTCACGTCGGTTTGGGCGTTTGGAATTTGATACTCAGTTTGTTGGCCGCCGGGCACTTGCATGCCGCCACCGCCGTTCACCATGTCGAGTAAATCCACACCGAACAGGAATTTGAGGGCGAGATAAGCCACGACCATCAACACGATGGTTGAGATCGAGAAGCCGCCTTTGCCCCCGCCCATGGGGATGTTCATGCGGCGACCACCCATGCCACCGCCGGGCATGCCGAAACCGCCACCACCACCGCCTTGACCGCGTCGGTCTTCTACATTGTCGGATGGTTTTTCATTGTCGAGACGCATCGGCCTACTCCCTGGATTTAAGATGGCGCAAATTTGGCTGGTATGGACGGCTTTTGCAAGGCCACTGTTGCGCCTTGTGGTCACAGTGAATAAACGGGTGCCATGACGACGCAATTGAAAATCGGTCTGGCGCAACTCAATCCCACGGTGGGTGCTGTTTCACACAATTTGGAAAAGGCGCGCGATGCGATTTCGAAATTGCGTGATGCAGATCTTGTGCTGTTCCCTGAACTCTACATCGCCGGTTATCCGCCAGAGGATTTGGTGTTGCGGCGATCATTCGTGGCCGCGTGCAAAACTGCTGTTGAAGATTTGGCGCGCGAATTTGCTGATGGCCCAGCAATACTGATCGGCCTGCCTTGGCGCGATGGCGACAAGCTCTATAATTCCGTGGCGTTGCTGTCTGGCGGGCGCATTGAAACCGTGCGGCATAAACATGATCTGCCAAATTACGGCGTGTTTGATGAGAAGCGCGTGTTTGATGCCGGCCCCGCCCCCGGCCCGCTGGTTGTGAAGGGTGTGCGCATCGGTGTTCCAATCTGTGAAGATATCTGGACTGAAGAAACTTGCGAGACGTTAGCTGAAACCGGGGCCGAGATTTTATTATCGCCCAATGGTTCGCCCTTTGAGCGCAACAAAGATGATGTGCGTTTAAATTTATCGGTGGCCCGTGTCACCGAAACGGGATTGCCGCTGGTTTATCTCAACCAAATCGGCGGACAGGATGAATTGGTGTTCGATGGCGCGTCGTTTGTTTTAAATGCGGATCGATCCCTCGCCTTGCAAATGCCGATGTTCGAAGAAGCACTGGCGATGACGACGTGGCGCAAATCGCCCACAGGTTGGGTTATGGACAAGGGCGATATCGCCAAGCTGCCCGAACGCGAAGAAGAAACCTGGAAAGCCTGCGTGCTGGGGCTTCGCGATTATGTTTTGAAAAATCGCTTCCCCGGAATTGTGTTGGGCATGTCAGGTGGTATCAACTCTGCCGTTGTGGCCACCATGGCCGTTGATGCGTTGGGTGCCGACAAAGTGCATTGCGTCATGCTGCCTTATGCCTACACGTCGCAAGACTCGTTGGTCGATGCTGAAGATTGCTCCAAACGTTTGGGTGTGCGTTATGATGTTGTCGCCATCAAAGACCCGGTGGAAGGGTTTATCAACGCGTTGGGTCCGATGTTCGCGGGCCGCAAGCAAGACATCACCGAAGAGAACATGCAGTCGCGTTCGCGTGGTGTCATCCTCATGGCGATTTCCAACAAAATGGGATCGATTGTTCTTACCACCGGCAATAAATCCGAAATGAGCGTTGGTTATTGCACGCTTTATGGCGACATGAACGGCGGCTTCAATCCCATCAAGGATGTTTATAAAACCGAAGTCTATCGTCTGGCCGAATGGCGCAATACGGTTTCAGAAGTTATACCCAAACGGATCATTACCAAGGCCCCGACAGCAGAATTGCGCGAAAACCAGAAAGACCAGGACTCGCTCCCGCCTTATGATGTGCTCGACGATATTCTAGATGGCTTGGTGGAGCGCGAGCAATCAGTTGCGGAGATCGTTGGGCGTGGTCATGACCTCGCGTTGGTCAAACGCATTCAACATCTGCTCTACGTCGCCGAATACAAACGCCGCCAAGCTGCGCCAGGCGTCAAGATTACACGTCGCAATTTCGGACGTGATCGGCGCTATCCGATTACCAATGGTTTCAGGGATAGTGCGCTGTGACCTCCATGCCATGCTGTTGCAATATTTAGGACTGACAGAATGACATTAGAATCCTTTATTCAAGAAAGTCGTGAAGAGTTATCTTTGTGTTTCGAAACAAACTAGAGGCGATCAAGAATGCTGGAAAAATCCCAGTTTTAGAAATTACATTCTAGATCAAATTCTCCAAAATTTGACCAAAGACAGGGAATTGGGCTACGCAAGTAGCAATCGCAATCCACATTGGAGACCTTAAAACCGTAGCTGAGGTAAATCAATGCATTTCCGAACATGTCGTTGCGATGACTGGGAACTATGACTCAAATTTGTATCGCAGTCAAAAAGGGTGGAATCCTGTCGCAATTTTCGATTTTCTCAGCTGGATGTTCAAAAGAGAATATAGGTACATAAACTCAAGTGGAAAAAATTGGTTCGGCCAAATGGTTGGGCCAAATATCCGTGATCCTAAGATGGCCAATGAAGCTTGGCAAAGCAAATTCAAATTTAAAGGTACGTTCGGGTGCATAAATGAGTTTGAAGTGCACGGCTATTTGGGAGCAAAAGTCACTACACAAGGGCTATCAGACTTCCGAAAAGATTTTGATCCCAAGCCGTTTTGCTTTTAGGTAAGAAGGAATGTGGAATCGCTCAGAAAAATTGCTTCTGAAACCTCGCTTATGACAACCAAATCGGAAATACCCGTGTTAAAGTTTCTCAAATGTCGGCCAATCAGAATACCGGACTGAACATTTGATTTCTGCAATTTTCAAAAGGCAGGCAACGTAGAAAAACCAAGTTGTAAATTTGCAATATGCTGAACTCAACAATACAACTCCGAAGGCTTCTGCTGTTCTTCTGAAAATCGGTTGCCGTGGGCAAAACCTGCGGGGATGATAGTTCCAATTTTGGCCGCGACAGGCGCTATCCGATTACCAATGGGTTTAGTGATCATATAACGTAAGACGTTTTGCACGTTGCGATTGCCTCATTGCATGCGTTACTCTTTTATGCGCGAATTCCTATAGAACTGAACCTCGAACATTGGTTTTGATGCGGGCAGAATGCGGATTTGCGATTGAAAAATCGGCCGTTGTGTGATAGGAAAGTCTCATTCAAAGCATCATCCGGGAGCATCGCCACAACACAGACAATCTGTCTGAGTAATTGGAGGACTCTGTCATGCGTGTATTTCCCTTTTTTCGAACTACACACACACTCAATGCACACTTCGGAAACTGGTCGCCTGTTCAGTTTGCCAGTCACCTTGTGCACAATTTGCATTCACGCCACATCGCTAAAGATCTCACGACGCGTGACAATCACATGCTGGCGGACATTGGCATCAATAGAAGGGAAGTAGAGCACGCCGCCCATGTAAATCTTGTACATGATGCTTTGGAAGAATTGGAATATGTGCGGTCACACGACCATGAAGACCTAACAGTGTTGTCGCAAGATGAAGATGGCCTGAAGCACACCAATTTGCGTTCGAAAACTTAATACGGCCTCCTATTTAAATCGCCAACACTCCTGATTGGTATATTTGGTCGGTGAAAGTGCGCTTATTATCTGATTATTGCATCATTCTTGACGAATGCGCAGCAGCAAGCTACCGCATCCATCATGACAACCATCGTTCGCTTCGCCCCCTCGCCCACTGGCCGCATTCACATCGGCAATGCCCGCACAGCCATATTGAATTGGTTGATGTCGCGGAAGGAAAAGGGCCAATTCATTTTGCGCTATGACGACACCGACACGGCGCGTTCGACGCAAGAATATGCCGATGGCATTGCCACCGACATGGCTTGGCTTGGCATTGTGCCGGACCGGGTTGAATGGCAGTCCAAACGCTTTGATCGTTACAATGAGGTTGTGGCTAAACTGAAGGTCGAGGGCAAGCTTTACCCCTGTTATGAAACTGCCGATGAACTCGAGCGCCGCCGCAAACGGCAGGAAGCCCGTGGGGGACTTCGCACTTATGATCGCGCAGCTTTGAAATTGACGGTGGAAGATCGTGCCGCGCTGGAAGCAGAGGGCCGCAGACCCCATTGGCGCTTCAAGCTCGACCATCGTGTGATTGAATGGAACGATTTGATCCGAGGGGCCCAGCACACGGACTTGGCCAGTCAGTCTGACCCCGTGTTGGTGCGTGAAGATGGCACCTATCTTTACACGCTGCCATCCGTAATTGACGATATTGATTTTGGCATCACCCACGTCATTCGCGGTGAAGACCACGTGACCAATGCTGGCGTGCAAGTGGCGATCACAGAATCCCTGAGCGGCAAGCCGCCGATTTATGCGCATCATTCTTTGCTTGTGGGTGCGGATGGCAAGGGACTGTCGAAGCGTATTGGTTCGCTGTCTATCGCTTCAATGCGCGAGCAGGGTTTGGAGCCCATGGCTGTTGTGTCTCATGCCGCCTTGCTGGGCACATCAGATAATATTCATCCGTGTGCGGATATTAAGGAATTGGTCGACGGTTTTGACCTCACCAAAATCTCTCGTGCACCGGGGCGGTTTGATGAAAAGGACTTGAACCAGCTCAATGCCAAGCTGTTGCACATGTTGCCGTGGGAAATGGTGAAGCATCGCCTGCCTGATCAAACGGAAGCATTTTGGCTGGCGGTGCGCGGCAATATTGAAAAGTTCACAGACACTGCAATGTGGGCCAACATCATCAATAACAACGCCAAGCATTCCATAGCGGCAGAAGATGTGAGCTTTATTGAAGAAGTGCGCGGGTTGCTGCCCAGTGAACCTTGGGATGGCACGACTTGGAAACAATGGACCGACGCGGCTAAAGCCAAAACAGACCGCAAAGGCAAGTCCTTGTTCATGCCGTTAAGACAAGCCCTCACCGGCCTCGACCACGGACCGGAATTGGCAACACTATTACCACTGATTGGGCGGCAAAGGGCGCTTGATCGGATGGGAGACATCTAACGCTGAGCATGTTGTTTTCCATCATCATCCCTACGCGCAACCGGCCAAAGTATTTGGTTGAAGCTGTCGCGAGTGTGTTGTCACAAAACCATGCAGCGTTTGAATTGATCATCGTCAATGATGGTGATGAGGTGGTTCCGGATTTTGCTGATCGCCGCGTGCGGGTTCTGGACAGCGGACAATTGGGTGCTGTGCCGGCGCGCAACTTGGGTTTATCCGCAGCACAGGGCGACGCTATTGCCTGGCTCGATGATGATGATGTTTGGACTGATGCCGAATTTCTTAGTCAGTGTACGGAACGATTATCAAGCAACAGTGACTTTGTGTTCGGCGACGGCACATTGGTTTTCCCCGATGGTTCTCATAAAGCATTTGCAAGAGATGCAAACGCTGAGACCTTGAACCGCGACAATACTATTTTGATTTCAGCCGTTTGTTATCGTCGTTCGCTTCATAATCAACTTGGCACTTTTGATTTAGCGCTTCCCTATTACTGGGATTGGGATTGGTATCTCCGCGTGGCGCGTGCCGGTTTTCGGTTTTCAAGAATCGCAAGACCCGTTGTTGACATCCGAATTCACACGCAAAATATGTCGGGTGCTGCACAGGCGACGGCGCGAGAAGCAAATTTAGAAGTGCTGCGGGCGAAACATTTGCTGCCGAAAATCGCTCTTAAATCACACGTCGATTTCGTTTAATTTTCGACCAATTCGCTGTTTTCATTAGTATATTTTTAGGATTTTAAAAGTTAACAAAGAGTTAACCGCTGTTTATAAGGCTTTTTTGATTCGCAATTGAAAAGAAGCCCGGAAATAAAGGGTTTTCTTGTATGACGTTGTGCGGTAACCATGAGGGACTAACGATTCGCCATAACCCAAGGAGAGAGCCATGGCCGACGAAAAAGTACTGACAGTAGCCCTTTCGAAGATTGCTGCTGAACTTGCTGAAAAGCATGAAATGTCAAAGAAGGGCATGGGCGAATTGCTCGGCAACTTCGTTGAGTCCGTCGTTAAGAACCTGAAGAAGGGCAACAAGGTCCGCATTACCGGCCTCGGCATTTTCCAAGTGAAGAAGCGCCCTGCGCGCCTCGGCCGCAACCCACTGACGGGTGAACAGATCAAGATTAAGGCTTCCAAGAAGCTGGCCTTCCGTGCCGCTAAGGAAGTTAAGGAAGCGATTTAACCAATCCTCCCAAGACTGGCGTAACAAACTCCCCGCGAGCCGAAAGGTTTCGCGGGGTTTTTCTTTCCCAGAGTTTACGGCGAGGTGAGATGATTTCACCGCGCTTGGACATTGCGGCCCACAATTGTCGGCGCTAGTTTGTTGTGATCTCATTCATCTAAAGGCACTGAACATGAAAACATCTGCACAAGTCGTTGTCATTGGTGGAGGCGTTGTGGGCTGCTCGGTACTTTATCATCTTACAAAGGCGGGCTGGAAAGATGTCGTGTTGGTCGAGCGTGACATTCTCACTTCCGGTTCCACCTGGCATGCAGCAGGTGGCTTTCACACGCTGAACGGTGACCCAAACGTTGCGAAGCTGCAGGGTTACACCATCGGTCTCTATGATGAGCTTGAAAAAATCTCCGGCCAAGCTTGTGGACTGCACCGTTCCGGTGGGTTGTTTTTGGCTGACACGAATGAACGCATGGACTGGTTGAAAATGGCCAATGCGCGTTCACGTTATTTGGGGCTGGAAACCCGTCTGCTGACGATGGCTGAGGCCAAGCAGATGAACCCTCTGCTGGAAGAGAAATATTTCGTCGGTGCCATGTTGGATGCTGCTGATGGAAATCTTGATCCCGAAGGCACAACCCATGCCTATGCCAAATCAGCGCGTATTGGTGGGGCAGAAATTTACCAAGGCACGCGAGTGCAGGAGCTTAAACAACGCACAGATCATTCGTGGGATGTGATCACTGACAAGGGCAACATTCACGCTGAGCACGTTGTGAATTGCGGTGGCCTGTGGGCACGCGAAGTCGGCCGCATGGTGGGCATTGAATTGCCGGTGTTGGCCATGGAACACATGTATCTGGTTACGGACGAAGTGCCGGAAGTGGTTGCCTACAACAAAGAACGTGGCCACGAGATTCCACATATCATCGATTTCAAATCTGAAATTTACATGCGCCAAGAACGCGACGGTTTGGTGCTCGGCACCTATGAACAGGATTGTCGCCCGTGGCAGCCGAAAGAAACACCGTGGAGCTTTGGCCGCGAATTGTTGCAGCCGGATTTAGACCGCATCGAACGCAATCTTGAACTTGGATACAAACACTTCCCTGCCCTTGGTCGCGCAGGTATCAAGCGCGTGATCAATGGTCCGTTCACATTCACACCGGACGGCAACCCACTTGTGGGGCCTGTGCAAGGTGTGCGGAATTTTTGGTGTGCTTGCGGTGTTATGGCGGGCTTCAGCCAAGGCGGTGGCGTGGGATTGGCGCTGTCACAATGGATGGTGAACGGCGATCCGGGTTTTGATGTGTGGGCCATGGATGTTACACGCTTTGGTGAATGGGCCACACGGGCTTATACGAATGAAAAAGTGAGAGAGAATTATTCGAAGCGCTTTTCCATCCGCTTCCCGAATGAAGAATTGCCTGCCGCACGCCCACAACAAACCACGCCACTTTATGATACACTTTTGGCGCAAGGTGCCGTGATGGGTGACTCATGGGCAATGGAAACCCCGCTGTGGTATGCTCCAGTGGGCGTGGAACCCAAGGATGTTGTCTCGTGGCGGCGCTCGAATGATTTCAAACATGTGAAGGCTGAAGTTATGGGCACGCGCAATGGCGTTGGCGTGACTGAGATTGCCAACTTCGCCAAATATCGCTTCACAGGTTCAGGGGCGGAAGCCTTCTTGATGCGCATGATGACGAACAAGATGCCAAAAGTCGGGCGGATTATTTTGACACCGATGCTCAACCCGGCGGGAAAGTTGATTGGAGACTTTACCATCGCCAAGTCAGCTGATGAGAGTTTCTGTATGTGGGGCTCGTCACAAGCGCAGAAATATCACATGCGCTGGTTTGAACAACATCAGCCTACGGATGGGTCGGTTAAAATTGAGCGCCTTGACATGGGTTTGATCGGACTTTCGATTGCTGGTCCAAAATCTCGCGATGTGTTGCAAGCGATGACGGACGAAGATGTGTCGAATGCGGCGTTCAAATTCATGGACCATCGGGCCATGGACATTGGCAATGTGCGGGCACTCGTCAACCGTGTGACCTACACAGGTGATTTGGGCTACGAGATCTGGGTTGCACCGGAATATCAGCGCAAGCTTTATGCGGCGATCATGAAGGCGGGTACTGCACATGGTATTGTGCATTTCGGCATGCGTGCATTGTTGGCCATGCGGCTGGAGAAGAACTTTCCAACTTGGTATCGTGAATTACGCCCCATCTATGGGCCGTTTGAAGCTGGTATGGATCGTTTCATCGATCTTACAAAGAACGACTTCATCGGCCGTGATGCAGCTGCTGCCGAAAAAGCGTCAGGTGGAAAATTGCGTCGCGTGTCGATGATTGTCGACGCAGCAGATGCCGATGTATTGGGCGATGAACCCATCTGGCACAAGGGCAAAGTGGTGGGCTGGGTTACGTCGGGTGGCTTTGGACATTATGTCGACAAGTCGATGGCCCAAGGTTACGTTCCGAAGGAGTTGGTGGGTGAGACTGGCTTTGAAATCGAAATCATTGGTGAAATGCGCAAGGCCACGATTATTGCGGAGCCGCCTGTTTGATCCTGAAGGGAAACGGATGCGGGGTTAGTTCGTGAGATATTTGCGCTATCTCACTCACCCGCAGGTCCGCATTGATGCTGCAGTGCCAGTTCCCCTTTGGGGATTGTCAGATGTTGGAAGGGCCCGCGTTGAAGCGACCAAACACATATTGCCGCTTGATCAAACGGAGTTGATTGTTTCCAGTATGGAAACAAAGGCAATTGAGACTGCTGCAATTCTTGCCAACCATTGGAATATTTCGATCTTCGTAAAAGAAGCGGCGCATGAGAATGATCGAAGCGCAACAGGCTTTCTGCCGCCTCCTGAATTTGAGAAAATGGCTGATGCCTTTTTTGCCGAGCCAGAAAAAAGCATTCGTGGTTGGGAGCGTGCGATTGACGCACAAACGCGCATTATTGCAATCGCAACGGACGCAGTAGCTGCACAATCTGAAGGTGATATTTTATTCGTGGGACATGGCGGCGTTGGAACATTATTATTCTGCCACTTGGCGTGTTTACCTATTCAGCGCATCCGCGACCAACCAGCTGGTGGCGGCAATATGTTTTGTTACAACGTCGACACGCAGAAAATCGTACACGGCTGGATTGCTTTGGAATCCGCTGAGCAGGCTCAACTCGTTCGTCCGTAAAAGCCCAACTGCTCTTCCCGTGTGAACATCACACCGGGTTTGTCGTAGTAGGTGAAGACCGAGATGATCCGATCTTTGGCACCTTTTACAGTGTTGACTTTGTGAGCGGTGTTTCGGCCGCGGAACACGTTCAATGTACCGGGAGACACGTTCATGGTTTTGACGTCTGGGTCTTGTCCGCGCAACAGTTTTGCCACCCCGTCATAGTTCGGATCATCGGCTGTGCGCAGGTCTGAGCGGTAGACGAATTCGCCGCCTTTGTCAGGGGCCTGTAATAAAAGTGTTGTTGTAAATTCACTGCGGTCGAAGTGCCAGTTCAGGGCCTCTCCATCGCGATAGGTCATCACATTCGCACGGGCCAGCCAGTCGCGCATGGGGTAAAGCGCTTGCTTCTCCATCGTCGCGGCGATGAAAATAATCAGCGGTGCCCACTCATAAATATACATGACGATACTTTGGGGAATTTGATCGGCGCAGACCGTATGATTGATGGTTTTGGTTTTGGTCAGTGCTGGATGATCTTCAGGCCAATCCCGGAATGGTTTTCATAAAGTAGATGTTGTGTTCGCGCGTATGGGTGAACGACAGCGTATTGATGATGGGTTTCACTTCATCAAGGCAGCTGTCCAATGCATCGGGCCGCACAAAGTCTACCAGATTATACATGCCGTCGCGCGCCAGTTCGATCTTGCAATGGTCAACCAAAGGTATGCCATGCTGGCGAACCGGGCTTGTCCAGAGGGAAAACGTTCAAGATCCAGAATATCACGCATGGCTTTGCCCTTCTGCAATATCACACAACCATTCCCACACATTCAATACGAAAGTGCGCAGCGCATAAATGTGGAATGTGTTTTCAGCAATACAATGGATTGCCACCGGCGTGTGGTGAATTCCCGTCAACACAAATTGGCCCGGCTTGAACTGTGTGGCGTCAAAATCAATCAAGGCGCAGCTGGAGAGGACAGCCCGGGCGCGGGCGCCCTCAAGTGCGATACGTGTGCGACCTGATGAAAGTGGCGTGACGTAGACATCTTCGGCTACCGCTGGTGCTTCACCCAAAATCCAGAATTGCTTTGCCCCAACACGTAATATGGTACGGCCTGGAAGATCTGCAATCGTACCAATTTTTATTGGCAATTTGCCGAGAAGTTTCTTGAGCAGTTTTTCATCACCCGCAATTTGCGTGAGGGTGAAATTTGGTGCTTCGGATAATGCAACACCGTCGCGCTCATAACGCGGATTGAACCCTAGGGGAGAGCGGGCTTCAAGCATGGAGGCGCGCTCCTTGCTTGTCGATGAAGTGCGGTGAGACGATTTTCAAACGCACCTTTTCATTCTTGATCGGGAAGGCCGCGATAATTTCTTCGCCTTCGTGTTTCAGCCCACCTTTGTAAAGTCCGAGCGCAATGAACTTGTTTAATTCCGTACTCCACGTGACCGACGTGATGTAGCCGCGCCCGTGGCCTTTAATTTCATCTGTAGCGCTGAAGAGAATGGAGCCACCGCGAATTTTCTTATCAGGCTCCATCAATTCCAACCCGACAAGAGACCACCGCTCCGGTGCTTGGAGGTTTTCACGCATGCGCAATTCTTTACCGATGAAGGGTTTCTCTTTTGCCGCCATTTTGCCAAGACCCAAATCATCCAAAGTATTGCGGTGATCGAGTTCCAAGCCTGCAACATGTCCTTTTTCAATGCGCAGTGATGCCAACGCTTCAAGGCCATAGGGTTTGATATCCAACGGAGCTGCAGCATGCATAATGTGCTCCCAAAGCGAAATTGCATAGTTCGCCGGGCAATGAACTTCATAGGCCAACTCCCCAGAGAATGAGAGCCGCAGCAAGCGTACCATTGTGCCGCCAAATGCAATGTCTTTGACGCCCATGTATGGCAGTGCATCATTTGACACATCAACAGCTGGGAATGCCAGCGCCAAAGCTTCGCGGGACTTTGGACCCGACACGGCCATGCCGCCCCATTCGTCTGTCAATGATGCGACGTGCACGTCGAGTTCTGGCCAATGGCATTGCAGCAGGTATTCCAGCCAAGACATAACTTCGCCTGCTTGGGCGGTTGTTGTCGTCATGTAGTATTGCGTATCCGAAATTCGGGATGTGGTGCCATCATCCAGCACAATACCGTCGTCATTCAACATCACGCCATAGCGAGCTTTGCTGACGGGCAGTTTGGCAAAACCATTGACGTAGACACGGTTCAAAAATTCAGCGGCGTCTGGTCCTTGCACATCAATTTTGCCAAGGGTTGATACGTCAGCGATGCCTACGCCACTGCGCACCAATTGCATCTCTTTGATATAAGCAGTTTCGGGCGTATTGCCCGCCCATGTGTAATACCAGGCGCGTTGCCAAAGACCTGCTTCAATAAACACACCACCATTTTGTGGTGCCAATCATGCAAAGGTGAGCGGCGCGTGGGGCGGAAGTGTTTACCTACACCGCGTCCAGCGATTGCGCCAATTGATAGAGGTGTAAAAGGCGGGCGAAAAGTTGTGGTTCCGGTTTCGGCAATTGTAACGCCACGCAGTCTGGCCATGATTGCCAATGCATTGATGTTAGACGTCTTCCCTTGGTCGGTTCCCATGCCAAGTGTGGTGTAGCGCTTCAAGTGTTCGACAGATGTGTAACCTTCTTGGTGCGCTTGTTTGACATCGCTGATGGTCACATCATTCTGGAAATCGATGAATGCTTTTTTCACATTTTCATCAGGCAGCCATTTCGCTTCAATCGCATAGATGCGATCTTCGCTGACATTCGGTTCTGCAAATTTGTACTTGCCCGGCTTCAGTCCGACATAAGCGATCGCTTGTTCTGCTGCCGCAACACCATCGCGAATACCACGGAGCAAACCAAACTGCCCCATCACAGCTCCTGCCCCAAATTGCCCATCGGCAAAACCACCGGGCACGAAAGACGTGATGGTGTCATCGTAAACAGGTTTGATGCCACCATGACTCGTGAGGTGCAGTGCCGGGTTCCAGCCGCCGCTCATGCCCAAAACGTCGCACTCAATGGTGACGGCGTGACGACCGGCCAGTTTAACGGCTTCCAATTGTTTATTGCCCAACACATCGGCAATGCCACTGTTGGGGAATACAGCGATACCTAATTGCGCAGCGCGGGCCAGTAGATCTCTTGCGGGGGCGGCACGGGTTTCAGCAATGGTCACCGCTACATCAGCTTGGGCCAAGTCAAATGCGGTTTCGTATGCGCTATCATTGTTGGTGACAATCACCGCGCGGCGCTTGGGGGCTAAAGCGTAACGGTTGAGATAAGTGCGCAAAGCGCTCGCCAACATCACCCCGGGTTTGTCGTTATTGCTGAAAAGCAAAGGGCGTTCGAATGCTCCAGTGGCATGAATAATGGTTTTGGCTTGCAATACTTCAAGCTTGTTCAGACCCATGGAAATGACGGCTTGGTTATGGTCGTAGAGTCCCTGCACCGTCGCGCCCGTTATTACACGGACATTCTTCAAAGAAGTGAGGTCATCACGCTGGGCCACACGCCAGGATTCGAGGGTTTCATTTTTTGATGAGAGCAGTAAGCCCCCGATATCAGAGTCTTGTTCGGCCAACACAATCCGTGCGCCAGCCCTGCCCGCAGTTATGGCAGCGGCCAATCCGGCAGGACCGGAACCAATGACCAACACATCGCAAAATGAATTCGTCGTGTCGTAACGATCATGGCCTTTGTCTTCAGTGGCTTTTCCTAAACCCGCTGCGCGGCGGATAAAGGGTTCGAAGAACATCCACGAGCGCTTTGTGGGGCCCATGAAAGTTTTGTAATAGAAACCCGCCGTAAAAATCGGTGCGGCCAAACTGTTAATGGCCATCAGATCAAAACTTGGAGACGGCCAGGCATTTTGGCTTTTCACTCGCATGCCGCTTTTAAGCGGCGTCGTCGTGCCGGTCACATTTGGAGTCGTTTCGGCACCTTCACCAAGCGTGAACAATCCGTTGGGTTCTTCGAGTCCTGCCGATAAAAATCCGCGTGGACGGTGATATTTGAAACTTCTGGCGATGAGGGTTTGGTCGTTGGCGAGCAAGGCAGATGCAATGCTATCACCTTCAAATCCAGATATCGCTTTTCCGTTGTATTGAAATGACAGGGGCTTGAGTCGGTTAACGCGACCTCCCGTGTTGGTGCGGACGAACCCGGTCATGTTACAACCTTTGCATTGGTCGCTGTGTTGCGCGTCAACTTAAACCATTGCCGACAGCCCAATACGTGTTGCCAATACTCCGTATGCGGCCCTTTTGGGTTCTCGAACAGAAAATAGTAGTCGTGCCAATTCTCCAAGTCGCCGGAGCCATGCTTCGGGCGTTGTTTGCTGGCATCACCGCCGTAGCGGAATTCGCTGTGGTCACGTTCGCCGCAGTGGGGGCAAGGAATTCTCATTGCTTGTAAGTCCAATTGCCAAGGCCATATTCATCAAGTTCGCCACCACGCTTGAAACGATCAAGTGCGAAATCTTTTATGAGTGCATGTTCCTGATCATTCGCAAGTGTGTGAGCAAAAGTATAGCCCGATGCGGGAGTGGCTTTGAAGCCTTGGTAACACCAGCCTCCGTTAAAATAGAGATTGCGCACTGGCGTTTTGCAGATGAAGGGCGATCCATCCGGCGTCATGTCCATGATTCCACCCCAATGCCGGAGCAGCTTTAACCGTTGCGTAAAGGGTGCGAGCGAGGAAATACATTCCATCACAGTTTGAATGCGGGCAAACTGGCCGCGCTGCGTAAATGTGTTGAAACCGTCAATGTGGCCGCCAAACACAAGCCCGCCTTTGTCGGACTGGGACATGTAGAAGAGTTCTGCGCCCCACGACACGACGTGATGCACGATGGGTTTGATAGGTTCAGTAACGAAAGCCTGCAGGATGTGGCTTTCGACTGGAAGTTCAAGGCCTGCCATGGCGGCAACTTGCGACGAATGTCCGGCAACCGCGATGCCCACTTTGTCAGCGAGAATTTTGCCACGCGTGGTTTCAACACCAGTGACCTTGTCGCCGTCTTTCAAAATGGCTGTGACTTCGCAGTTCTCGATGATGTGGACACCGAGGGCGGAAGCCGCACGTGCGTAACCCCAAGCAACAGCGTCGTGGCGCACAGTTCCGGCGCGCGGCTGGTGAATGGCACCGTATATAGGCCAGCGCGCCTCCCTAGAGTAGTCAAGGTAAGGCAGCTCTTTTTCAACTTCGCTGCGATCCAGCAATTCAGCATCGATGCCGTGCAGGCGCATGATGTTGCCACGCCGTGCGAAGACGTCCATTTGTCCCGGCGACACGGCCAAGACCATTTGACCGCGTTGTGACACCATGGCGTTGAAGTTCAAATCGTGAGACAGGCCTTCCCAAAGTTTCATGGAGAACTCAAAAAACTCAGTATTGCCGCCGATATGATAGTTCGAACGGATCAGGGTGGTATTACGGCCAACGTTTCCTGAACCGATGTAAGACTTTTCCAAGACGGCGACATTCTTCATACCGTGATTTTTGGCCAAGTAGTAAGCCGTGGCTAAGCCATGGCCGCCACCACCGATGATGATGGCTTCATAATTGGATTTGGGTTCAGGCTTCGCCCAAGCTTCCGGCCAGGGTTCTCCCGGGCGGAAAGCATGTTTCAGCAGAGAAAATATCGAATACCCCTTGGCCATTCCCCATGAATAACCGACGCCAAGCGGGTTTCAAAGGGTGGTTTTTTTCACCGGTCGATTGCGCTCGGCCCACATAATCGTGACCCAAGCCAAAGCGGCGTAGACCACAAATGCTACGGCTATCGGTGTGATAGAGCCATCGTAAAGTCTTGCCGCCGTGCCACCAAAGGCAATGGCCATCAGCGACGACATGGCACCCGACACCGCCGCCGCCATTCCCGCAATGTGGCCCATGGGTTCCAACGCCATGGCTTGATAGTTGCCGAATGTCATGCCGCTGCAGAAGAAGGAGATGAAGAAGAATATCATCAGCAATGCAAAGGGTGGATGGCCTTGCGTGAACAGGCAGGCCACGACGACCAGCACCCAGTTCAAAAGAAACGCCACCGTGGCCCAATGGGAAATGCGGCGTAAGCCAATCTGCTTTACATATTTTCCGTTCAATATCATGGCGATTGCGATGCCACCTGCCAAACACGCAAACCACAAGGGGAACTTGCTGCCTTGCGCATATTGTTCGCCAATGACCTGTTGCGATGTCGCCAGAAAAATATTGAAGCCTGCGAAGATAAATCCGTTCGCCAGCGTGTAGCCCAATGAAACCGGGTGCCGGACAACTTCCTTGGCGCTGTCCCACAACACAGAGGCATGAAATGCTGTGCGCTTTTCAACGTCCAAGGTTTCGCTTTGGCGGAAGTGCAGCCACAACGTCACCAACCCTCCCATCACAATGAAGCCCAAAAAGATCATGCGCCAATTGCCATAAAGCAGCACCAACTGCCCAATCGACGGTGCGATAATCGGCACCAACATGAAGACTGACATAACATAAGACATGATGCGCGCCATATCAGCGCCCTTGGCACCATCGCGCACCATGGCCATGGACACCACGCGTGGGCTTGCCGCGCCGAAACCTTGAATGATGCGGCCAACGATCAACATCGTGAAGTTGGTGGCGAAGAAGCACAAGAGTGCGCCGATCAGATAGAACCCCATGCCAATGTAAATTGACGGTTTGCGCCCAATTGAGTTTGACACTGCGCCAAACACCAGCGTGCCTAACGATAGACCGCCGAAGAACAGAAGGATGATGAGGTGGCGATCATTGGGGTGTTGTGCACCCAGTTCGGTTGCAATGATACCGAGGGCTGGCAACATGGCATCAATCGACATAGCGACCATGGCGGTGAGCGCCGCAACAAGGGCGATGAATTCCGCCGGACGGGTATTTTGCATTTTTGGGAGACTCGTGGGATGTGTTAAAAAAGAGACTTAGGCGCAAATGCTCATCAACACCACCATCCGTTCCGTCAACCTAGACCCGCGTGACGCGCAGTTCGTGCAAGATCCCTATCCGGCCTATCACGAGATCCGCACTGTTCTGCCAGCCTTCAAATGGGAGCAGTATGGACACTGGTGTTTTGCGAGGCATGACGATGTCAATGCGCTGCTGCGCGACCGAAGATTTGGACGACAGATTTTACATGTGGCGACGCGGGGGGAATTGGGCTGGCCAGAAGTGCCTGAACATATCCGCGTGTTTGCTGAACATGAAACGCATTCGCTTTTGGAGTTGGAGCCGCCGGTGCATACGCGGTTGCGGGGGTTGGTGAACCGCGCATTTTTATCGCGACAGGTCGAGCGAATGCGGCCACGATTGGTGAGCCTTTGCAATGGTTTAATTGACGGGTTTGAAGCATCGCCTGAAGTGGATTTATTGCCTGCCTATGCAACACCCATTCCCATTATTGTGATTTGCGAATTGCTGGGGGCGCCCGTTGAAATGGCGGATCAGTTCCTTTCGTGGTCGCATGATCATGTGGCGATGTATATGGCGAAACGCGACCGCGCGATTGAAGATAAGGCTGTTGCCGCTGTTACTGCGTTTTCAAAATACATGCGCGACTTGGTGCGTGAGCGGCGCAAGAATTTGGGCGAGGATTTATTGTCGGAGTTGATCCGCGCCAGTGACGGTGCGGGCAAACTTTCAGAAGATGAATTGGTGACGACGGCGATTTTGATTTTGAATGCGGGCCATGAAGCCACAGTTCATTCTCTTGGAAATGCAATCAAAGCGTTGCTGGAAAATAATATCCGCAAAGACCTCATGGCCGCGCATGTCGAAGAGGCTCTGCGGTTTGATGCGCCGCTGCACATGTTCACGCGCTATGCTCTGGAGGATTTGGAGTACAACGGCATCCGTCTTAAAAAAGGTGAACTTGTGGGATTGATGTTGGGAGCCGCCAACCGCGACCCCGCACGTTATGATAGACCCGATGTTTTCAATCCGGCGCGCGAAGCATTTCCCCATGTGAGTTTTGGCGCAGGCATTCATTTCTGCGTCGGCGCACCGCTGGCGCGGTTGGAAATGGAGGTTGCGCTGCAGGTGTTGTTCGATCGACTGCCCAAGATGAAGTTGTCGGCCAAACCGATCTATAAAGACGCCTATCATTTTCACGGGTTGGATGAGTTGAAAATTGTGACGCGATTGTAATGTCCACTACTCCTAATCTTGGAGTAGGATGTGGATATGAAACGCCGTCTGTTTTTCTTGCTGCCGCTCGTCGCTGTTGTCCCGTTTGTTGCTTCTGGGGCAACCCCTGACGGGTTGTTGCCCATTGCCAAGGGGTTGGACCACCCTTGGGGAATAGCGTTTTTACCTGACGGTTCATTGCTCGTAACAGAACGGCCGGGGCGATTGCGGCGGATTACTCTGAGCGACAATCGTTTGAGTGCGCCGATTGCGGGTATCCCAAAAGTTGATACGGGCGGACAGGGGGGCCTTCTCGGCATTGCAGTTGCGCCAGATTTTGCCACGTCACGCGAGGTTTTTATTTCATTCGCTGAACAACAGAGCAGCGGCAATGTGACGGCGGTTTATCGTGGTCGCTTAAATGCTGAACACACCAAGCTTGAGGATGGCAGAGTGATTTTCCGTCAAGCGCTGGCTGCAGAAAGCAATCGCCACTTCGGCTCGCGTCTTGTATTTGACGGCGAGGGGCACTTGTTCGTGACAACGGGTGATCGTGGTTATCTCTCAGAAGAAGCACAAAACGCGAAGTCGCATGTGGGCAAAGTCTTGCGCATCACTAGGGATGGTGCCGCAGCTCCCGGTAATCCACAGCTTGAAGGATGGGCACCGGAAGTCTGGTCCATCGGCCACCGCAATATTCAAGGTGCCGCACTGCACCCTAAAACTGGCCAACTTTGGACTGCCGAACATGGCGCTAAAGGGGGAGATGAAATCAACACGCCTATGGCAGGCAAGAACTATGGCTGGCCTGTTATTACCTATGGGCGGG
Organism: uncultured Alphaproteobacteria bacterium; assembly: GCA_963850355.1. GTDB lineage: Bacteria > Pseudomonadota > Alphaproteobacteria > Rhizobiales > Aestuariivirgaceae > Aestuariivirga. The sequence goes on from CAWKKP010000005.1 coordinate 391,230, forward strand.
ATTACTCGGGCGATAAAATTGGTGAAGGCACTGCCAAAGTCGGCCTCGAACAACCCATGCACTATTGGGATCCGTCGATTGCCCCCTCCGGCATGGCGTTTTTGACCAGCGATATTTACCCCGCATGGAAGGGCTCACTATTTGTCGGCGCATTGGCTGGCGAGCACTTGCATCGATTGACAATGGACGGCACGGCCATCACGTCATCCGAGAAACTTTTTGAAGGCGTTGGCCGCATTCGAGATGTTGTTCAAGGTCCTACGGGGCATTTATTTGTCATGACCGACGAGGCCGAACCGAATGGTGCAATCTATCAAATCGCTGGACCTGGCGATGCGACAGCGACGACAGGCAATTAAGCCAGTCGTTTACTGACCATCCTTTGACGTTTGTTGCCGCCTATGGCTTTGATATCTGGCCTAAACATGGATCTGGTGAAACTTTCTCAACAGGCTGCTCCAAATATGACCGATGCTGACACAACTGCCGCTCCAACAGGTCGCCGCGCCCGTGGTGGTGCCGATGCCCGCCGCGCCATGCGCACCAATACGGCTGTCAAGCATTCAGGTTATATTCGCCGTCAAACCAAACTTTATGAGCCCTACTCCGATGACCAGTTGGAGATGATTGAGAACAACGCGGAAATCGTGTTGCAGGAGACCGGTATCGATTTCTACGAGGATGAAGAAGCGGTACAGATGTGGAAGGATGCGGGCGCTGATGTCAAGCCATCTCCGCTTGATCCGCGCCGCTTTCGGGTGCGTTTTCCTAAAGGCTTGGTGCGTTCGCTGATCAAGACAGCGCCGCGCGAATATGTGCAACACGCGAGGAACCCGGCCAACAGCGTCGTTATCGGTGGCAACAATATGGTGTTTGCACCTGTTTATGGCCCTCCCTTCATTCGCAATCTTGATGAAGGCCGCCGTTACGCAACCATTGAAGATTTCCGCAATATTGTGAAACTGGTTTACATGTTGCCGTCGCTGCACCATTCGGGCGGCACGGTGTGTGAACCAGTGGATATTCCTGTGGCCAAGCGCCATTTGGACATGATCTACAGCCACATCAAATTTTCCGACAAACCTTTCATGGCATCGGTCACGGCGGGTGAGCGATCGGCCGATTCCGTTGCCATGGCTGAGTTGGTTTTCGGCAAGGAATTTGTTGACCAGAACTGCGTGATGACATCGTTGATCAATGCCAATTCGCCGATGGTGTGGGACGGCGTGATGTTGGGGGCTTTGAAAGTTCTGGCGCGCGCCAATCAAGCGTGCGTCATTTCGCCCTTCATCGTGGCGGGTGCCATGTCTCCTACAACAACAGTAGGCACGCTCACGCAGATCTTGGCTGAGGCTTCAGTTGGTATCGCTTTTACACAACTCTGCCGCCCCGGTGCCCCTGTAGTGTTCGGCACGTTCGCAGCGTCAATGTCCATGCAGTCAGGTGCGCCAACATTCGGCACGCCAGAGCCCGCCCACGTTACCTTTGGTGCCGCTCAATTGGCGCGGCGCATGGGTGTGCCTTTCCGCTCAGGTGGCGGACTTTGCGGTTCCAAAATTCCAGACGCACAAGCGGCCTATGAAAGTGCCAATACCTTATGGTCTACGATGTTGTCCGGCGTGAACTTCTGTTTGCATTCAGCAGGCTGGCTCGAAGGCGGGCTGTCGTCCGGCTATGAAAAGCTGATTATGGACGCTGACCAACTCACCATGTTCCAGAAATTTGCAGAAGGTGTCGATTTCTCCGAAAATGGCCAAGCCATGGACGCCATCCGCGAAGTGGGACCTGGCTCGCATTATCTAGGCGCCACACATACACGGTCCAATTTCGAAACCGCCTTCTGGCGCTCCAGTCTGGCGGATAATAACTCATTCGAACAATGGCGCGATGACGGCGAAAAGGACATCGTGGTTCGCGCCAACACTCAGTGGAAAAAGCTGCTGCGCGAATATGAAGCGCCTGCTTTGGACCCCGGCATTGATGAGGCGCTGCAAAGCTTCATGGCGAAACGTAAGGAAGTTCTACCTGACAGTGTGAGCTAAATCTCATCTACAGCGACAACTGTTTTTTGTCGCATGTCGGCAAAGGTATAGTAACCGACACCGAGCAACACGAGACATGAGCCAATCGCATCAGCAAGTGTAAATGGCTCGCCTAAGACCCACACCGCTAAGACAATGGTGACCAGCGGTGATATGGTGGAAATCATCGCCACCGTCTGAGCCGATGTGCGTGCAAGTCCTGCGTTGATGCAAAAAATTGGCAGAACAGTCGCGAAAATGGCGCAGCCCAATGCCATCCAAAGAAAATATGATGTGGCGGCAAAGTTCCCATCACTGACCGCATGGATGAGAACCGCTGCGACGCCGCCTGCAACCATCGAAACAGTTGTGTAAAAAACTGTACCTAAAACCGAAATCAAACCTTTGGCATAGAGTTGGTTAAAAGCAAAAGTGATGGCACACCCCAAAACCAATGCAGTGCCGAGTACGGTGTTCATTCCGCCTGTTGGAATATCCAACCCTACGACAACGGAGAGACCAAAATAGCTGACGATGCAAGCCAATATTCCATGGCGTGTAATTTTTTGACCAAAGAACAATGAGCCCAGAAACATGACGAAGATTGGATACGTGAACAGCACTAAACGTTCCAACTGCGCCGAAATGAACTCTAACCCTTTGAAATCAAGATAGGCTGAAATACCATAGCCCAAAGCCCCAACCGCTGCGGCACCACCGATATGACCTGACGACGGCAATGTATCGCCGCGACCGCGTTGAAGTTGCCATGCAATTAACCCCACGACAATGAAAATAGGTGTTGAGAAAATCATCCGCCACGCCACCAGCAAGAGTGGCATTGACCTCATCGCGATAGGCCAATTTGATGAAAATGGCCTTGGTCGAGAACAAGGCGGCTCCTACCGCCGTGAGTGCATATCCCAGCCATTTGGCATGTTGCGAAGTCTTAACCATTGCAACTGGTTACACCACGCGATCAGACTTGTCGCGCTATGTCAACTTTGCACACAATGCATGGATCACTTGCTCGTTTCAGCGCAAATCGCTAACTCTGTTCGATATGAGTATGACATCCGATCCTGACGTGCGACGCAGTTTTCAAGATGCCTTGCGGGCCCACCAAGCTGGAAAATTGTCGCAAGCCGAACGCGGCTATCGCCAAATACTCAAATCGAACCCCAACCACCGCGATAGCCTGCATCTGCTGGGCGTTGTCCATTTGAGCAACAAGCGGTTGCTTGAAGCACGGCAGTCCATTGAAAAGGCATTGGCACTTGGCGCTGACGTTGCTCCGATTTGCTTCAATTTGGCCCGTTGTCTTGAAGAATTGGGCGTTCATGATGAGGCTCTCGCGATGTACCACCGTGCAGAAGTGCTCACACCAAATGATCCCGACATCCACTTAGGTGTTGGCAGTGTAATGTTGGCTCAAAAGAAGTGGCACGAAGCCATTGTAGCATTCGAACGAGTGGTCGCGCTGTCACCCAAAACAGCGGAAGCGTACAGCAACATGGGAATTGCGCACAAATTCCTCGGAGAATTTGACACGGCTTTGATCTGTTATGACAAGGCTATCGCCATCCGACAAAACTTTGATGAGGCACACAGCAACCGTGGTTCACTGCTTGAGCAAATGCTGAGGTACGACGACGCAATAGTCAGCTTTTCCAATTCAATTTCACTAAACCCTCGCAACGCCATTGCGTATCGCAATCGGGGCGTTGTGCATGGGAAAATGAAGCGCAAAGTGGATGCCGTTTCAGATTTTCAAAAGGCTTTTGCGCTTGACGAGAAGCTTCCGGATTTACTCGGACTATATGTACAAGCCAAGATGCAGATTTGTGAGTGGAGTAATTTGCCGGATTATCTGGCAAAGTTGGAACGTAGCGTTTTGACAAATAAGAAAGTATGCCAACCTATTGTGGCTGCACGCACTTTGAACTCGTTAGAAGCCGCATTAAATGCCGCTCAAAGTGAATCAGATGCGTGGCCTGTCAATACAGTGGAACCGACAGCCGACACAGACACGGCAAGAAGACTCCGCGTTGGTTATATCTCTTCGGATTTGCACCAAAATCACCCGGTTTACCAAGCTATCATTGGCGTTTTGGAAAGACACGATCCTGCGGCCATTGATTTGTGCATCTATTTGCTACCCACCAACAAGAAACGAAACATAACAGTTCGCTTGCAGTCCATAGTCGGTAAAATCCATGTGCTGGATAATATGACCGATACCCAGATCTCAGATCTCATAAGGGGGCACGCACTCGACATTGCTGTCGATCTCAACGGCCATACGAAACATGCAAGGCCTGCAATCTTTGCGTCACGTGTCGCACCTGTGCAAGTAAACTACCTCGGCTTTCCAGGCACACTCGGATCAAAGGCATACCAATACATCATTGCTGATGAATTCGTGGTGCCAAGAGACGGTCGCAAGTTCTACACTGAAAAAATAGTTGAAATGCCCAACAGCTTTTTTCCCGTCGATAGGGCGCGCATTATTGATGCTGCGAAGCCAAGTCGAACAGACCAAGGCTTGCCGGAAAATGCATTTGTGTTTGGATGTTTCTGCGCCGCAGATCGGATTTTGCCTACGACATTTAAACTTTGGATGAGTATTCTCAAACGGGTTCCAGACAGCGTTTTGTGGTTAAAGGCCGACGATCAGATTGTTCGTCAAAATCTCTTGGCTGAAGCGCGTAAGCACGCCGTTGAACCGCAGCGCATTGTTTTTTCTGGGCGCATGGAAAGCAACGCTGCTCATCTGGCCCGATTGCAACTGATCGACCTGTGCCTAGACACCCTCCCCTATAATTCCCACATGACTGCATTGGATGCGCTTTATGCTGGCGTGCCACTGCTGACCTGCGCAGGAAAGACTTTTGCAGGGCGTGTAGCCGGTAGTTTGCTGCATGCCGTTGGCCTTCCGGACATGATTTGCAACAGTCTGGCGGAATATGAAAATCGAGCGGTAACTTTGGCACAAACCCCCGATGAGTTGGTGCGCATAGCTGCAAAATTGCGAGAAGCCCGTTCAACGGCACCCCTTTTTGATACGACCGTCTATACCAGACACATCGAAGCTGCTTATATACAGATGATGGAACGGCTGAAATCTGGTCAGCCGTTTGAAGACATCAAAATTGATTAATTGAACAACCTAGGGCTTCGAAACACCTTGAGCACAGTTCATTTCAAATCCGCGCTTGAACTTGGTCGCATGTTGCGAGCACGCAAATTGTCGGCGCGGGAATTGTTGCAAGATTGTCTGTCGCAATACGCCAAGCACAATGACGCCATCAATGCTGTGATCTTCACAGATTTTGATCGCGCAAAAAAGGCTGCCGCTGCTGCAGACAAGCGCTTGGCCAAGGGCAAGCCGCTTTCGATTTTTGATGGCGTGCCGATGACGATCAAAGAAAGCTTTGATTGGGCGGGCACACCTTCAACATGGGGTGACCCTGCGTTGAAAGATAACGTTCCGAGCAAAGACGCCGTTGCTTTGCGACGAATGACGTCAGCGGGCGCCGTTCTTTATGGCAAAACCAACGTGCCACTACATTTAGCGGACTGGCAGAGTTTCAACGCCATCTACGGCACAACCAGCAATCCGTGGGATGTTACGCGTACACCCGGTGGGTCTTCCGGCGGAGCTGCTGCTGCTTTGGCCACGGGCATGTCTGCGCTTGAAGTGGGTTCCGATATTGGTTCATCGATCCGCAATCCAGCGCATTATTGCGGCGTGTTTGGTCATAAGCCCACCTATGGTGTGGTGCCTTATCGCGGACACCTCATGCCGGGCAGCGTTGCTTTCAGCGACATAACTGTTGCTGGTCCTTTAGCGCGTTCGGCCAAAGATCTGACGGCGATGATGAAAATTCTTGTAGGCCCTGATGGCATTGAACAACGTGGTACAACTTTTACATTGCCGAAGTGTACCAAAACAGAGTTGAAGGATTTTCGCGTCGCCATCAAGCTGTCGAGCAGTGTCGGCGATGTTGAACAGTCTTACCAAAACCAGCTAATCGAGCTCGGCCATTTTCTGAAAAAGCGCAGCAAGAAATTGTCCTTCGAAGCCTTGCCCAATTTCAGCGATGAAGAGGTCTATGAAAATTTCATTCTGTTGCTGCGCGCCACATCAACCAAGCGCATGAGCGATGAAGAGATTGATGCAGCTGCAGCAAAGGTCAAATCACTTGACGCTGATGATAAGTCTTATGTGGCGTTGATGACGCGGGCATTTGGCCTGTCGCATGGTGCATGGTTGCGCGCCAATGAGCGCCGCCACCAAATGCGCCATTTGTGGGACGCCTTCTTTGATGAGTGGGACGTGTTGCTGTGTCCTTGCGCCGCTTCAGCTGCCTGGCCACACGACCATATTGGCGAGCGGCATGAGCGCTTGATTCCGGTGAATGGCAAAATGGTCTCAACTATCGATCAACGCTTCTGGGCGGGTTATTCCTGCAACTTCTATCTGCCATCAAGTGTTGCTCCTTTGGGTCAAACCGCTGAAGGATTGCCGCTTGGGGTCCAAATTATCACGCGGGAATATGGCGACTACACCAGTTTGCGCTTTGCGGAATTGCTGGAACAGGAATGGTGCAAATTTGTGCCGCCGCCGGGGTATTAGGCGCTTTCAGGTATGAGTGTCACGTCAACCCCGGACCTGTCACTTCACGGACCAATTTTCGCAGCATTGCAGCACCAAAATCATCATAAGTTCTTGCTTCCTCAACGAAACTGAGACTGCCACCAATCACTTGGTTTTCGAGATATGCCGCCAATTGCTTCCACTCATTGCTGACGGCGAGGCCGTTGATTGTAATGCCTTGGCCGACGACAAAGTCGCGTGCTTCGAAGGCCGGACGACCGATATTATTTCGTCCGTCGGTGGCAAGATCAATGACTTTTCGATTGGATGCTGGTGCCGTCGCGAACAGGGTTGAGCCAAAAACCAAGGCCGCCGAAATTGCCGTGCCGCCTTCTGCCACACTGCGCCGCCCCTTTGCCAAGTCGTCTCCCAAATGTTTGGCGTCTGATTCAGATGTAATAATTGTCCATGGTATCAGGACGCGCTGATTGAATTCGTCCGACCATTGGTACACGGTAACGGCGATGCGTTGGTGTTTGCCCTTGCGTATCGCTGCCATCACTTCCGGGCTTTGCAAGGCCACGCCAAAGCCTTGCATTTGCAATCGATGCTCAAGACTATCGACACTGTAGGACACATCGATGGCCAGTGCGAGCGCGAGGTCCACCTGACCTTCGTCAGTGGCGGCCGTCGTCGCCAAAGCACCCCACAGCCCTAAGACGGCTGCAGCAATTACCAATTTTCGGCGCAGTTGCATGCACTCGTCATAGCAAGCCATGCGCAAAGAAAAAGCCAGCGAACTTGACCTTTTGGCTGCAAAGGCACACATTAGCGGGATGAACGCCTCTTCGCATTTGATTGACCCGTTTGGCCGCCACGTTAGCTATTTGCGCGTTTCAGTGACGGACCGCTGCGACTTCCGCTGCACTTATTGCATGTCAGAAAATATGACGTTTCTGCCGAAGAAGGATTTGCTCTCACTGGAAGAGTTAGATCGATTGTGTTCGGTTTTCATCGACCAAGGTATTAAGAAAATTCGACTGACGGGTGGTGAGCCATTGGTGCGAAAAGGCATCATGTCATTGGTTGAATCGCTGTCGCGACATCTTAAATCTGGTGCTTTGGAAGAATTGACGTTGACCACAAATGGCAGCCAACTTGCCAAATATGCTGCAGAACTTGCCCGGCATGGTGTCAAACGTATCAACGTCTCAATGGATACTTTGGACGCCGACAAGTTCAAGCAGATCACGCGCTGGGGTGACCTTGGCAAGGTGAAAGACGGCATGGCTGTGGCAAAAGCGGCGGGGCTCGCCATTAAGCTGAACGCAGTGGCGCTGAAGGGCGTCAATGAACACGAAATTCCCGAGATGATCCGCTGGGCCCATGGCGAAGGCATGGACCTGACGCTGATCGAGACCATGCCACTGGGTGATATTGATGGCGACCGCACGGACCAATACTTGCCGTTGTCGCAGGTGCGGGCGGCCTTGTTGGATCAGTTCACGCTCGAGGATATTCCGTACAAAACCGGCGGGCCAGCACGCTATGTTGAGGTCAAAGAAACAGGCGGCCGCCTTGGGTTTATTACCCCGCTAACCCATAATTTCTGCGAGAGCTGTAATCGCGTGCGGATCACTTGCACGGGTACACTTTACATGTGTCTCGGCCAAGAAGATGCTGCAGACTTAAGAACACCGCTGCGCGCATCAGAGGGCAATGAACTTTTGACCAATGCGATTTTGGAGGCGATTGGTCGTAAACCTAAGGGCCATGATTTCATTATTGATCGTGCCCATAACAAGCCAGCCGTATCGCGCCATATGAGTGTAACCGGGGGCTAGTGCATTAGTCTCCGTGTTCGTGTCCGGCGGCAATGTTACCCACGAGGGCATCGACTTTTACGAGGCCAGCCTTTTCAAACATCAACTCCAGTGGAACAATATCACCCTTTTTCAACGGGTCCTTCAATCCCGTGAGCATAATATGTATGCCACCGGGTTTCATCGCGTAAATGCGTCCGGGATAGATCTCCCATCCGCCTTCGAGGGGACGCATCGTCATCACATCACCTTCCATGATCGTCTCATGAATCGTTGCTGCATCTGCGACTGATGTTGAGATCGCGATCAACCGATCTTCTGTTGTTCCTTGGGTCGCAACTGAAAGATAAGCCGCACCAGACTTCGCCGTTGCCGTTAGTGACGCCCGTGCCGTTGCTTCTAACACCACTATGTCTGATGCGCTGGCCACTTGCGCCAAGCACAATAATGCTGTCACCATGATGGTGAAACGGGAGAAAAACCGCATGCTGTTAAAACTCCTCAATCGGGCCGCTGTATTGGCTATATTTGTGACAAGCATAGGGCTGATGTCGAGTGCCAGCCTGTCACAGGCGCAAACGCCTGTTGCGATTGAATTGGTCCTAGCTTTGGATTCTTCGGCCAGCATGGATGCACAAGAGTTCAATTTGCAGATCAAAGGTTTGGCAGCGGCTTTCAAAGATCCTGCAGTGTTGCAAACCATCAAGGACTTGCAGCCTCTGGGCGTAGCAATCGCCGTCACGCAATGGGGTGGGCCCGGCGAGAGTCGCATTGTCGTTCCTTTCACGCACATCACAACGCAGAGGCAAGCCAAGGCGTTCGGGTTTAGAGCAAGCCGCGGATCACGCAGTTTCTATGCGGCAACAACGTCTATTGCCACTGCGATCGAAGACTCTGTTGCGTTGTTGGAGGTCAACAGTTTTGAAGGCCAACGCCGCGTCATTGATATTTCTGGTGATGGTGTCGACAACAGCGGACTTGATCTTGCTGCTGCGCGCGACATTGCGGCTGCTGCTGGCGTAACAGTCAATGGGCTAGCAATTGAGTCAGAACAGTCGGGATTGTTTGAATACTATCAGAAAAATGTGATTTCGGGCAGTGAGAGTTTTGCAGTCAAGGCTTTTGACTTTGAAGACTACGCACGTGCCATTCGAGAAAAATTACTGAAGGAACTTCGACCGTTAGGTTCCTAACAGGTGAATGAGTTTTTGTGCGGATGCCAAGAGCTCTTTTTCCGTGAACCCTGCAAAACTCAACAAAAGCCCACGCTTTTTCTTTCGTCCGGCATAGTAAGTCGACAAGGCTTGCACTTCAATTCCAGCGTCTGCCGCACTTTTGACGAGAGCTTCATCGTCTTGGTGATCTGCGAGGCGTAACATAATAGTTAAGCCAGAGGGCGGGGCATCAACCATGAACAGCTTGCCATCATGTCGCATAAGCAAATCGAGCAACGTTTGACGGCGTGTTGCATAAAGTCTGCGCATGCGGCGGATGTGAACCGCGAACTGGCCCTGCTCCATGAATTGCGCCAAGGCGGGCTGCACAACCAAGGAGGGCGGGTGGCCATAGGTGCGACGCTCATTTTGAAACACGTTCACCAGGCGCTCGGGCACAACGATGAAACCCAGTCTGATGATTGGCGAAAACACTTTCGAAAATGTGCCGGAATAGATGACGCATTGAGTGCGGTCCAAACTCATCATCGCGGGAAGTGGTCGTCCGACATAACGATACTCGCTGTCGTAGTCGTCTTCGACAATGATGGAGTTTTGCAATTTTGCCCAGTCCAATAATTCAAGACGTCGTGACAAGCGGCATCGTCACGCCAGTTGGATATTGCCGCGCTGGTGTGACAAAGGCCATTTTGGCTTGGGGTGCCAATTTGCGCGCTTCCGCCACACGCAAGCCTTCTTCATCAATCGGGATCGGCACAACATCCAAGCCTCCAACCGTGAAGGCGCGGCGCGCTGTTGCATAGCCGGGGTCCTCCAACCACATCTGATCGCCGGCTTCAAACAAGGCGCGGCGGATCAAGTCAAAGGCGTCGCTGCCGCCTGCCGTGACGATGACTTGCGCGGGATCACATTCAATTCCGCGCCATTCAAATAAATGCGCAGCAATGGCGGCCCGAAGAGGCATCCAACCAAAAGCATCGTTGTGTTCGAGCAATAGAATGGGGGGATTGCGCCAAAAACGACCAAGAATACGCCCCCAGGTGTCATGGGGGAAGTTCTCCCAGTCGACGAGGCCCGAGCGAAATGGCTTTGCAGGAATGCGTTTTGGGAGCGTTTTCAATGAGGCCGGCTTAGATGCTTTTCGTCCAGTCGCTAACAAAACTTCAGGCAATTCGGCTGATACTGTTGTGCCGCTGCCGATACGGGTTTCAATGTAACCTTCTCCGGCCAATTGCTCGAAGGCTTCAACGACTGTGGCGCGGGCCACGCCCAATTGTTCAGCTAACGCGCGCGAAGACGGCAGTCGAGATCGGGGCTTGAGACGGCCGCCCAAAACCAGCTCACGAATTTGCCGAGCAATTTGTTGTTGAATGGGCTCTAGGTCGTTTCGGTCAACGCCGAAGTCGAGTGTGGAGGTCGATTGAAGTGGTCTGGTCTGAGCTGGCATTACTGGTACTTTCCAGCATACCATACTCAATGCCATCAAGGGGCGCAAGATTGGAGACCTTAATGACTTTCGCGCCAACTGAGCTCACTCGCGTTAAACGCATGCACAAGCGCGCCAATTACGACGAAGCTACGGTGCACGCTATTCTCGACGCGCAACCGCTTTGCACAGTTGGATATGTGTTTGACGGTCAACCCGTAGTAACGCCAACATTGCAGTGGCGTGAGGGAAATCATGTCTACTGGCATGGGTCTTCCGCCAGCCGCATGTTGGAGAATTCTGAGAACGCCAAAGTTTGTATCAACGTTACTATTTTCGATGGCATGGTGATGGCGCGATCAGCCTTCAATCATTCATGCAACTACCGGAGTGTCATGGCTTTTGGAACGGCCTATAAGGTTGTTGCTGACACCGACAAAGAAGCGCGGTTGAAGGCAATGGTTGAGCACTATTTCCCGGACCGTTGGAACAGCCTACGTCCGCTTCACGCAAAAGAGTTGAAGGCGACAACTGTTCTCGGCATGGAATTGAACGAAGTGTCGGCTAAAATTCGTAGTGGACCGCCTGGCGATGACGAAGAAGACTACCAGCACCCGGTGTGGGCTGGCGTCATTCCACTTTCAACCGATGTGGGAGCAGCAATTCCCTGCCCGCGTTTGATCAGTGGATTGGACTTACCTGACCATGTCTCATCATTTAAGATGGGCTGAGGATTAGGCGCTTCGGGGCATGAGATCATAGGGGTGTTTCCAACCCTTCAAATCTTTCAATCTGTCTAGCCAATTTTGCACGTGGGCAAACTGTCCAAGATCAAATGGCAGTTCTTCGCCGTAATAGAGATAACCGCACAGCGAAAAGTCGGCGATGGTCGGGCGCTTGCCAATCACATAGGGCTGCGGTGTCAGATGCGCGTCTAACACCTTCAATGCATTCAGCGCACGAATGCGCAGCCATTCCGTTACGGGTGTCTCACCCGTCTTGGTGAAGTTGATCATGAAGCGCAACGAGGCAACTGAGCTTGTGAGCTTGTGATTGTCGAACAACATCCAGCGCAAAATTTCGCGGCGCTCATCGTCGCTTTTCGGTCCAAACTTGCGGGAGGATTTCAGCAAGGTAATCGAGGATGATTCCGGACTGCGTTAGCTTTCTGTTTCCATGAATTAAAACAGGGACTTCGCCCATCTGATTGAAGTTCTGCTTGAACGCATCGGTGCGGGTTTCGCCGTTGAAAAAATCCACCCATTGGGCTTTCCAATTCAACTCGGCGGCTTGCAGCATCAATGCCACTTTATAGGCGTTGCCCGATTCACCCATGCATAGAAGTGTGTAGTCCGCCATCGCCATCCCCGGTTCAGCGTTGAGTTATCTCACATCTAGCACACTGGTGCGTGCATAGCGAACGACGTCAGTGGCAAGCGAGCCCTTGAACAAGCGTTGGGTGCGACTACGCCCTTCATCTGTGACCGCAATGAGGCGATACAAACTGCCGCGCTCCACTATTTCTTGCAAAGGATCACCGACTGCAGTTTTCACCTCCAGCACCTCGATCTTCATGGCCTTCAGCAAGGCCCTTGCATTCGCGACGGCCTCTTCAGCGGCAGGGCGTGCAGCTTCAGAGGGAGCGGCTGAAAATAGCGTTATGGGCTCGCCCGCCATATGAGCCAAAACGGCAGCGCGCCGCACCGATTGCATGGCGCGCGATGAGCCGTCCGTGCAAATGAAAAAGCCCTTGCGGTCAAGGCTGTTGCGCGCCACCAAGACTGAACAAGGCGACATTGACACCACGCCTTGCACAACACCGGTGCCAAAGAAAGATTTGAGCTCGCTACGCCAAAAGGAAGGTTCGCCCAAGATCATGAGGTTATAGGGACCAAGTTCATATTGATCTAGGATGCCGCTGGTCACATCAGGAGCGGTTTTGAGTTTCAACACCACATTGCGACCTGATGGTTCGTTGTATTCAACTTTGGTGTCACCAGCCGCATCGCCCCAAGCATTTTCATGGGCACCCCGCACCTGCCAGCTTTCAGCGTCGATGCCTTCTTCCTTTAAGACATCAAGAGACCGCTTGAGATGTTTTACCCCTGGCAGCTCAAATCCAGCTTCCATCATGTTTTGCCGCGCCAATCGCACTTGCAGCCCGCCCGAATGAAGGCCTTGATCAATCGGACGGACGAACAGGTTGATAACGTCACAATATTCCGTCATTGCAAATCGTGCAGCGAACCTTACGCACAAATCTGAAGCGTCACTGCCATCAACGCAAGCAAGTATACGAAATCGATTGCGGCGCTGGCTGCGCAGGTTGGTCAAGGTTTTCTGGACGGCTGCTTCCTGGCGGTCGCTGAGTGTGGTGCGTTGAAAAAAGCTGAACAATCCCATGACGCGATCCTATTGCAACAAAGGCCAGTAGAACAGCGACATGACCATGATCAACACCAGCGAGACGATGGTCATGCGCCAACCTGACCTGATAAAATCAGAAGCCTTCAAATATCCAGACGCATAGATAATGGTGAAGGCCGGATGGGCCGCCGCTGTGATATAGGCAAAGGCAGATGAAATTGCGGTGACAAAGCCAATGTTTAGTGGGTCAGCGCCAGATACTTTGGCGGCCTGCAACACCACAGGTCCCAATACTGCGACAGCGGCACCCGCCGTCATAGTGTTGGTGACGAAGGTCGTAAGCAAGGCAACGGCCAAAGCCAAGCCAGCGCCCTGCCCTAACCCGAGTGGTGTTAATGCATCAATGAAGGACAGCGCCAGCCATTCGGCAGCGCCCGTTTCTTTCATTTGCAATCCCAATGAAATGGCAGCGGCATAGAGCAGCACGACCCCCCAATTGACGCCGCTGTTGATGTCTTCCCAACGCACGAGGCCCGCCACGAGAAATGCAATCGCGCCAGCAATAGCAACGATGCCTAGTCCGAGTTGTTCTGAAAAAACGATCCAGCCGATAATGGTTGCTATGAATAGCGCAATGGAGCTCCAACCGCGTGAACCTAAGGGGCCATCCATGGCAACTTGCGTGCGCAAGCGTGCTACAGCGCGGGAAAGATCGCGCTGCTCCGGTTTAAACGTCCAGAACAAAAGCACCGTAACAATGGGTAGCTGCAGCAAGAACATGGGATAGGCGTAGAGCATCCATGTCAGGTAATCCATCAAGTAGCGGCGCGTTTCAGGGTTTGCTGGGTCAAAGAAGAAGTCTTTCCAGTAACCAATCATAATGGCATTGCGGGCACCACCAGACGGCGTACCTATGCCCGCAATGGCGCAGCCGTAGGATATGGAAAGCAGCAGCACAGCCGCAAGATTTTTGACTTTGGTGCCGTCTTGTGAGGTTAGGCTGATCAAAGTTACGCCTACAGGCAGCATCATTGCCGCAACTGTGTGTTCACCAATGAAAGATGCGAGAACCCCACAGACAGCCGTGATGCCCAAACTGATCCAGAACACGTTGGTTCCAGTGACGCGGACGATAGCCAGTGCAATTCGCTTATCAAGCCGTTGTTTGACCACTGCGACAGCCAACATGAGCGAGCCCATGATAAAGAGGACAGAGTCCGTCATTAAACTGGCGGCGACCTTGTTGGAATCTAGCCCCAAAAAGATCACTTGCCCCACAACAATCATAAGTGCGACCGACGGCAAGGGCACAGGTTCTGCAATAAACATCACAGTCGCCATCATCGACATGACAAGCACAATCTGGCCATCATGGGTGAGACCGGCAGGCGTGGGTGCGCCCATCAGCAGCAGCCCCAACAGAATTGTGATGATGAACCAGCGACGCTTCCAGACCAGCGCTAAATCAACGTTGTCTAAAACCCAGCGGAAGCGCTGGTAGCCGCGACGCCTGATGCGTTGCAGACGGCTCCGCGGCTCGTGCGCCAGCAGACTGTCGCGAGCGAGATTAAACTGTGTCTGCGCATCGGCCGTCATGTGCTTTGCTCAATCCATCGGTGATGCGCTAGGCTTTGCGCCAAACACAGGGATTCGCAAGCGTGACCGACGACATTTCGAAAGTTCTTTCCGCCATTGATGCGGGGATTGAAGGCAGCCTCGACCAACTTTGTGAATTGTTGCGCTTTGCTTCGATCGCCACGGACCCTGCGCATCATGAGGACTGTCAAAAGGCGGCCGATTGGATGGTGGACTATTTTAAGGCCATGGGATTTAAAACGCGCAAATACCCCACCACGGGTCAGCCCGTGGTGATTGCTGAGTATGCGCCGCCGCGCGCTGCTTTGGCTGCTTCGCGCCAAATTCCCCATATCCTGTTTTATGGTCACTACGATGTGCAACCAGCCGACCCCCAGAACCTGTGGCACAGCCCAGCTTTTGAGCCGCGCCGTGGCAAAAGTAAGTCAGGCCAAGAGTGTATCTTTGCGCGTGGCGTGGCCGACGACAAGGGCCAACTCATGACGTTCACCGAAGCCAGCCGTCTATGGCTTCAGACCCATGGCTCCCTACCGTTTCGCCTAACGGTGTTGATCGAGGGAGACGAAGAAGGTGACGCAACACATTTGGACCGCTTCGTGGCAGCCAACCGCGATCTCTTAAAAGCTGATGTGGCGGTGATATGTGACACTGGCATGTGGGAGAATGACCAACCATCAATCATAACGTCATTGCGCGGCTGCGTATCAGATGAAGTGGAAATCACTGGACCAAAACTTGATCTCCATTCAGGATATTTCGGTGGCGCTGCAATGAACCCACTCCGTGTTCTCTCCAGCATTTTGGGACGTATGTTCGATGACAAGGGGCACATCGCAATTCCTGGGTTTTATGCTGGCGTAAAGCGTCCAACATTGGCGCAACGCGCGCGCATGGCTAAAATCCCGTTCAAGCCAAAAGCGTTTCTCAAGGCAGTTGGTCTTAACACTGCTGCTGGAGAGACCGATTTCACCGCGTTGGAACAGTTGTGGTTGAGACCCACGGCCGAAATCAATGGGATTTGGGGCGGCTACACAGGGCCTGGCGGTAAAACCGTCATTCCGTCCAAGGCCCATGCAAAACTAACATTTCGGATTGTTGAGGGACAAAAACCAGCGCAGCTTCAGAAGGCATTTCGCGCTTTTGTGCGCAAAGGCCTGCCTCCGGGTTTCAAAGTCAAATTTCCATCCCGGACTGAGGCCGCTTCTGCAATTGCTGTGCGCAGCGACAGCCCATGGATCAATGCGGCCAAGCGAGCGCTTGAAGCAGAATGGCCAAGGCCTGTGGTGATGGCAGGTGAAGGCGGGTCTATTCCAGTGGTTGAGAGTTTTAAAAAGTACCTTGGCATCGACAGTGTTTTGGTGGGATTTGTGCGTGAAGACGACGCATTGCATAGTCCCAATGAAAAATATGACATTGAGAGTTATCACAAAGGCATGCGCAGCTATGCCCGCTTCATCGGCGAAATTTCCAAAGGACTATCACAATGACCACACTGAATATCGCCCCTGTTTTGGCTGATGCTGATCAACACCTTGATGCGAACATTGAGAGGCTGTTTGATTTTTTGCGCATTCCCTCGCTGTCAGCAGACCCGGCATATCGACCACATATTTCGAAAGCAGCGCAGTGGATTGCCCATGAGCTGTCATCACTCGGTTGCAAGGCAACTGTTCGCGAGACAACTGGTTGCCCCATGGTTGTGGCACATTATTCGCCACCCGGTGCCACTGCAAAAACACCACATGCATTGTTCTATGGGCATTATGATGTGCAGCCGGCTGATCCGTTAGAACTCTGGACGTCGCCTCCGTTTGAGCCGGTGCGGAAAAAGGACACGGACGGTGTTGAGCGAATGTATGGTCGCGGCACGGCTGATGACAAAGGCCAGTTGATGACCTTCGTTGAAGCTGCGCGCAGCTATGTGCGCGTGCACGGTCAATTGCCCATCAAAGCGACATTCTTGATTGAGGGCGAGGAAGAGTCAGGTTCACCATCATTGGTTCCCTTCCTGAAAGCCAATGCGGAAGAACTCAAATGCGACATTGCATTTATTTGTGACTCCAATATGTGGGATGCAAAGACGCCTGCCATCACCACGCGGCTGCGCGGCCTTGTGCATGAAGAGGTGACGGTAAAGGGACCAGCACTGGATTTGCATTCCGGGCTCTATGGCGGGCCTGCGATGAACCCAATTCGCGCCTTGACGCGGATGATTTCTAAGCTGCACGACGCCAATGGAAAAGTCACCATTTCGGGCTTTTACGACGGCGTTTCTGCATTACCAGCAACGACCAAAAAGCAATGGAAGAGCCTCAAGTTCTCAGAAAAGAAGTTTCTGGGTGAAGTCGGATTGAAAGCAGCGGCCGGTGAAAAAGGCAAAACTGTCTTGGAGCAGATTTGGTCAAGGCCCACTGCTGAGGTCAACGGCATGTGGGGTGGATATCTAGGCGCTGGAACCAAGACAGTTATCCCATCTGAAGCCCATGCCAAATTTACGTTCCGACTGGTGGGTAAACAAAAACCTGAGCGCGTGCTGAAGGCGTTTCAAGTTTTTGCAAAAAAGAACATGGTTGGAGATGCAAAGATCACATTTTCTGGTCGTGGTGGTGGAAGCCCTGCAACGGAAATTGCAGAAGATAATCCTTACATTCAAAAATCAGCGCGCGCATTGAAAGACGAATTCAAACGTGACACGGTATTGATGGGTTCAGGGGGATCCATTCCGATTGTACGTTGCTTCAAAGACATATTGAAAATGGATTCTGTATTGGTTGGATTTGGTTTGAATGATGATGCCATTCACAGCCCGAACGAAAAATACAATGTGTCAAGTTTCGCCCACGGCATTCGCGCTTGGATTCGCATTATCGATGCCATGGGAAAATGAGCTTAGATCCTGTTGAAACACTGATCGTTTATCACGCCGCAATAGAAGCGCAGGACATTGAGTTGGTTGAAACGATGTTGGCTGAGCACGCGACGTATGAATTTGTGGGACTTGGTACTGTCGCCGGACGTGACGCGATTGTAATGGCGATGCGAGAATACTTCATTGTTCATCCTGACCACCATGCGTGGGATGTCGAGGTGAAAGCGACGGGACCTCGTTCGGCCTTTGCTGCTTGGCAACTTGAGGCCACCAACTCACAAACGGGTCAACATCATCTTCGCAAAGGTTTAGAGAGCGTGGTTTTTGACGATGATGGTTTGATTGTCGAAATTCGTGTCACTGACACCGAATGAAAAAGGCCGCACTTTCGGGCGGCCTTTGAAAATCGTCTTTGCAACTGATAATTATGCAGGTTCGCCTGCAGCATCCAAGTACTCATTGAGATGCTCAAGATTTTCAAAGCGCATCCAGCCTTCGTCGGTTTCTGCTTCAACGGTATCATCAGAAAGAATTCTAGCGGGACGACCGCGAATTTCGCGCTCTTCGATAACGTAAAGCTCGTCTTCGGCAGCTTCTTCTTCAGCAGCTTCTTCAACTTCTTGAACGACATCTTCAACTTTGGCTTCCGTCATTGTAGTCACGCCACCAATGGCATTTGCAATATCGGCTTTTGCCTGCTCAAGAGCAGCAATCGTATCGTCAACTGCGGCTTTGCCAGTGGATATTGTTGCAGACGCTGCTTCTGCAGTTGAATCAGATGCTGCGACTGCAGTTGCGGCAGCGCCAGATGCAACAACTGCGGCTTTGCGACCGAAGCCCTGAAAGCGAATACGGCTTGGTGTTTCTTCCTTAACTTCAAGAGCAGCGGGCGTAAAGTCTACAGTCTTTGGCGCTTCGACAACCTCTTCGGTCATCACGGGCTGTTCAACGGATGCAAGAGCTGTCCCATTGCCAGCAAGGGCTGCAATCACGCCACCGAGCCCGATACTAATAATACCGCCTGCGAGCAGAATGGCTGCGGTATCCATGGTTAGTCCATACACTTGCATTTGCGCCGGATTGACAAACCCGACGAGCGCCAAGGCCACACCTATGGCCAACAACACGATGCCAAGTACGGACATTAATTTCGACATAGGAAACCCCTCCATTGCGTGCCGATTTAACAGCTTGCTTTAGCCCGCCTATGGCTAACACATTCCTAACGTCGGGTCCAAGTGGTTTACCCTTCGTTAATGATACGGGGCGCGGGCCTGCTCATTTCGCCAGATGACAGTGTTGCCCAGACTTGGCGCGCAATGTCCCTGTAAATGGCTGCGTGCTGGGAATCGGGCAGTGATGCAACAATTGGCTCACCGCGATCAGACCGCAACCGCACTTCCATATCGAGTGGAACTTCCCCTAGAAATGGTACGCCGAGGCGCTGTGCTTCAGATTTAGCACCACCATGGCCAAAGATATCGTGTTGGGTCCCACATTTGGTGCAAATGAAACTGCTCATGTTTTCGACGATGCCAAGAATGGGTATATTGACCTTGCGGAACATATTGAGGCCTTTGCGGGCGTCAATCAGCGCCAAATCTTGTGGCGTAGAGACAATGACAGCGCCGGAGAGCGGCGTATTTTGCGCCAATGTCAGTTGGGCGTCTCCGGTGCCAGGTGGCATATCAACCACCATAACGTCTGTCTCAGACCACTCCACCTCGCGCAAAAGCTGCGTGAGCGCTGACATAACCATCGGCCCGCGCCAGATCATGGGGGTGTCTTCTTCAATCAAAAAGCCAATGGATGCGACTTCCAGTCCATAGCGTGACATGGGCTTCATGCGCTTTCCAGGTTGGTCGCTCGCCAGCGGTTTTCCAGACAGGCCAAAAAGTTTGGGCATGGAGGGGCCATAAATGTCTGCGTCCAACACCGCTACTTTCAAGCCCAATGTTGCCAATCCCAACGCCAGATTAATTGCGGTCGTCGACTTGCCGACACCGCCCTTTCCAGATGCCACGGCAATGATGTGCTTAACACCCGCGACAGCGCCACCCCTTGTCGGTGCAGCAGCGGGTTGTGCCTGTCCTTGTGGTTTTTCTGCTGTTAAGACAACCAAGGCTTTGGTGACACCTGGGATCGACTTCACGATGTTTTCGACAACGTCGCGCAGCTGCTCCATAGCTTTCATGTGTTGCGGAGAAGCATTGAGGGCAAACATCACCTCGCCACCCGTCACTGCAATATCTGAAACGAGTCCAGCGGAGACGATGTTACCACGTCCGTCGGGTGATGCGATGCGTTTGAGTTCGTCGCGAATGCGATCTGCCGTCAGGGCTGTCATGGTTTATCCTTTGTTACAGCAGCATATAGTGCGAGTGGGCATTGCTCACAAGTTACCTCAATTTTTACCCTGTCGCACAAGCCGATCTTAGAGTTTCTGCTTTATGACGACATGCTGAATTGGGATTTGGGACATGACCAACATACTTGCCGCCGACACTGAAATGAGCCGCTACAATTTTCATTTGACTGATTTACCCTTGAAGGCATTTATGTCTTCAAATCCGCGCAAAGCCATCGAAAATCAGTCTTGGCACGGCGAGTTTCTGGAAATGTTTCTGCGCAATCAGTTAAACCTTGCGCCCATTATGCCTATTCTTACGCTGTTGTTGGCCATGACGGCACTCAGTTGGGTGCCACCAAACACTGTTATGGCTTGGCTTGTCGGCACATTGGGTTGCCATTCGATTCAACTGTTCTTGTGCAATCGCTACTTTCTCAAGCCCCGTACCCCACAGGAACAATCAGACTGGGTGGGGATGATTTCGGCCTCGGAACTGTTCCAAGGCGCATTTTGGGTTGTGCCGCTTTTCTTTTTCTGGCCCGATGCAGGTTCAAAGCAAGGCATGTTTCTCATTGCAGCGGTGATGGCTGTCTGTGTTGTGAGAATGCTTGTTGTTGCCAACTTCATGCCCGTCCTCATTGCAGGAACGGGCATCATTGCCATTGGTGTTGCACTTCGTTGCATCGCTGAAGACAGCATGATTTTCTATTCACTCGCGGGATTGATTATGATGCTGGAGGCATTTTTTCTTTTTGTATCTCGGCAACTTCAGGAAACGGCTCGTGATCGCTTGGTGTTCCGTAATGAGAAGGATGCGCTGATTGCCGAATTGAAACACGAAAAGGAACGGGCTGATGATGAGCGTCTTAAGGCTGAAGAAGCCAATCGTGCAAAGTCGGTTTTCTTGGCCAACATGAGCCACGAATTGCGCACACCACTCAATGCCATTCTCGGGTTTTCCGAGGTATTGGAGAATGAACTCTTTGGCCCTATTCAGAACCACGCGTACAAGGATTACGCAGGTGATATCCATAATTCTGGTCGCTATTTGCTGACGCTTATCAATGATATTTTGGATCTCTCACGCATTGAAGCAGGTCGTCGTGATATTGCTGAAGAGCCGACGCAAGTGCGAGATTGTTTGGATCACGCAAAATATTTGTTGGCTGCAAAGGCCACAGAAAAATATCTTTCGATCAGTATTGATACACCTGCAAATTTGCCAAAGCTGTTGTGCGACTACCGCGCTTTGAACCAAATTGCGATCAATCTGTTGACGAATGCCGTTAAGTTTACGCCTACGAACGGCAAGGTTGCCATGACAGCACGCATCCTGCCTGATGGGCGTATGGCAGTTATCGTTTCAGACAATGGACCGGGCATTCCCAAAGCCGAACAACAACAACTTATGGCCGCGTTCTCGCGAGGCGCGCACGCGACGAAGCTAGCCATTGAAGGCGCAGGCCTTGGCCTTCCAATCGTCAAAGGCCTGTTAGATGTGCACGGCGCGACACTCGAGATTACATCTGAACCTGGACAAGGCACAGACATGATCTGCCATTTTCCGGCAGCACGTGTGCTTTCAGGACCGCGGGGTGAAGCAATTGGTTCAGAGGCTGTTAAAACCGAAACGCAGCGGAAGTTGATTGCAATAACGGGATGATACTGCGTCAACGCAAAATGAATGTTATACCTTGTCGCTGACGCCTGCACTTGAAAATGTCGCCATGCCGCTGTGACAGTTGACGGCAGCGCGCACAATACCTGCGGCAAGTGCAGCCCCTGACGCTTCACCCAGTCGCATGCCCATATCCAGCAATGGCTTCTTTCCAAGCTTTGCCAATAGGGCGCGGTGCGCAGGTTCGGCTGAAACATGGGCGGCCATACAGTGTTCAAGCGCTGCGGGATTGGCCTTGAACAAAACGGCTGCGGCGGCTGTTGCAACATAGCCGTCAATGAGCACCGGGACGTGATTCATGCGGGCACCCAAAATGGCTCCTGCCATTGCAGCCAATTCGCGTCCACCAAGGCGGCGCATCAATTCCAATGGATCTGCTAGATGTGGTTTGTGGAAGTCGACGGCGCGCTTCACAGCATCGGCTTTCCGCTTTAGGCCCTCGGCATCAACTCCTGTTCCAGGGCCCACCCAATCCTCAGCTTTGCCGCCGAAAAGACCATGGGCCAAGGCTGCAGCAATTGTGGTGTTGCCAATGCCCATCTCGCCAATGCACAGCAAGTCACAGCCATTGGCGATTGCCTCCATGCCGTAAGCCATGGTCGCTGCACAGTCTTGTTCTGACAATGCGGGCGCTACTGTAATATCTTCCGTCGGCACCTCGAGAGCGAGTTCAAATACTTTGAGGCCCAAGTCAAAGGTCTTGCAAATCTGGTTTACGGCAGCACCGTCATTTTGAAAGTTCGCGACCATCTGTGCTGTTACGGCTTGCGGATAGGCGGCAACGCCTTGCGCCACCACGCCATGATTTCCCGCGAACACCGCAACCACAGGGCGTTCCACCCGTGGTGAAGAACGTTGCTGCCAAGCAGCCATCCACTCCGTGATCTCTTCGAGCCTACCCAAAGCGCCCGGGGGTTTCGTCAATTGCGCATCACGTTCACGCACCTTGGCGACAGCATCAGCGTCTGCACTTGGCATTGTCGCAAGAAGTGCACGTATATCATCGAACGGTAGTCCGCTTGCCATGGTATGTCCTGGATGTGAGGGAATCGTAATATTTTCAAAATGTCAGTGGCTTTTGGACGCGTCTTGGGGCAGACGTCAACGCGATTGAAGACGGTATTGCAATAATGAGCGACCAACAGCCACCTTCGCCACTGACAGAAACCACAGGTATGCGGCCATTTGCTGAATTTTTGCATGCCCTCAAGTTTTTGACCCGTTTGCCCATCCCATTCTCTCGCACCATTGATGCCCCACCTTTGGCTGCAACGATGCGCATGTTTTCTCTGGCAGGAGCGCTCATTGGTGTGTTCATCGCACTGGTCTTATTGGCGGGTCGCACCCTGCAACTTCCACCAACACTTTCGGCGATCTTGGCTGTCGCTGCAGGGCTTTTGTTAACGGGTGCCCTGCACGAAGATGGTTTTGCTGATACGGCGGACGGACTGGGTGGTGGTCGAACCCGCGAGCGACGACTTGGAAATCATGCGCGATAGTCGCATTGGAAGTTACGGCGCCCTTGCTCTCATTCTCGCAGTTGGCGCGCGCGTTACCTGTTATGCGGCACTGCTTCCCATGAACATCTTTACGGTGCTTGCCGTTATTGTTGCGTGCCAATCATTTTCCCGCGCACTTGTAGTAGACCTGTTGTGGGCTACGCGCCCGGCCCGCGCAGATGGATTATCAGCTTTTGCCGGACAACCAACACGCACAAGCGCCATGTTTGCCATCGCAGTCGGCCTCGCGCTGACCCTGCTTGCAGGATACTTTGTGACGTTCGAAAACAGCATCCTCGCACTTGCACTTGGACTTGCGGCAACAGCTGGCGTTCGCGCACTCGCTATTCGCTTGATTGGCGGTCAAACCGGTGACATTTGCGGTGCAGCGCAGGTGGCCTGCGAATTGATGATGCTCACAGCCTTCGTCGCAACGATCCGTTAACCTTGCAAACAAGTTTTGTTTAAGCGTGAAGCCTGTGGAAGGATTGCTCAACTAACATTGCTGTCAACTATTGAGGTTGTCATGCGTATTTCTGCCCCGCTTCCGAGTATCCTTCTTGCTGTGTTGCTGACTGCGGGTGCAGGTCTGCCGGGATTCAAGCCCCTGCTGCAACCTGTCGAACAACCCATAAGACTGCATGCCATCATGGAACTTGAGGCCGGTTCTGGCGGGCATTTTATTACCAGCGCGGATATTAACAATCGCGCGGTCGAAGTCTTAGTCGACACGGGCGCTAGTGCTGTAGCTCTCAGTCAAGAAGATGCCAAACGCATTGGTCTCAAACCCCATAACCTCACATATGATGTCCCTGTTTCCACCGCCAATGGCATGGGAAAAGCGGCGCGAGTAATGTTACGCGAGGTGCAAATTGGATCTGTGCGCGTGCACAATGTTGAAGGTCTCGTGTTGCAAGAAGGTGCGCTTCGCGGAACGCTGCTGGGGATGAGTTTTCTTTCACGTCTCAGAAGCTTCAGCGTTGAGAATGGCAAATTGGTTTTGAAGAATTGACGCGGATTTGACAGGAGACGTCGCAGCCTGTCAAAGCATCTTCGTCTCGCGAGTCCAAACTGTTGCTATGGATATTCACATCAACCAAGCCATTGAGACGCCCTGCATTAAAATCTGCGTTGTCGAACCTGAATCCGGGTTTTGTATTGGCTGTGGCCGCACGCGGATGGAAATTGCCGATTGGATTGGCATGGCTGCCGCTGCGCGCCGGGATATCATGGATCAACTGCCGGAACGTATTTCAACTCTCACCTTGCGAAAATCCCGCAGGGGTGGTCGCCGCGGACGGCTGGCCGCAGAATAATTTGCATTCTCATTCAAATGGGTGATGCAGTTATTGTCAGACATGATTTACTTCGGGATGAACACCCTGCGACTGAGAGCGGTGCCTGGGGGATCAGGCCCGCTCCCTTTTTATGCCGCGCGTTGCATGTGGCTTTCAACTTCAGCAAGTGCTTTTAACAACACATCTGTTCCCGCTCCGGCGTTGCAGCCTTCAGTCGAGAGAATCTGACGCCAAATCCTGCCGCCTGGTTGACCGTGAAAAAGTCCCAGCATGTGGCGGGTCATGCGTGGCAAAGGTTGGCCATCTGCAAGCATTTTACCAATATAAGGTAGCATCGAGTGAACTGCATCATGGCGTGTTTGGACGGGGGCAGCTTGTTCCCCGAACAACGGGTCTACGTCCGCCAGCATCCAAGGATTGTGATAGGCTTCCCGTCCATACATCAAACCATCTAGGTCATTGAGATGCGTGATATCTGCTTTCAGGTTTGAAAGCCCTCCATTCAAAACAATTTGGAGATCAGGCCGCGCAGACTTGAGCCGATGTATACGGTCGTAATCCAAAGGTGGAATTTCGCGATTTTCTTTGGGGGAGAGACCTTTGAGCCAAGCCTTGCGGGCATGCACGATGAAAGTCTTACAGCCAGCCTTGGCCACCGTTTCAATGAAGGTCTGAAAGTCAGATTCGGAATCTTGGTCATCGATGCCGATGCGGCACTTGACGGTCACCGGAATTTTCACCGCGTATTGCATCGCTTCGACACAATCAGCAACGAGCTGCGGTGTGGCCATCAAGCAAGCCCCAAAGTTCCCACCTTGTACGCGGTCAGACGGGCACCCGACATTCAAATTTATCTCGCAATAACCCCAGTCTTCACCGATGCGCGATGCTTCTGCGAGAGTAGCAGGATCGCTCCCCCCTAACTGGAGGGCGAGTGGTTGTTCGGTAGCATCATAATCCAAGAGCTTGGCCCGGTTGCCGTGCTTCACCGCAAGCGCCGTGACCATTTCCGTGTAAAGCAGGGCATGGCGCGACAAGACGCGATGAAAGACGCGGCAATGCCGATCAGTCCAATCCATCATCGGCGCAACGGCGAATATTTTATCCTTGTAATTCAATAGTTTATCCTTGTATACTCGAGCGAACAAATGTGAACGT
>CAWKKP010000006.1:0-189417 GCA_963850355.1 uncultured Alphaproteobacteria bacterium
AACGTTTGTTGCAGGTGCGAGCTTGAGCTATATGTGGTCTATCAAATCAGTACAAAGGAGAACATCATGAACTGGGTTTTTGAAACATATTCAAACGTTTACTCGACTGCAATGATGCAGGACATGAAGGTCGCACCGAAGGCCAAGTCAGATCGTAAACCAATTTTGGTTCGCTTGTTTGGCCGTGGCTAACGCCTTCCAACTGCTCAAGCACTCGACACGCAAATGAACAAGGCTCCGCATTTTGGGGCCTTGTTTTTTGTCTTCAAATAGAACATATATAGAACATTCTAGTTGTGGATGGTGTGCGAAAGACAGTGCCGTTGCAGTGTTGGATGACTAAATACAAGTGACAGAGATTTTTCGGGAGACGCGTTATGGCAGGTTCAGTGAATAAGGTGATTTTGGTTGGCAACCTGGGCAAGGACCCAGAGGTGCGTCACACGCAAGATGGCAAGCCCATCGTCAATCTGTCGATTGCGACATCGGAAAGCTGGCGCGACAAGGGCTCAGGCGAGCGCAAGGAAAAGACAGAATGGCACCGCGTAGTGATTTTCAATGAAGCACTGGCCAAGGTGGCCGAGCAGTATTTGAAGAAGGGCTCGACTGTTTACATTGAAGGCCAATTGCAGACGCGCAAATGGACCGACAAAGACGGTGCAGAGAAGTATTCAACTGAAGTCGTGCTGCAAAACTTCCGTGGTGAATTGACCATGCTGGGCGGCAAGCCCGGTGGTGGCGAAAGCATGAGCGGTGGAGAAGGATTTGGCGCATCGTCACCAATGGATCGCCCCCGTGCAGCAGGTGGTGCAAAACAGAGCTTTGCTCGTGATTTGGACGACGAAGTACCCTTCTAAGACGATGAACTTTTGGCGCTAAAGGGTCTCAAAAAAACATCTTAAATCGTGATCAAAACATGGCCTTTTCATTGCCTGAAAAGGCCATTTTCTTTATGGTGGTTGAGCCTCTTTCGAGTCGCGCTTGTGTGCGGCTGAGGGGCGTTGAAAGTAAGGCTTCCGGTGAGCGACGAGATCAATAATCCGGGTGGTTTACCACCCGCCAATGCGCAAGGCATTGCCCCCATTTCCATCGAAGAGGAGATGAAGAAAAGTTATCTCGATTATGCCATGTCGGTCATTGTCAGCCGGGCTTTGCCGGATGTGCGCGACGGTTTGAAGCCTGTGCACCGCCGTATTCTCTACACCATGGATGAAAACGGCTTTACGCCGGACAAGCCCTATAAGAAGTCTGCGCGTATCGTGGGCGACGTGATGGGTAAGTATCATCCGCACGGCAACCTCGCAATCTATGATGCTCTGGTGCGTATGGCGCAGGACTTTTCACTGCGACTGCCGCTGATTGACGGCCAAGGCAATTTCGGTTCCATCGACGGCGATCCACCTGCAGCTGACCGTTATACCGAATCCCGCCTCGCCAAAACTGCGATGCCTTTGCTGGATGATTTGGACAAGGATACAGTTGAATTCCAGCTGAACTATTCCAACGAATTCCGCGAACCAAAAGTTCTACCGGCGAAATACCCCAATTTGCTTGTGAATGGTGCAGGCGGCATTGCCGTTGGCATGGCCACCAATATGGCGCCGCACAATCTGGGTGAAGTGATTGACGCCACCTTGGCGGTTATGGACAATCCCGAGGCCACGGTTGAAGATCTTTTGCCGATCATTCCCGGACCAGACTTTCCGACGGGCGGTATCATCCTCGGGCGTGCCGGCATCAAAACTGCTTTCTCCACCGGGCGTGGATCCATCGTGCTTCGGGCGCGGGTTGAAACTGAAACCATTCGCAAAGACCGCACAGCGTTGATCGTTACTGAAATTCCCTATCAGGTGAACAAGTCCACCATGATCGAGAAAATCGCCGAGATGGTGCGCGACAAACGGATTGAGGGCATATCCGACATTCGCGACGAAAGCTCACGCGAGGGTATGCGGGTTGTCATTGAGTTGAAGCGCGATGCGGAACCCGAAATCGTTCTCAACCAACTCTGGCGCTTCTCGCAATTGCAGGGCTCGTTCAGCGTCAATAACATTGCCTTGGCCAATGGTCGGCCCGAGCAATTGACGCTCATTGATCTTTTGAAGCACTTCATTGCCTTCCGAGAAGAAGTGATCACACGCCGCACCAAATTCCTGCTGCGCAAAGCCCGGGACCGGGCCCACATCTTGGTGGGCCTTGCCATTGCCGTTGCCAATATTGATGAAGTGATCCGGCTTATCCGTGCGTCGAAAGATGCAGGCGAGGCCCGCGAAGCCTTGATGGGGCGTGATTGGCCAGCGAAGCAACTGGAGCCTTTGATTCAGTTGATTGCCGATCCTCGGCACCGCTTGAACAGCAACGGCACATATCGACTGTCGGATGAACAGGCCCGCGCTATTCTTGATTTGCGTCTGCAACGGTTGACGCAATTGGGTTTGGAAGAAATTACGGCTGAGCTTGAAAAGCTGGCGGCGGAAATCAAAGATTATCTCGATATTCTGGGTTCACGTACGCGCATTCGCACCATCATCAAGGACGAGCTCACGACCATTCGCAATGATTTTGCCTCACCACGCAAAACGGAAATTGTCGAAAACGAAGGTGAAGTTGAAGACGAGGATTTGATTCAGTCTGAAGACATGGTGGTGACCGTGTCGCATTCGGGCTACGTGAAGCGTGTGCCACTTTCTACCTATCGCGCCCAACGGCGCGGCGGCAAGGGCAGGGCGGGTGTGCAAATGCGGGACGAAGATTTCGTCACCAAAATGTTTGTGGCCAATACCCATACACCAATTCTGTTCTTCTCTTCGGAAGGCATGGTTTACCGCATGAAGGTGTGGCGCTTGCCCATTGGCACGCCGCAGTCTCGTGGCAAGGCGCTGATTAACATTCTGCCTTTGGACCAAAAAGAACGCATCACCACCATTCTGCCGCTGCCAGGGCAAACGGAAGGTGCTGACCAGCCGTTCCTGATGTTTGCCACGCAAAGTGGTACGGTACGCCGCAATGATCTCACAGATTTCGAGCAGATCAATCGCGGTGGCAAGATCGCGATGAAGCTGGAGGATGGTGATCACATTGTTTCAGTTGATCTGTGTACGGAAAAAGACAACGTGTTGCTGACAACGGCGTTTGGCCAATGCATCCGCTTCGAAGTCACGGATATTCGTGTGTTCCAGGGACGCAACTCAGTGGGTGTACGCGGCATCAAGTTGGAAGATGATGATACCGTGATCTCCATGGCCATCCTCCGGCATGTTGAGGCCACAGCCGAAGAACGCACAGCCTTCATTAAAATGTCGCGCGCAGTGGCGGGTGAAGAAACTGAAGTTGGACCCGATGAAGAAGGCGCAGCAGACGCGTCACTGTCACAGGAACGTTATGCCGCTATGGGCGCTGCGGAAGAGGTAATCCTCACTCTTTCTGCCAATGGTTACGGAAAGCGCACCTCGGCCTACGAGTACCGCATCACCAACCGTGGCGGCAAAGGCATTACTGCAATGGTCGTGAATGACCGCAACGGGCCGCTCGTGGCGTCGTTCCCAGTTGAGCAGGGTGATGAAATCATGCTGGTCACCGACGGCGGCCAATTGATCCGCTGCCCGATCCATGACATCCGCAAAGCCGGGCGGAATACGCAAGGCGTTACTGTGCTGAACACAGCCGATGACGAACATGTGGTGAGTGTGGAGAGAATTACGGAAGAGGCGGGAGAAGAAGAGGTTTAAATGTTGGTTTCTCAACCGCGAGGTTTCTTCGAGGCTTGCGGATAAATCGTCTCTCCACGTCTGAGCATCTTTACAAACACTGCGATTTTCTTCTTCCTGCCAGCTTCCGTTTTCAGGTTGTGCATTCGAAAGGCGAGAGCGAAACGATTTTGGGCGCTGAGCTTGGCGAGCATGGCCTTGGCCATTGGTTCTGCGTCTATCGCTGATTGAAGATCATCTGGGATTTGCATTGTGTTGCCGCTGCCGTAGGCGCAGTCCCAGCGGCCATCTGCTTTTGCAGCGTCCACATAGGCCATGCCAAGTGCTGTCATGCGTCCTTCCGCAATCAGGCGCGCAACATTGTCGACGTTGATTTTACTCCAGATGCTTTTTTTGCCGCGCCACGTGTAGCGTTGTAGATAGCTTTTGTCGTCGTAACTTTTCTTGATCGCATCGATCCATCCCCAACACAGAGCAACATCTATGGCCTGTTTCGGAGAGATGGATTTTAGTCCAGACGCCACTTTGTGGATTTTGATCCAAACTTCAGTTTCGTTGTTGTGGTGTTTTGAGAGCCACTTGTAGAAGCTCTCTTCATCCGCGAACTCTTGAACTTTGTTGGGATCAACAATGACTGGGGCCATTACTTCCGCTTTTGCTTTTTCCACTCAGGACGTTCGGCGCGTGGTGGTGCCTCACCAGTTTCGATCATTTTTTGCAAGGCGGCATCATATTCCGTGGTGCCGGGTTTGGGGCGCTTGGTGCCATCGTATTTTGGTTTGGTGCTTTCGGACTTCGCCTTGTAGGGCTTTTCGAATTTTGGTTTTGCAGGGTCGGAGTAAGGTTTGCGGTCTTCATAGGCACCGGCTTCGCTTGGTTTGCGGTCACCATAAGGTTTGCGGGGTCCGTCAAACTTTGGCTTGCTGCCAAATGACTTCTTGTCACCGTATGATTTTTTTGGGCCGTCAAATTTCTTCTTGAACTCGCGACGTTCGGTTGCGGGCTCGGGCGCTCCGGCCATCATTTCAATTTTCACATCATCGCCAACTTCAGTTTTTGCCGACGCCACAAAGCGTGACACTGCTGCATTGGCAATTTCAAAGCGGGTTTCGTTTTCTGAAATCTTGATCGACCCAATATCTGGCTTTGTTACTTTGCCGCGACGGCAGATCATAGGCAGCAGCCATTTTGGATCAGCGTTGTTCTTGCGTCCAATGTCCATGCGGAACCACGTGAATTCACTGGGGCCAGACTGACGTTCAAAACGTTTCGACGATTTGAGCATGTCACCTTCGCGACCGGGGCCCGGATCAAACACATCTTCAGCAGCAGGCAAACGCGAACGATAGATGCGCACCAAGGCCGCTGCGACATCCTCTGGCGAACGCGATGCCAAAACCAGCTTGGCCATTTCCAGATCTTCTTCGGATGAAGCGGCTGTGAGAATGGGATCTTGCATCATGCGCTGTTGATCGAGTTTTCGAATATCATCAGCCTGCGGAACACCGCTCCATGTGGGGTTCACACCTGCCTCGTGCAACAGACGTTCAGCTTTGCGGCGACGGGACAGTGGCACCAAGACAACACTGACACCCTTTTTGCCAGCACGGCCGGTGCGGCCTGACCGATGTTGCAGGGCTTCCGCGTCATTCGGCAAATCGGCGTGGATGACCAAACCCAAGTTGGGCAAGTCGATGCCGCGCGCAGCAACATCGGTTGCCACACATACGCGGGCGCGGCCATCACGCAATGCTTGCATGGCGTGGTTGCGTTCACTCTGGCTCAACTCGCCAGACAAGTTTACCGCAGCAAAACCGCGTTCCGACAACGTGGCATGCAAATGTTTGACATGCTCGCGCGTGTTGCAAAATACAATTGCACTTTGTGGTTCAACGAAGCGCAAGACGTTAACAACTGCGTGTTCAATTTCGTTGGGGGCCACGCGCATGGCTTTGTATTCAATGTCGGCGTGGGCGCGACTTTCGCCCAGGGTTTCGATGCGCAAAGAATTTTTCTGATATTTCTTCGCAAGGTTCGCAATCGTTTTCGGCATGGTGGCCGAAAACAGGAGTGTGCGGCGGGTTGCTGGTGTAGCTTCCAGGATGAATTCCAAATCTTCGCGAAAGCCAAGGTCCAGCATCTCATCGGCCTCATCGAGTACAACGGCTTTCAAGTTCGCAATATCGAGAACGCCACGTTCCAAATGATCGCGGAGACGACCCGGTGTGCCAACAATGATGTGGGCACCATCGCCCAAACGGCGGCGCTCACGTTTTGGGTCCATTCCGCCGACGCAAGACAAAATGCGAGCAGCTGTTTGCGCGTAAAGCCATTCAAACTCGCGCTCCACCTGCATGGCCAATTCGCGCGTCGGTGCTACGATCAGCGCCAACGGGCTGGCATTCACATCAAAACGTTCGGCATCGCCCAGCAGTGTTTTTGCAATCGCCAGTCCATAAGCAACCGTTTTGCCTGATCCAGTTTGTGCTGAAACCACAAGGTCACGACCCTCAGCCTTTTCTTCCAGTACAGCCAACTGCACAGGCGTGGGGTCATTGTATTTGCGTTCAGAAAGGGCACGGGCGAGGGGTGCTGACGTTTGTGGAAATGGCAATGTAAGGGGTGCTTTCAAATCGTTAAGCGCGGCGGATACCACACTTTACGCCAAAAGCGCAAAGCCGCGTTTCAGCCGCCTATATATCTGCCGTAAACCCAGCCTTTTCCAGCGCCATATTTGACACGCAGCCACTTGCCCTGACGGCCACAAATGGAGACGCCGTTGCCGGTGTAAAGCCGATCAATTTCTTGAAAGCCAGTACCAGGTCCAGTGCGTACGGACAGAAAATTATCGCCGTTCACATCAAGACCACGCACTTTTCCGAAGCGGTTGCAGGCTTCGGCAGGCTTTACGGATTTGGTTGCGGGGGGTGGTTTCTTAACGGGCGGTGCGACAGCGGCTTGTTGCTTTGGTTTTTCAACTGCAACTCTGCTTGCCACAAGTTTTTCGCGTGCGGCTTTTGCGTAGGGCGTGAACACACCTTCTGGATATTGTGAAATGAAGACATTCCACCCATCAACGGTGTTGATGGACTCAGCCATTTTATAGGCCTGATCTTCGTTGAGCGCAGGCGTTGTGGGCTCCGGTGTGTCGATTTTTGGAGCTTCAACAACCGGTGTAACGGGTTGTGCCGCAGCAACAGCCTCTGTTGCCTTGCCGGGGGACAGCAAAAAATTCGATGGCATTTCATCGTAGTAGGCAGGGTATTGTTCATGGCCAACGGTTTTGGCCATGTTGAATACTTCTTCGCGCACTGATGACGCGAGATCGCGCAGCGTAATGCCGGGCTGATCAAGGCGCTCCAATAACACGCGGGTATAGACTGACGTGGCTTCAGCATCTTGTTCGCCTAATCGATCGAGTGCGGCTTGTCCTGTGCCTGCTGAGTACATGATGAAGGTACCTCGGCTCACGTCTAACTTGGCAAGTCCACGCGTGCCGCCGATCGAACGTTTGCCCGCTGCTGCAAACGGATTGTCGCGGCAGGCGTCTATAATCAAAATGCGGGCGCCTGCACCTTTTTCAACGAGTGTCTCAACCAAGTTTTGCAGCGGCAGCGTTTCGGCTTTTAACAAATCAACACCCCCATCATCAGGGGCGGGCGCGTCGATGGGCAGCAAATAGTTTTGCCCTTGAAGTTCAACGCCGTGGCCGGAGAAGTGCACCAGCACCGTGTCTCCTGGTTCAATGGCCCCATAAAACCTTGAGAGTGTTTGGTTAAGTTTGCGTCGATCCAAATCCAAGGCTGTTGTCACTTGAAATCCGAGACCTGACAGTTTGGCGCTAATGGCCTTGGCGTCTCCTACTGCCTTCTCAAGCTTTGGTACTTCTTGATAGTTGTTGTTGCCGATGACCAGAGCGATCCGCTTTTGGGCAAAGGACTGAAATGACAGCAAAGGTGCTGTTATAAACATCGCAATAATCAAAACTATCAAACGCGTCATTCTCGAGCCCTTTAGCGACTACAGATTTATCCAATCAGACTATGGAGCTCAAATCTGAAAATGTCCAAGTCGAAGTGAGTATTGCCCGAACGCTCATGATATGCGTCGAGTTTATGATCGGAACGGCTGCGTTATCCTCAAAGTCAAAAATTGACGTTGTCACCCACAGATCGGGGAAGACCGGGGAAAAATGTGCAGACATTGTCGGTTGGACTTATTGGATCAATCGGCGGGTCAACTGGATCAACGGGTGGATCGATTGGAGGATCGATCGGTGGATCAATAGGCTCTGGCGGAGGTGTGCCTTCCCCCGATATCGGTTGGTCGTCGTTGAGTGTGCCAATGCCAATGATAGCACCCGGTATGATCGGCAACAGGATAATTCCTGGCGGAACGACAGGTGTTGCGCCACTGTTAGCAGGCAGGAACGGCAAGCAATTTTCAACTGGCAACTGGAATGCAGCATTCAGTGGCGACTGGTCGGTCACGTAAGGCAAATCATTCACAAGGGCGTCAGTTTTAGGTTGGCCGTCAAGCTCTTCTGCGGCGACGTTGTTCCCTCCAGCTTGCGCCACGCCGCAGCCAGCTGCGGTATTCACTGATTTGCCGTTGCTACCGCGCAAACGAACTGCACCTTCAAGCACGGCAAGCACTGTGCGATTATCCACGGTAAAATCAAAGCCTGTGCCGCGGATGCCGATGGTCGCGTTGCTCGTTGAAATATTGTAGGCGGATTTGGGGCTGTTGCCTGTGATCACGCGAAACGTGCCGCGAAGCGCCTTAAAGCCGACTTTTTTGGCGCTGGTATTGTTGCGCCTCAAGTAGGATTGTAGCAGCAATCGTGAAGAGGGACCAACAACAAGCTTCGTACCATCGTCAAGTTCGAGTTGGGCATTGCCGGTTGAAACCGTTACGGTGTCACCTTCAAATACAGAAGAACCTGCTGTTAGCGTTCGCGAACCACCCGTGCCTGCGGCAAGCGGGCGTCCGTCGACTGCTATGACTGAACCCATTGGGTCAGCAGCACGCAAGTCAGATGACATTGAAAACATTGCCAAGCTCGCAAGAGCAACGGCATAAGACAGTGTATGGCGATTCATGACGCTTTTTTCCCCGCCCCCGGTGACTTACTAGCACAGTCAAATTCCAAGGTCATCCCCCAAATCAATGAACTGCAGGAGACCCTACCGAGGCGCGCCAGTTTGTGACATAAGGTACCTATGCGCATTGGTTTTTACCCTGGATCGTTTGATCCCATCACCTATGGACACTTGGACATCATTGCTCGAGCCGGACGGCTTGTGGACAAATTGGTGATTGGGGTGGGCTCACATGACAGCAAAAAGGCGCTACTTTCAGCTTTGGAGCGCGTGGCGTTGGTGCAGTTGGTCACGCAACCGATTGCGGAACATTCAGGCCTTAAGCTTGAAGTTGTTATTTTTGAAGGCCTGGCCGTTGATGCAGCGCATAAAGCCAAAGCTAATATTGTTATACGCGGCCTGCGAGATGCGTCGGACTTTGACTATGAAGTGCAAATGGCACAAATGAACGGTGCCCTCGCGCCAGAACTTGAAACGGTGTTTTTGGCAGCATCCCCCGCCACACGCATGATTGCGTCGTCCCTGGTCAAGCAAATTGCCAAAATGGGCGGCGATATCTCCCTTTTCCTGCCAAAAGAGGCTGAAACGGCGCTTCGAAAAGCACAAAGTTGAGTTGTCGAAGTTGCGCCATGATTGCCACTAGGCTAGGGGCTCTGTCGTAAACTGGAGATTCTCATGAAGAAACTGATATTGGCCGGACTTGCTTTGGCCGCTCTGGCAGTTCCCGCGCTGTCTGCAGAAAGCCTGAAGGTGGAGACCAGCCTTGGTTGCGCCTTCACGATCAAGTTGCGACCAGACTTGGCACCCAAACACGTTGCACAAATTACCAAGCTCGCCGCAGCAGGTTTTTACAATGGCATTGTGTTTCATCGCGTGATTGATGGCTTTATGGCCCAAACCGGCGACCCAACCGGAACCGGCACTGGCGGTTCTGCTGAACCGAACATTGAAGCCGAATTCACCAAAGAAAACTTTGCCCGTGGTGCCGTTGGCATGGCGCGCAGCCAAGACCCAAACTCAGCTAATAGCCAATTCTTTGTCATGTTTGCCGAAGGCGCGTTTCTCAACGGACAATACACCGTGTGGGGCAATGTTGATGCTGAAGGCATGGCTTGCGTTGATAAAATCAAGCGTGGCGAACCTGTTGAAAATCCTGACTCAATGACGAAAGTGACTGTGCAATAATGGCTGATCTGGAAAATACCCTCTTTCTCGACATCGCTGACAATGCAGGCAAGGCCAAAGGCCGTGTAACGATTACATTGCGCCCTGATTTGGCCCCCGGCCACGTCACCCGCATCAAGGAATTGGCGCGTGATGGCTTTTATGATGGCGTGGTGTTTCACCGCGTGATTGAAGGATTTATGGCGCAAGGCGGCGACCCAACGGGCACCGGAACGGGCGGATCGAAAAAGCCTGACTTGAAAGCTGAATTTTCAGCCGAACCACATACCCGTGGCGCATGCTCAATGGCGCGGTCATCCAACCCAAACTCGGCCAACAGCCAGTTCTTCATCGTGTTTGATGACGCGTCGTTCCTCGACAAGCAATACACAGTCTGGGGCCGCGTCACCGACGGTATGGACGTCGTTGACACCATCAAGCGCGGCGAACCCGTGCCAAAGCCTGACAAAATCGCAAAAGCGCAAGTGGCGGCTGACGCGAAGTAAGTTTGGTTTTAGTGTTGCAATTCTCGAACGCGCGTGGCTGAAACCCGGTCATGCGCGTTTCCGATTTTGATTTCCACTTACCGCCTGAGAACATTGCCTTGCGGCCCGCCATCCCCCGCGAGAGCGCTAAGTTGTTGCAGGTTGGCCAGGTGATTTCTGATCACACGGTTGCTGAACTTCCATACCTTCTAAAACCCAGCGATGTGCTTGTGTTCAATGACACGCGCGTTATTCCGGCTGCACTCACGGGCCAGCGTATTGGTCGGCTAGGTACCACGCCAAAGATAGAAGCGCTGCTACACATGCGGCTTGACGGTGCGCGGTGGAAAGCATTTGTGAAGCCTGCGAAGAAGTTGGAAACTGGCGATACTGCTCAATTTGGTGAACTTAAAGCTATCGTCGAACATAAGGGCGACGCAGGCGAGGTGACATTGCAGTTTGCTGTTGCCAATGCCGAACTTGACGCCGCATTGATGCAGTGGGGGCGGGTGCCCTTGCCGCCCTATATTGAAGGCAAACGTGCGCAAGACGCGCAAGACCGTGTGGATTACCAGACATCCTATGCCAAGCACGATGGCGCTGTAGCTGCTCCAACAGCTGGTTTACACTTCACGTCAGACTTGATGAAGATGTTGCAAGCTATTGGTATTCAACAAGAATATGTAACGCTTCATGTCGGCGCCGGCACGTTTCTGCCGGTCAAAGTTGACGACACCGACGACCATAAGATGCATCACGAATGGGGAAGCATATCAGTGGAGACATCGGCACGTTTAAAAGCTGCAAAAGCTGAGGGTCGGCGCATCATACCTGTTGGCACGACGTCATTGCGGTTGCTTGAAGCTTCAGGCCTTGAGCCATTTTCTGGCTCCACCGATATTTTCATCACGCCCGGCTATCGGTTTCGCGCCGTCGATGGGTTGATCACCAACTTCCATTTGCCCAAATCCACGTTGTTCATGTTGGTTTCGGCTTTCGCTGGCACTGAGCGCATGCAGACAGCTTATGCCCATGCAATAGCGCAGAATTATCGGTTCTATTCCTATGGCGATGCCAGCCTGCTATGGCCCGCAGCATGACACAGGAATTTGGATTTACATTGCAGAAACAAGATGGTGCTGCGCGACGTGGCACAGTTCACACGGGACGTGGAGACATCCGCACGCCTGCTTTTATGCCCGTCGGCACGGTTGGTACTGTGAAGGGGCTATATCTTGATCAGGTGAAAGAAACAGGTGCTGACATCATTCTTGGCAACACTTACCATTTGATGTTGCGCCCCGGTGCAGAGCAAGTGGCGGCGCTGGGCGGGTTGCATGATTTGATCAAGTGGCAAGGCCCAATTCTGACTGACAGTGGCGGCTTTCAAATTATGTCACTCTCGAAAATCCGCAAGATCACCGAACGCGGTGCGATGTTCCAATCGCATATTGATGGCAGCAAACATGAACTGACGCCAGAGCGGGCTATGGACATCCAACGCTTGCTCGGCTCCGATATTCAAATGCAGCTCGACCAATGCATCGAATTTCCGCACACGGAAAAGCAAGCTGTGAAGGCCATGGAACTGTCATTGCGCTGGGCCGAACGATCTCGTGTGGCTTTTGGCACACAGCCGGGCAAAGGAAATTTTGGCATCGTGCAAGGTGGCACCAATGAAGCGCTTCGCCGTCGCAGTGCCGAGGGGTTACAAGCCATTGGCTTTGAAGGTTATGCAGTTGGTGGCCTTGCTGTGGGTGAGGGGCAAGAGTTGATGTTGTCGACACTCGATTTCACAGCGCCCATGTTGCCGCAAGACAAGCCACGCTATTTGATGGGTGTCGGGACGCCTGATGATATGTTGGAAGCTGTGGCGCGTGGCATTGATATGTTTGATTGCGTGATGCCAACTCGTTCGGGCCGCCATGGTCAGGCTTTCACGCGCTTTGGCAAAATCAACATTCGTAATGCAAAATTCGCCGCTGACAAGCGGCCGCTGGATGAAGAACATGCGTGTCCAGCACTTTCACATTATTCACGTGCCTACCTCCATCATCTCGTGCGTTCCGGTGAATTGTTAGGCATGATGTTGTTGTCATGGGCGAACATCGCTTATTATCAATCATTGATGCAGGGCATGCGTGATGCCATTGAGCAGGGGCAATTTGAAGCGTTCCGATTGGCAACAAAAGAAAATTGGAAGCGCGGCGAAGTTTAATGCGATTTATTTGCCAGAGCCGCCCGTGTGTTCGGCGTCGCGCGTAAGATAATAGGCGGCCAGTACTGGCACCATGGTCACCACCATCACCAAAACAGCTGCAACATTGGTTACGGGGCGTTCGCGTGGGCGGAAAAGCTGTTCGAATATCCAAATGGGCAGGGTCTTGTTTTCAAGACCATTAGTGAAGACTGTCACGATCACTTCATCGAACGACAAGGCGAAGGCCAACATGCCGCCCGCCAACAAGGCTGAACCGATTTGCGGCAATACCACATAGCGGAAAGTTTGAAATCCATCAGCGCCGAGGTCCATCGACGCTTCAATCATGGAGCTGGACAAACGACGAAAACGCGCCAGTGCGTTGTTGTAAACGACGACAATACAGAATGTCGCGTGGCCCAAAACAATTGTCCAAATCGAAAATGGAATGTCCAAGACATTGAAGGCCGAGCGTAATGCAATGCCGGTGATTATGCCCGGAAGTGCGATCGGCAAAATGAACAACAGCGAGACATAGTCTTTGCCAAAAAAGCGCGACTTCCAAAGTGCTGCTGCTGCAAGTGTTCCCAACACCAAGGCAATCGCCGTCGCAATCAGGGCCACGCGGAAGGACAGCCAAAGTGCATCCCACAAGTCCTGCCGTTGCATGGCCTCGCCGTACCATTTGGTGGTATAGCCTGACGGCGGAAATTGGAACGAAACATCGGCCGAAAACGAATAGATGATGATCAACAGCAACGGCACATGGATGAACAACAAGGCGGCTAGTGTTGAACCTGATAGCCACCAACCGGGACGTTGCGACACATCAGAGCGCATTAAAAGCTCCCATGCGTTTGGCGATTGAAAGATAGATCAACATGATGATGATGGGGACGACTGTAAACGCCGCCGCCAAAGGAATGTTACCAGCTGTGCCCTGTTGTAAATAAACAGCGTTGCCAATGTATTGTTGCGAGCCGCCGACAACTTGCGGGATGATGTAGTCGCCCAATGTGAGGGAGAACGTGAAAATGGAACCCGCCACCAAACCGGGAAGTGCCAGCGGCCAGAGGACATAGCGAAATGTTTGCGCGGGTTTCCCGCCTAGGTCTGCCGAAGCTTCAATCAAATTGGTTGGCACACGTTCCAAGGCTGATTGCGTTGGCAAAATCATATAGGGCAGCCAGATGTAAACAAAAACCAAGAAGGTGCCGATATAACTTGTTGATAGGCTCGGACCACCGATGACGGGCATGGAAAGCAATCCGTCCAGTGCCCAGGTTAGGTGCAGCTTCGCCGCAAGCCACGAGATGATACCTTCCTTGGCGAGGATGAGTTTCCACGAATAGACTTTGACCAAATAACTGGACCATAGGGGCAACATGACCAACAAATAGAATACGGCCTTCCACTTGCCCTTGGCATAACGTGCGGCGAAATAGGCGAGGGGATAGGCGATGATGGCCGAGGCAATGGTGACCAATGCCGCCATCGCTACGGTGCGAATAATGATGTCGAAATTGGCGGGTTGGAACAATTGCTGAATGGTGGAGAAGGTCCATTCATAAACAATGAAGCCTGAGAACTCGTCGATCGAGAAAAACGCATGGGCAAGAAGTGCCAGCAATGACCCTACATAGACAACTCCTAGCCACAACAGTGGTGGGATGAAGAGTAGAACAAGAAAATGATTTGGGCGCCGGAAAAGCCAATCGGACAAACCACGGATTGGGCTTGAGGGAAGAACCGCACTCATGCTTCGCTTTCGAGAACATGAAATGCTGATTTGGGCCAGCAGAGTTTCACAGTCTCCTGACCGTCGAACCCACCAGATGGAACAGCTGCAACAATCGATGTTCCGCCACTCAAATCAACATGCAGTTTAATTGTTGCACCTTGATAGTGGACAGACGTCACCGTGCCAGTGCCCGTTGCCGAATCCTTGCTGGCCTTCATGCCTTTGGGCGCGATTGCAATACGTTCGGGCCGTAGGCTGGTCCATTTATGTGGCCCACCCAGGGCTTTTGAGGCGTCAGGGGCAATCACATTCGATGACCCGACAAAGCTTGCCACAAAGCGGGTCGCTGGCCGTTCATAAATGTCTTCAGGTGTTCCCACCTGCACAATTTTTCCTTCGTTGAACACAGCAACACGATCGGCCATGGACAACGCTTCGCTTTGGTCATGGGTCACAAACACAAAGGTGATTCCAAGTTGCCGTTGCAAGCTTTTCAGCTCCACTTGCATTTGTTCGCGCAGTTTCAAGTCGAGCGCACCTAAGGGTTCATCCAGCAACAACACTTTGGGTTCATTCACCAGCGCCCGCGCCAGTGCCACGCGTTGGCGTTGACCGCCTGAAAGTTGTCCGGGACGCCTTGCCCCATAGCCGTCAAGCGCCACCAGCTTTAGGGCGTCGGCTGCCTTTTGGTGGCGTATCGCGCGGGCAACGCCTTTCACCATCAGACCATAAGCAACATTGTCGAGAATGGTCATGTGTGGAAACAGTGCATAGTCTTGGAACACTGTGTTGACCTGGCGGTTGTAAGGCGGAATGCCCTCGGCCGTTTCGCCAAAAATTTCGATGTGCCCGGTCGTCGGTTGTTCAAAGCCCGCGATCAATCGCAAGCATGTGGTTTTGCCGGACCCTGACGGGCCCAACATGGCAAAGAATTCACCGCGCTGAATATCAAGATCAACATTGTCAACGGCGCGTACCGTGCCGAAATGGCGGGAGACGTTTTCGAAGCGAACGGCGACTGAAGGCTGTCAGACGTATTCATCCTATGCCCAGCCTGAAAGGCATCACCCCGGACGAACCGGGGTGACGATTGTATTATCGTGTAGTGATCAACGACCGCCTAGAACGGCAATCATGTCGGACACCCAGCGATGATAGGGCACGCAGCCTTCTGCTTGTGACGCGCACTTGGCAATTGGCGTGCGCCAAAAGGCGATTTTGTCGAAGTTCTGCAAACCGTTAGTGGCGCAGCCACTGTCGGTGAGCAGGGCGTTGCCTTTGCACGCTTTTTGGTTGGCTGGAACTGAGCCAAACCACGCGGCAAGGTCACCTTGAGCTTTGGGAGAAAGCGAATGTTCCATCCACATATATGCGCAATTTGGATGGGCTGCTTCGGCGTGCAACATCGTGGTATCAGCCCAACCTGTTGCACCTTCTTCAGGAACGGTTGAGGCAATGGGGGTCTTTTCCATCGCAGCCTTATCAGCCTGCAGAATATTCACTTGGAAAGGCCAAGATGACGACGCCACAACGCCTTCGTTCTTGAAGTCGTCGATTTGCAGGAAGGCATCATGCCAATAGCGGCTGACCAGTTGCTTTTGTTGGCGCAACAGGTTCAGCGCTTCTTTGTATTGTGCCTCCGTCAGTTCATAGGGGTCTTTGATGCCGAGTTCTGGCTTCTTTTTCATCAGGTAAAGTGCAGCGTCAGCGATGTAAATTGGGC
Organism: uncultured Alphaproteobacteria bacterium; assembly: GCA_963850355.1. GTDB lineage: Bacteria > Pseudomonadota > Alphaproteobacteria > Rhizobiales > Aestuariivirgaceae > Aestuariivirga. The sequence goes on from CAWKKP010000006.1 coordinate 16,123, forward strand.
CGTCAAAGGCTTGGACGCGGCCTTTGTTGGATTTGCCGTCTGGCAGATTTTGCTCTTCGAACACCACTGACCAGCTTTTTGGAGCTTCAGGGAATACCTTGGAGTTATAGGCCAACACGTTGGCACCCCACTGATAGGGCGTTCCGTAGTGCACGCCGTCAACGGTGTGCCAGGGCGCATTCTTCAAACGATCATCAACGTCTTTATAGGAAGGAATCAGATCAATGTTGACGGGCTGTACGCGCTTACCTCGGATCAGGCGCAACGATGCGTCACCCGATGCAGTGACCAAATCAAAGCCACCTTCGTTCATCAGGGCCACCATTTCATCTGACGTGCCAGCGGTTTTGACGTTGACCTTGCAGCTGGTTTTCTTTTCGAATTCGGTGACCCAGTCGAAGTTTTTGTCGGTTGCGCCGCGTTCAATGTAGCCGGCCCAGGCCAAAATATCGACTTGGCCTTCGCCGGCGCCAATTTCTTTTTTCATTTCCTGCGCTGCAACGGGGGCTACGGCGCTTGCCAAGATGGCTGTTGCCGCCAGCAGTGACGCGAGCTTTATTTTATTGATTTCATGATGTTTCTCCCTGTTTTTGTCACGCGAAAGTGGGGCAAAGCTCGCCAACGTCCGCATGAATTGGCACAGGATAGGCAGATTTTGACCAGAAGGTAAAGAACTGGCACAGTGAACCTCAAGCCTTGGACCAATTGCGTATTGACCCAGAATGCTGCTAGCCTTCAAAGAAAAGCCGTACCCGGGGGACATGTTGAGCGCAAAAGCACAACTCGCAAAGACTGAAATGCCAAAGGCCGTTGTCGTCAACGATCTTCACAAGTCATTTGGTCCTCTTGAAGTTTTGAAGGGCGTTTCATTGACGGCCCGCGAAGGCGATGTCGTGTCCATGATCGGCGCTTCTGGTTCAGGCAAAAGCACGTTCCTGCGCTGTATCAATTTCCTCGAAATGCCGACACGCGGTCAAATCATCGTCAATGGTGAGGAGATTTCACTTAAGCCTGGCCGTGATGGCAACATGCACCCGACCGATGCGCGACAGGTGGAACGCATTCGCACGCAACTCGGCATGGTGTTTCAGAGTTTCAATTTGTGGCAGCACATGACGGTGCTTCAGAACGTGATTGAAGCACCAGTTCATGTGTTGAAGGTTCCGAAAGCTGAGGCCATCGAGCGGGCGGAAAAACTGCTGCACCGTGTTGGGCTCTACGAAAAGAAAGACCAATACCCGGCATTTCTGTCAGGCGGCCAGCAACAGCGCGCTGCGATTGCCCGCGCTTTGGCTATGGAGCCAAAAGTGATGCTGTTTGACGAGCCAACATCGGCGTTAGACCCGGAATTGGTGGGCGAGGTCTTGAAAGTTATCCGCAGTCTGGCCGATGAAGGCCGCACTATGATTTTGGTCACCCATGAAATGAAATTCGCGCGGGATGTGTCGTCTCACGTCATCTATCTGCATAAGGGGCTGATTGAAGAAGAGGGGCCGCCGGCACAAGTCTTTGGCGCGCCAAAGAGTGCGCGCTGCAAACAATTCGTTTCCGGCCTTGTTTAGGGTCTGAGACGGACAACTAAAAATGTATCATTAGGGAGTATGAAACACATGAACGAATTCAAGACACTACTACTCGCCGCCGCAGCTTTGGCCGCTGTCAGTTCAACTGCAAAGGCTGATCTGGTTTTCGCAACGGACGCTGCACCTTATCCACCCTTCACATCGCAGAATGCTGCTGGTGAATGGGAAGGTTGGGAATATGAACTGCTGCAGGCGCTTTGCGCTGAAATGAAGGAAAAGTGCACACTGATCCCGATTGCTTGGGACGGTATTATTCCAGCTCTTCTGGAAAAGAAGATGGACGGCATTTTCGGTTCAATGTCGATCAATGACGAACGCAAGAAGCAAATCGACTTCTCCGATATGTATTATAACTCCGCCTCGGTGATCATCGGACCAAAGGGCGGCGACAAGAACATTGCGCCAGAAGCCTTCAAGGGCAAAACCATTGGTGTGCAAGCCGCAACGACCCATGCCAACTATGCGGAAAAATACTTCGTGCCAGCAGGTGCAACTATCAAGCCTTACAAGGGCCAGGACGAAGCCAATGCTGACTTGGCCGCCGGCCGCGTTGATTACGTTCAAGCTGACGGTGTTACGCTAGGTGATTTCCTCTCAAAGCCTGATGGTGCATGTTGCGAGGTTTATGGTGCTGTCCCAGTTGATATTGCAGTGCTTGGACCTGGCGTCGGCGTAGGTCTTCGTAAGGAAGACACGGCTCTGAAAGACAAGATCAATGCCGCCATCAAGGCGCTTTCGGCCAATGGCACTTTTGATGCTTTGACAGAAAAATACAAACTCACTGGTGCACTCACGCTGCCACCAAAGTCATAACATAAACGGCGGCCACCCAAACGGGTGGCCGCTTCTCTTTTCAGGCGCAGCAACATGATCCCAGAGGTTTTGACTTTCGGTCGTACCGGCTTTGCCGATGAACTTCTGTTTGGCGCTTTGGCAACGCTTTATATTGCAGCACTCGCTTTCATGCTCGGATTGGTTCTTGGCCTCATCGGCGCAATGGCGAAACTCTATGGCGGCGCAATTGCGCGCTTCGTTGCTAATTTCTATACCACGGTTATTCGGTCAGTGCCTGAGTTGGTCTTGATCCTGTTCCTGTTTTTTGCAGGCACGCGCGGCATCAGCGCAATTGGTGAATTGGTAGGCTATGGCCCTGTTAATGTGAACGGCACAGTGGCCGCCATTCTGGTCTTGGGCTTTGTGCAAGGTGCCTATTCAACCGAAGTCATCCGCGGTGCCATTCAAGCTATTCCCACAGGACAAATTGAAGCCGCGAAGGCCTATGGCATGTCGCCTTTCCAAACATTCAAACGCATTATTTTGCCTGCCATGCTGCCTAATGCCATTCCGGGTCTTGCTAATCTATGGCTCTCGGTCATCAAAGATACGGCGCTCATCATGGTGACGGGTGCTAGCGCTGAATTGGGCGGCACCACTCGGGCAGCCGCCAGCTTCACCAAGCGCTATTTCATGTTCTATTTCGTTTCCTTGCTGATTTACCTCGCGATGACAAAAGTATCGAACATCTTCATTTACCGCCTGGAACGTTATGTTCGCCGCGGCCAACCCAAATTGGCGTGAGGTCAAGATGGATTGGTCATGGCTTCCCAAATATCTGCCGATGTTGCCGCACGCGATTTTTGTCACGATGCAACTTGTTGTTTTCACCATGATTTTCGGCCTGCTGCTGGCGATCCCCCTGGGGTTGGCACAAGTTACCGGTCCAAAATGGTTGGCCACATTAGCGCGTGAATATTGCACCTTCATGCGTGGCACGCCGCTGCTCATCCAACTTTATTTGTTGTATTATGGCCTCGGCAGCGTGTTTGCGAGCTACCCGGAACTTCGACAGGGGTGGTACTGGTTTATTCTCAAAGAAGGCTATTACTACGCCATTGTTGCCTTTGCGCTGAACGAGGCGGGATATGCCGGTGAAATCATGCGCGGCGCATTCTTGTCGGTGCCGAAAGGCGAATTGGAAGCAGCCCGCGCCTGCGGCATGTCGCCGTTCACGGTGCTGCGGCGCGTATGGTTGCCGCGTGCCGTTCGCAATGCCTTGCCAACACTTGCAGGTGAAACCATTCTGACACTGAAATCAACGCCCCTTGCGGCGCTTGTGACCGTCACCGATATTTTCAGCGTCGCTGATAAGGTGCGTCAGGAAACTTACATCATCTATCCGCCACTCATCATGGTCATGGTGATTTACATGGCGCTGACGTTCATCATCACCCGCATATTCAATTATTTTGAATTGCAAGTGCCGGTGCGGCGCTGATGGATGCAATTGCCCAACATATCGCAGGCATCCAAGATTATCTCATTGCTATCCGCCATGACCTGCATGAAAATCCGGAACTGTGTTTTGAGGAACATCGCACCAGCTCAATCGTTGCCCATGAGTTGAACCGCTTGGGCTTTTTCGTAACCACTGGCGTTGCAGGCACGGGTGTTGTCGGCACGTTAAAAGTTGGGCAGGGCAACCGCGCCATTGCCGTGCGCGCTGATATGGATGCCTTCCAATTCCTGAAACCACGGGCCTCTCCTATGCCTCAAAAGTGCCGGGCAAAATGCATGCCTGTGGCCATGATGGCCACACCACCATGTTGTTGGGCTTGTCGCGCTATCTGGCCGAAACCAAAAGCTTCAACGGCACGGTACATGTGATTTTCCAGCCTGCCGAAGAAGACATCAGCGGTGCCAAACGCATGATCGATGAAGGCCTGTTCAAACGCTTTCCCGTCGATCAAATCTTTGCGCTGCACAACATGCCGGGAACGCCACTTGGCCAAGTGCTGGTGCGGGCAGGGGCCATCACCGCCGCGGTTGATATTATCAACATCACCTTGCGCGGCGTTGCTGGACATGGCGCACTGCCGCATTTGGCCGCCGACCCCATCGTGGCCGCCGCCGCATTGGTTATGGCGTTGCAAACCGCCATATCGCGTAACAACGACGCGCTGGACCCTGCCGTGCTGACTGTAGGGTCTATTCACGGCGGGCAACTGGCCACGGCAATTCCTGAAACCGTTGAGATGAAACTGTGGCTTCGCACCACATCCGCCCCATCGCGCGACAGGCTGTTGCAACGCATCGTCGAAATTGTCGAAGGCCAAGCCGCAAGCTTTGGCTGCACCGCTTTGTTGGATTATGGCGATTGCATCGTCTACCCCGTGGGCATCAACGACGCCGCGTCGGCCAAACTGGTGCGCGAGGTGGCGTTGGAGCAGGGCCAAAAACCAGAACACATCGACCTCAAAGGCCCCATCATGTTCTCCGAAGATTTCGCCTTCATGTTGGAAGAAGTCCCCGGCTGCTATTTCGGCATCGGCAACGGCCCAAGCAAAAGCCTGCACGACCCAGGTTATGATTTTAACGATGGATTGTTGCAGAAGGGCACGGAGATGTTGGCGCGCATTGTGGGCAAAGCGTTGGAGAGTTGAATGTGTCAACTCGTCGTTCGGCGCGGCGCGTTCAAGTCCTATCGATTGAAGATTTTTGAAAATTGGTGAGCCCAGCGGGATTCGAACCCACGACCCTCTGATTAAAAGTCAGATGCTCTACCGCTGAGCTATGGGCCCACTCCGAACAAGGTGAGTCCGGTGGAAGCGGTCTCTTAGGCGTCGATTGCATGGGGGTCAAGGCTTAAGGCGGCGGCAAAATTGCCGCAATTAACGGTCTAATCACGCGTGTGCGGTAGGAGAATCGCCGCACGGATTTTATAACGCTGGATTTTACGGGGTAACATGGGGCAAGTGGCGGTAGTAGTCTTGGCGGCGGGCATGGGCACGCGCATGAAGTCGGCGCTGCCCAAGGTGTTGCACCGGGCGGCCAGCCGTTCGCTTTTGGGCCACGCTCTGTATGCAGCGAAGGCCTTAAACCCCAGCAAAACCGTTGTTGTTCACGGTCCCGGCCATGATGCGGTGAAGGCTGAAGCGGCCCGGCTTATTCCCGATTGTTTGTTTGCCGAACAGGCCGAACGTAAAGGTACGGGGCATGCTGTGGCGATGGCTGAGGCGGCGCTTTCCGGTTTTGATGGCACTGTACTGGTGCTATATGGCGATGTGCCGTTGATCCAGCCCGATACATTAAAGGCTTTGCTGGCGAAGCTAACTCTTGATCATCCGATGGCGGTTTTGGGTTTTGAAGCTGTTAATCCATTTGGCTATGGCCGTCTGCTGGGCAAGGGCGGCACCATCATCGCCATTCGTGAGCAGAAAGACGCTAGCGTGCTTGAGCAAGCGGTGACGCTGTGTAATTCCGGCATCATTGCGATTGCGGCAAAGCATCTTTGGCCCACGTTGAAAAAACTATCTCCCGCCAATGCGCAGGGCGAATATTATCTGACTGACGTTGTGGAGTTGATGGCGCAGGCGGGGCATGCCTGTGCGCTTGCCATTTGCCCGGAAGCCGATGTGGCGGGTGTGAATGACCGCGTGCAATTGGCTGGCATTGAAGCGGAATTTCAAAAGCGTCTGCGCCACAAGGCCATGCTTGAGGGCGCAACGTTGTTGTTGCCGGAAACCGTGTATTTTTCCGCTGACACCAAAATTGGCAAAGACGTCATCATCGAACCCAATGTGTTCTTCGGCCCCGGCGTCACCGTGGGAGATGATGTGGTTGTTTTGGCGTCCTCGCATTTGGAAGGTGCCACGATTGGCAAGGGTGCGCGCATCGGGCCATTTGCTAGGTTGCGGCCCGGTGCTGACATTGGCGAAAACGCCCATGTGGGCAATTACGTCGAGATCAAGAAAGCCAGCCTCGGCAAGGGTGCCAAGGCCAATCATTTGACTTATATCGGCGATGCAAAAATCGGGGCAGGGTCCAATATCGGGGCTGGTACTATCACATGCAATTACGATGGCTATGAGAAGCACTTGACGGATATCGGTGAAAACGTGTTTGTCGGGTCCAACACCGCCTTGGTGGCCCCTGTGAAAGTGGGAAATGGCGCAAATATTGCAGCTGGCAGTGTGATAACGGCAGATGTGCCAGAAGATTCACTTGCCATGACCCGTGCGCCAACAGTTGTGAAAGACGGTTGGGCGAAGCGCTATCGGGCCATGAAAGTGGCGAAAAAGGCAAAGAAGTCATAACGTTAAAGTATTAAGTTCAGGGATAAATTAGATGTGCGGTATCGTTGGAATTCTCGGAAATGAACCTGTTGCGCTGAGCATCGTTGAGGCGCTGCGCCGTTTGGAATACCGGGGTTATGATTCAGCTGGCGTTGCCACAATCGAAAATGGCACAATTGCACGCCGCCGCGCCCCTGGTAAATTGCGCAACTCTGGAAGAGCTTTTGCGTGGTTCACCGCTGCAAGGTCATAGCGGCATTGGTCACACCCGTTGGGCCACACATGGCGTACCGAATGAAACCAATGCGCACCCACATATTTCAGGCGATGTTGTGATTGTTCACAACGGCATTATTGAGAATTTTTACGAAATCAAAGTTGAGCTTGAAGCCAAGGGCGTCAAGTTCGAAACTCAAACTGATACCGAGGTAGTGGCACATCTGTTGGCAGAACAACGCAATGCGGGTGTTGCGCCTGTGGAAGCCGTTAAAAAAGTTCTGGGTCGTCTGCGTGGTGCTTTTGCACTTGCCATCATGTTCAAATCTGAAAATGATTTGATGGTGGGTGCCCGCAATGGTCCACCATTGGCCGTTGGACATGGCGAAGGTCAAATGTTCCTGGGGTCCGATGCGATTGCCTTGTCGCCCTTCACCAATAAAATCACTTATCTTGAAGATGGCGACTGGGTGGTTTTGACGCGTAACTCGATGCAGATTTACGGTGAAGACAACAAGCCGATCAAGCGCCCGATGAATTTCAGCCAAGCGTCATCGATGATGGTGGACAAGGGCAACCATCGGCATTTCATGGCCAAGGAAATTGCCGAGCAGCCCGAAGTTGTGGGGCATACGCTGGCGGAATATATCGATTTCTCAACGCGCACCGTGCGTGTTCCTGACAAGATGCCATTTGATTTTGCCAAGCTAGACCGCGTGACGATTACAGCCTGCGGCACCTCTGCCTATGTCGGTTTGGCGGCGAAGTATTGGTTTGAAAAAGTGGCGCGCCTGCCCGTTGATGTGGATGTGGCGTCAGAGTTTCGTTACCGCGAAGCACCGATGACAAAAAATGGTTTGGCCATTGTGATTTCGCAATCGGGCGAAACCGCTGATACACTGGCGGCACTGCGCTATTCAAAATCACAAAGCCAGCACACGGTTGCTGTTGTGAATGTGCCTGAATCGACGATTGCCCGTGAATCAGAAATGGTATTGCGAACCTATGCAGGACCAGAAATTTGCGTGGCGTCTACGAAGGCTTTCACTTGCCAATTGGCAGTGCTGGCTTGCTTTGCTCTGTTGGCGGGCAAGGTGCGTGGCACTCTAACGCCTGCGATGGAACAAGAATTGGTGGGGGCCTTGATTGCAGCGCCACGCCACATGACAGAAATTCTGAAAGAAGAAAAAAACATCGCCGATGTTGCCAAGGAAATTTCCAAGGCGCGCGATGTGTTGTTCCTGGGCCGTGGCATCAATTTTCCATTGGCACTGGAAGGTGCTTTAAAGCTCAAAGAAATTTCATACATCCACGCAGAAGGTTATGCCGCTGGCGAATTGAAGCATGGCCCCATCGCATTGGTGGACGAGCATGTGCCGGTGATCGTTATCGCGCCGCGCGACGAGCTTTACGAAAAAACCATTTCCAACATGGAAGAAGTGGCAGCGCGTGGCGGCAAGATTGTTTTGATCACCGACGATCTGTCACACAAAGACAATGCCGAAAAGACCTTCCGGCATATTCGCGTGCCCGTGGCGCATGCATTTATCAGTCCGTTTATCTACGCCATCCCGGTGCAGCTGTTGGCTTATCACGCTGCCGTTATCATCGGAACTGACGTCGATCAGCCGCGCAATTTGGCGAAGAGTGTGACGGTGGAGTAATACGCCGCTTAATGCGTGCGGCCGCCGATCATCCTGTAGCGACCTTTTTTCTGGTCGAAGCCTGCAAAGTATTCGTTCACCTGCGGGTGGCGGATGGGGGCTGCGGGGTCGTCTTCCAGCAAGTTCTGCTCCGACACATAGGCTGTGTATTCTGTCTCCTCGTTCTCGGCGAGAAGGTGATAAAACGGCTGGTCCTTGGCAGGGCGGGCTTCAGCGGGAATGGCGTTGTACCACTCCTCGGTGTTGTTAAATTCGGGGTCTACATCGAACACAACGCCACGGAATTCAAACAGCCGATGTTTGACGATTTGCCCGATTCCAAATTTTGCCATGCGTAAGGTGCTCATGACCCCTGATTGCCAATCCTTTCAAAGGAAGGCAAGAGGCAGTGATGATTGAAATTCTCAATATTGCTTTACCGTTCTTCGGCCTGATCCTGCTGGGTGTCATCGCCGGGCGGATTTGGACGCGCAGCGAAGATGGTTTGGCGTGGCTCAATATATATGTGCTGTATTTTGCACTGCCGCCGCTGATTTTCATGGTGGTGTCGCAAACGCCGTTGGAAAAGCTGGCAAATCCCGCTTACGTGCTAGCGACGGCGGGTGCCACATCGGCGTGTTTTCTCGTCATGCTGGTGGCTGCACGATATTTTTTCGGTGTGTCCATGCGTGAGGCGGCGTTGCAGGGCACATCGGCTGCCTATGGCAATGTCGGTTATATGGGCTTGCCTCTGTCTGTTGCGTTTTTCGGGCAGGCGGCGGCGGTTCCGGCAGCATTGGTGTTTTGTTTTGATATTGTGGTGCTGTTCGTTTTAACGGCTGTTTTTGCAGGCCTTGAGGACAAGAAACACAACACCCTTCAACTTATCGGGAAAATTTTGAAGGATGTGTTTACGCATCCCTTCAATGTGGCAACAATGTTGGGCATTCTCGCGTCGGTGTTGAAATGGCAACCCACGGGTGGGCTGTTGAGTATTGTGGAAATGCTGATGCGCTCAGCTGCACCTGTTGCTTTGTTTGCCATGGGCGTCACCGTGAGCTTGCGGGGAAAGCCTGTGATCAATCACGAATTGGGCACGCTCACCATCATCAAACTGGTTTTGCACCCCGCACTGGCATTCGCCGCCGTTTACTTGCTTGTTTCGGCTGAGACCACATGGCTGCAAGTGGCCGTAATGATGGCCGCACTTCCCACCGCCACCAATGCTTTCATTCTGGCACGGCAATACAATGCATATGTTGCAGGGGCCGGGGCTGCGGTGATTGTTACAACAGCGGCGTCGGTGCTGAGTATTCCGGTGATCGTTTATGCGTTGAAGTACGGATTCTAAGAATTATTCACGCATTGCAAATGGCAATTGGGATGCAGGTGCCAAGCCTTGCTCCATTGCGATCTTGCGCAGCGGCTGCAAATAGGCAACTGCGGCTAAGCCAGCGGCTCTGGCAAGGTGTGGTGGAACAATATCAGCCAATAGTGACTTGTTCATCAAGGTGATGGCTGCTTGTCGGGGCAATACGTCGCTGCGTCGCAAGCTGTCGTAGTCTCTGGTGGCGGCTTCGCAGCCCGCGTCCTCATGGCGCAAAACAACATCAACGAGATGTCCCACATCTCGCAGTGACATGTTTAAACCTTGTGCGCCTACGGGTGGAAATACATGCGCTGCTTCGCCAACTAGAAACACGCGCTTGGCTGCAAAGCGTTCAGCCTTGACGCCGCGCATGGCAAAACTGTGTGGCGTCTCAACACTGGAAATCAAACCCAATGCACCATGATTTTGCAGTTGAATTTCGCGCGCCAAATGCTGTGGTGAAAGTTGCATCGCGTCATCAATGCGGCGCGGTGTATCCATCCAGACAAGTGCAGAGTGTTTGCCGGGCAGAGGCACAGTTGTGAAGGGTCCACCCATTTTGTGCCATTCGGTTGAGGTACCTTCATGGTCGCGCGAATGGGCAAAAGCGCGTGACCAGTGCGGATTGCTCATAGGACCATTCGGTTGCAGAAATTCCGGCTGCTTTGCGCGCAGGAGAATTTCGCCCGTCGGCTCCCACGACAAAGATTGCAGTGATGGTGAGGCCGTCATTGGTTTTTACGGTGACTGTGCTGTCATTGACAGTGAAGTCATAGGCTGTGTTGTCGATCATCGTTAACGCCAAGTTCTATCGCGCGTTTTGATAATGCTGGCACGAATACGGCGAGGGGTGTGTTCCATCCGAATGCGTCAAGATTTGCCTCGGATGCTGCAAAGCGCAGATCAGGTGCGGAGACCAAATTTCCCGTGTCATCCAGAATGTGAAGGTGTTTCAGCGGCGCACAATGTTGGCGGATATCATCGTTCCACACACCCAGTCGTTCCAGCAATCGAAGTGACGGCATCATCAAGGCCGTTGTGCGCGGGTCAAGGGCAACCTTAGGAGCTAGGCAAACGGTTTCGACACCGGACTGGGCCAGCAATGCCGCCGCCGCAAGTCCAGCAGGGCCTCCGCCCACGACGACAGCTTTGGTCACAATTTCGCTCATGCCAATGGCCAGGCGGTGAAACTCATGCGTGCGGCAAAACGTTTTTCAAAGGCTGCGGTTTTGGGCCTGGTGTTGCGCCAAGCCAAGACATCATGCCTGAGATCGACATAGGCGAGAGTTGCCGCCAATGCCACGCTGCCCGCCGTCACGTCGTTCAAGCAGTCTTGCCAGTGGGCTTCGACTTCATCCAAGCCGTCTTCAATGCGGAGCTTCAAGCGTTGTTTAAATTCCGGCCAGCGCTTTTCCTCAGGGCGCTGCACCTGTTCATAGCGCAACGCAACGGCGGCTTCGGCAATGCCTTGGGCGAGGGCCAATAAAGTCAACACACGAAAGCGTTTCACGCCATCATCGGGAATAAAGTCTTTCGCACCAGCGTGGTGCGCCAAATATTCCATGATGACGCGACTGTCATAAATTGCGTGACCATGATCGGTTTCCAAAACAGGAATTTTGCCAATGGGCGAAAGCTTGGCAAGGTCAGGGTTCACCTCAACCGGCTTCACGGCGGTGTTCACCAGTTTCACTTTGTCTTTCAGTCCCACCTCATGGGCTGTGACCAGGCACATGCGCACAAAGGGCGAAATTACATCACCGTGAATTTTCATGTTTACTTCTCGTCTTGTCTAAAGCCCGAATTGAAGGTCATAGAAGGGTCTCTGTCAAAGAAAAAGGCGGGTCGAATTGTCATTTCATGCCAAAACGTTGGCAGGATCGGAAAATCCTCTGGCCGCGTCACATGGCGAAAGCCCATAGTATACCAAACGACGATATCTTCACCTGCGGCATTCTCGGCATCAGCGACATATTGCGGCAAGCCTTCGTCTTTTGGATTCAGGTTAGGATAAAGTCCCGCCGCCCAGAGTTCATCAGCCTTGTATTTTGTCAGCCAGAACTGATTGGCCGAGAACTGCGCTCGCGCTTGTGGTGGGTCCGTAGGATCTAAAATGGACTGTGCGTCATGATGAGCGTTAAGCCAAAGGCTTGGATTGTGTTTCAAACCGTTTTTGGTCTTGAGGGTTTACGACGCGCAACATCTGGCCCGTCATCGCGGCATGGTCTGACACCACTGGGCCCTCTTTCAGGAAGCGCTGGGTCTTGGTGGTCCAAATACTTTTGCGGCCGGTGCCATTATCAACGGTGACGGACCTGAAACACATCCCGCGACAAGGTGTTGGTTTCGCCATCGACGTCGAGGTCGAGGCGATAATTGAAATAGTGATCATGAAACGGTGCCACAGTGTAGGGTGCGATTAACGTTCCGTGTTTGGTGTCTTCGGCGGCGGTTGGCGCATCCATGTCTTTGGCGGCAACTGTTTTGATGGCGTCAAAACCTGTGGAGCCAATGCGGAGTTTGATGTTGCCTTGTGGGGTGAAAACATAATCGACAACATAATCATAATTCCCAAGTGTTGGGATGTGCCGCACCACCAATTCAATCTGCGCTTCACCTGAAACGTTGCGACTTCCCGATGAATAATGTCGCCAAGCCGGGTCACCTGTTGGGCGCTCGAAGACACAAAGGCCGGATTCGCGGACATAGGTTCCACCAATATCATTGGGCAAAGTCATATCAATGAAGGCAGCAGTCTCTGGACAATCGACGCCGGGGCGCAACGAGGACAACAGATATCCCAATCCAAATTCACCGGCGTCCATAAAGGCGCGATAGGCCCATGCTGGGTCTGGATCCATGTAAGGCACAAACATTTCCGAGACGTTCATTTGATAGGCGATATCACGTGATTGGCTGCCGTCTTGAAATCTGAGGAGTGACAGGATCATGCCTGCACGTTTGTCGGGTCGGACATGGAAGGACCAATCCAGCCATTCGACATTGAGGTTGCCACTCAGTTTCAAATTGCCTTGATCTTCAATGGCTACGCCAACGCGCTTTATAGGCTGTCTGCGCTTGGGCAAGTCTTTGCCATAGCCTGCAGGTGCGGGTTCAATGGCTACACTCTGGCGATCAAAGACTTGGAGCACTTCACCTGTTTCGGCATCGACAACCCCCATTAAGCCTTCAATGGGGCGGGCGAGGGAAGGGTGCAGTCTTTCGGCATAGGTGTAACACGGCACTTTCACGAGATGACGCCCTTGCGGGTTCTCATCGGGAAACCAGCCTGCAGAATTGGGTGTGCAGACAATGTCTTTGTTCAGCTTCAAGCCGCGTTTAGCAAGGGCTTCTGCGATGCGCGGATCTTTCATGAAAGCGTCACGGGCGCGGGCCCAATTGTCATCCAGAACGATGGGATGAACGCCGGGCTTTTCAACGATGTCGTCAACTTTGTTCGCAGTTATATCGACGCGGGCTTCGTAAGTTTTATTGTTGCGTCGAATGATGGCGAAGGCTTTGCGGGGTGGAAAGCTGTCGCCTGTTTTCCATTTTTTGACTTCAGCTTTTGTGGGTTCAAGCAAGGTCATGGCAGCCGAACAGACTTTTGTCATCAAAATGATTTGGCATCCCGCAAAATTTTTGCTGCGGCTTCCACTTCTTCTTGCGTCAATGCATCCAGGGGATGGAAAACCGGTATAGGGTCGGTTGCTTCCTGTTCTTGCGCGGCCAAATGTGAGGTGAAGGACAGGGCAAAAAGCACAACGAAAAGGCGCATGAGATTTTTCATGCGCCTGATCTTAGTTGATTCTCTGAAAACTCCGCAGTTGAAGCAAAGCCGCAGGGGCTAATATTTCCGCAACAAGCCCACCAGCTTGCCTTGAACGCGCACGCGGTCTGGGCCGAAAATGCGGGTTTCATAGATTGGGTTGGCAGCTTCAAGGGCGATGGATTCGCCTTTCTTGCGCAGGCGCTTCAAGGTTGCTTCTTCGTCATCAACCAAGGCAACCACAATATCACCGTTGATGGCGGTTTCACCCTTGCGGATGATGACAGTGTCACCTTCAAAAATGCCAGCCTCAATCATCGAGTCGCCTTTGACTTCAAGTGCGAAATGTTCACCGCCACCCAACATTTCAGGCGGCACATTGATGTTGGCCGTGTGGTCTTGGATCGCCGCAATGGGCACGCCAGCCGCAATCCGCCCCATCAAGGGTACAAAGGTGCTGCGCGGTCCGCCATCATTGGCGGCAGAGGCTGCGGGTTGAACTTTGGAGCGGCCCAAGTTGCCTTCAATAATGCTCGGCTTGAAGCCCGTTTTCTTGGTGGACAGGCTTGGATTGTGCGCATCTGGCAGTTTCAATACTTCCAAGGCACGGGCGCGATTGGCCATGCGTTTGATGAAGCCGCGTTCTTCCAAGGCTACGATGAGCCTGTGAACGCCGGACTTAGATTGCAGGTTGAGTGCCTCTTTCATTTCTTCAAATGAGGGGGGAACGCCTTCCTCTTTCATCCGTTCATTGATGAACAAGAGCAATTCGAGTTGTTTACGTGTGAGCATCTGGCGCACCTCTTTGTGAAACGGAATCAGAACGTATGCGAAACATGCTTACCATGTTCCGACAATGTTCTGCAAGTGTTTTACGATTTTGACCTTAAAAATCCAACAGAAGCACAGGTAAATGGTCGCCGTTTTGGGCTGCTTTTGCCCCGGGAGGGCGGATAATGAGCGCCTGCGACGACTGCAAAGTGCGTTGCATTGAGGAGTCTTGCGCCACGAAAGGAGACACCGTGCGGCGTCCGTCGGCTGCTGTTTTAAGGGTGGCGCGCATATAGTCCTGACGCTGATCATTGGCGGGCAGAGTACCTTCAAGAACCGCCGTCGTTGTGAGGTTCGTCCGTTGGTCGTCCGGTCATTGCGTTGAGTAGCGGTTTTAGAAAGATGCGCGCTGTCACAAGCGCCGATACGGGATTGCCAGGCAGACCCATCACATGGGTGCGGCCCTTGCGGCCATACATAAAGGGTTTGCCGGGGCGCAATGCGATTTTCCAAAAGCCAATTTTGATGCCGCAGGCTTTAAAGGCTTCCTGGACATAGTCATGATCGCCCACGGAGGCACCACCCGTCGTTAACAGCACATCGGCACCAAGGCCTTTGCGAACGGCGGCGATGGTGGCTTTCAGGTTGTCTTTGACAATGCCGAGGGTTACAACTTCAGCGCCGAATTGGTGAAGCATGGCCGCAATCGCATGGCTGTTTGACGATACAATTTGATCTGCACGCGGACGCATGCCCGGCAACACCAACTCGTCGCCTGTGGTGAACAGAACAATTTTGGGCCGACGATAGACATTTACCTTGGCTGCATTGCCTGCTGCCAAAAGGCCAATATCGCGAGGCGAGAGTTGTGTGGCTTTGGGCACCAACTGATTACCCCGCGCAAAATCAAGTCCGGCGCGGCGGATGTTTTTACCCTTGGCGCGTGGGTTCCAACACTTGCAAATTTGTGCCGTTAAGCTGGGTGTTTTCCTGAATGACGACGGTGTCTGCCCCTTTAGGCACGGGCGCACCTGTGAGGATGCGCACTGCCGTACCTGGCTTTAAAGTGCCTTTAAACCCATGACCAGCAGCGCTTGTACCAATGATTTTGAGTGTTGCGGGCAGTGCTGTCGACATCAGCATGTTTGACGGCGTAGCCATCCATGGCGGATGCAGCGAAGGGAGGTTGATCACGCTTGGCTTTGACGGGCGTTGCCAAGACGCGCCCACAATGCCTTGTCGAGTGATAACGGTTTCGGTGGTCAGCGGTTTGACGCCATTCAAGAATGGTGGCGCGTGCGGTGTCCACGGGCATCATCGCCATGGGCTATTCCGCCTTGTAGGAGCCAGACTTGCCGCCGGATTTTTCGACCAGACGCAAGTTGGTGATGGTCATGCCGCGATCAACGGCTTTCAGCATGTCATAGATCGTCAAGCAGGCCACGGAACAGGCTGTCAGTGCTTCCATTTCCACGCCGGTTTTGCCTTCGACTTTCACCGTTGCTTCGACGTCAATGTGAGAACTTTCAATTTGAAAATCGACTGTCACTTTTGAAATCATGAGGGGATGACAGAGCGGGATGAGATCAGCGGTTTTTTTTGCTGCCATGATGCCAGCAATACGCGCGGTTGCAATCACGTCACCTTTTTTTGCTGCGCCTGACGTGATGATTTTGATTGTCTCAGCTGAAGCCAACACGCGGCGCTTTGGCTGTTGCAGAGCGCTTGGTGACGACTTTCTCTGACACATCAACCATGTGGGCTTCGCCCTTTTCGTTGAGGTGGCTGAGTTTGCTCATGGTCGAGATAATATCGCTTTGGTGGCTGCAGCGACATCTGTTTGTCGCATCAAGCTTTCACCAATCAAGAAAGTATTCGCCCGCGACCTTTTCCAAGCGGGCAAGATCAGCGGGTGTAAACAAGCCACTCTCTGCTACGATCATGCGGTCATCAGGAATGCGGGGTGCAAGCGTTTCAGTTGTGGCCAATGTCACTTCAAAGGTGTGGAGGTTGCGATTGTTGATGCCGATGAGCGCTGACTTTAGTTTCAACGCACGTTCCAGCTCCTCAGCATCATGCACTTCGATCAACGCATCCATGCTGTAGTCGAAAGCAGCTGCTTCCAATTCGGCGGCGCAAGCGTCATCGACCATTGCCATGATGATCAGAATGCAATCGCCACCCCAGGCGCGGGCTTCTGCCACTTGGTAGGTGTCGAGCATAAAGTCTTTGCGCAACGCGGGCAGGGCGCAGGCTTTGCGCGCCTCTGTTAGAAATTGTGGTGCACCTTGAAAGCTTGGGGTATCAGTGAGAACCGAAAGACAAGCCGCGCCACCAGCTTCATAGGCTTGCGCCAAAGCAGGCGGGTCAAAGTCAGCGCGGATTAAGCCTTTCGACGGTGAGGCCTTTTTGATTTCCGCAATTAATGCCCATTCGCCTTTTGCATGTTTGGCTTCAAGTGCGCGCTTGAAACCACGTGGCTTCGGTTGGGCGCGTGCATGTAAGTCGAGGGACGACAATGGCATGGCCTGTTTGGCTGCCGCGACTTCAACTCGTTTATATTCTGCGATGGTGTCGAGGATCGTTGCCATCAGCTGTTTGAAACCTCAACCAAATGCTTCAGGCTTTTTGCTGCCGCACCCGATGCGATTGCGTCGCGCGCCGTCACAACACCAGCCTTTAAGGTGCTCGCTTTACCGGCGACAACCAACGCTGCCCCTGCTGTCATGACAGCTGCGTCGGCGAAGGCGGACGGTTTGCCTTCAAGGACTGCTTTTAAAGCCTCCGCGTTTTCAGCAGCATCGCCGCCTTTGAGATCCTCAGGGTTTGAGCGCACGATACCAACGGACTCTGGTGTGAAATTGAATTCCCGCACCTCGCCGTCTTTCAACTCTGCAATCCAAGTGGTGCCTGTAGGTATAATTTCGTCAACGCCACCTTTGCCATGGCAAATCCAGCAGGCTTCGCTGCCCAAGAGACTTCAGAACTTGCGCGAAGGGTTCCACCCAAGCCTTTGAATAAACACCGGTAATTTGCCGTTTGACGCCGGCAGGATTGGATAAGGGCCCAAGCAAATTGAAAATCGTGCGCGTGCCCAATTCAACCCGCGTTGGGCCAACGTGCTTCATCGAAGCATGGTGTTGCGGTGCGAACATAAAGCCCAGCCCAGCTTCATGTGATGCACTTCGAAATCATCTCAGGGGCGATATCCAACTTCACACCAAGTGCCATCAATACATCAGCTGAACCAGACTTGGATGTGAGGGCGCGATTGCCATGCTTCGCCACTTTCAATCCTGCCCCTGCGGCCACAAAAGCAGCGCAGGTCGAGATGTTAAATGAACCCGATGAGTCACCGCCTGTTCCCACAATATCAATGGCGTCTGCAGGGGCTTCAACCCGCAGCATTTTCTCGCGCATGACGGTGACGGCACCGGAAATTTCGTCAACAGTTTCACCGCGCACACGCAACGCCATAAGAAAAGCACCAATCTGAGACGGTGTGGCCTCGCCTGACATCAAGATATTGAAGGCCGTCACGGCCTCATCCCGAGTCAAGGATTTGCCTTCAGCCACTTTGGCCAGCAGAGGTTTCAAAGTGATCATCTTTTTACTCCGGCCATATCGAGAAAGTTTTTCAAGATCGCATGACCACCTTCAGACGCAATGCTTTCCGGATGAAACTGAACGCCATGAACATTTTTGGTTTTGTGTTGCAAGCCCATGATCAAGCCATCTGTTTCAGCCGTGATTTCAAGTTCTGCTGGAAGTGTTGCCCTGTCAACCACAAGCGAGTGATAGCGCGTTGCAGCAAAGGCCTGTGGCAGACCCTTGAACACGCCAGCTTCGGTATGTTCCACAGAAGAGACTTTACCATGCATTTGCGTTGGCGCACGCACCACGTCGCCGCCAAAAGCCTCGCCAATTGCTTGCAGCCCTAAGACACACGCCAAACACTGGAATTTTGCCTGCGGCTTCTTTGACCAAATCGATGATGATGCCAGCCTGGGCAGGGGTGCCGGGGCCCGGCGAAATCACAATCGCTTCAGGCCTTGCAGACATCACTTGTCCGACGCTGATTTTATCATTGCGGTGGACGACGGTTTCGGCACCAAGGTCGCCCAAGTAGTGATAGAGGTTCCAGGTGAAGCTATCGTAGTTGTCGATGAGGATGATCATTGTCCCCTCCCGACACGGCCGGCGAAACGGACCGCTTCTTCAGCGGCGCGAAACAAGGCCTTAGCCTTGTTAATGCATTCGGTATGCTCATTTTCGGGCACGGAGTCCGCCACAACGCCAGCTCCCGCCTGCACATACATCTTGCCATCTTTCACGATGGCGGTGCGCAATACAATGCAGGTATCCATTTCTCCATCGGCAGAAAAATAGCCAACACAACCAGCATAGACACCGCGCTTGTGTTTTTCCAATTCATCGATGATTTGCATGGCGCGCACTTTGGGTGCACCCGAAACCGTACCAGCCGGGAAGCCCGCGACCAATGCATCAATCACGTCGTATTTTTTATCCAGTCGCCCTTCGACGTTGGACACGATGTGCATGACTTGGCTGTAGAACTCCAAAATGAATTTGTCTGTGACTTTGATGGAGCCGATCTCAGCAACACGGCCCACATCATTGCGCCCGAGATCTAGCAGCATCAAATGTTCGGCCAATTCCTTGGGGTCAGCCAACAACTCGTCAGCGAGCTCTTTGTCTTTCGTTGGTGTAGCACCACGTGGACGCGTTCCAGCTATGGGACGTATTGATACTTTGCCATCGCGCACCCGCACCAGAATTTCAGGGCTTGAGCCCACAACGGCAAAGTTATCGAAGTTCAGGTAGTACAAAAATGGCGAGGGGTTCACGCGGCGCAACGAGCGATAAAGCGAAAACGGGGGCAGGGTGAATTCAGTTTCAAAGCGTTGCGAAAGCACGACCTGAAAAATGTCGCCAGCCGCAATGTAGTCTTTCGCTTTTAACACCATCGCCTTATATTCTTCAGGCGGTGTATTGGATGTTTGCGGCTTGATGGGCAGGGCATCATCCTCCCGCAGTGACATATCAAGTGGCCGATCTAAGGCGTCGACAACTTCAGAAATGCGGTTGGTTGCACGTGAATAGGCGGTTTTGGCTGTTATTGTCTTATCAACATAAACCGGTGTGGTGATGGTCACCTCATCTTTGACGCTATCAAAGATCGCCATCACTGTCGGGCGGATCATGATGCCATCAGGTAGACCGAGAGTATCCGGGTTTTGATCTGGCAAATGCTCCATCAGTCGCACAGCGTCATAACCCAGATAGCCAAACACACCTGCAGCCATGGGAGGGGCATCTTCAGGGAGCTTGAATTTGCTTTCTGCCAGCAATGCCCGCAAAGCGGTCAAAGGTTCATGCGGCAATGTTTCGAATGGGCCCTCAGGGTTCGCCAATGCCTTGCGATTGATGGACGCGACATTGCCCTCGGCTTTCCAAATCAAATCGGGATGCATGCCGATGATAGAATAGCGCCCACGCACGGCGCCACCTTCCACCGATTCAAGCAAGAATGAGTAGCGCGCGTTTCTTGACAGCTTGAGCATGGCTGATACAGGCGTTTCAAGATCGGCCACCAATCGATGCAATACAATCTGCGCTTCTCCTCGCTCATAAGCTGTGGAAAAGACATCATAGTCTGGACTGAAATTCATTGGATGTTACCTGAAGAAAAGAGTTTGAGATCACTGGGTTGTTGAGGGTCCACTGATCTGTCGCCAGAGCTCTTCATTCAAAGTCACAGTTGTTCCAGCACGTGCTGCTTTCAAGTAACTGTCCAGCAGGTCGCTGCTTAAACCTTTTTTTGCGATGTCTTTGACTTGTTGTGCCGAAGCTGTCGCACTGCCAGCTGGAACAGTAACTTTTGACACTTCAATGATGCGGGCAGATTTGCCATCGCCTTCAAGTGCCCAAGTTAAGCTTTTTTCCGCCACGCTGAACAATGCAAGTGCAGCGGCACTGTCAAAATCTTCTGATGTGCCGTTACGTTTGATACCAGTCACGGGCTTTATCGTTCCGCCCAGCTCTGTTGCAATACTTTCAATCTTTGAATTATTGCCAGCTTTAGCAACGATTGCAGCAGCTTTCTCTGACGCCAAGGTTCGCAATTTGGTTGTAGACCAATCAGCTTTCACTTGTTCCTTTACGTCTTCGAATGGTTTGATGGCAGACGGAATGACTTCACGCACTTCGGCCCAAATGTAGCCATCGCCCGCCGAGAGGGCGTCAATCTCAACACCGACATCGCTAGCATAAACTGCCTTCAAAACCTCAGCCTGCGATGGAATTGATACGGCCACTCCTACCTTATCTAGACCTGCAACGCTAACTGCCGGTATTGTCAAAAGTGGAATTCCAGCTTTCGCTGCAATATCTTCAAACTTTGTAGGTACCGCACGGGCATCCTCTACAGCGTCATAGACGGATTGAATTTCTTCACGCGCGCGTTGCAGCTGCAGGCGATCTTTCAGCTGTGATGCGAGTTCAGCTTGCGTGGGTTGACGGGCCGCAACAACTTTTACGGCCTTCAGAATGGCCGTGTTCAAACTGCCAACCACTGGCGAACTCACTGTGCCTTCAGTCAGTGAGAATGCGGCTTCAGCGATCTTCTCATCAAGAAACTGTTCTTTCTGTTTTCCCGTGAACGTGATGTCCTTTTCTTTTTGACCCAACTCAGCAGCCAATTTCACAATGTCTTCACCGGCATCAAGTCGAAGTTTTGCTTTTTCCGCAGCTGCGACATCAGCAAAGGAAAGCTGAATAATATCGCGCTTTTCCGGTAAGAAGTATTCTTCTTTGAAGGTGTTGTAAGCATTCGCAATTTCTTCGTCTGTGACTTGAATCTTCGCCGCCATATCGGCTGGTTCAACTTTCATGACGACAATCGATCGGTATTCAGGAGCCGTGTAGGCCGCTGGCGTGGCTTCATATTGCTTTTTCAAATCTGCGTCACTTGGTTGAGGAACATCTGCGGCATTCACTGTAAAGCTCACATAGCGACCATCACGCGTTTCGTCGCGGTAACGAGTAAGGGCATCCAACATTGTACGTGGCAGTGTGATGTTATCAGCGGCAACACCAGTTAAAGCGTTCCTTTGGGTTTCCGACCGTTGAGAGGCCACATAACCTTGTTCAGTCATTCCGTTTTGCTGCAAGAGATTGCGGAAACGGGCAACATCAAACTTACCAGTTGAATCGAGGAATATCTTTTGGTTTTGAATTTGAGAAGCGATGGCCTGGTCGGCAATTGTGACGCCCAAACGCTCACCTTGCGCATCTATCGAAGCTTGAGCAATCATCCGGTCCAGCACTTGGCGGTCCAGTCCTGATTTGCGGGCTTCTTCCAATGAAATAGTTGTTCCGCTCTGAGATCCAAGTTGTTGCAGCGTCTGATTGAGATCAACGCGAAAGGCTTCGCTCGAAATGGCGGTATTACCGACTTCAGCCAAGTCAGCAGTTTGGAACCCGCGGAAGACGTCCGTAATGCCCCAGACTGCGAAACTCGCAATCAGCAATCCGAGCAGTACTTTTGCTACCCAACCTTTTGCGCCGTTGCGCAGGGCTTCCATCATTTCAAACAATCCTTCAATCAGTAAGGCGCTATGAATCAGTGTCCACGGCGCATTTCGGTTTCATCCCATCATAGAAAGTTGAGACGGCAGCCGCAAGTCAAGGATGATGAGCACTTTGTGCTACCGCTTCTGTACCAAAGCAGGCTATGTGACGCCCGAAACTTTTTTTGAGGGACGCGATGTCACAGACAATTAAGCCGCTGGTTGCTGGAAACTGGAAAATGAATGGTACGACGGCCATGTTGAAAGAGCCACGCTTGCTGGCTGGCATGATGCGGGATGTCAAAACCAAGTGTGATATTCTGGTGTGCCCACCAGCCACACTCGTCCGTCGCGTCAAAAGCGTGTTGAAGGGTTCAAAAATTAAAGTTGGCGGACAAGACTGCCATGCCGCGATTTCAGGCGCTCATACAGGTGATATTTCTGCTGAAATGTTGAAAGATTGCGGTGCAAGCTACGTCATTGTGGGTCATTCTGAGCGTCGCACAAACCATAAAGAAAACGATGCAACCGTGGCTGCAAAGGCAAAGGCAGTCCATAACGCAGGTCTCGTGGCAATTATTTGCATCGGCGAAACACTGGAGCAGCGGAAAGGTGGTCAAACCTTGGCGGTTTTGATCTGCGCAATTGAAGGGGTCGATCCCCGAAGGTGCAACTGCGACCAACACTGTTATTGCCTACGAACCTGTCTGGGCCATTGGCACGGGTCTTACGGCATCAACCGCTGAGGTTGCCGAAGCCCACACGCATGTGCGTGGTGATATTGCCAAAATCATGGGTGAAGATGGCGCTAAAACCCGCATTCTCTATGGCGGGTCAGTCAAACCTTCAAATGCTGAAGAATTGATGGGGGCTTCCAATGTTAATGGTGCGCTGGTCGGTGGTGCAAGCTTGAAAGCAGCGGATTTCATTGGAATTATAAAGGCTTACATGTAAGTCGTCGGCCTCGAAGCAATTGCTTGAGTAATGCTTGTGCGATTGTCATATAAGGCTTAAAGCGCCACAAAACATACTGGATTTGTCATGGAAAACATCATTCTCGCTATTCACTTGATTATTGCCTTGGTACTGATTGGTGCCATTCTTTTGCAGCGCTCTGAAGGTGGTGCTTTGGGCATTGGTGGCTCAGGTGGTGGCGGTGGTGGCAATTTGTTCTCGGCACGCGGTGTTGGCAGTGGATTGACGCGTTTAACAGCCATATTGGCCGTGTGTTTCTTTGTAACCTCGATCACACTGACGATTTTGGCGACACGTGCCGGTACCAACAAGTCGGTGTTTGAAGGTCAACCTGCAACCACTGGCGAAACGGCTCCCGCAACGGGAGGTTCAACCGAACCTGCATTGCCAAATCTTGGGCAAAAGCCAGCGACTGAACCTGCTGCGCCTGTAAACTGACGAAACCCCATATTGATTGGACCTGTGAAACATTTGGTTGTTTCACGGGGCTATCCACAGACGATTTAGAATAAGTTCATTCGGCGCTTCGAATCGGCATGCCCAATGGCTAAGAGGAACTCCCATGGCGCGATACATCTTCATCACTGGCGGCGTGGTTTCCTCACTTGGAAAAGGCTTGGCCGCTGCAGCACTTGCTGCTGTTTTGCAATCCCGTGGCTTCAAGGTCCGTATTCGTAAACTTGACCCCTATTTAAATGTCGATCCGGGCACGATGAGCCCTTATCAGCACGGTGAAGTATTTGTGACCGATGATGGCGCGGAAACCGACCTCGATCTCGGGCATTACGAGCGCTTTACCGGTCGGCATGCGACCAAAGACGACAACATCACAACAGGTCGGATTTACCAGGACATTATTGCGAAGGAACGTCGCGGCGACTTTTTGGGCGGAACCGTTCAAGTTATTCCCCATGTCACTGACGCCATTAAAGACTTCATCAAATCAGGTAACGAAGCTTTTGATTTTGTGTTGGTGGAAATTGGCGGCACTGTTGGCGACATTGAAGGCTTGCCATTTCTTGAAGCCATTCGCCAGTTCGGCCAAGAATCTCCACGTGGCAGCTGCATTTTTATTCACCTTACGCTTTTGCCGTGGATCCCCACGGCAGGTGAATTGAAAACAAAACCCACCCAGCACTCCGTGAAAGAACTGAGATCTATTGGTATTCAGCCCGATATTTTGCTTTGTCGTGCAGATCGAGAAATTCCATTGAATGAGCGGAAGAAAATTGCTCTGTTTTGCAATGTGCGACCGTCTGCAGTTATCCAAGCACTCGATGTTGCTTCCATCTATGATGTGCCGCGCGCCTATCATGCGGAAGGTTTGGATCAAGAAGTGCTCGATGCATTTGGAATTATTGATGCCAAAGAAGCCAGACCTGTCGGTTTGGGATGATATTATGCATCGCATTACCCAGCCCGAAGGCGAGGTGACGATTGCCGTGGTTGGCAAATATACAGGGCTTCTGGACGCCTATAAGTCTTTGAAAGAGGCGCTCATACATGGTGGCATCGCCAATAATGTGAAGGTCAATCTGGAATGGATTGAATCGGAAGTGTTTGAAAATGAAGATCCGGCTCCTTTCCTCGAAGGTGTACACGGAATTATGGTGCCCGGTGGTTTTGGCGAGCGTGGCGCTGAAGGTAAAATCAAGGCAGCGACTTTTGCGCGGACCCGCAACGTGCCTTACTTTGGTATTTGTTTTGGCATGCAAATGGCCTGCATCGAAGCGGCACGCAATTTGTGTGGCATTACCGACGCAAGCTCAACGGAATTTGGAGAAACCAAACAGCCTGTTGTGGGCACCATGAAAGAGTGGATGAAGGGCAACGAGCTTGAAATTCGTGCGTCGGGCGGTGATCTTGGCGGAACCATGCGACTTGGCGCATTTGACGCCAAACTGGCCAAAGATAGCCACATTGCGAATATTTATGGCGACACGCAAATATCTGAGCGGCATCGCCATCGCTATGAAGTGAATACGGCCTATCGTGTCACAGCTCGAAGCTGCAGGTCTGAAATTTGCAGGCATGTCGCCAGACGGTTTGCTGCCTGAGACTGTTGAATATCCTGACCATCCTTGGTTCATTGGTGTGCAATATCATCCAGAACTCAAGTCAAAACCATTTGAACCGCATCCGCTGTTTGCCTCTTTCATTGAGGCGGCAGTCGTGCAAAGTCGGTTGGTGTGAACACCAGAACTTTCATTGCCTTTGTCTTTGCGGCTGCCGTTGTGCTGCTCGGATGTGTTACACCTGTCGAGGCTTATGATGAAGTTAAGTTGCGCGAAGCAGAACGGCTTGCAACGCTGCTGCAAGCACAGCTCCGAGGTGTTGCAAACAGAATTGGCAGTGGCACCTTGCAGGACGACGCTTTGGCGGCACAACGACCAGTTCTGGAGAAAATGCGAGCAGCAGCAAGTGCCGGCGCCGAAAATGCCTCAGGACCCTTGGGGGAAATCAGAACGCAGGTCGAAGGCCTTGGTCCCGCACCCGCCGATGGCCAAGAGGAAACCACAACTATTGCAACCCAGCGCAAGGAACTCAACGCGCAACTCGCCCGCGCCACGGCTGCTCAGAAACAGTTTGTTTTGGTTGGCCTTGAAGCTGAGCAGGCCTTATCGCGGCTGACGACGCTCCAACGTGGTCAATTCCTCCAACGCATTTTTAAAGCTGATCGGTCGGTGTTAAACCCGGCGCTGTGGAGCAATACAGCTGACGGTGCTAAATTACTTTGGCAACGCCTCGGAACTCAATTGTCAAAAGGGCTCAGCGATGCTGAAAGTGGAACCAACTATACTGGGTTATTGTTTCTTCCCATCGGTTTGATGACATTGTGGTTGGTGTTTTTCCGGTTTCTACCAAATGTTGCCGACCGACTTGGATTCGGCACTACCACCTATGCCGAAGAGCCAGCCGACGGATTGCAGAAACTTTGGCATGTCATTTGGAGCTTTGCCAAGTATCTATTGGCTGTTGGTGTTGTGATGTTTTTGGTGCTCGCGACCCTTGAAGTCGTTGGCATAAACACGCCTGCATTAGACAGCCTGTTGAATGTTTTACTTGATGCTGTCGAACCTGCTGTAATTTATGCAGGGCTCATCTATTTTGTTACATCGCCACGCGAATTCGTTTTGGCGGTTCGTCGCCATCGATAGTGCCTCTGCTCGCAGTTTGGTGTTTGTCGTATTTGCGGCTTACTTGGTTTATGGGTTCGGTGATCAAATTTCAAATTTTGCATCATCGATAAATCTTCCCGTCAGTTTCGCAGTCGGGCAGTCCGCGTTGTCTTCAATGTTGATGATTGCACTGATTGCGCTGGGTCTGACAATTGTACGGCGACAGGCTTTGAAGGGACTTGCGGGGCAGGGCACCACCTATTTCTTGACCTGGTTCATGAATTTCATGCCCGTTTGGTGGGCACTGCTGTTTGTTGCCGGTCTCGCACTTTTGTTCGGCTTTATTGCGCTTTCGTATTTCATTGCTGGCAATCTTCTCGACACAGCCATACTTGCGGTGTCGATGGGGGTGTTGCATGCCTTCACGGATGCCATGGCCGCAGCGCTCGTCGTGCCGCATTCTGGACCTGGTCGTTTCATTCGTCGGATGACGCACTGGAGTGAGGAGGGCATTCAGCGTGTCGTACTCATACTTCGCACCTTGGCGGATGCTATTCTGATAATCGTAACACTTCTCGCTCTTATCGCACTTTGGACAGTCGTATTGTTCGACGTTTCGAGCTTCCTTGGCTCGTTGGGGCAGGGTTTTCGAATTGGGAACATCTCACTTTCCCCCAAAGCGATTGCCATCGCATTTGCTGTACTGGCAATTGGCATTACAGCGACCCGTTATTTCAGCCGGTGGCTGGAACGCCGCGTGTTGTCAGAAACCCATCTTGACAAAGGCGTGCAAGACTCGCTGCGGGCCGCTACTGGCTATGCGGGATACAGTCTGGCCGCGGCATTTGCACTGACAGCTGCGGGGCTCGATTTTTCAAGTCTTGCACTCGTCGCCGGTGCACTCGGCGTTGGTATCGGTTTTGGCTTGCAGTCTATCGTCAACAACTTTGTGTCGGGCTTGATACTTCTTGCCGAACGTCCGGTTCGTGTTGGTGACTGGGTTGTTACGAATGCAGGCGAAGGCATCGTCAAGAAGATCAATGTGCGATCGACTGAAATTGAAACCTTCGACAACTGCACAATCATTGTGCCAAATTCCAATTTGATTTCTGAAGCTGTCCGCAACTGGACGCACCGCGACAGCGTAGGGCGCTTTGGTATAAATCTTACTTTTACCCACAGTTCTGATGCTGAAGCGCTTTCAAAGCAATTGATGACAATTCTGCAGTCGCATCCGAAAGTGATGCGTCATCCGCAGCCCTTGGTGCAATTGGCCAAAATCAGTACGCTGGGGTTGGAATTCGATTTGCGAGGACATGTTCAGGATGTGTTTGAGGCAGCACAAGTGACCAGTGATTTGAGATTGGAAATTGCCAAATTACTTCCGAAGAATATTTTGTCTTCAACCTTGCCACCTACAAAACCAGATGAAGTGACGAATGCTCCTAAGGCAAAAAGGAAATGACATTGCGGCCAGACTTACAAGCACGCATGTCAAATGTTGATCTGCATCCAATGCACGATACTTTGGGTATCAAGATTGTTGAATTGGGAGATGGAACGGCCGTTGTACATAGCCTGCCCGTAGCAAAATTCGAGAATGCTATGGGTCGCATGCACGGAGGTTACATTGCAACACTAATCGACGCCGTTATGGGAAGCGCTGTCGCAACGAAGGTTCCTGAGGGCTTGGGCTTTGGAACCATTGATTTGAATGTGAAATATGTTCGGAAAATTGAAGTCTCTACGGGGAAGCTTGTAGCCACCGCTTCAGTGCTTCATGCTGGCCGCTCGTTGCTCACAGTTGAAGCCAAAATCACAGATATAACGGGCAAACTTTATGCCCATGGTTCAGGTACTTTTATGGTCTATCCAAAGCAATGAAACTTAACAGCACGGTAGAAATTGGTGATGTCTTGTTTGGCAATCACTTGCCTTTCAGTTTAATTGCGGGCCCATGCCAAATGGAAACTCGCGACCATGCCATGATGATAGCGTCACGCCTGAAGGACATCTGCACCCGTCTCAACATCGGTTTGATTTATAAATCGTCATTCGACAAAGCCAACCGCACTAGCCTTAAAGGGACGCGCGGCTTGGGCTTGGAAAAGTCACTCGCAGTTTTCGCGGAAATTAAATCCACACTGGGCTTACCCGTGTTAACCGACGTGCATGACGCTGCCCAATGTGCAGTTTTGGCCCCGGTCATTGATATACTTCAAATTCCGGCGTTCCTCTGTCGCCAAACCGATTTGCTCATCGCCGCCGCAAATACCAATCGCGTCGTCAACATCAAGAAGGGCCAGTTTCTCGCTCCATGGGACATGAAAAACGTCGTGGCAAAAGTGGTGGAAAGCGGCAACCCGAATGTAATGCTTACAGAACGCGGGGCCAGCTTCGGCTATAACACACTTGTGTCTGACATGCGCAGCCTCCCCATCATGGCTGAAACCGGCGCACCGATCATCTTTGACGCAACACATTCTGTGCAACAACCAGGCGGGCAAGGATCATCTTCGGGTGGCGACCGTCGCATGGTGCCCGTGCTCGCGCGCGCTGCTATCGCTGTTGGCGTTGCAGGCGTTTTTATTGAAACCCACGAAGACCCCGATAACGCACCGTCAGACGGACCAAATATGGTTCCCATTGATGAGCTGGAAAAGTTGCTCGTCCAGTTGCAGAAGCTTGATCGGGTTACAAAGGATCTCAGCTGAACGCGCGGTAGAGTCCAATCGCGATTGCCATGAAGCCAACCAAAACTGTCAAGATGCGACTGGGCGATACGCGTGCCAGCCAACCACCTGCCATCGCCGCTGGCAGCCCGCCAACCACAAGTCCTGCCACTGGGTAAGCGACGGAACGCCAATCAGTTCCACCCTCCCAATGACCAAACAGGAAGGCAACAAGATAAGCAGAAAACACCGTGACACTGACCGCAAACTCAGCAAAATTGCTGGAGCCGATGGCAAAGCGTGAATTCACGCCCGATCCGAGTAGGCTCGTGGTCACCACAGGTCCCCAACTACCGCCGATGCCTTCAATAAGGCCACCAACAAACCCGATCAGCCGCTTCCAGGCTGCAGGCAGCAATCTCGGTGTCGTGCCTTTGACGCCCCGCCAAATGATCAATCCGCCTACAAAAAACAAATAGGTGGTGACAAGCATTGTTAGTGCCTGTCCCTTTAGGCTTGTGAGTAACAACATGCCCAGCGTGCCACCCAATGTGCCAAACATCGCAAGGGCAAGCACAAGGCTCCAGTCTAAATTCTTATTGATGAAATGCGAGAACGCGGCAGTGCCTGTTGTTGGAATTTTCGCAGCATTTACACTGGCTGAAACGAGGGCAGGGTGCACGCCTTGCGCTAATAATACTGACGCTGAAATAATTCCAAAGCCAAGGCCTAGAGTTCCATCAATCAGCTGCGCCAAGAAACCGACCAATGCGAAGGTCCAGAATTCAGTCATGTGTTTGCCTTTGTTGCCTCTATCAATTCAAAGTCAAACGGCTGCCGCCTGGCGCGTTTCAATACGGATAACTTCACCGTTGACGGAGAAGTGGATGCCGCATTCAGTTTTGTCGGAACCAGCCCAACGGCCGGCCCTTGGATCTTCATCTGTGCCACCTTGCGTGGTGCAGGGCACACAACCTATCGAGCGATAACCTTGTAGCTTCAATGGGTGTGAAGGCAAGTGGTGACTGGTCATATAATTGTTGAGGTCAAGTGCGGTGAAACTGGCCAAAGGCTCGAGCTTCACTTTGCCGTCTTGAACACTCACGTATTGCAAGTCGCTGCGCGTTGCACCGTGGAACCGCTTTCGGCCTGAAATGATAATGTCGAACTGCGCAAAGGCTTTTTGCATTGGCACCGTTTTTCTAAAGTGGCAGCACAGATCTTTGTCAAAAGTATTGAGTATGCCATCAGGGTCAACTCGCGCAATATCTTCTGGGTCCGGCTGAATATTGATGAGATTGGTCAAGGCCAATTCGCGCACCAATTGATCACGGTAAGCGAGTGTTTCTGGAAACAGCTTTTCCGTATCCAAAAACAACACCGGCAGATCAGGTGCGATCTCTGAAACCATGTGCAAGAGCACCGATGATTCCGCACCAAAGGACGACAACAATGCGACACGGCCCGGATGGTTTTTGACAGCCGTGCTGATGAGCTGCCAACCTTCAAGTCCGGCATAGCTTTCAACGATGTCGTTTAGTCTTTTGTTATCCGGCATGGGGTTGTTCCTCCCATGCTGCAAAACCTTGGTGGCGCTGCGCCCAGACTTCACGTTCAGCGCCTGTGCGATTATATCCCAGCTGATAGGTCAACTGCATGTGTTGGGCAGCTTTTTGCCAATCTTCCAAGGTGAAGCGATCTGACACTTCAAAACTATCAACACCCACTTGCAGCATGAACTGCAATTGGTCTGGTAAAATGTTGCCCGTAGCGCGCACTTCACCGCGATAACCATCAAGCCGCAATTGTCGAGCCTGGCTGTAAGAACGGCCGTCCGTGAAAGCCGGGAAGTTCACAACCACCAAAGCCAGTTGCGAAAAATAAGGGTGCAACGCCTTTTCATCGGCATTGTTGGGAACGACAACTCCAAGCATGCCCGTATGCCGCGCCAAAACATCCCACTCTTTCTGCAATCGATCCAGTGAAACGATCACGCGCGCACCGTCTTCAATGGGTTGGTCATCGGCCAAACTCACCCAAGCATCGTTGATGAAACTATTGTTTTTAAGCAGCGGCATAGAGAGCATCCTTGAATGGTTGTGGGCCAACGCGGCGATACGCAGCGAGGAATTCCTCACCAGGCTGCCGCAGCTTCACATAAGTATTTAGAATTTTTTCGATGGCGTCGGGTACCTCTTCAGCCGCAAAGCCGGGCCCCAAGATACTGCCGATGGATGCCTTGTCACCTGAAGAACCACCCAGTGTAATCTGGAAGTACTCTTCGCCTTTTTTATCAAGACCGAGAATACCGATATGCCCTACATGGTGATGGCCACAGGCATTGATGCAGCCAGATATATTGATCTTCAGCGGACCATACTTTTCTTGAGTGTCCAAATCCGCAAACTTGCGCGAAATCGCTTGTGACACGGGAATGGCGCGAGCCGTCGCTAAAGCACAATAATCCAAACCGGGGCAGGCGATAATATCACCCAGCAAGCCATAATTTGCAGCCGCTAAACCAGCCTTTTGCAACTCTTCCCAAATCGTAAAAGCATCTTCCAGCTTCACATGGGGCAACACGATATTTTGTGCATGTGATACGCGGAGTTCATCATGCGAGTAGCGTTCAGCCAAATCGGCCATCACCCGCATTTGTTCGCCTGTCGCGTCACCAGGAATGCCGCCTTCAGGTTTCAGCGAAATATTGACGATGGTGTAACCATCAACTGCATGGGCAGCGAGGTTGTTCTTCGCCCAACGTGAAAAATCCTTGTTCTTGAGTTTCGCATCTTCAAAATGCGGGGCAAA
Organism: uncultured Alphaproteobacteria bacterium; assembly: GCA_963850355.1. GTDB lineage: Bacteria > Pseudomonadota > Alphaproteobacteria > Rhizobiales > Aestuariivirgaceae > Aestuariivirga. Next base: position 47,715 of record CAWKKP010000006.1, read on the forward strand.
ACGCGAGTGTTTTTCCAGTGCAGGCAAGGCGAAGTATTTTGAGATCCGTGCCAATTCCCGTGCATCTACTTCAGTGGTTTGCGCAGGATGCCGCGCATATTCCGCTTCCACTTCCGAACGGAATTTTTCAGCACCTAGTTCATGCACCAAAATCTTGATACGCGCCTTGTATTTGTTATCTCGGCGGCCATAGAGGTTATAAACCCGCATAATGGCTTCGATGTAGGGGATGAGTTCAATCTCAGGAAGGAAATCCCGCACCGTCACGGCAATCATCGGCGTGCGGCCCTGGCCACCGCCCACCATCACTTCCCAACCGTTTTCACCCTTGTCATTCTTGTGCAAGCGCAAACCAATATCATGCACCCGCACAGCAGCACGGTCATGGGGCGCACCCGTCACGGCAATCTTGAACTTGCGCGGCAAGAACGAGAATTCAGGATGCAGCGAAGACCACTGCCGCAACAATTCACCAATCGGGCGTGGATCAGCAATTTCATCTGCCGCAGCGCCCGCCCAATGGTCCGTCGTCACATTGCGAATGCAATTGCCCGAGGTTTGAATGCCGTGCATTTCAACTTCGGCAAGCGCCTCGAGAATGTCCGCCGTGTCTTCCAGCTTGATCCAGTTGTATTGAATGTTTTGACGCGTCGTGAAGTGGCCATAACCACGGTCCCACTTGTCGGCGATATAGGCGAGGCGGCGCATTTGCTTTGACGACAATGTGCCATAAGGAATAGCCACACGCAGCATGTAGGCATGCAGTTGCAAATACAAACCATTCATCAAGCGCAACGGACGGAATTCTTCTTCCGTTAACTCGCCAGACAAACGGCGGTTGGCTTGGTCACGGAATTGCGCTGTGCGCTGTTGCACAAAGCTGTGGTCGAATTCGTCGTAACGATACATGTTATGCGTCCACAGGGGCAAACGCGCCCGCTGTGCCTTCTGCTTGTTTGCCGAGATCTGCGCGCACGCTTGGGCCAAGTGTGCGGATACGTTCGCGAATGTGCGACGCTTTGATTTTTCCATCAACGCGGGTTGCGTCGAACAAATATGCGCCTGTAACCAGAGTGGCCTTTTCATCGGCTTTCGCCCGCACTTCCAAAGCTGCGGCAGCTTGTGGCTCCAAAGCCAACACGGCATTGTCGATAGCCAAATCCCATTCGCCTGAGCGGGTAAGAAACACCACGTCGCCATCACGCAAACGGTTTGCGGTCATCACCTGACCCTTTTCAGAAATGCTCATGATATTGCTCTCAAAGCTGCAAGTTGAATGTCTTCGCGGATCGGAAAGGCCACCACATCAGCTGATGCTTTTGCCGATGCCAAACCCACATAAATCAATGCCGGGCCTTGAAGCCCTGCACTCTGCACTGTGTCCCACAGGTTTCCGACGGTTGCATAAAGCACGCGCTCATCGCGTCGCGTTCCATTTTCAACCAAGGTCACTGGGGTCGAAGGGTTCATACCAGCATCCAACAGTTGAGCGGAAATCGTGCCGGCCGCATGCACACCCATATAAATTGCCAACACTTGACCGGGCTTCGCAAGGGCTTGCCAATCCTGATCTGCAATGCCTGTTTCCGAAGAAGCGGTGAGCAGGGTGATCGAACGGTTTTGCCCGCGTTGTGTCAGTGGAGCCTTCAACGAAGCCGCACAGCCCAAAGCCGCCGTAATACCGGGCACCACGTCAACCGGAATTCCAGCCGCTTCGAGTGCTGCCTGCTCTTCGCCGCCACGACCAAAGACATAAGGGTCGCCGCCTTTCAGGCGCACAACGCGCAATCCTTTTTTGGCCTCAGCGATGATGATGTCGTTGATTTCGGATTGCTTGGGCGAGGGCACGAACGGCGTCTTTCCAACGGCAATGCGCACCGCATCCCGCCGTGCCATTTCCAAAACCTCAGCCGATACCAGACGATCATAAATAATCACGTCGGCTTCCATGAGTTTACGCTGTGCCTTCAACGTCAACAATTCAGGGTCGCCGGGTCCTGCACCCACCAGCGAAACACGGCCCGTGTTGCCCGAAAGTGCATCGGTAACCGCGTCATGCACGGTGGTGTGAAAGCTCAGATCATCTCCGGCAATAAAAGCATCGCGGGGCGACCCAAAAAAGAATTGCTGCCAGAACGCGCGGCGACGGTTGCCGTGGGGTATATGCCGCGCAACGCGCTCCCGCAGCGTTTGAGCTTGGGCCGCAAGACCACCCAATTTATCCGGCAACATCGCATCAATCTTGGCGCGAATGCCCTGGCCAAGAACGGGTGCAGTACCTTCGGTGCCAATCGCCACAACAACCGGGTCGCGATCCACAATTGAGGGCACGATAAAAGTTGAAATCTCAGCTTCATCAACCGCATTAATTTGAATGCCTCGTGCTTTTGCATCAGCACTCACTTGCGCGTTCAACTCAGCATCAGCTGAATAAACCAAAGTAGCGCCATCAAGCAGATCAGCTTTGTAGTGGGTCGCCAGCCAATTGACACGCGCATTGGCTTTCAATTCATCATGGAGTTCCGCCGCGATCACATCAATCTTGGCATCAGTCTTCATCAGCAGTCGGATTTTGCGCAATGCTTCTTCGCCGCCGCCAACTACGACAACGCGGGCGTCTTTGAGGTCTACAAATATCGGAAAATAGCGCATCTGTTCCGTTCTCCATTCCAAACGGGCCCAATCTTCGTTGATTAAGAGACCCGCGTTCGTTAATGCGTCCAGTATGAGCCTCAAGACCTCACCTCGCATTGACCATTTCTGTGATTTTGATTGATTTTAGGGCGAAAACAGCCGAAAAATCAGGCAAGCAGAGTGAAGTCCATGCACTGTTCGTAATAACGAACACTAGTACTACATAAGGAATACCAATATGTCAACGCGGCGCGGAAAAAAGCCAACTACACCTTCGAGTGACGAGGAGGGCCAAGCCCTTGGTGCCACTATCATGCGGTTGCGCAAGGCCTATAATATGTCACTTGGCGAATTGTCTGAGCAGTCCGGTGTTGCCAAATCCATCATCTCGCAGATTGAGCGCAATGAGACCAACCCAACAATTTCAACAGTCTCTCGCCTGTCTAAAGCCTTAGATACCACCATCGATGAAGTCCTGCGTGGCGAGGCAAAATCACTGTTCATCGAACACCAAAGCAAATCCGGCGTGCCCATTCTTGAAAGCCAGGACGGGCTCTGCCGCCTCGCCATCGCCGGGCCGCTGAACTTGGTCGACGTGTTTCAATGGTACGACTTCCACGCCCAGAAAACGGCGTACTGGAATCAAACCCACATCCACCCGGTACCATCGAACATCTTTATCTGGTCAAAGGCGAACTCGAAGTGACGACAGGCGGCGAAACCAAAACCGTCAAACAAGGCGAGACATTGAGGTTCAAAGCCGACCTGCCGCACAAGATTGTGAATGTCGGGGCAGGGGAAGCCCATGCTGTGATGATGTTGGCGTTACGGCAGTTTGGGGTGAGTGCTTGAAGTAATCTTTACTTCTCAACACGCGCTATTTTCGCTTTGCTGATTAGCAAACCTGAAAACTATTATCTATTATAATCGACCCGATTGAAGTTCAAGTCAGAAAGTTCGCAAATGCATCGCAAATTTGCAGGTTTGTTTGCCATAATTAGTCTAACTTTTGGCGTGTACTCATTGAGCAATACTGAGCTGCGCCCCAAGAATCCAATGCGCGAACAACTGCGCGCAATATTGTCACTAATGCCAATTCATGGAACTCAAATTGAAACAGAATTCAAAAACATGTCTGAAAAATGTTTGAAAGACACTCTGGGTCCTAAAGTGCATTCATTAACTGTAGAAATGTATTCTGAATTTTGGACTTATGTCTTTAGTTTAGACAGTTTCAAAAACGGCCACGGTTTTGATGAGCTAGAATTTGATAAAAATGTTGGCTTTATGAAATCAACTGTTATGGAAAAATATCGTCAGAAATTTGCTCTAACATCCGCAAGTGATCGCGTCGAACTCAAAAACAATATGGAAGCTTTCAAGTTAAACCGCGAAACTATTCTGTATTGCGTGATTGACAGTTCTTATCATGAACTCGCAAAAAGCGGTAGTATAAATCTTCCGAAACTAAAATGACGTACGCACCTCAAATTTCTTGCAATCGTCATCATTCATCAGCATAAGCGCCGCGACGAAGGATTGTTGGGCACTCATATCCAAACAAGCGTCATCCCCGCGCAGGCGGGGATCCAACTTTTTGTGAATTGAGTTGGTTTCCCGCCTTCGCGGGAATGACGCTGAGTGGGTGATTGTTTCGCGCACAACAGTTCAGAACAATTTCAACTCGGAGCCCACCTATGACCGCCATTCTCGATATTACCGCCCGCGAAATTCTTGACTTCCGTGGCAACCCCACTGTGGAAGTGGATGTGACGCTGGAAGACGGTTCCTTCGGTCGTGCGGCCGTTCCATCAGGCGCATCAACCGGTGCTCATGAAGCCATGGAACTGCGTGACGGTGATAAAGCGCGCTACCTCGGCAAGGGTGTTTTGAAAGCAGTTGCAGCCGTCAACGGTGAAATCTATGAGGCGCTTGCCGACATGGATGCTGAAAACCAAGTCGACATCGACCGCACTTTGATCGCTCTTGACGGCACGCCGAACAAAGCTCGCCTCGGTGCCAATGCCATTCTCGGCGTTTCACTTGCCATCGCCAAGGCCGCTGCGGACTCCTGCGGCATGCCGCTTTATCGTTATGTCGGTGGCACCTCAGCCCGCACGCTTCCTGTGCCGATGATGAACATCATCAACGGTGGTGCACATGCCGATAACCCCATCGACTTCCAAGAATTCATGGTCATGCCGGTTGGCGCGTCCTCGTTCAAAGAAGCCCTGCGCATGGGTGCAGAAACCTTCCACGCTTTGAAAAGCGCCTTAAAAAAAGCTGGCCACAACACCAACGTGGGTGATGAAGGTGGCTTCGCGCCAAACCTGCCATCAGCGGAAGCCGCTCTCGACTTCGTGATGGAATCTGTCACCAAGGCCGGTTTTAAGCCAGGCAAGGACATGTTCCTCGCCCTTGATTGTGCGGCGACAGAATTCTTCAAGGACGGCAAATATGTCTACGAAGGCGAAGGCAAAACACTGTCGATCACCCAACAAGCTGAATTCCTTGCCAAATTGGCAAAAGACTACCCCATCATTTCGATTGAAGATGGATTGTCCGAAGATGATTGGGATGGTTGGAAGCAAATCACCGATTTGATCGGCTCCAAAACCCAACTCGTTGGCGATGATTTGTTCGTCACCAACACCACTCGCTTGAAGCGCGGCATTGATGAGAAGATTGCAAACTCTATCCTCGTCAAGGTCAACCAGATTGGTTCGCTTACCGAAACTTTGGCTGCCGTCGAAATGGCGCACAAAGCTGGCTACTCGGCAGTCATGTCACATCGTTCTGGCGAAACCGAAGATTCGACGATTGCCGATCTCGCGGTGGCCACAAACTGCGGCCAGATCAAAACCGGATCGCTGTCCCGTTCAGACCGTTTGGCCAAGTACAACCAACTTCTGCGCATCGAAGAAGAACTGGGTGCTGCTGCCGTCTATCAGGGCAGGGCGATGTTGCGGGCTTAAAGGCATCTTGGATTTTGAAGTTGACGCCGTTGGCGATCAGTCCTCTGCGTCAACTTCAATCAATCCTTATCGCTCCCTGATCCACCTTTGCCAGAGCCGCTGTTGTTAGAACCGTGGCCACTGTTGTCTGTATCACTGTCGTTGTGATTTTCATTTTGACGTGAGCCAGTTTCGAATAGCTGTTGAGTTCTTGGACGCGAGCGAATTTTTCGTTTGAACACGCGGAGCGCCAGTCTGTTTTTAGGTTCAAACCTATAAATTTTACCGAGCCGACGCGCTTTCCGCTTGGTCCTGCGCTTTTCAACTTTTGACTTCTTTGCTTTGAATGCCTTCTTCTGGATTGGCTTAATCTGGCGCGGTAACTCTTTTAGTTTTAACACCTTTGATTGAGTGGGGGCCTCCTGCGGAACCAAGACGAGTTGCGGTGGTGTCTTTGCTGTCGGTCGAAGTTGCAGCGCAGTTTCGATAGGTCGCATGCCTACGACAACCTGAATGGCTTGCTTCAATGATCGCTTCCTTGCGTCATCAACCACATTTGTTTGTGGCGCTGGAGCAGGCGGGGCGGCCAAAGTTGTCGAAGTTCGGTGGCGGGTCCAGACAAGAGTGCGACCTGTGCGCAGGTTTCTTCCAAACTGCTCAAATCGAGATCAGGCTTTTGTTGTATTGCTTTGTTGGCAGCTATGACAATTTTGATTGGCGCAGTTGCATGACTGGCTGTCGCGAGATATTGCAGTTCAAGCTCTGGGTGAACGACCACAGTTGGCCCATTGATACTTGCAATATTGCAGCCCGATTTTTTTGCTGCAGACGCGATGATTTTTTCCATACGCCAGAAACTAGCGTTGAGTGCGAATGTTGAGACCTGCCAGATCCCAAGGGCCAAGGTCAAAAATGCAACGCTTAAAACTAATCGTTTCCAGCCCCAGTTTACATCTCCAAGATAGGGGATCGTTTTGCTTTCAACTGACTTCCAGCCGGTGATCATGCTGAAAACGAGATTTTCCTTGTGTTGGAGCGACGCGATAATGACTCCAAGCAAGTGGCCTACAATGAGCAGAAGCATCAGATTTGCAGATTGGCCGTGCACATACTCAATAGTCGCGTTGCCCCACAGCTTCGTTGTTGTCATGAGAATGCCACTGCAGGTCGTCACGGCCAAAGTCAGCAGCATCAGCATGATCATCGCGGCACCAGCCGGATTGTGCCCTGCGTGGTGCGCTGGCCGATTGCGAAGAATATCTAATACGTAATTGAAGGTGTCGATTGGCGTCTTCACAAAGTTTTCAAAACGGGCAGACCCGGTACCAATCGTTCCCCAAACCACGCGGAAGATGAGGAGATAGACAATAAATTTCCAGCGCCTTCGTGCAGCCAAGCCTCTCCACGCCCAAACCAAGCTGTGATGAAAGCTGCGACAAGTGACCAATGAAACAGTCTGACGAGCGGATCCCAGATCCGCTCGTTCTTTGTTGGATGGTCGTGGGTTTCCACGTCAGTCTTCTTTTTTGACCTTTACGATCTTCAGCGTTGTGGGATGAATGTAGACTTCGAACTTTGAGCCATCGCTGTTGAGACCCTTGGCTTCATAACAACCGTCTTCTTCGTCCATTTTGGTAATATCAGCATAGCCAGCAGCAACTGCAGCTGCCTTGGCTTCATCAACCGTTTTGCGGGACGTTACGTCCGTACAAAGTTCCTCGGCGAAGGCCGCAGGTGACATCGCCATCATGCCAAGAATTGCAGTAACAAGAAGTTTCTGTGTGTTCATTTGGTTTCTCCATTTCAACGCGTTGCTAACCAGCACTTAAGTGCTCATGCAACGTTCAAGACCTTATGAAATGGAGGCTGACGTTTAACGACTAGGTTTTGTCAGTGATATGTCAGTGAATTGAAAAGCTTTGAACCTAGCGATTTGGCATTGCGAAGACGACAGCCAATCCTCCGAGGTCGGACTTACGGACCAAGAGATCGAGGCCGTAGACTTCAGATAAATCAGCAACAATCGCAAGTCCTATGCCGCTGCCTGGGCGTTTCTCATCCAGTCTGACGCCGCGCTTGAGGATGTGTTGTATTTGATCTTCAGAAACGCCAAGTCCGTCATCTTCAATGACAAGAGTTTTACCATCGTGAGAAATTCGAACTGCTGAGCGTGCATGTTTTCTGGCATTGTCTAAAACACTTCCCAGCAATTCCATGAGGTCGACGGTTTCAACACCAACACTCAGTGCATCAAGCGTTACCATTGTCCATGTGAGATCTTTACCACGTGGTGCCGCTTTCATGGTGGCAATTACTTTTTTGCAGACCGCATTGAAATCTGTTCGATGGCTGATGTTGCCGTCGGACATGCGGCTGCGTGTAAGTTCGCGGTCGACAAGGTCACGCATCTGACTTGTGTTTAATCCTATACTGCTGGCCTCTGTGTGCTGCCCCTTGCTTTGCAAATCGTTGGCAATCGCTTGCATAACTGCAAGAGGTGTTTTCAAGCCGTGGGCAAGATTGGATGCGCGTTCACGTGCGCGAGCCAATTGTTGCTCGCGTGCCTGCACCAACGCATTCACTTCATCGACAAGTGGTGCCACTTCAGAGGGCAGGTCACCTTGCTGCAGTTTTGTAGAACCGGCGCGGAGTGCCGCTACACCACGTTTGACGGCAGCGAGTGGCCTGAGCCCCAAAAGAATGATTCCGAATGTCGATGCGAGAAGCGAGAAATACGTTGCGCCCAATCCCCACATAAGACTTTGCGAAAACTCAGTTGCTGGATTTGTTACACGTTCGCGATCAAGTCCAACTGTGACCACCATGGACTTCTCGACACCCAATTCATTTTCGAGTTTGATGAGTTTTTCCAAAGCAAAGATTTCTCCACCAGATGGAAGAGTCATAATGTGGGCATGATCTTCTTCAGGCGTATCGGGAGGCGTTGGCACTACGAGTGCTTCATCCCACAGTGAACGAGAGCGCAAAGAGGTTTGCCCGTTCACGTCAATCTGCCAATAGAGCCCGCCTTCCGGCAGTTCAAAACGTGGGTCGCTCATGCGCGCAGTGACAGTAATCACCCCAGCATTATCAACGACCACGCCTGCCAGTAATTGATCCAGATGGTGGGTCAAATCCGTGAGTACGAATTTTTCGACTTGCCGTTGGAACAGATAGTTAAAGCCGAAGCCAGCAAGCCCTAGAACAAGGCTGATCCCCAGTGCTGCAAGAACCAATAGTCTTATCTTGAGGGACGCGGGCATCATCTGGATTTAGCCGTGGAAACGGTAACCGAAGCCCCGTTTGCTTTCAATAACATCAGCCCCTAGTTTTCGCCTTACCCGGCTGACGACGGCTTCAATTGCGTTCACTTCACGCTCGTGGTTCACTGCATAGAGCTGTTCGGCCAACTCTTCTTTTGAAACTTGACGTTCCTTGTTGCTCAACAAATGGTGCAAAAGGCGGAATTCGAGAGGCGTCAAATCGATTTGTGTGCCGTTGCGAAAAGTTGTGCTGGTACGCAGGTCGAGTTTGATGTCACCATTCTCGACAACAGATGCTGCAATCCCATTTGAACGCCGTGTGATGGCGCGCAATCTGGCCAAGAGTTCCTCCATCACAAATGGTTTTGGCAAATAGTCGTCGGCGCCCGCATCGATGCCTTCAACCCGTTCAGCCCATGTGCCGCGTGCTGACAATACGATGACCGGTGTGGTGATGCCTTCTTTTCGCCAACGCTTTAGAATGCTCATGCCATCCAACGTCGGCAGCCCCAGATCTAATACAATAGCCGCAAATTGCTCTGTTGAACCGAGGAACCAAGCTTCTTCACCATCGTGCGTCAGTGTCGGCACGTAGCCCTGTGGTGTCAAAGCCCGCGCGACATCTTTGGCAACAGAAATTTCGTCTTCGGCTACGAGTACGCGCATTCAACTTGTCCTCATTTTAAGGTTCAAGGCGTTGAGGGTGACAGTCTTGATCCTGTTGCCAGAGGACAATATGCGGACCCGATAGTAATAACTGCCGCGACTTTTGAGCAAATTGATGCTCAGGATTTTTCCGGGATAGTTTTGCGCCAGATGAACTTTGAGTTTCCTTAAAGAAACTGCTTTGCCCTTCTTAACTGCTTTGTATGCGCTATTATGGTCTCCGGACTTGCTGCTGCCACTGGAACTATCAAGATCGTCATCTTCATCATCATCGTCGTCATTGTCATCGTCCGAACCGCTACCAGAGTTGTCGCTTCCGCTGCCACTATTGCCGCCACCACTGTCACCATCCTTCGCGGCGGCGTGTCCAATGAACATGAATCCAGCAAGCATCAGCATTGCCAGCTTCAAAACAATTGATGCTTCGTTCTTCAGTTTCATCCGTCCACCAATAGCGAGCCGGGTTCGTGGTTCATGTTTGTGAACATCGGCAGCATGGCTCACAACATGCACCCAAACCCGGCCCATGTTTACCAGAAATCTGAAGCGGGGGGTACCGACCCGACTCTGGCCCTAGGCCGTTAGGCCACGTTTGAGAAACTAAGGTAGGTTAGCTGACAAAAGCCAACATTGGATTGTCAGCGATTTGTCAGGGTTTAGGCAAAGGCCCGAACAACATCATCCAAAGAGGTTTTGCCAAGTGCCGTGGTCATTGCCTCCTCAGCGGCACGAAGTGGTTTTGACAATACGGTCTTCAACTGTGCGGCGACCGGGCATTCAGCGTTAGGATCCATTTTATGCATGCGGAAGACGGTTTCGTCTTCGACTGCACTGTAAACGTCGGCCAAGGAAATACTGGGAGCAGGGCGGCCCAATTCAAAACCGCCGGTACGACCCGCCGTGGATTTCACGATTAAGGACTTCTCGAGTTCCGACATCAAGCGGCGGATGACGACGGGGTTGGTATGCACACTTGTGGCAATCGCATTCGAGCACACAGGACCTTTCCCGGTGTTGCGGGCCAAGACGCTGAGCGCGTGAATGGCAACGATGAAGCGGCTGCTGGATAACATCAGCCATAAATCGGCATTTCTGCATGAAAATGCAAGGCCTACCTCAGTTTAATTATCGGTTACCAATCATTAACGCCGTTAGTAGCAAATGCCTGAAATGAACATTATGCGATTCAGGCGTTTTGATATGCTGGTCAGCTTGGGCTGTCTGGCCTTGCTGTGCTCATTTTCTTGGTATGGCTATAAAGGGCCACGGGGATTTGCCTATCTCAATAGTCTTGAAAACGAGGTTGCTGAGTTAAAGCTTGAGAACACCAACTTGGCGATCGAAAAGGCCAAGCTGGACAAGCGGGTACGTTTGATGCGACCTGAACATATCGATCGTGACATGTTGGAGGAATTGGCTCGTACGGAGCTTAAATTGCTGCAGCCCAATGCAGTTATTGTGCGCCTGCAAAACTGAATAAAACAACAGCCACAACACGATAAACCAAATTTCAGTTAATTCAGTTATTTTGCACTGCACACAAGACTTTAGCTGCTATACCTTGTCTCAAAAGCAGGGAGAAACGGCATGGCGGTGAAGTCAGCCTATCTGGCACGAAAAGAAGCAAAGGCTGCAAAAGCAGCTAAAACTCCAAATCTCAAGAACAGTGGCTTTACCGCCGAGGAAGAACTGCAAGCCTATCGCGATATGTTGCTGATCAGGCGTTTCGAAGAAAAGGCTGGTCAGCTTTATGGCATGGGCCTCATCGGTGGTTTTTGCCATTTGTACATCGGCCAGGAAGCCGTAGTTGTTGGCATGGAAATGGCCACGATTGAAGGCGATCAAACAATCACCTCCTACCGCGATCATGGCCACATGTTGGCCTGCGGCATGGATCCAAAAGGCGTTATGGCCGAATTGACAGGTCGCGCGGGCGGCATTTCCCGCGGTAAAGGCGGCTCCATGCACATGTTCTCGAAAGAGAAGCAATTCTACGGCGGCCACGGCATTGTCGGCGCACAAGTGCCGCTGGGGGCAGGGCTAGCCTTTGCCAATCGTTATCGCGGCAATAAAAATGTTTCGATGGCTTACTATGGTGACGGGGCGGCCAACCAAGGCCAAGTCTACGAAACCTTCAACATGGCGGCGATCTGGAAATTGCCGGTGATTTTCATCATCGAAAACAATCGTTATGCCATGGGCACTTCGGCCACACGTTCGACGGCTGAATCTGAAAGCTTGGGCGCACGTGGCGATGCTTATGGGATTCCGAACGAACAAGTTGATGGTATGGACGTGCGCGCTGTCAAAGACGCCGCCGACCGCGCCATGGAACACTGCCGTTCGGGCAAGGGTCCCTACATCCTCGAAATGATGACGTACCGTTATCGCGGCCATTCGATGTCGGATCCTGCAAAGTATCGCACAAAAGAAGAAGTGCAGAAGATGCGCGAGGAGCACGACCCCATCGAACAGGTAAAGGGCCGTTTGTTACGCGCTAATCAAGCAACGGAAGACGACCTGAAACAAATAGATGCTGAAATCCGTGATATCGTCACCGCATCAGCCGACTTTGCCACCAATGATCCACTGCCGGATGCATCCGAGTTGTGGACAGATATTTACGTGCAGGCTTGAGGGAGAACACCAATGCCAACCATCCTCATGCCCGCCCTGTCGCCTACCATGGAAGAGGGCAAGCTCTCGAAGTGGCTTAAGAACGTTGGTGACAACGTCAAGTCTGGTGACGTTATTGCCGAGATTGAAACGGATAAGGCAACGATGGAAATCGAAGCCGTGGATGATGGTCCGTTGACGGAGATTTTGATTGCTGCTGGCACTGAAGGTGTCAAAGTGAATACGCCGATTGCTGTGATTGGAACTGCTTCTGCCACCGCCCCCTCATCCGGCGCTGTCGCGCCACCTTCTCCCCAGGGGGGAGAAGTGAAAGTGGCGGCACCTGCTCTAGTCGCGGTAGCTGAAATCACGAGACTTCAAGACCCCGAAATACCTGAAGGCACAGAAATGGTGCCCATGACAGTGCGTGAAGCACTTCGCGCCGCGATGTCCGAAGAAATGCGCGCTGACCCTGATGTGTTCCTGATGGGCGAAGAAGTGGGCCAATACCAAGGCGCCTACAAAATCTCCCAAGGCATGCTGGAAGAATTTGGCGAAAAGCGTGTGATTGATACGCCGATTACCGAGCATGGCTTCACCGGTATCGCTGTGGGTGCAGGTTTTGCGGGCTTGAAACCCATCGTTGAGTTTATGACCTTCAACTTCTCCATGCAGGCCATCGACCAGATCATCAACTCCGCCGCCAAGACTTTGTATATGTCCGGCGGGCAAATGGGCTGCCAGATTGTGTTCCGTGGCCCCAATGGTGCAGCGGCCCGCGTCGGCGCACAACACAGCCAAGACTATACGGCATGGTATGCGCAAATCCCCGGCCTCAAAGTCATCGCTCCTTATTCGGCGTCAGACGCCAAAGGCCTGATGAAGGCCGCCATCCGCGATCCGAACCCCATCATTTTCCTTGAAAACGAAATCCTCTACGGCAAGACTTTTGATGTGCCGAAGCTTGATGATTGGGTTGTTCCCATCGGCAAGGCCCGTGTGGCCCGCGTTGGTCATCACGTCACGATTGTTTCTTTCAGCATCGGCATGACCTATGCCCATGCAGCAGCCGACAAATTAGCCGCAGAAGGCATCGAATGCGAGATCATCGATTTGCGCACCATTCGCCCGCTGGACTTGGAAACCGTGTTGACGTCGGTGCGCAAAACCAATCGCTGCGTCTGTGTGGAGGAGGGCTATCCGCGCTTCTCGGTCACCTCGGAACTCGCTGCTGAAATCATGACCCACGCGTTTGATTATTTGGATGCCCCCGTCGCCCGTGTGGCTGGCAAAGATGTGCCGATGCCATACGCGGCCAATCTCGAAAAACTTGCGCTGCCGAATGTCGATGATGTTATCGCGGCAGTGAAATCCGTTCTCTATGTTTAAGTAAAGGAAGACCCCCATGGCCAAGAAAGACGACCACGGACACGATCATCACCACCATGATCACTCGAAGGAAATTCATCCGCATCAATTGCAGCCACCGCATGAAGTGTTTCATGATGGGGGAGCTGGTGAAATTGCACGGGCTTGGATCACCAACGGCCACTTAAGTTTGTCGCTGCATGCGATGGCGTTTGGAAAGCCGGACGTTTGGGGTCACGTGCTTTCAGGCATGGCCCAACAGGTTGCGGCATCGATGGAAGAAATGGGCCACGGCACGACGGCTGAAAACCTCGCCACCATTCGCAAAATTCTGACGGAAGACCTGAACAAGGCCGCCGCTGCATCTTCAGTATTGTCCAACAAGTAATCCGGGAACACCACCATGGCCGCCACCGTTCTGATGCCAGCCCTTTCACCCACGATGGAAAAGGGCAAGCTTGCCAAATGGCTGAAGAAGGAAGGCGACAAAGTCAAATCTGGCGACGTGCTGGCCGAAATCGAAACCGACAAGGCGACGATGGAAATTGAGGCTGTTGATGAGGGAACACTCGGCAAGATTTTGATCGCTGAAGGTACGGATGATGTGTTGGTCAACACGCTGTTGGCCACAATTTTGGCTGAGGGGGAAAAGCAAAGCGATGCTCCCTCTCCGTCAGTCGCTGCCGCGCCTGCCACCTCCCCCGCAAGCGGGGGAGGAAACACACCCGCAATTCCTCGCCCGCCTGCGGGAGAGGTGGATCGTGCGAATGCACGAGACGGAGAGGGAAAACGCGTATTCGCCTCGCCGCTTGCCAAGCGTTTGGCCAAAGAAAAAGGCATCAACCTCGCCACCGTCAAAGGCTCCGGCCCGCATGGTCGCATCGTTTCGAAGGACGTTGAGAACGCAAAGCCGGGCGCTGTCGCTCCAAGTGCTGCCTCAGCCGCCGCGTTTGCAGCACCGCCATCCGATGCGCAAATCCTCAAAAACTTCGCTGAGGGCTCCTATGAACTCGTGCCGCATGATGGCATGCGCAAAGTCATCGCACGCCGCTTGACCGAGTCAAAACAAACTATCCCGCATTTCTATGTGTCGGTTGACGTATCGCTCGATCAACCTGATGGACTTGCGCGAACGCTTGAACGGTTCCGCACCGAAAAACAATGAAGGCCTGCCCAGCTTCAAAATCTCGGTCAATGATTTCATCATCAAGGCCATGGCCATGGCGATGATCAAAGTGCCGGATGCCAATGTGTCTTGGACGGAGTCAGCGATGGTCAAACACAAGCACGCCGACATCGGCATCGCCGTCACCATTCCCGGCGGCTTGATCACGCCGATTGTGCGCAAAGCCGAAACCAAGGGCCTGGCGCAAATTTCGTCTGAAATGAAAGACTACGCCAAACGCGCCCGAGACCGCAAATTGAAGCCCGAAGAATACAACGGCGGCAGTGCTGCGATTTCAAACATGGGCATGATGAATGTCAAGAATTTCCAGGCCATCGTCAACCCGCCCCATGCTTCGATCCTCGCAATCGGCTCAGGCGAACGCCGCCCTGTTGTGCGCGGCAATGAGATCAAGATTGAGCAGCAGATGACGATTACTCTGAGCACGGATCATCGCTGCATTGATGGTGCGCTTGGGCGCGGAATTCATCAATGCGATCAAGCAGCTATTTGGAAGAGCCGGGATTGATGTTGGTCTGATGAAAACAACACTCCCATTACTAGTATTTTTGGTAGGGCTTAGCTTTGTTGTGGGCGTTCTATATTTTTCTGGAGGCAGTTACTTGGCAGTGTTGATCAACAAAGCAAATGCTTGGATTGGACTTACCCCAGTAGCTTTTGATGCTCCGACTTCAACTGCATGTTATGGTGCAGCAGAAGATTTCTGTGGACCCGGTGCAGGAATGAAAAATTTAGTGATTAACGCTTTGGTAGATTTTGGGATTGTTACTGCTTTGGTTTTTGTGGTTTCAAAATTGAAGTCCGGTTTGAAACTGAGGAAATCATGAAGTCATGAAATCCATTCTCGCATTTGGTGACAGCCTTACTTGGGGTTTTGAAGCGGGTGCTTTCAAACGCCACGCCTTTGAAAACCGTTGGCCCAATGCGCTTGCTGCGGGCCTCAAAAACACTCGCATTATTGAAGAAGGCATGAATGGGCGCACCACCGTGTTCCCAGACCCCACTTGCGATGCTGAGCGGAACGGTTCTGTCGCATTGCCCATGCTGCTCACTACGCACCAACCGCTTGATTTGGTCATCATCATGCTGGGCACAAACGACATTAAATATGCCAACCGCTGCACCGCATTTGATGCGTCGATGGGCATGGAACGCCTCATCAAGCAGGTGAAGCATTTTGATTTTCTGCCGGATTATAACGTGCCAGACATCCTCATCATGTCGCCGCCTGCCTTGTGCAAAACCGCTGATCCATGGTTCAATGAACTATGGGGCCATGCGATTGAAGAGTCCAAACTCTTCGCCAAGCATTACAAACGCGTGGCAGATGAGCAGGGCGCGCATTTTTTTGATGCGGGTTCAGTTGTAAAGACCGACCCGACCGATGGTGGACATATGACGGCTGCTGAAACGCGCAAGCTGGGCGAGGCACTGGTGCCATTGGTGAGCAAGATTTTGAGTTTCTAAAGAACATCCCTCACCCCTTGCGGGGGAGGGTGGCGAGTGAAGCGAGCCGGGAGAGGGGTTTGCTTGCCAATGAATTCCCTCTCCCGCTTCGCTGGCGCTCAGCACCCTCTCCCGCAAGGGTACGAGGGTTGATAGGAAAGAGTGAGAATACATGGCCGACAATAACTTCGACGTTCTCATCATTGGCGCTGGCCCCGGCGGCTATGTCACCGCCATTCGCGCGGCTCAACTCGGTTTCAAAACCGCCATCATTGAGCGCGAACATTTGGGTGGCATTTGCTTGAACTGGGGCTGCATCCCGACAAAGGCGCTTCTGCGCTCAGCTGAAATTTATCACTACATGAAGCACGCCGAAAATTATGGCTTGTCAGCGAAGGATATTACCTTTGACGCGTCCAAAGTCGTGGCGCGTTCGCGCGGTGTGTCGGGTCGCCTGAACATGGGTGTCAACGGCCTTCTCAAAAAAAACAAGGTTCAAATCATTTGGGGTGAAGCCAAGGTCACCAAGCCCGGCGAAGTGGTTGTCGCTGATACCAAGAAGACAATCGTACAACCTCAAGCTCCCATTCCAAAAGGCACATTGGGAGCAGGGACCTATTCCGCCAAACACATTATCATTGCCACGGGTGCGCGTCCCCGCGTGTTGCCGGGCCTCGAACCTGACGGCAAATTGGTGTGGACCTATTTCGAAGCCATGGTTCCCCCGAAAATGCCAAAGTCACTACTCGTTGTCGGCTCTGGTGCCATCGGCATTGAGTTTGCGTCGTTCTACAACGCAATGGGCGTTGAAGTGACGGTTGTGGAAATCATGGATCAGGTTATGCCGGTGGAGGACACCGAAATTTCCAAGATCGCACAGAAGCAACTCGAAAAATACGGCATCAAATTCAAGCTCTCAACCAAAGTTGCGAAACTGGACCGTAAAGCTGACAGCGTCACGGCCACACTTGAAGCTAGCGGTAAATCTGAAACTATCACTGTGGACCGTGTCATCACGGCTGCAGGCGTTGTTGCCAATGTCGAAAACCTCGGGCTAGAAACTTTGGGCGTGAAGATGGAAAAAGGTTGCATCGTCAATGACGGCTACGGCAACACCAACGTCAAAGGCATCTACGCCATTGGCGACGTGGCGGGTCCGCCGATGTTGGCCCACAAGGCCGAGCATGAAGGCGTCATCTGCATCGAAACCATCAAGGGCCTACCCACGCCACCCGATGAAGAAAGACCAAATCCCCGGCTGCACCTATTGCCACCCGCAAGTGGCGAGCGTCGGCCTCACCGAAGCCAAGGCGAAAGCTGCTGGCTATGAACTCAAGATTGGCAAGTTCCCGTTCCTCGCCAACGGCAAAGCCATCGCATTGGGCGAAGATCAAGGCCTGATCAAAACCATTTTCGATGCCAAAACTGGTCGCTTGATTGGTGCGCACATGGTGGGTGCTGAGGTCACGGAATTGATCCAAGGCTTCGTATTGGCCATGGGCCTCGAGACCACGGAAGAAGAATTGATGCATACAGTCTTCCCACATCCAACACTTTCCGAAATGATGCACGAAAGCGTTCTCGACGCCTACGGCCGTGTCATTCACATGTGATGGCTTGAAGAACCCCAGATCATGCACCATATCTCGCGCGACACTTTAAAGGGGGTCGAGATGGATACGAAGAACATTGCCATTGCTTTGCTGATGGGCTTGGTTGCCGGTTGGCTGGCCAGTTTTATCGTTGGCGGCGGTGGATTGGTGCAATATCTGATCAGTGGTGTTTTGGGTTCATTTGTCGGTTCATTTGTGCTCAACAAGGCCGCCATCAACATTGGCATCAACAATGAAATCGCGCGGGACACAGTGACCGCAACCATCGGTGCGATCATCGTGATGATCATCGCCAATATTTTGACTTGAGGAGAAATGAATGGACCAACTTATGCAACTCGGTGGCGTCGGCATTGGCGGCACGATTTTAATCGGCATTCTGGCCGGTTGGCTTGCTGAAAAGCTGACGGGCTCTGACCATGGCCTGATCATGAATTTGATTTTTGGTATCGCTGGTTCATGGCTCGGCTTTTTTGCTGCTAATGCGGCAGGTATTCAACTGGGCGAATTTTTCTCCGGCTGGTTTTGGGGCAATTTGCTTGTGTCAGCCGCTGGTGCGGTTATTCTATTGATTGTTGTGCGTATGCTGCGCGGCAAGAAACGATAACAAGTAGTAAGGGGATAGCTATGGAAGGTTTTGGTTGGATTATGACGATTGTGCTCGGCGCAGTGGCCGGGTGGATCGCAGAAAAAGTGATGAAGTTCGATACGGGCCTCATCATGAACATCGTATTGGGCATTGTTGGTGCCTTGGTAGGTAACTTCCTGCTGGGCATGCTTGGCATCGGTCTTGGCGGTATGCTGGGTCAGTTGATTGTCGCCGTTGCTGGCGCTTGCGTGCTCATCCTTGTCTATCGCGCCGTCAAAGGTCGCGGCTAAGGCTTGGCCAGTCTCATCGACACTCTCGGCGAAGCCCGGAAACCGCGCCACCCTGAAAAAGCTCACAAGGCCGATACACCAATTCTGCGTAAGCCGGATTGGATCAGGGTGAAAGCACCGGGCTCTGCCATCTACACGGAAACGCAAAAACTGGTGCGCGAGAAAAAACTCGTCACCGTTTGCGAAGAAGCGGGTTGCCCTAATATTGGCGAATGCTGGTCGAAAAAACACGCTACCTTCATGATTATGGGTGATACCTGCACGAGGGCTTGTGCCTTCTGCAATGTGAAAACTGGAAAACCCGAAGCGCTCGACGAGGGCGAACCATTGCGCGTGGCCGAAGCGATTGCGGCCATGGGACTGAACCATGCCGTCATCACGTCGGTTGATCGCGATGACCTTGATGATGGCGGCGCACAGCATTTTGTTGAAATGCTGCAGCATTCGCGCCGACTTGCACCCAACACCACACTTGAAATTCTCACACCTGATTTCCTCAAGAAAGACGGAGCTTTAGAGCGCGTCGTTGAAGCAAAACCTGATGTGTTCAATCACAATCTGGAAACTGTTCCGGCGCTCTATTTGAGGATCCGCCCGGGCGCGCGTTACTTCCACTCACTCCGCCTACTGCAACGGGTGAAAGAACTTGATCCCACGATGTTTACGAAGTCCGGAATTATGGTGGGCTTAGGCGAAACGCGTGAGCAAGTGATGCAAGTGATGGACGACATGCGTTCAGCCAACATCGACTTCATTACCATTGGTCAATATTTGCAGCCGACGCGCAAGCACGCAGCGATTGATCGCTTCGTAACGCCAGAAGAATTCAAGAACTATGAAACCATCGCCTATGCCAAAGGCTTTCTGATGGTGTCGTCATCGCCGCTCACACGTTCGTCGCATCATGCGGGTGAAGACTTTGTGCGATTGAAAGCCGCGCGCAATGCCGCACTTTAAAACGTCGCGCCGTGTCGGTGTGCCACCGGAGATAGCCTTTGCCGTGGCATCGGACGTTGCGGCTTATAGTGAGTTTTTGCCGCTGTTAGAGCGCTCGGACATTCGCGGCACTGTTTCCCAAAATGATGGAATCAAAACATTCAACGCAGAACTGGCAGTTGGATATGCAAAATTGAATTTGCGCGAAGCCTTTTTCAGCCGTGTGGTGTGTGATGCAAATACCAAGACGGTGACGGCGACATCACAGGATGCACCCTTTAAAAATATGAAAACAATGTGGACGATTGTTGAAGCGAATGGTCAGTCCGAAGTCACAATTTCAATCGACTACGCGATGCGTTCCGCATTGCTGCAATTCGCCATCGCAGGGGCGATGGACATAGCAGTCAATAAAGTCATGACCGCATTTGAGGCGAGGGCTAAAGTCGTTCATAAAGCCTCCAGTACCAGTTGAATTGCTTGCTTTACAGCCAATCGTCGAACCTCTGCTCGTCCGAGGTCACCAAAGCTTACTACTACATGCGTTGTTTTGGTTTTGGTTGAACAAGCAAAGTGAACCAACCCAACTGGTTTTTCTGCGCTACCACCACCGGGTCCGGCAATCCCCGTAATTGCAATCGCGACGTCTGCTTTGGAATGACACAATGCGCCCTCAGCCATCGCGCGCGCTACTTGTTCGCTCACCGCACCATGTTGCGTAATCAGGCCAGTGGGTACGCCCAGCATTTCGGTTTTTGCTGCGTTGGAGTAGGTCACGAAGCCACGGTCGAAAACGTCGGAAGACCCAACTACATCGGTCACAGCGCCAGCCACGAGGCCACCCGTGCAGCTTTCAGCCGTGGCAAGTGTCCAACCCTTTTCATTCAGTGAGCGCACCAACGCATCGGCGGTCACAGCGGCAGCCGCACAGTTGCAATGGCTGAGGCAGACATACCTTCTTTGCGCCCAATCGCGCCCATTTTCTCAGTCGTCGTGGCTTTGATGCCAATACGATCAAGAGAAATTCCAAGCATATCCCGTAACGATTCTTTCATGGCGGCAAGATGAGGTCCGATGCGCGGGGCTTCAGCCAGAATTGTAATATCGATATGCGCCAACATGCCACCTCGGGCTTTTAGAAGCTCCATCGCCTTCGCCACAAAAATGGAAGATGCTGCACCTTTCCATTTTTTATCTGTAGGCGGAAAGTGTTGGCCAATATCAGCCTCGCCGATGGCCCCCAAAATGGCATCGGTAACCGCATGTAATGCAACGTCTGCATCGGAGTGGCCTTTGAGTTTATGGGTGTGCGGAATATGGACGCCGCAGAGCGTGACTTGAGTACCTTTTTCAAACACATGAAAATCGATACCTTGGCCCATGCGCACATCAGGCAAGTTCGCAAAATCACTGGATGAATGTTCGCGGTCAGCCTCTAGAATGTCGTGCGATGTGGTGAGTTTTCGGTTCTTTTGTTCACCTGCAACAATTTGCACTTTCATGCCGACGTACTCGGCAACAGCCGCATCATCAGTAAAACTGGTTTTGCCGTCACTCAATGCTTGGCGATGTGCCGATAGAATTTTGTCGAATTGAAAACCTTGGGGGGTCTGCACGAACCAGAGCGACGCGCGGTCTACGGTTTTCTCAATCATGCCGCTCGGCGCATATTTCATAGTGTCGGCAACAGGAAGGCCTGGAATTACCGCCGGCGCATGGTCAAGTTCATTGATGACGCTGCTGATCAAATCTGGCGATAAGAATGGACGTGCTGCGTCATGGATTAGAATTTTTGTGGGGGAATAGGCAGCGCAGGCTTCGATCCCGGCGCGACAGGAGTCTTGCCGCGATCCACCTCCGCTTACAGGTGAGAGCAGGGCTGTTAGTCCCTTCGTCGCTTCGGCGAACAAAGCTTCATGACCGATACCTATTACAGTTTGCACGCGCGAAATCATGGGGTGGGCGAGGAAAGCCTCCAGGGTCCAACGGATCACCGGTTTGCCGCCCACGAGTTGGTATTGCTTGGGCAAGCCTCCGCCCGCGCGCAAACCGCTTCCTCCTGCTACTATGACCGCAATCACCGACATTATCTTCCCATAACCCAAGCTATGTCGGTTGAGAATGCCGCAGTTGCACAAAACCGGTTGACGACACTGCTTGAATGGCTAGTCTGCACAAAACTTCACCGCTTCGGACGGCTGCCTAATTTATGAGCATATCAATCGGCAATATCATGTTGAAGAATAACGTTCTGTTGGCGCCCATGTCGGGCGTCACAGATGCTGCATTCCGCAAAGTTGCCCATGCTTATGGTGCTGGAATGGTGGTGTCCGAAATGGTGGCCAGCGAGGAGCTGGCCCGGGAGCGCCCGGACATGGTGCGCCGCACTTTTGGTGGCGAAGGATTGACGCCCTTTGTCATTCAATTGGCTGGACGTGAAGCCCACTGGATGGCTGAAGGCGCCCGGCTTGCCCAGGATTTGGGTGCGGACATTATCGACATCAACATGGGGTGCCCCGCCCGCCAAGTCACAGGTGGGCTTTCTGGCTCCGCATTGATGCGCGACCCTGATCATGCCCTCACGCTAATTGATGCTACAGTCAAAGCTGCGAAAGTGCCGGTGACGGTGAAAATGCGCTTGGGTTGGGATCACGGCAAACTGAATGCGCCTGACATTGCACAGCGTGCAGAGCAGGCGGGTGCGCAAATGATTACGGTACATGGCCGAACGCGCTGCCAATTCTACACAGGCAAAGCCGATTGGGCTGCTATCCGTGCTGTGAGAGACGCAATCTCCATTCCGTTGGTTGCAAACGGCGACGGGCAAACAGCCGAAGACGCGAAGGCCATGATGAAAGCATCAGGTGCAGATGCCGTCATGCTGGGGCGTGCAGCCTATGGAAGGCCATGGTGGCTTGGAGCGGTTGCAGAAAAGCTTCTGCCTGGCAGTGGAAAGCCAGCGCCAAGTTTAGATGAAGAACGCGAAATTGCGTTGTGGCATCAGCACGAGACGCTTTCGCTCTATGGAGCATCACTTGGAAACAAGACTTATCGGAAACACTTAGGCTGGTTGTTGACACGATTGCACGAACGCAACTTGATAAGTTCCGAGAGACTGCAAAATGCGCGTGCGCAGTTTCTTTCGACGATTGACAATTCATCCGTCACGCAAGGGATCAAAACGATTTTTGCCAGTTTGAGTACAGACATGAAGGCAGTGGCATGAACGACTTCAGTGTAAAATCACCTCCGGCGGCACAAGCGGTTCTGGATGCCATGCCCAATCCCATGTTGCTTTTGGACAATCGCGACCGCATCTGCATGGTCAACAGCGCGGCGGAAGATTTTTTCCAATCCGGAGCCATGGTTCTCATGCGCCATACTTTGGTAGATCTGGTTCCATTTTCCAGCCCCGTTCTTCAATCCGTGCAACAAGTGCGTGAAACCGCAAGTGTCGTGAATGAATATGGCGTGGGTGTCGGAACGCCACGTCTGGGTGGCGAACGTATTGTTGATTTGCAAACCGCACCTTTGGGCGATGAAGCTGGGCATGTGATACTGCTGTTAATGCGGCGTTCCATGGCACACAAGCTTGGCCATCAATTAACCCATCAAGGGGCCGCCAGATCCGTGTCGGGCATGGCTTCGATGTTGGCACATGAGATTAAAAATCCGCTCGCAGGCATTCGGGGTGCAGCCCAATTATTGGAACCAACGTTAAACGATGAAGACCGCGCACTTGCCCGTTTGATTTGTGATGAAACGGAACGCATCCGCAAACTGGTAGATCAAATGGAAGTGTTCTCGGACGAACGACCATTAGATCGAAAGCCTGTCAACATTCACATTGTGCTTGATCGCGTGAAAAAGCTCATTCTCGCAGAATCTGGGGATCACTTGTCGATAAAGGAAGAGTACGACCCGTCATTGCCAGCTGTTTATGGTAATCCCGATCAATTGGTGCAGGTATATTTGAACCTTGCCAAAAACGCCGCTGAAATTCTGAAGGAAAGCGGAGAGGGCGGCGAAATCCTTTTCACCACGGCATTTCGTCCGGGCATGAAGTTGCAAGTTGCAGGCACTCCAGAACGCGTTTCATTGCCGCTTGAAGTGTGTGTGCATGACAACGGCAAAGGCGTGCCTGAAGACCTTACGCCTCACATTTTCGAACCGTTTGTAACGTCTAAGCCACAAGGGCGAGGTCTTGGCCTCGCTTTGGTTGCTAAAGTTGTTCGCGACCATGGAGGCACAGTTGAGTGCCAACCTCGAAAGCGCGGCACGACTTTCCGCACACTTTTACCCATGATTGATCCTTCAACCATGCCGGATGGAGACACAAATCAATGACTGCTCGTACCGTTCTCATCGCCGATGATGATAGCACCATTCGCACAGTACTTTCGCAAGCTTTGAATCGTGCTGGCTACAGCGTTCGTTCAACTGGAACGGCCGCCGCCATGTGGAGGTGGGTAAGTGATGGCGAGGGTGATGTTGTGATCACTGATGTTGTATTGCCTGATGAAAATGCATTCGATGTATTGCCGCGCATCCGTAAATTGCGCCCAATGTTGCCAGTCATTGTGATGAGCGCGCAGAACACAATCATGACTGCCATTCGTGCGACTGAACTTGGCGCCTACGACTACCTGCCAAAACCTTTTGATTTGAACGCTTTGGTACAGACCGTAACGCGCGCCCTCGATAAAGCAGCTAAGCCAGTTCGGACGAAGCCGGATGAGCAGGGGGAGGCACTTCCTATCATCGGCCGTTCGGCGGCCATGCAAGATATTTACCGCTTGATTGCAAGACTTACACAAACTGATTTAACGGTCACAATCGTTGGCGAAAGTGGCACGGGCAAGGAACTTGTGGCCCGCGCACTGCATGATTTCAGCAAGCGTAAGAAAGGTCCCTTCGTTGCCATCAATATGGCAGCAATCCCTCGTGACCTTATTGAATCTGAGTTGTTCGGCCATGAGAAGGGATCATTCACGGGTGCTGCGGCGCGCATGGCGGGTCGGTTTGAGCAGGCTGAGGGCGGAACCCTTTTTCTTGATGAAATTGGTGACATGCCACTTGAGGCCCAAACGCGCTTATTGCGCGTGTTGCAGCAAGGTGAGTACACAACAGTGGGCGGAACGACGCCGATCAAAACCAATGTCCGAATTATTTGTGCGACACATCGTGATTTGCGGCAACTCATCACGCAAGGGCAATTCCGCGAAGACCTCTTCTTCCGCCTCAATGTGGTGCCGCTTCGCCTGCCGCCGCTTCGGGAGAGAACAGAGGATATCCCAGATTTGGCGCGCCACTTCATAGATGGGGCTCACGCCGACGGATTGCCACGAAAAGACCTCTCGGCTGATGCCATGCGTGTGCTTGCTGGATACCGTTGGCCCGGCAACGTTCGAGAGCTTGAAAATCTGATCAAGCGCTTGTTAGCTATGGAAGTTGAAGACGTCATTCCGGCGGCTGCGGTTGAGCGGGAATTGTCCAGTCACAGCATGGGCAACACAACGCAAAAATCCAATATCGGTGAACACTCTATTGGTGAAGCCGTTGAAAACAATCTCGCGCAGTATTTCGCAGCATTTGGCAATCAACTTCCGCCAACTGGACTTTATGAGCGAATTCTCTCCGAATTCGAACCGCCATTGCTCCGGGCGGCATTGGCTGCAACGCACGGCAATCAGTTGAAAGCAGCTGATCTGCTGGGCATCAATCGGAATACATTGCGTAGTAAACTTCGAGAGCGAAAAATCATTCCAATGCGGGGACTTAGCTGAGCAAATTCAGGCTGTGCACGAGCGATGCCTCGATCGCCGACCATTAAGTGTCGCAAATATGCCACATTTACTGTTGATTTCGCGCAACAGATGACGTGAACTCTACCCTGAACGTATCGGGAGACACATGCTCAAGCCTAGTGAAATGCGAATGCCGCAGATCCTCAGGGGAACCTCAGCCTGGGTTGCTCTGGGGCTGGTTGTATGCGGTACGTTTACAGGACTCCTCACATTTCTTGTCTTGACTGGACTGACGCCGCTTAAGCCGTCTGAAGGTGTGATTTCTGCGTTGCTAGCTGCGAATACAATACTCGTGGTTCTAATGGCCGTTATAGTGGTCGTGCAAGTTGTCCAATTGCTTATTGCGCGAAACAAAGGCACGCCAGGTGCAGGCATTCACATCAGATTGATTTCCTTGTTCAGCCTCGTTGCCGTTGCACCCGCTTTGCTGGTGGCATTGTTCGCGGTGCTCACATTGAACCGCGGCCTTGATGCTTGGTTTGCAGATCGGACGCGCAATATTGTTGATACCGCGTCGAGCGTTGCTGAAGCATATTTGCTGAATGCTTCGGAAGCTACCCGCACTGATCTTGCAAGCATATCAACCGACATCAACGCGCAATACAGTTTGTACAACACTGATCGAACAGCTTTTGTTCGTCGTGTGGCAAGACACGCTGTTTTGAGAAATTTGGCTGCGGCGTTCGTCTTTGATGCATCTTCGAAACGTATAGACGCAAATTACGTCGCCAACGAGCAAATAAGGTTTGCCGCGCCAACAGAAGCCGATATGGCGAAAGCAGATAAAGGTGAACTGGTACTTATTCAGCCATCTCCCAACGGCAACATCGTTCGCGCATTGATTAAACTCCAAGGATATCCGTCACACTACCTCTACGTCTATCGGGTTCTATCACCGTTGGTTTTAGAGCAGGTCACAAAGACTCGCGAAGCCAAAGCTGAGTATGACCAACTGATGAAACAACGGCTTGGTGTTCAAATTACTTTTGGTTTGACATATGCTCTTGTGGCACTTGTCTTTCTTCTTGCCGCCATTTGGATGGGGCTGCGCTTTTCAGAACGTCTTGTTGAACCTCTCGTGCGGTTGTTGCGCGCGGCGCGTCGTGTCGCCGAAGGTGACTTTAATGCAAAGGTTGCCACAATGCAGGGGCCTGGGGATCTGATCAATCTCTCGCAAACCTTCAATATGATGACAGACCAAGTGCGATTACATCAAAACCAGCTGGTTCGTACCAATCAACAGCTCGATGAACGTCGCCGCTTTACTGAAGCCATGTTGGAAGGCGTCAGTGCTGGTGTTATCGGCATAGATCCGAACAATGTGATTTCAATCGTCAACCGCTCTGCAGTAACACTTCTCGGACTGCCGGAACGTCAATTGGTGAACCACCACATGGGAAACGTCATCAAGGAGTTTATGCCATTGCTTGATCTTGCGCTTTCGCGCCCATCGGGAATGGCCGAAGGCCAAGTCGAAATGAACGTGCGGGGTAGGGATGCTAGTTTCTTTGTCCGTATCACCACCGAGGTGTCAAATGATGCTGAGCACGGTCATGTTTTGACATTTGACGACATCACCAGTCTTGTAAGTGCGCAGCGAAATTCGGCTTGGGCCGATATTGCCAGGCGTATTGCGCATGAAATCAAGAATCCGCTGACCCCTATTCAGCTTTCAGCTGAGAGATTGAAACGCAAATATCTGAAAGAAATTACCACCGACAAGCATGTGTTTGAGCAGTGCACTGATACCATTATTCGACAAGTGGGTGATCTCGGACGAATTGTTGATGAGTTCTCTGCGTTTGCGCGTATGCCCAAAGCCGTACCAGAGTTGAATAACTTAAATGAAGTTGTGCGCGACTCAACCGTGTTGCAACGTGCATCATCTGAAGAAATTATAATTGAACTTCAACTGGACGAGGCATTGGAAAACTTTGCATTTGACAGACGACTGGTCACCCAGGCCATCACAAATCTGGTCAAGAATGCGAGAGAATCGATTGAAACACGCTTAATTGACCAACCCGAGCCAAGGGGCCTTATTGATGTTTCAACTGGCATAGCGGACGGCGCACCGTTTATCCGCGTGCTCGACAATGGCATTGGTTTGCCACAAGAACAGCGACATCGATTGGCTGAACCATACATGACGACACGCGAAAAAGGCACGGGGCTTGGGCTCGCGATTGTGAAGCGCATCATGGAAGAGCATGGCGGTTCTTTAGACTTAAGCGATGCGGAATTTGGACAAGGTGCCGTTGTAACGCTGTATTTTGCACCACTGCCCAGCGCCTACCTTGACGATGAGAAGGAATAAAAATGGTCGCCGACATTCTGATCGTTGATGATGAAGCCGACATTCGTGAGTTGATTGCAGGTATCCTTGAGGACGAGGGCTTTGAAACCCGTCTTGCGCACAATTCCGATGCGGCAATTTCTGAACTTACGCAACGTCGTCCCTCACTTGTTGTGCTCGATATTTGGTTGCAAGGCTCTCGACTGGACGGACTGGATTTGCTGGTTGAAATCAAAAATCGTATGCCAGATGTGCCTGTCGTCATCATTTCTGGTCATGGCAACATTGAAACGGCTGTTGCAGCTATTCGACGTGGTGCCTACGACTATATCGAAAAACCATTCAATGCCGACCGCCTTTTGATGGTTGTCAGCCGCGCTTTGGAAACAACACGATTGAAGCGTGAGAATGATGAGCTGCGAAATCGCTCGGGGTTAATGCCGGAATTGGTGGGTGGATCAGTTGCAGTTCGCAATTTGCGTCTGCTTCTTAAAAAAGTAGCACCATCGAACAGTCGCGTACTGATTACCGGCCCCATGGGGGCAGGCAAAGAACTTGTGGCGCGATCGTTACACGCTCTTTCGGCGCGGGCAGATGGCCCCTTTGTAACACTGGCTGCGGCGACGATGGATGCAGACCATTTGGAAGAGTCTTTGTTTGGATTTGATACGGGTCCAGATAGTGCGCCGCGCATTGGGGCATTTGAAGAAGCGCATGGTGGAACGCTCTATTTGGACGAAATTGCTGATATGCCTCTGGAAACTCAGGGCAAGATTTTGCGGGTGTTACTGGATCAGACCTTCCAGCGTGTTGGGGCGAGCAAAAAGATAAAAGTCGATGTTCGTATCATTTCTTCAACTGCGCGTGATCTGCATGCGATGATTGGGGCCCAACTCTTCCGTGAGGACTTGTTCCATCGCCTTGGCGTTGTACCCGTTCAGGTGCCTGGACTGTCCGAGCGTCGCGAGGACATCCCTGAGTTGGTGGAGCATTTTGCTAAGACCTATTCTACATCATCGGGGCAACCTAATCGGCGCTTTGCAGGCGACGCACTTGCTGTGTTGCAAACACGCAATTGGCCCGGAAACGTGAGGGAACTTCGCAATATTGTTGAACGCATCATGATTTTCTCGTCAGGCGAGGCATCAGAGGAAATTGTTGCATCTCAGTTGCCACCGGAGCCCGTGGCTGCCGACGGTGAATTAGCGTTTAATGGCGAACACTTGCTGACACTGCCCTTGCGCGAAGCGCGAGAGGCCTTTGAACGTAACTATATTGCAGCTCAACTCTCGCGATTTGGTGGGAATATCTCACGTGCGTCACAATTCATTGGTATGGAACGCTCGGCTCTCCATCGTAAGATAAAATCGCTTGGGTTGTCAGCAAAGGATGAAGACTAGAAATTTTGTTTAAGGGCTTGCACTGAATTGCAACCTGAACGAAAATGAACCCACGGGGCAAAAACAACAAGGACCAGTGTGCAAACATGGCGCAAGAAAAACCACAGAACCTGCAAGATACTTTCCTCAACCACGTGCGCAAGACAAAGCTTCCAGTAACGGTGTTTCTGGTGAATGGTGTGAAGCTGCAGGGTATCATCACATGGTTTGACAATTTTTGTTTGTTGCTGCGCCGCGATGGCGTATCGCAGCTGGTTTATAAGCATGCAATATCTACAATAATGCCGGGTGGACCAATCAGTCTGTTTGATGATGAAAGTGCGAGCACTTGAGCGATAATGAACGCGAGCGGTTACCCTCTGAAACAAAACGGCGTAAAAAAGCCGGAACGACTTTCCAAGGATCAGTAAACGAAAACAGAACGACTGACGAGACACGTGCACTCGTCGTGCATATTGAATCAAAGTCTAGAACCTCAACCAATATCGCTGATCGCTTGCCGGACAGCCGTTTGGCAGAAGCGATTGGGTTGACTGAGGCAATAGGCCTCAAAATTGAACACAGCTTGATTGTGCCGCTAGCGGCACCGCGGCCTGCAACACTGATCGGCTCTGGAAAGGTCGCGGAAATTGCAGCGATGGCAAAAGATCATGAGACAGGGCTCGTGATCGTTAACGCGCAACTCTCGCCCATCCAACAACGCAATTTGGAAAAAGAGTGGGGGGCCAAAGTTCTCGACCGCACTGGTCTTATTCTTGAGATATTTGGTGAAAGAGCGTCGACAAAAGAAGGCACGCTGCAAGTTGAGCTGGCCCATCTGCAATATCAGAAAAGCCGCCTTGTTCGATCGTGGACCCATTTGGAGCGGCAGCGTGGTGGTTTCGGTTTTCTTGGCGGACCTGGCGAAAGCCAAATTGAAGCTGACCGTCGCCTCATTCAAGAACGCATCGCAAAAATTGAACGGCAACTTGCGGATGTTGTGAAGACGCGATCCTTGCATCGCAAGGGCAGGGCGCGGGTCCCCTATCCCGTAATCGCTTTGGTGGGTTATACCAACGCTGGAAAATCTACACTTTTCAATCTCTTGACCAAAGCAAACGTGTTGGCAAAAGACATGTTGTTTGCAACTCTTGATCCAACGATGCGGACAATTTCTCTGCCTCACGGTCGTAAGATCATTCTGTCAGATACTGTTGGCTTTATTTCGGACTTGCCGACGGCGTTGATTGCGGCTTTTCGCGCGACACTCGAAGAGGTGCTGGAAGCGGATGTTGTCATTCACGTGCGTGACATGAGTCACATTGAGAGCGAAGCGCAGGCAAAAGATGTTTTGCATGTTCTGGATCAATTGGGATTGGGTGAGGGTAAGCGAAACCATTTGATCGAAGTGTGGAACAAGGCTGATTTGCTAGATCCTCTTGATCGGGCTTCGCTCGAAGCCGCAGCAAGCAGGCGCGAGGACAGTGTATTAGTGTCAGCCGTTGACGGATACGGCATTGATAACCTGATGGCGAAGATCGAAGCCCGATTGGGCGGTGCTGCTGATCAATATGAGGTCACCTTAAAGCCTGAAGATGGCAAAGGTTTAGCTTGGTTTCATGAGCGCACGGAAGTGCTTTCCCGCCGTGACTTAGCGAGTGGCAATATCAAACTTCGTTTGCGCATGAACGTCGAACGCGCAGGGCAGGCCAGAAACACCTATGGCAAGTCACTAAAGAAGCTAAAGCCCTGACGCCTTTGACTTGTCCCATAGGGCATCCATTTCGGCTAAGTCTGACTGCTCGGGCCGTTTGCCAATGTCTTCCAAGGCATCCTCGATGAATCTGAACCGACGTTCAAATTTGGCATTTGCACCGCGCAGAGCGTCTTCAGGATCGATACCGTAATGTCGCGCAAGATTGGCGAGCACAAACAGGAGGTCTCCAAGTTCTTCGAGACGCTTCTGCTCGGACGCAGTTTTCAACTCAGTGATTTCTTCAGCCAATTTGTCATAGACGTGGTCAACATTTGGCCAGTCGAATCCTACTCTAGCGGCCTTCGCTTGAAGCTTTACAGCGCGGGTCAATCCGGGCAGGGCCAACGTTATCCCGTCGAGCGTTCGATTGGCGGCCTCGACATTTTTGGCGCGCTCCTTGGCTTTGTTCTCTTCCCAGAAGCCCTTGGCAACGCCAGCTGAACGCGCTTTTTCGTCACCAAACACATGGGGATGGCGGCGAATCATTTTGCGGTTTACGCCTTCGATCACGTCTGCAAGTGTAAAGGTGCCTTCCTCTGAGGCAATTTGGGCGTGGTAGACCGGCTGCAACAGCAAGTCGCCGAGTTCATCGCATAATGCTTTCCGGTCGCCTTGGCGGATAGCATCTGCCACCTCGTAGGCTTCCTCAATGGTGTAAGGTGCTATGGTTTCGAAGCTTTGTTCCAAGTCCCATGGGCATCCCGTGATAGGTGTTCGCAAGGCCTGCATGATCGACACTAGCGTCTCTATACTGCTCATATCCATGGTCGCCGGATCGGCGGGTGCCGTGGCACGAGGGGATGAATTATCAGATGTATCAGCCACCCACTTCTCCTATGTTTTTCATTCGCATAATATATATTATGGAATATAAAGCGGCAACTTCAGAGACGTGCAAAGCAAAGAATACTTAGCCCCATCAATGTGATACCGCGCGATCTTCAACTCTCGTCTCACTTCGGCAAGGCTTGGGCTTTCCAAGACCTTGGCTTGCATGATGTGACTTTGTTGTAGTTGGCATCAAATTGCAAATCCGTGCAATCAAACCAGTATGGCGTTTGCTCTGCCCAGGTTGTCTTGCCGAACTTGGCCTTGAGCATTTCCTGCGCTGGCTTTGAATATGACTTGTGCGATCCGTGCCAACGGCAGCCATAACGCGTTGATCGCACTGCCAAGGCCAAAGCCTCGGCTGCTGCGCCATCGTCGCTCTTGGCGGCCTTGCCCCAGCGCATGGCTGCAAGAGCCAAAAGCTTTGGTGCTGATGGTGCCTTGGCTAAACCAGCGACTTCTTTCCAATTCACAGATTTGATCATTGGGTGTTGCTTTAAAACCTTTTCGCGCGCGGCATCTGCAAGGTCCAAGGCATTGCTTGCTAAAACTGGTTTTAGAACATTGCCGTAATCACTGCGTGGACCGCTTATTCCCGAGGCGTTGTCATAGTCCAAACGCAGAGCGCCCAACTGCCGATCGGTTTCCAACGGACACCACCAATTCTTGTCGTTGGGGTCAATAGCGTCCAGAGCGTCATATTTTTCGCGCTTTGATTCAATGGGGTCTGACCAGTCAGGTGAATTAACTAGAATGCCAAAACGTGGGTTTCGCAATATGGTTAACAACAGCGCGCGATCTGGTGGCAGCTTTGGATACTGTGTTTCTGTCGCTTGCAATGCTGTTGCCAAATTGGGATTAGCTGTCAGCATCTCAGTCGTAATTTTATCGGTGTTGGCAATTCCACGGGCAAAATTGCGCGTCCATGCTGCACGTTTCAAGAGGCCGCGTTGTTCGGCCGTAAAGTCTACATTGTCGCCAAACTCTTGTAGCATTTTTGTTGGCAGCAGATTCAAGGCCACTGGCGAGAGCTTATCAGAGAGCAATGCAACTGCCTTGAGCCAATGTGCCTGGTCTTCGGCCACCCATGATAGGAATTCGGCATAGCTATTGCGCTTGTAGTGTTCATCAGGATTTTTGAATTCCGCGAAAAAGGCGTCAGTTAAGAGGGCGTCACGCAAACGACGGCCCTCCTCCACTTGTCCAGACGCCAAAATGTGCTGCATCAATTTTGGCAGAATGACGTCGCGCAAACTGACTGTACCCTCCAGTTTCAGCTTCGGGAGTTGCTCGTAAATCTCGTCATATCTTCCGGCCATTGCAGAGAGGCGCACGGCCTGCAGTGCAAGCAGTGACAAGTATCCCGTTTCAGACGCATCTCCGCAGCTGGCTTGGGCTTTTGACGCTGCATCAACGGCAGCAGTCCAAAGTGACGCACGACTGGCATCATCGGGATTAGCCTTCAGGCTCTCAAGTGCCAGTTTTGGTAAAGGAGGCAAGCTTGCTGTTTGCAATGCCATGGCACGATCAACATATGACGTTGACCAATTCTGCCATTGCTCCCCCACCATTGACCAAGGTGCGAGTGTATAAGGCTTGTTAACACTTTGGCCGGCCATCATCCACATGATCATCGGGTGTTTGCGTGCGGCGTCTGCAAGTGATTTGGACAATGTGGCGTCCGCCGGCAGTGTGTTGGTCACCCACCAATCGTCTTTCTTCGCGGTGACACCTGCATAGCCAATATCATAAACAGCTTTGCTATATTCCAACTCAACCTTTGCATCGCCACTAATTTTAGTAAGTGGCAAGTTCAAAATCGCAACTCGTCCGTCGATCAGTTCTGTCCATCCCTGCGGCGTATCTTCCAAATTGGCGATGTAGCCTAACAGCTCACGGGTTATGCCATGCACTGACGAGACGCTTACATCAGCGAGAATGGATTTGGCTTCACGCCGTGCTTCAGTGATGTTCTTTGCGTTGGCCAAAAGATTTGCGACATTATATCTGGCGGCGGCACGATGTGGTGAATTTGAAACCGCAATGGCTTTGTAGAGTGCGATGGCCGACGTGGGATTGCCGTAGAAAGCTAGAGATGCTTGCTGGTAGGCAACATCATGCTGCATCAAGGCCTGTTCATCTGGCTTTAAGTTGCTTGGCATTTGAAGGATCGTTTGCGTTGCCGTTGCATCACGCGCGCATGACGTAAACACGACCTCCTGGCCGCGCAGCCATTGCTGCACATAGTCCGAAGTCTTGCCATACTTCGCAACGCGCGCCTGCAATACTTCCAATGGATAGCCGAGGCGACATTCATAATTTGGATTCGCCAAAACCGCGTTGCCCGGTGCAATACCTTCGATCAGCGCACGCCATTTGTTTGACTCTTCATAACTGTTGAAGGTGTAACCTTCAGAAACATTTTCGAGATCACCAAGGCCGTTCAATTTGCGCCAGGCGCGTGCACCGAATGGGTCATTGGCATAGGCATCAATAGCACCGTTCAACTTTTCGGGCGTGCAAGTCGATTGCGCTTCGGCTGATGAAGCAATGCAAGACGTCGCCAGAAGTGCAGCGCTGAGAGCGCGTTTAAACAATTGAAAACTCCAGTTCAAACAAGAAGTGTCATGCCATCATATGCAGGGATAATATGTAACGGAAGTTCGGCTGCAAGTGTGGCGTAATCGAGATCGATATGCATGTTTGTGAGAATGGCCCGTTTGGGTTTGATGCGATCAATCCACGATAAAGTTTCAGCCAAACTGAAATGGCTGGGGTGAGGTTTCGGGCGCAAAGCGTCCACGATCCAAACATCAAGGTTTTCGAGAAATGGCAAACTTGCCCCGGGGATATCACTCACGTCGGGCGTATAGGCGACGTCGTTCATCCGAAAACCAAGTGCTCTGATGTTGCCGTGCTGCACTTCAAACGGGAGCGATTTGATTTCGCCTCCTGCACCCTTGGTCATGACCTCTTGCCCTGCATTTATCGGTTTCAAATTGAGGATTGGCGGATAATCGCTGCCTGGCGCTTGCACTACGCAATAGGCAAAACGTGACATTAACATTCCCGCCGTGGTGCTATCGGCCCATACAGGAATACGGTGCCTTTGCCGCAAGTAGTAGGCTCTGAGTTCGTCAATGCCGTGGGTATGGTCGGCATGTTCGTGGGTGTACCAAACACCGTCTAAATGTTTGACGTTGGCTGCCAGCATTTGTTCTCGCATATCCGGAGACGTGTCGATGACAACTGTTGTTCTTGCATCGTCTTGTCCCTGCTCCAACAATATGGAACAGCGGCGGCGACGATTTTTAGCATTTAACGGATCACACGCACCCCACTCGCCACCAACACGTGGAACGCCACCCGAAGATCCGCACCCTAAAATGGTCATCTTCAAACTCATGCGGCAACCGTGAATGTCGAAGGCATTTTGACTTTGTCGAACAGGCGGAAGAAATTTGATGACGTGATTTCAGCCATTTCATTGCGCGACACGCCACGCGTTTGCGCAAGCATTTCCAGCGTTTTGGCAACAAAGGCCGGTTCATTGCTTTTGCCGCGAAAAGGAATAGGAGCCAGGAATGGTGCATCGGTTTCAACCAAAATGCGATCTGCTGGCAGCGCTTTGGCTGTCTCCCGCAAGTTGTCGGCTGTTTTATAAGTGAGGATGCCGGAGAAAGACACGTAAAGCCCAAGCGCTACGCCACGTTCAGCCAACCATCGCTGCGATGTGAAGCAATGCAAAACGGCTTTGAATGGCCCTTTCGCCATTTCTTCTTCCAACACGCGGGCCGTATCATCTTCCGCTTCGCGTGTATGGATCACGAGGGGCAAGCCGGTTTCACGCGCAGCTGCAATGTGTGTACGAAATCCCTGCATTTGCGCTTCGCGTGGGCTGTTGTCGTAAAAATAATCCAAGCCCGCTTCGCCAAGCCCTACAACTTTTTGATGTTGAGATAATCTGACCAATTCAGCAACTGTCACGTCCAGCTCTTCATGGGCGTTGTGCGGATGAGTGCCGACTGTGCAGAACACGTTCTCATGCGCCTCTGCAATGCTCAAGATTTTTTGGAAGTGTTTGACCCTTGATGAAATCGTTAACACCAGCCCTACGCCCGCTTCCTCAGCCCGCCGCAACACGGCGGGCAAATATTCGTGCAGTCCGTCGTAGTCAAGATGGCAATGGCTGTCGACAATCAGGCTCATGCGGGCTTTGCTTCTTCGTCAACAAACCGTGGGAATATGGGCGCAGGTGGAGGCAAGTTCAGTCCCGGTTTCAAGCGGTCACCAAAAGCTGCAAAGCTGCGCGCATCGCTTGCTACAGCGAGAAGGTCGAGAAGTTTTTCTGCGGACTCTGGCACATAGGGTTGGATTAGAATACCAACCATGCGCAGCACTTCAGCCGTGGTCCACAACACCGTTTCCATGCGCGCCGGGTTTGTTTTCTTTAATGCCCATGGTTCTTGGCTTGCGAAATAGCGATTGGCGTCAGCCACGACGCGCCACACCGCATCCATGGCCTTGCTGATGGCATAGTCGGCGTGTTGCTTGCGGCATTCGGCTAGCAGACCGACTGCTGCATCGAGCATCTCTTGGTCTTCAGCAATCAGCTCGCCATTGTTCGGGACCTTCGCATTACAATTCTTGTTTACCATTGACAGTGAGCGTTGTGCCAAATTGCCCAGATCATTTGCGAGTTCTGCATTCATCCGCGCAATGATGGCTTCATGGCTGTAACTGCCATCCTGACCATAGGGCACTTCGCGCATGAAATAATAGCGTACGGGATCAACGCCATAGCGCTCGACCAAATCTGTAGGGGATACGATGTTCCCCGTAGATTTCGACATTTTCTCGCCCCGATTAAACAGAAAACCATGCACAACGATTTGTTTGGGCAGCGGCAAATCAGCGGACATTAGAAACGCAGGCCAATAGATGGCATGAAAGCGGGTGATGTCTTTGCCAATGACATGCGCCGCTGCAGGCCAGAACTTTGCCAGTTCTCCTGTTTGATCTGGAAAACCCGTTGCTGTGATGTAATTCGTCAATGCGTCCACCCAAACATACATGACATGCTTGGGGTTGCCTGGAACAGGAATGCCCCAGTTAAATGTTGTGCGACTGACGGAAAGATCGTTCAGGCCACGCTCAACGAAAGAAATGATTTCGTTGCGATATTGATCCGGCACAACAAAGTCGGCTTGCTTTGCGAAAAGCTCCAGCAACGGTTTGGCATAGGCAGAGAGCTTGAAGAAATAGCTTTCCTCTTCGACCCATTCGACCAGTGTGCTGGTTTTGATTGAAAAGCGTCGCCCTTCTCGTTCTTCAATTTCATCTTCGCCGTAATAGGCTTCGTCCCGAACAGAATACCAACCAGCATATTTTGATAGATAAATGTCGCCCTTCTCTTCCATACGTTTCCAAATTGCCGTTACAGCAGCTTTGTGGCGTTCGGACGTGGTGCGCACAATATCATCGGCTTTGGCATTGAGAAGTTCGCCCATGGCTTCAAATTGTGCAGCCGTACGATCAGCGAGACCTTGAGGTGTTAAGTTCTCGCGTGCGGCCGTCTGCTGCATTTTTTGGCCATGTTCATCCATGCCTGTAACAAAAAGCACGTCTCGTCCGTCCAAGCGTTGAAAACGCGCCATCACGTCGGTGGCGATGCGTTCATAGGCGTGGCCAATGTGAGGGCGCGCCATTAGCGTATGGAATGGCCGTAGTAATG
Source organism: uncultured Alphaproteobacteria bacterium (assembly GCA_963850355.1). Taxonomy (GTDB): domain Bacteria; phylum Pseudomonadota; class Alphaproteobacteria; order Rhizobiales; family Aestuariivirgaceae; genus Aestuariivirga. Next base: position 85,076 of record CAWKKP010000006.1, read on the forward strand.
AGGTAGGGTGATGTCTGGGTCATGTAGCGGGTAATGCTCCGAAATCACGCAGCCTTCAAGGCATGATCAATTTGCGATAGCGCTTCCATGACGGCGGAACGGCGGTCCAAATTGTAACCCGATACGACGGTCTGTTGCTGTGCAAGGCTTTCGTGCAGTTTCGCAAGTTCAGTGTTACTCGCCCAATTTTGCTTTTGCGGCCAGCCATTCCAAGAGCAACCCCATGAAGTACTTCGAAGTCTTGTTGGGCTGCTGCACGGGTGGCAAAATGTTGGCCAATGGACTGTCGCGCGGGAGCATCCAGCCGCTTGGCTGTTGCGAAGGATTGAAAGGCTTTTGCCCCTTCACTGTGCAAGAGTTGTAATGCTAGTCCGGGACTGCCCCCACTTATCGCTGCTGCTTGCATGAGTGCGGGTTGCGGAACAGCGGGATCGAGGGGCAATGCGATCAACACGTCCGCTGTTTGCACGTCTGTAAGTGATGCGAGCGGAAGTTTCCGACACCGCGAGCGGAGTGTGCGCAACAGCTTTCCGGGGGCATGACATACGAGGAAAATCAATGTTTTAGCTGGAGGTTCTTCAACCAGTTTGAGAAGAGCATTGGCCGACTCGGAATTCAAATCATCAGCCGCATCGACAATGCCGACGCGCCAACCACCATTGCTCGACGTTCGGGCGAAGAAGTCGATGAATGTGCGGACGTCGTCGACTGAAATTTCCGTCCGCAGCTTACGAGGCTTTGCATCATTAAACGTACGCTCGAGCACTACCAAGTCAGGGTGGGCTCTGGCGTGCATCCAACGTTGGACAAGTTCGGGCTTCATGGTTTGCGCCAAAGCGTGCCGGGCCATTGCGTAGGCTAGGGTGGATTTACCAATGCCCAGAGGACCAGTCATCAGCCAAGCATGATGTGGCCTTCCTGATGCAATGGCATTTGCAAAGAATGCGAATGCATCCTGGTGGCCAACTACGTTTTGCGCCAAACGCGGGTGCCACGGGACCTCGCGCGGATCGATTATATCGTCAGCCATAGAAAAGGTCCGTAATGCTAGCTTGAATGTCAGTCCACACTTCGTCTTCTGTCCGTTCTGCATTAATTACAATGCAGCGGCTTGGTTGTGCTTTGATAATATCAAGAAAGGCCTGCCGTAGAATGCGGTGAAACCGAATACCCTTTTTCTCGTAGCGATCTTCAATGCCTGCGCCACGCTGTTTGGCCCTTGCGAGGCCAACATCTGGATCCAAATCGAAAATGAACGTGAGGTCTGGGCGTGTCGCGGCAACAATGGTCTGTTCGAGTTGATTGATGAGGAGCATAGGGCAATCGCCAGCCACGCCTTGATAAGCTCTGGTTGAATCCATAAACCGATCACATAACACTACTTTGCCTGCCGCAAGAGCTGGTCGGATCAAGGTACGCAGATGTTCGTCACGTGCAGCGTAGTTGAGTAATGCTTCAGCGGTTGAAGACCACTTGCCAGGTTCACCATTGACCAAGACATTGCGCAACTCTTCGGCAACGGGTGTACCGCCGGGTTCACGCGTTAAAACAAAATTGCGTTTTAGTTTGCGAAAATGATCGGCAAGTCGCTTGATCTGCGTGCTTTTGCCAGCACCCTCACCCCCTTCAAACGTAATAAACAAACCCGGCATTCAGCCACCCAGTGCCATGATGGCCAAGCTGTCCAAAGCTTTCTGGAACATTGAATCAACGGCCAAAACTTCACCGGCAGTCACAACCGGAACTTCTGCCACAGTGCGACCACCTACGATCACCCGCGCCTGCCCTACTTCAACGCCTGCTTTTACGGGCGCATAAAGCGGTCCGGTATATGATAGTTTCATTTCCACCGTTTTCCTTTCATTGGGTGTGAGAGCCACTTGAAACGCTTTCGTTGTTCGAAGCTCCACCCAATTCGCCGTGCCGCCCCACACGCGGGCTTCTGCTAGGATCTCGTCTTTATCAAAAACATCGACGGTTTTGAACTGTCTGAAGCCCCAGTCCAAGAGCTTTTGTGATTCAATTTTTCGGTCATTGGCGGTTTTCAATCCAGCCACGACGACAATCAAACGGCGACCGTCTCTTTGCACTGAGCCAACGAGACCATATCCCGCGTCTTTGATAAAACCCGTTTTCATGCCATCAGCGCCCGCATATTCTTTTAACAGCGGATTTCGATTTGCCTGTTCAATCTTGTTCCACGTGAACGATTTTTCAGAATAGAGCGGATAACGGTCGGCATGGTTGTAAATGATGTGTCGAGCTAAAGCAGCGAGGTCACGCACGCTCATCAGATGACCGGGATCAGGTAATCCCGTACTGTTTCTAAAAACACTGTGTTTCATGCCAAGCGCCTCGGCTTTTAAGCGCATGCGTTCGGTGAACGCCAGTTCTGATCCGGCGATACCCTCAGCAAGTGCAATGCAAGCGTCATTGGCCGACTGAATAATGGCGCCACGTAACAGATCTATAATCCGCACCTTTGTATTCAGTTCGGCATACATCGTGGAGCTGCCCGATGGTGAGCCACCGCGACGCCATGCGTCTTCACTCACTGTAAATTCTTGGTCGTCTTTCAACTCACCTGACTTCAGCATGTCGAAAACTATGGACTGCGTCATCAACTTGCTCATGCTGGCAGGCGGAACTGCAACGTCTGCAGATTTTTCAAAGAATACTTCTCCCGTCCGACCGTCCATCAGAATGGCATGAGGCGATGTTGTTTCAATGGCGGGTGCTGTGGTGGATGCCGGGCTGCTGTCCTGCGCAAAGGCGGGTTGTATGAAAGCGAGGACAAAAATCAAGCAAAGGCGTGTGAACATGGCCCAAGAATACGGTGGCCTTGACGGGATTGCAAACGCCCTTCACTGCTGACACATCCTGTCAACAGACTTTGACGTATATAATGTTGTCAACGTTCACCATTTGATCTAGCACCACGGGCATGGCCGATACAAAACGCATTATTTCTATTCAGGGCGCGCGCGAGCACAATCTGAAAAACGTCTCATTGGAACTCCCACGTGACAAACTCATTGTTTTCACGGGGTTGTCGGGATCTGGGAAATCGTCCCTCGCTTTCGATACGATTTATGCCGAAGGTCAACGTCGCTATGTTGAGTCGCTGTCAGCTTATGCACGGCAATTCTTGGAGATGATGCAAAAGCCGGACGTCGATCAAATTGATGGTCTGTCACCGGCTATTTCAATTGAGCAGAAAACCACGTCACGCAATCCGCGCTCCACGGTTGGCACGGTGACGGAAATTTATGATTACATGCGGCTGTTGTTTGCGCGTGTGGGTGTGCCCTATTCTCCCGCTACAGGGCTGCCGATTGAAGCGCAAACTGTCACGCAAATGGTTGACCGCACGATGCTGCTGCCTGAAGGCACGCGATTGTACATATTGGCTCCTATCGTTCGGGGCCGCAAAGGTGAGTACAAAAAAGACCTTCAAGAGCTGCAGAAAAAAGGCTTTCAACGCGTCAAGGTTGATGGGCAGTTCCATGAGATCGATGCTGTTCCGGCTTTGGACAAAAAATATAAGCATGACATTGATGTGGTGGTTGACCGGATCGTAGTTCGCGAAGACATTGCAACACGGCTTGCCGACTCTTTTGAAACAGCTTTGAAACTGGCCGATGGTCTCGCTATTGCTGAATTCACCGACAAGCCATTGCCTGCTTCGCAAACCTCCGAGGAAGGCGCGAATAAAAGCAAAAATGAAACCCATGAGCGCATCATGTTTTCCGAGCGCTTCGCCTGCCCCGTCTCTGGTTTCACAATCGAGGAAATTGAACCTCGGTTGTTTTCCTTCAACAATCCCTTTGGTGCCTGCCCTGCCTGCGACGGCTTGGGAACGGAACTGAAATTTGAAGCCGACATGATTGTGCCTGATGGCACACTGTCATTGCGCGATGGGGCTGTTGCGCCTTGGGCGAAAACTGGGGCGACATCGCCCTACTACCTACAAACACTTGAAGCCTTGGCCAAACACTACAAGGGGTCAATGACCACACCATGGAAAGACTTACCAAAGAAATTTCGTGATGCCGTATTGAACGGCACGGGTGAAGAAGAAATTTCGATTACTTATGACGATGGATTGCGCAGTTACAAAACCAAAAAACCATTTGAAGGCGTGATTGGCAATATCGAGCGCCGTTGGCGCGAGACTGATTCCGAATGGATGCGTGAAGAATTGGCGCGCTACCAGTCAGACCATCAATGCCATGTCTGCACGGGTTATCGTCTCAAACCACAATCCTTGGCCGTCAAGATTGACCAATTGCATATTGGTCAAGTGTCGCAGTTTTCAATTGCGGAAGCCAATGGTTGGTATCTACAACTTGAAGCAAAGCTTTCGTCGAAACAGAACGAAATTGCGGCCCGGATTTTAAAGGAAATACGTGAACGTTTGAGGTTCCTCGTGGATGTGGGGTTGAACTATATTTCCCTTTCGCGCATGGCTGGCACTTTATCCGGTGGTGAAAGCCAACGCATTCGCTTGGCCTCCCAAATCGGTTCAGGCCTCACAGGTGTGCTTTATGTGTTGGATGAACCCTCGATCGGTTTGCACCAACGCGACAATGATAAGTTGCTCAAAACCCTCATCCATCTTCGTGATATTGGTAACACAGTCATTGTCGTGGAACATGACGAAGATGCGATCAAGCTTGCTGACTATGTGGTTGATATTGGTCCAGGTGCTGGCGTCAATGGTGGTCGGGTTGTGGCACAAGGTACGCCTGAACAGGTCATGCACAATCCTGAAAGCCTGACGGGAAAATACCTCATTGGTATTGAGCAGGTGCCAACGCCTAGAACGCGCCGAAAGTGGGATAAGAAGAGATCTATTCGCGTCACTGGTGCACGTGCCAACAATCTCAAAAACGTCACAGCTGAAATCCCATTGGGTGTTTTCACCTGCATTACTGGCGTATCGGGTGGAGGTAAATCCACACTTTTGATTGATACGGTGTATCGTGCACTTGCGCGAAAACTCATGGGCTCGCGTGAAGCGCCGTTGGAACATGATCGTATCGAAGGCGTAGAATATCTCGATAAGATTATTGATATTGATCAATCACCGATTGGTCGCACCCCGCGTTCGAACCCCGCAACATATACAGGTGCCTTTACCCCGATCAGAGACTGGTTCTCAGGCCTGCCAGAAGCAAAGGCGCGGGGTTATGAGCCTGGCCGCTTTTCTTTCAACGTCAAAGGTGGACGTTGCGAGACATGCCAAGGTGATGGCGTCATCAAAATTGAAATGCACTTTCTGCCCGATGTTTATGTGACGTGCGATGCCTGTCATGGCAAACGCTACAACCGTGAAACACTTGAAGTAAAGTTCAAGGACAAATCGATTGCGGATGTTCTGGATATGACAGTTAGTGAAGCAGCAGAGTTTTTTCGTGCCGTGCCATCTGTTCGCAATACCATGGAAACGTTGGAGCGTGTGGGCTTGGGATATATAAAAGTCGGCCAACAAGCGACCACGCTATCCGGTGGTGAAGCTCAACGGGTAAAGTTGGCCAAGGAGCTTTCAAAACGCGCTACGGGCCGCACCCTTTATCTGTTGGATGAACCCACGACAGGCCTGCATTTTCACGATGTCCGTAAGCTACTCGAAGTGTTGCATGAGCTTGTCGAGCAAGGCAATTCCGTCGTGGTAATCGAGCATAACCTTGAGGTGATAAAAACAGCTGATTGGGTGATTGATCTTGGCCCCGAAGGTGGCGATGGCGGTGGCGAAATCGTCATTGCTGGCACACCTGAGGACGTGGCCCGCGAAAAGCGAAGCTACACTGGTCATTATCTCAAGGAAGTTTTGCGGCGTGGACGCAAAGAAGCAGCAGAATAGCAGCACTTAATACACAGACTTTTTCTATTCGAGCTTGCGCTCTGCATGCGGCTGTTGGATTGTCGTGCCGAAATGCGGGCGACAGATTCGCTTGTTCTGATTTGAGAGAAAATGATGGCGAAGAAACCCAAATATGACTGCTTGAAGTGCCCCGGTTATTGCTGTTCCTATCCAGTGATCGAAGTCAAAGACAAAGATGCTGAGCGCATCGCGAAATATTTTGAACTTCCCCTCGCCAAAGCGGAAAAAAAATATTTCAAAGCGGCCCATGGCTACAAACGCATTATGCGCCGGAAGTCCGACACGCATTTTGGCAAGATTTGCCAATTCTTTGATACCGATGTTCGACGTTGTACCATTTATCATGCACGTCCGTCCACATGTCGGTCGTTTCCAGGGCCAGACAACTGCGGCTATTACGACTTTTTGAAATTTGAAAGGTTAACTCAAGAAGACGAAACCTTCGTATCTTCGACATGGAACATCGAAAATTAAGTCGCCGATATTTAGGTTTTTCCGCTAAATTCTCACCATATTTGAGCCCTATTGGGTTGGCATAGCCAATCCAATGAAGCGTTAACGGCGCTGTGGTTGAGGACGTTTGTGATGAATTTTACTGGAAAACATGGGTTTGCAGGTCTTGTGGTGGCATTGGCTTTCGTGAGTCAAGCTTCTGCCGGAGAAACGATTTCTGTTGAGTACGACGTATCTTTTGGCGGCTCGCGGATTATGAAGGCAAGCTATTCGGCCAACGTTGATGGCGATAGTTATGCTGCCAAAATGAACGCCCGTACCGTTGGTGTCTCCAAAATGTTTTCGAAGATCAAGTTGAACCTTTCTGCACAAGGACAACTGACCAAGGGTGGCTTGCAACCCGTAAGTTACAATTACGTCCGCAAAAAAAACGATAAGACCAAACAGCGCCAACTTTCATTCAACGGTGATGGTCGTCTGAAAACAGATGGTGCAGGATATGATGAAACGATTGTCGCCGCCGTCAAAAAAGACCTGATGGATCCACTGTCCATGTTGCTGAAATTGGGTCGAAGTGCAAAACCTTGTAGCGGAAAACATCGAGCATTTGACGGGCGCGATGTGTTTGATCTCAGTTTGTCTAGCTCGTCCAACGATGGCGGAAAGTTGACATGCAAAATGGTCTATACCCCGGTTGCTGGCGATGATGTTGTTGATGGTGACACGGCGCCCAAAAAATATGAAATTGTTCTTGTGCCAACAGGCAGCACGCAGGCTTATGTGGCGGTGCAGATTAATGGATCTACTCAAGGTGTTTCGTTTGACGTCAGTGCGACGTCCGTCGTCGTCAATGGAACGCCGCTGACCTACTAAAAACGATAACGGATACCGCTTGAAATAAACGTAGAGCCACTGACAACTCCGTCAAACAGTCCAAACACGCCAGAGCGATGGTGGTAGCGCAAAAGAAGCTCAAGGTTTTTGTTGTCAGGGTCCGCCAGTGTAATTTCAGGGCCCATGTAATGTAAAAGTACATCGTTCTTGAAGTTGCCATCGCGGCTACGTTCAAACGCTGATTCGTCAGTCAATACGCTGACGCCCGTGTTCACCGCAATCGAAGTATAGACATAGTCGTTCCAGGCGAAACCGTCGTAGCGCAAATAGAGTCCGACCCAACCTTCCCCCAGTTGCTCGTCGCCAAACCGGAACGAGCCACCCACTTCACCTTCAACGGTGAAGTAATCTGAAACATGTCCGGGCAGAGCATTGCCCGTAAAATCCCCAATTGTCCCAAATCGTTGATTGTAGGCAGCACCTGCTACACCAATACTGCGCATGTCATTTGTCCAAGGCGCGTAGAGGCTTTCGACAAAATTGGTATTGGTGGCCTGCCCAACGAAAACTGCGATGGAATGTTTTTCGCCGCGATCGACGGTTTCTGCTGCCGCACCTGTTACCCACACTGAACCGAGTGTTGCTAACAACAAAAGCGATTTAACGGTGTGCACGATCAAGACTTTCCGTTGAGGCCTAACGATTCCTCACGGTTTAGATGACCTCTGGCTTACAGACAACCTGTTTTAGAGGCGAGATGCAACCTGTTCGATGCGTGCGTTCTGCAACTTTGCTTTCTGGTAACCTGCTTCACGAACGGCATCAAGTGCGTCTTCGGCACCTATGCTGCTGCGGAAAGGCCCCATCTGAACTTTGTAAACTGGGCCAAACTCACTATCCCATTCATAGACTTGGATGGGACCAATAGACGAAAGCTGTCGGCGGGCAATTTCGGCGTCTTTTAAAGTGCCAAAACTACCGATCTGCATAACAGTTGATTCGTTGCGGGCTATCTTGAATTTGGTTGACGGTTCGAATGCAACCTGTTGAACAGATGTTGCTTCATTCTCTACCGAAGCAACTTGCACTGTTTCATCGCCAGAATTCGCTCGGCCCTCGGCCACAGCAACCAGCGTTTTGACTGACGCACCGTTGTTCATTGACTTGTTCATCATCGCGAGGTGCGAGCCGTTGTCATCTATTGGAGCATTGCCAATCCACTGAACGCGTACGTTAGCTTTGCCTTTACTGCGAAATTCGAGTGCATCTGCAGTACGCTTTGAAAGATCTATGATGCGCGTTCCAACAAACGGACCACGGTCATTGATGCGCACAACTACCGTTTTGCCGTTCGCCAGATTTGTGACCTTGGCATAACTTGGCAGTGGCAGCGTTGGATGAGCTGCCGACAACATGTTCATGTCGAAATATTCGCCGTTAGATGTTTTACGGCCATGGAAAGCTTCGCCATACCACGATGCGGCCCCTTTGCGATCATAGCCCGGTTGAGCCTTGGGCTTGAACCACATGCCAGCAACTTCATAGGGTTTACCAACATGGTATTTGCCGCCGCCCTTTGGAATTTTTCCGCTACCTCTGAAATAGGGTGATCCCTTTCCCGCAAATCCAGCAAGGCTTTCGCCTTTGCTATTGTGTGTTCCCATTGACTTTGAAGACACGCGTGATGCTGTATTTGATGAACAACCAGCCAAGGAAACGGCGGACGTCAGCAATACGACGGTCATAATTCTATGCAACATTGGTCCGCTCCAAACTCACTCAAAACACGTGCCTCGTGCAATCACAGCACAATGCAACACACGGTAATTATTGCGCAGGGCGGTAAAATTTGAGTTGGGGGACGTGGTTAGGAAAGGATGAACGCAGTTATTTTGAGCCGAGGCGGTTGAGGTTCAATGGGGCCATGGCGTTGCCCTTTTCGGAAGCTTGGCGGTAAAAGATCTTTGCTTTTTCTATATCTTTTGGAACGCCCCACCCCATTTCATACATGCTGCCTAAGTTGTTCATGCCCCAAGCGTCACCAGCTTCTGCTGCTTTTTCGAAAAGCTTGACTGCTTTGGACAAGTCTTGTGGCAGGCCGTCACCTTTTACGAGGAGAAGTCCAAGATTCACATGAGCAGCGACAAGATTTTGGTTTGAAGCCTTTTCATACCACTTAACAGCTTCTGGCAAATTGATTGGAACGCCAGCACCTTTTTGCAGACGAAGGCCTAATTCATTCTGAGCAGGGGCGTGGCCTTTTTCCGCTGCGGATTGCAGGAGTTTGATTCCATCAGCCGCATTCACAGGTAGTCCGGGCGGGCTTTTGGCAATCAATTTGGCCAAAAGAAATTGTGCTTCCATGTTACCAGTCAGCGCTGCCTGCCGATACCATTTTGCAGCCTCAACGGGATCTTTGCGCGCATCATTTGTGCCATTTTCATAATCGACAGCAACTGAGATTTGCGCCACTTCATCACCGGCTCTTGCCAGCCGCAATCGCTTGATAAAGCTCAAACCTTGCAGCTCTGCTTGTTGGGCAAGAGCGGCCGAAGCCAAAAAGCAAATTGCTATCAGAACTGCTGTAAAACGAAAGGCCACCCGGTACATCCGCTCACCAATGATCAGTGACATATGCAGAAACTTCCGGCTTTATACAAGGTGCAGATTTAAGAGAGGATTGATGCAGACACTGTGCTGCTCTAGGATGTTTGAAAAGGATATCTGCGTCATGTCAAACGTAACCTCCATACCTCGCCGCAACACTGAAATAGATACCAAGCAGTTTCGTGTTGATCTCGCAGCTGCATTCCGTTTGGCGGCAAAAAATGGCTGGCATGAGGCAGTGGCCAACCATTTCAGTTTGGCAGTATCTGATGACGGTAAAACCTTTTTGATGAACCCACGTTGGCGGCATTTTTCCCAAATCAGGGCGTCGGAGCTGCTGTTGTTAAACACTGACGATAAGTCAACGATGGATAAGCCCAACGCACCTGATTTAACGGCTTGGTCATTGCATGGTCGGTTGCACGCCGCCCTGCCCCATGCGCGCTGCATCATTCACCTGCATCCAACCTACGCCACCGTCATAGCATCACTTGCTGACACCGATATCAAACCTATCGATCAGAACACGGCGCGATTTTTCAATCGTGTTGCCGTTGATTTGAACTACGGTGGCATGGCCAATAGTGATGATGAGGGCGACAGGCTGGCGCGACTACTTGGCAATAAATCCATTATGATGATGGGCAATCATGGCGTGTTGGTTTGTGCTGCAACCGTGGCTGAAGCCTACGATCTCACTTACTACTTGGAAAGGGCATGCCACAATTTGGTGTTGGCCTATCAAACGGGCCAACCGTTGCATGTCATGTCATCCCCAGTAGCTGAGAAAACTGCGCAAGAATGGGAAGCAGACAGAGACCAATTTCATGCGCATTTTGCAGAAATGAAGTCAATTCTGGATTCGGAAGATGCTTCCTACGCGAAGTAGCGCGCCGCGTTGAACATCTTGACCTTCGGCATTGTCTGGTGCATAGCCCGCGTCGCACTAACCCCTGCGGAGGGGTGGCGGAGTGGTCGATCGCGACGGTCTTGAAAACCGTTGTGCGTGAAAGCGTACCGTGGGTTCGAATCCCACCCCCTCCGCCAACCGGTCTGTTTGATTAGGCGACGCGGTGCAGTTTCTGGAATTCTTCGCGCAGACTGCGAAGCAACGGCAGCAAATTCTGCGCCGTGCCTGGTGGAGACAATGCTTGTTGCTCTGCCGCAAAAACCTCAGCAGCTGTTAGTTTTCTCAACAGTTCGAGATAACTCTGTGCAAATTCATTGTCGTCTTGGGCGGCAGCGGTAACAGCGCCTGCTCCAGAAAATTGAACACTATTCTCATCCGATTGAATTTGCTCGTCGGCCAACATTTCTGTCTCGGAAGGCCACAATTCAGTTGGCGGTGGAAACACCAGAGGCGCCTCATGAATTTCATTTGTGCTTGTCGTGTCCTGTACAACGCTTCTAACGATGTTGAGATCACAAGTTTGATGCAGATTTTCCAGGGCAAGTTTTGCATCATTCAACAATGTGGTGATAGCAACAAGGGCATGAGCAATGAAGCCATTTCCACCTGCAAAATTTTCAGAACTGGTATTATAGAGCTCACCCATGGTGTTCACCAAAATAGATGCGCGGTCTAGCTGAGTTGCCAGAACTTCCGCAGGATGAACGTCTAATTCATTCGTCAAGATAGATACCCGTTGTTTGCCCAACAAAGTGCCGTCACAATCAACGCTAAAGTCCGCGTTGTTTTCTTGCACCCCCTCAGTGCAATCTAAGACCATTTGCTGGCCATTGTTATTGACTTCTTTGTTCCCATTCATTGCATATCACATTCATCACATTGCACGAATGATTGTTTCAAGTTGTTGAAATCATGTGCATAACTTTGTGGAATGACGAGTGCGACCAGTTGAATTTTGATTGAGTGATTCTTTTGGTGGACTTAAAGATGCATGAAAGCAAGCGATTCATCTGTGCAAGTTTATCACCTCTCACTTGCTTTCAGAGCCTATCGTGAGGCTGATCGAAATGGTTAGTTTGATAGTCTGAAGTGGGAAAAAATATGAAAGTATTGGTCATTGGTGCTGCTGGAATGCTGGGACGAAAGCTCGTCGAACGCCTGGCGCATGCTTCGTCGCAAATTCAGCCGAATACGCAATCATTCGACATGATGTTGTTTTAAGCCCTGCTCCGCCCAAAGCGGCATTTCCAATCGAGACCTACCTCGGGGATTTGTCTGTGCGCGGGTGAAGCTGAAAAATTGATCGCTCAAAAACCTGATCTGATTTTTCATTTGGCGGCCGTTGTATCTGGCGAAGCTGAAGCTGATTTCGAAAAAGGCTATGCCATCAATCTCGACGGAACACGCCACCTGTTTGAAGCCATTCGAACTCGGCGGCAGCTATTGCCCCCGTGTTGTTTTCACGTCTTCTATCGCGGTTTTTGGTTCTCCCTTCCCGCCTGCCATTGGCGATGAGTTTCTCACTGCGCCCTTAACAAGCTATGGCACGCAAAAGGCCATCTGCGAATTGTTGTTAAGTGATTATTCGCGCCGAGGATTTATGGATGGGATGGCATTGCGCATGCCGACGGTTTGCGTCAGGCCGGGAACACCCAACAAAGCCGCATCCGGCTTTTTCTCCAACATTATTCGTGAACCGCTGGTTGGAAAATCAGCTGTGTTGCCGGTCGCCACGACTGTTCGACATTGGCATGCATCTCCTCGCGCAGCGGTTGGTTTTCTGTTGCAAGCCGCTGAAATGGGGGGGGCCAAATTGGGGCCACGACGTGCACTTACCTTACCTGGCTTATCGTGCACAGTGGCCGAACAACTCGCGGCACTGGCCGAAGTTGCAGGGGAGAAAGCTTTGGCGCTCGTGCAACATCAGCCTGACGAAACCATTCAACGCATCGTTTCAGGTTGGCCGCATGAATTTTGACCCACAGCGCGCGTTGGCATTGGGTTTTAAAGCTGAATCACGTTTTGCAGATATTATTCGCATACACATCGAGGACGAGTTGGGCGGTTCACTCCCACCATGAAATCAACCGCAACAAACCCCGGACCGCGCGTTGAAAACCGCGGTCGCGCCATCCTCTGGATGTTGGCAACAATGGGCTGTTTCATAACACTTGATACATTCATGAAGCTGGGGCTCGAGCGTTATTCTCTTGTTCAGGTGACGTGGGGGCGCTTTTTCTTTGCTACATTGTTTACCGCAATTTACTGCGGACGAAGTTTGCCACGTTTTGATGCAAACCAAAGTGCCGACTGCAACAAACGGGACGTTCATTTTTTCTGATGATTACGACCGCATTTTTCAATGCAGGGATCATATTTGTTCCGTTGGTCACTGCGACCACAATCATGTTTCTGACCCCAATCATCACAACAGTGTTGTCGGTCTTGGTGCTGCAAGAGCATGTCGGAATTCGACGTTGGGCTGGCGTTGCCGTCGGGTTTATAGGTGCGGTGATTGTTGTTCAACCGTGGACCGCAGGCACCGCAAGCTTCAACATCGGAATGCTATTCCTGCTCGCAGCCAGCGTTTCAAACGCCAGCTATCAGATTGCCACGCGTACGGTGCGCGATGATCATCCATTAACGTCACTATTGTTCACCGCAACATTCGGTGCGGTGATCGCCAGTCTGATCTTTGCCTTGGTATTGGGAGTGGCCAGATTTAACTGGCTGGGGATTACTAGCGGCCAGTGGATTGGCCGGTGCCATCGGCCATTTTTGCATCATCGAGGCCTTTCGCAACGCGCCGGCATCGGTGGTTTCGCCGTTTTCTTACAGTTCGCTGTTGTGGGCAGCCCTGCTCGGATTCTTGGTCTGGGGCGACATTCCACAACTGCAAGTGTTGGCAGGCGCAGCATTGATTATCGCCTCTGGCCTTTACATTTTTTTCCGAGAACGAAAAGTTTCAACGGCAAAGGTTAAATGATGCCTTATGCTACAGCTGCGCGACGGGCATCGGCACCGATGTCTTCCAAGTGTTGCAATTCATTATCGGGAATTGGGATATGATTGGCTACACTGTAAGCTTCGTAATAACTAATTTCGAGAAGTCCCTGAAGCGTCAACATATGCGCCCCTTTTGCCAAGTTCCTGAGTTCCAAGATCATATCCGCAATATAATTCGCCATGTCCCTGTCGTTCATGATGTCGTCCCTTGCAATTTATGAGTGCTAACACCTATTTACTTACGCTTTAGTTGTGCAACTGCACGAACGTCCGCCTTTGTGATGTCGTAAACGTCCCGAAATGCATACTATACGAGTGTTATCTTATAAAAACTATCTTTAGGTTGTGTTTTGACGTATTCTGGGTCAAATTCAAAGCGCTCCAGATTTCTTGCCATCGCACGGGTTAAAGACTAAGAGCGGGCGCCTTCCTTCGGTGGGAGTTGCATCAATCGAGGGTGGAATTTCCGCTCCAATGGACCTGTTTGCATGACTGTTGTCGTCGTTGAGTTGGCTGCTAAGGCCAAGACCATCAATAAGTATTTGGGCAAAGACTTCACTGTCCTGGCGTCCTATGGCCACATCCGAGATTTGCCAGCCAAAGACGGTTCCGTGCGCCCGGATGAAGATTTCTCCATGGATTGGGAAGTTGATTCAAAATCAGCAAAGCGCGTCGCAGACATTGCCAATGCGCTTAAAGATTCAGATCGCCTCGTGCTCGCAACCGACCCTGACCGCGAAGGTGAAGCCATTTCGTGGCATTTGATGGATGTTTTGGGCAAGAAGGGCGCGCTAAAAGGCAAAACCGTCCAGCGTGTCGCATTTAACGCCATCACCAAGCAATCGATTTTAGACGCAATGGCCAATCCTCGTGAAGTAGATGTGGCTTTGGTTGACGCTTATCTTGCGCGGCGTGCGCTCGACTATTTGGTTGGCTTTACAATCTCGCCTGTGTTGTGGCGCAAACTGCCGGGTGCACGATCAGCTGGTCGGGTGCAGTCCGTGGCCTTGCGCCTGGTTTGTGATCGCGAATTGGAAATCGAAGCATTTCGCAGTCAGGAATATTGGTCAATCGATGGAAAGTTCACCACACCTGCAGGAGTTGGTTTTGAAGCCAACCTCGCCAGTGTTGATGGCAAACGACTTGAAAAACTTGCCATCGCAAATGCCGATGCTGCCAACGCCATTCACACGGCTATTAAAGGCCAAGCCTTCAAAGTTGGTAGTATTGAAAGCAAGCCAGCCAAGCGACATCCCTTCCCGCCATTCCGTACATCTACCTTGCAGCAAGAAGCATCGCGTAAACTGGGGTTCTCTTCGGCGCGCACCATGCAAATCGCTCAACGCCTTTATGAGGGCGTTGACATCGATGGCGAGACTGTCGGTGTTATTACTTATATGCGTACAGATGGTGCAGACATGGCACCTGAAGCGATTGCAGCGGCTCGCAATGCAATCTTGAAGCTTTACGGCGAACCCTATGTGCCCGCCACGCCGCGCAAGTACACAACCAAAGCCAAGAATGCGCAGGAAGCTCATGAAGCCATTCGTCCGACCGAACTCTCGCGCCATCCCGACAAATTGCGAAAAGCCCTCGATGCTGACCAACTCGCGCTTTACGACCTGATATGGAAACGCACCATCGCCAGCCAGATGGAAAGTGCTGAACTTGAACGCACGGCCGCAGACATTGATACGCTTGGCAATGATGGCAAGTCCTATAGCTTTCGCGCCACTGGCTCAGTTGTGAAATTCGATGGCTTCCTCAAAGTTTACAATGAGGATTTGGATGACGGTGAAGATGAAGATTCTCGGCGTTTGCCTGCGATGGCGCGTGGAGACTTTATCGGTGTCACCGACATCAAGCCGGTTCAACACTTTACCGAACCACCACCGCGCTATTCTGAAGCGTCGCTGACAAAGAAACTTGAAGAACTTGGCATTGGTCGACCTTCAACCTACGTCAGCATTCTGACGACACTCAAGGACCGTGGCTATATTCGCATCGACAAGAAACGCTTGATCCCAGAAGACAAGGGCCGCGTCGTTACGGCGTTTATGGAATCTTTTTTCAAGCGTTACGTTGAGTATGATTTTACGGCAGACCTCGAAGAACAGCTTGATCAGATTTCAGCTGGTAGCATGGACTGGAAAGAAGTGTTGCGGCGCTTCTGGGCTGATTTCACCGTTGCAATTGGCGAGGTCAAAGACTTGCGCGTCACGCAAGTGATCGACGCACTAAATGACTTGTTGGCCCCTCATATTTTTCCAGCAAAACCCGATGGCAGTGACGCTCGGGCGTGCCCGTCATGTGAGGATGGGCGGCTGTCGCTGAAACTTGGCAAATTTGGCTCCTTCATCGGTTGCACCAACTACCCAAATTGCAAATACACACGGCAAATGAGTGTGCCTGCTGATGGCGACACCGAAGCCGTTCCTGCTGAAGGTATTGTGTTGGGGACTGACCCTGAAACGGGTGCGAATGTAACGCGTCGCATCGGTCGCTTTGGCCCTTACTTGCAATTGGGCGAACCACTCGAAGGCGAGAAGCCGAAGCGTGCTTCAATTCCTCGAGGTACTGATCCGACAAACGTGACGTTTGAAGAAGCCATGCGCTTACTTTCGCTGCCGCGCGAAGTGGGCATGCACCCTGAAACGCAAACGCCTATTGTTGCAAACTTCGGTCGCTTTGGGCCTTTCATTTTGCATGATGGTACTTATGCGAACTTGGAGTTTGCAGAAGATGTCTTCACCATCGGATTAAATCGCGCAGTTGATATGCTGGCGGAGAAGCGCGCCAAGGGACCGTCCAATCGCCGCCAACCCGGCGCATTGCGTGATCTTGGCGAACATCCTGATGGTGGCAAGGTTCAGGTGTTCAGTGGACGCTACGGTGCCTATGTGAAGCACGAGAAGGTCAATGCCACGATCCCCAAGGACAACACACCTGAGGCTATAACACTGGAACAAGCCTTGTTGCTGATCGCCGAACGCGCAGCCAAAACAGGTGGCGGCAAACCAAAACGGGCTGCCAAAAAAGCTCCAGCGAAGAAAGTCCCAGCCAAAAAAGCAACTGCGAAAAAGAAAGCACCTGCCAAGAAAGCAGCAAAGGCCGTCCGTGCCCAAAAAACCACCGAAGCCGTTTAAGAGACGCGCACCGAAGCTCGCCACTGGGCCAGCTGAAGCTGACATTTCGGCGTTTATCGCCAACTCGCCGGGGCACGTCAGCAAGCGCGACATTGCCCGTGCGTTCGGAGTGAAAGGTGCTGATAAACTTGCATTGAAAGCAAAACTCAAAACACTTGGCCCAGCACGTCAAGCCAAACGTCTTGGAGGCGGATTACCGCCAATTCTTGAAATTGAAATAATTGCGCTTAACGATGAAGGTGAGGCAGAGGCCAAACCTGTGGACTGGAATGAGGGGCGCTCTGGTCCGTGTCCTCGCATACTTGCACTCAGCGAAGGCAAATCGGCGGCTGGCATTGGTGATCGCGTGCTGGCAAAAATCGAAGCCTATGTTGGTCAAGGACACTACACCCACCAAGCCCGCATCATGCGCAGTTTGGCGAAAGACACTCAACGGGTCGTCGGGATATTTCGTAAATCGTCAGCTGCGGGTGGACGGATTGTTCCCTCCGGCAAAAAGGAACGCGACGACTTCATTGTGCAAAAAGGCGATGAGGGTGGTGCCAAGGATGGTGAACTGGTTACGGCTGAACTGACACGTCATCGTGGTCGTGGTTTGCCGCAGGCGCGCGTGCGTGAACGGCTCGGCATGGCCGATGATCCGCGCAATACATCGCTCATCGCAATTTATACGCATGGAATACCAGATCAATTTCCGAATGAAGTGCTTGAGGAAGTAAAGCGACTTCGTCACTTTAATACTGAACATCGCGAAGACCTGCGCCACATTCCGTTGATCACAATTGACCCCGCCGATGCGCGCGACCACGACGACGCAATTTGGGCTGAACCCGATACATCATCGGAAAACTCCGGCGGTCATCATATCATCGTCGCCATCGCCGACGTGGCCACCTACGTGAAGTCTGGTTCGGCCCTTGATCGTGAGGCGCGAAAGCGTGGAAATTCCACTTATTTTCCAGACCGTGTTGTGCCGATGTTGCCAGAGCGCATATCAAACGACCTTTGTTCATTGAAAGAAGGCGAAGACCGCCCTGCCCTTATATGCTTCATCACCATTGATGGCGATGGTCATAAAAAGTCACATCGGTTTGGCCGCGCTATTATTCGTGTGGCTGCGGGTCTTTCTTATGAAGAAGCGCAATCAGCTGTTGATGGCAGGTCGCGGCATGCTTTGCTTGAACCTGTTCTGAAACCACTGTGGCGGGCCTATGCGTCGCTTTGCAAGGCACGGGACAATCGCGGACCTTTGGACTTGGATTTGCCAGAACGCAAAATTATCCTGAATGCTGCTGGACATGTTGAAAAAGTCATCGTGCCTGACCGGTTGGATGCACATCGGCTGGTTGAAGAGTTTATGATTTCAGGCAAACGTTGCGGCTGCTGAGCAACTCAACAAGAAACGCACGCCATTGTTGTTCCGCGTTCACGAAGAACCTTCGACAGAAAAACTGCGGGCGTTGCAGGAATTTTTGCGCACCACCAACATTCCGTTTTCGCTTGGGCAAGTGGTGCGCTCGAAACACTTCAACCAAATTCTCCGCGCTGCGAAAGACACGCCCCAACAACGTGTTGTGCATGAAGTGGTTTTGCGTTCGCAAGCCCAGGCAAATTACCGACCGGAGAATGCCGGACATTTTGGTTTGTCCCTCGCGAATTATGCACATTTCACTTCGCCCATTCGTCGTTACGCAGATTTGATTGTGCATCGGGCTTTGATCTCGGCGATGAAACTTGGGGATGATGGATTATCGTCTGATGATATTTCGCAACTCGCTGACACCGCAGAAATGATCTCTGCAGCGGAACGCAAATCCATGATTGCAGAACGCGAAACGATTGATCGAATGGTTGCTTCGCATCTCGCTGAAAATCTCGGTGCACAGTTCAAAGGTCGCATCAGCGGTGTTGTGAGTGCAGGTTTGTTTGTGGTTTTGCATGACACGGGCGCTGACGGTTTCGTTCCCGCTTCCAGCCTTGGTCGCGATTATCTATGCGTTTGATCCTGCACGCCATGCGCTTGTCGGCGCTTCATCTGGGGAAACTTTTCAGCTCGGTGATGAGGTTGAAGTGCGGCTGATGGAAGTCGCACCGATCAAGGGTGGCATGCGGTTTGAAATTACGTCTGAAGGCAAGGCCGGAGATAAGCCAAAGCGTGTGTCGCGCCCTGCCTTGCGCAAGCATAAGGGTCGCCGTCGCTGATTGCGGCAGGTTGCCGCTGCGGCCACGTTAAGTCTCGCTCTGCAACGATCAAAACTTTATTCAAATGGCTTATGGAAATTCTTAAACGCAACTGGAAACAAGCACTATGGCGTGGCTTTCAGAAGTATTGCCCGGCCTGTGGCGATGCCAAGATGTTCTCGACATATTTAGGCGTTGTCGCCACTTGCCCGCATTGCAATGAAGCCCTGCACCATCAACGTGCCGATGATGCGCCACCTTATTTCAGCATCATGATTGTGGGGCACACTATCATTCCACTTTTATTGCTGGTTGAAAAACTGTGGCGGCCGGAACTCTGGATACACTTTGCGCTGTGGTTGCCGCTGACATTGGCCATGACGCTCTGGTTGCTGCCAAAAACCAAGGGTGCCACGGTCGGATTGCAATGGGCCATGCGCATGCATGGATTTGCCGGGGAAACCAACATATCGGATAGCCCCGTTAGACCTTGACTTTCAGGCCGCAGTCGGGTCTATCGCCCTCAAATACCGTATTGGAGACAAGTTATGGCCAAAGGCAACGTTATCAAGATTAAGCTGCAGTCGACTGCTGACACCGGCTATTTCTATGTGACCAAGAAGAACTCACGCACGAAGACTGAAAAGTTCTCGATGAAGAAGTACGATCCGGTTGTGCGCAAGCACGTGGAATTCAAGGAAACCAAGATCAAGTAAGTCTTGGATTTAGCTTGTTGAAAAGTTGAAGCGCCGTTTTCACGGCGCTTTTCTTTTTGGTTTTGCAGGGTCATAAAGTGCCGGTCCGGACATATTGCAAACGAGGAGGCCACTCGATTCGCGTCCGGACCGGCGAACCTAAGATCCAGGTGATGCGGCGGGCCTGAACCTTAGGTTATTCAAGGGCAAATAGCCCGAAAGGTGCTGGGGGACGGCAACGTCTCTGGAGTTGGTGCCGCCCCTCCGTTGGAGTGGGAAAAGCCGCTTTTTTATCGGTGCTGTCGGCTGCCCCTTAAATTCAGTAAACTTGTATCTTTTTTCGGAACTTTGAACCAGCTTAACCTATGGTAAATGCTCGCTAATCGATTGTTAAGCTGAACAGGTAAGGTAAATATCCGGCGCTTGCGCTTTGAGCCGCAAATCAATTCACCGTATGATTGGGCAGGAGAACCGCCATGATTCGAACAGCCAAGTCCTTTGCACTCGCCCTGATTTTTACCACTGCATTTTCGATGAGCGCATGGTCTGCTCCGAAACATGGCATTGCTATGCAGGGTGAACCCGCATTGCCGCCGGATTTCAAACACCTGCCCTACGTCAATCCAGAGGCACCTCAGGGCGGCCAGTTGCGTCAGGCCACCACAGGCACCTTTGACAGCCTCAACCCCTTTATCGTGAAGGGCAACGCCGCTACGGGCATCCGCACCTATGCTTTTGAAAGTTTGCTCGGGTCGCAACTGGGATGAACCTTTTGCGCTTTATGGATTGTTGGCGGAAAGCATTGACGTCTCTGAAGATCGCCAGACTTTCACGTTCAAGATTAGACCTGAAGCAAAGTTCTCAGATGGGTCCCCTGTTACGGCGGCTGACGTTGTATTTTCAATGGAAACGCTGCGCGACAAGGGTCGCCCAAATTTCAAAAACAATTACGGCAAAATCAAATCTGTTGAAACACCTGATGAACGCACGTTGGTGTTCAAGCAAGAAGCAGGCGACAGAGAACTTCCGTTGATCGTTGGTGTGATGCCCATTCTCTCCAAGAAATCATGGGAAGGGCGCAACTTCGACGAGACGACCATGACGCCACTGCTTGGATCTGGTCCTTATGTCATTGGTGAAGTGAAACCTGATGAGAGCATCAGTTATAAAAAGAACCCCAACTATTGGGGCAGAGACGTCGCCATCAGCAAAGGCTTGTGGAATTTTGAAACGGTGCGCTTTGACTATTACCGTGATGCCAATGCGGCTTTCGAAGCCTTCAAAAAAGGCGATGCTGATGTGCGCATTGAAACGGATCCGTCGCGTTGGACGAAGGCCTATGATTTTGCAGCAGTAACCGATGGCAAGGTTCTCAAAGAGTTTGTAGAGCAGCGTTCCCCTGCTCCAGCCCTGGGTTTTGCATTCAATACGCGCCGCGCCATTTTTGCTGATGTCAAAGTGCGCGAAGCCTTGGTCACTGCTTTTGATTTTGAGTGGGCCAATGCAAACCTGTTCGACAACGCCTTCAAGCGCATTCACGGCTATTATTCTGGCTCATCGTTGAGTTCCAAAGGTAAGCCCGCTGATGCCGCAGAACTCGCCATCATTGGCGATGCTGTTTTGCGTGCTGATTACCTCGATGGCAGCTATCAAATTCCAGTTAGCGATGGCTCCGGCAAAGACCGAAAAATGCTGCGGAAAGTCGTTGGCTTGTTGGGTGAGGCTGGCTGGACCATTAAGGATGGCAAACTTGTCGATAAAGATGGAAAGCAGTTCTCCTTCACTATCACCCTCGGCAACTCTGATCAGCAGCCCATGGCTCTGCACTTCCAACGCACATTGCAGCTCATCGGCATTGATGTGCAGTTGAAAGTGGCTGACTCCGCGCAATTCACAGCGCTGTTGAAGATTTATGATTACGACATGGTGCCAGTGACATGGTTCAATTCCATGTCGCCGGGCAATGAGCAGAAGCTCTATTTTGGCTCTGATGGAAAAACCAAAGAAGGCACGCGCAATTACCCCGGTATTGCTGACCCGAAGATCGATGCTGCTATTGAAGCGATGTTGAAAGCACCTGATCGGGCGGCATTTGAATCGGCTGTGCGGGCTGAGGACCGCCTGTTGGTTGCGGGGCATTATATGGTGCCGTTCTATTTTCCCGGGGGGCAATGGGTGGCCCGCTGGACCTATATCGGTCGCCCAGACAAGCAACCTTTGCCGGGGTTCGAAGCAACCACTTTGTGGCGCAACCCATAATGGCCAAGATCTCCATTGACGTGATATCAGATGTGATCTGCCCATGGTGTTTCCTCGGAAAACATAGGCTAGACAAGGCATTAGCGCAGTTTCCTGAACTTGACGTTCAAGTGAATTTCAGACCCTTTTTTCTGGATGCTTCAATTCCAGAAGAGGGGTTGGATCGACAAGCCTACATGCTCCAAAAATTCGGCGCGGAACGCCTCAAAACCATTCATGATCCGTTGATTGCCGCAGGCAAGGAAGATGGTGTGCCATATGACTTTGACAAAATCACCCGCACTCCCAGCTCCATGAATGCGCATCGATTGTCCCGTTGGGCTCACATTGTGGGGCAGCAACGGTCCGTGATGGAAGCCATGTTTATGGCCTATTGGAGTTGGGGTCAGGACATAAGTTCAATCGAAGTTTTGAAGACCATCGCTATCGTCAATGGATTGAATGGCGAAGAAATCGCTGAATTGCTTACCACCGATGTCGATAAAGCTGAAGTATTGCAAGAAGCGAGAATGGCACAGGAAATCGGTGTCACGGGCGTTCCCACTTTTATCATCAATCGCCAATACGGCATGACTGGTGCACAGCCAGTGTCGACACTTGTTGAGATGATCCGCAAGGTTTTGGCTGAGGCCTAAGCTGCCAGCTTTACAAGTGTTTGCATGAGTTGGCGCGTGCCTTTCAGGCGTTGCTCAGGTGTTGACCAATCGCGCATGATCACCAATTTCATATCGGGCCGCAATTTGGCCAGTGTGCCCTGCCCGTTGATCCATTCCACCAGTTTTCCGGGGTTAGGGAAAATGCCATTGCGCAGAGAAATCGACGCGCCCTTGGCACCTGCATCAACAGCTTGAACATTGGCGACGCGGCATAGCATTTTGATCGAAACGATTTGCAGAAGATGCAGCACATCCTCCGGCGGTTTGCCAAAACGATCATGCAGCTCAGCGCCGAACGCATCAACTTCGTCTTGCGCTGTAAAATCAGCCAATCGACGATAAAGTCCCAGACGTACTTGCAGATCTGAGACATAGTCCTCTGGTATCAACACGGATGTTCCGATATTGATCTGTGGCGACCACTGACTGTCGCCTTCGGCAATGGCTTCACCCGCCCGCATTTGGGCAACGGCCTCTTCCAGCATGTTCTGGTAGAGTTCAAAGCCAACCTCGCGAATATTGCCGGACTGTTCCTCGCCCAGCAGATTGCCACCACCACGAATATCAAGATCGTGGCTGGCCAATGTGAAACCTGCACCGAGTGAATCGAGGGACTGCAAGACCCCGAGACGACGCTCCGCCACGGGGTTCAAGGCGCGGCCCGGCGGTGTGGTCATCAAGGCATAGGCGCGGGTTTTCGAACGCCCGACGCGTCCACGCAGTTGATAAAGTTGCGCCAATCCAAACATGTCGGACCGATGGACAATCAGCGTGTTGGCTGTTGGAACATCGAGGCCAGACTCAACGATGGTCGTTGATAACAACACATCAAAGGCCCGGTCATAAAAACCCGTCATAATGTCTTCGAGTTCGGTTGGTGCCATACGGCCGTGGGCCGCGCGGAATTTTACTTCAGGCACATTCTGGCGCAGGAACTCAGCGATATCATCTAAGTCAACAATGCGCGGCACCACATAGAAACTCTGTCCACCACGGAAGTGCTCGCGCAACAAATGTTCGCGGATGATGACAGGATCAAAAGGTGTGATGTAAGTGCGCACCGCCAAGCGGTCGATCGGTGGCGTTGCGATGATCGACATTTCACGAACACCTGACAGGGCTAGCTGCAGCGTGCGGGGAATTGGCGTTGCTGTGAGGGTGAGCACATGCACATCATTGCGGAGCTCTTTAAGTCGCTCTTTGTGCTTCACGCCAAAGTGCTGCTCTTCGTCGATAATTAGAAGTCCCAGGTCACGGAATTTGATGAGTCCCGTGAGCAATGCATGTGTGCCCACAACGATGTCAATCGTACCCTCGGCCAAATCCTTTTTGACCTGATCAAGTTCCTTCCGCCCCACAAGTCGCGAAGCCTGCGCAATGCGCAAGGGTAGCCCTTTGAAACGTTCAACAAAGTTCTTGAAATGCTGGCGCGCCAACAGAGTTGTCGGCACAACAACAGCCACTTGTTTTCCGGCATAGGCAGCAACGAATGCCGCGCGCAACGCAACCTCGGTTTTACCAAAGCCAACGTCGCCACAGACCAAACGATCCATTGGCCTGCCCGTTTGAAGGTCTTCAATGACTGCTTCAATCGCACCCAATTGGTCTTCCGTTTCCTCATAGGGGAAGCGGGCGCAGAATTCGTCAAAGGCACCTTCAGGTGGCGACAGGATTTCTCCGGTTTTCAACTCACGTGCAGCCGCCGTTTTGATGAGGTCATTGGCAATCTCAAGAATGCGTTCTTTGAGACGTGCCTTTTTCGCCTGCCAAGCACCGCCGCCCAATTTATCGAGCTGCACATTCTCGGTGTCAGAACCATAGCGCGACAACAGATCAATGTTTTCAACGGGAATGAACAAGCGATCATTGTTGGCATAGATCAGCAGCAGGCAATCATGGGGTGCGCCCTGCACTTCGATGGTTTTCAGACCTTCAAAGCGTCCAATGCCGTGGTCCACATGAACCATGAAGTCGCCAGGCATGAGGGATGAGAGTTCCGCAATAACATCGGCGGCTTTGCGTGCCCGTCTGACACGGCGTACCAAGCGATCGCCCAATATGTCCTGCTCGGTGATGACAGCGAGCTCAGGTGTTTCAAAACCTTCTTCAAGCGGCTGCACCACGACGTTGATAAGGGACTTATCGCGCTTTAACACTTCGCCCCAGTTTGCGGCACTGGCAATAGCACCCACATCATGATCGCGCAGAATTGTCGCTAGACGTTCAGCCGAACCTTCTGACCAGGCTGAAATGACAACGCGCTTGTTTGCACTGTGCAGCGCCTGCACATGGCTGCGCACGCCATCATAAACATTGCCACCTGCTTCTGCGCGTTCAGCCGCAAAGGTACGCCCCTGCTTTCCGCCAAATGAAATCGCAGTACTTTCTGGGCGTTCAAACGGCGTGACTTCAGCAACTGTCCGGTCTGCCAAAATGTGTTTCCAAGCCTCAGGCATCAGATACAGCCGACCTGGCGGCAAAGGCTTATAAGGTGCGGCACCGAACGACTGTTTGCTCAATGCCTCCTTACGGGCATCAAAATACTCGTCAATCTGTGCGTGGCGAGCGGCTGCACTCTCCTGCGCCATGTGCGACAAAGCGATGACGGCATCGGGCAAATAGTCAAACAGCGTTTCAAGACTTGCATGAAACAGCGGCAACCAATGTTCCATGCCCTGATAGCGACGTCCCCCGGTCACACTTTCGTAGAGCGGGTCATGAGTATCCATGCCACCAAAGGCTTCAGCATAGGATTTGCGAAAGGTGATGACGGCATCTTTAATGAGCAAAACTTCGTTGGCCGCATTCAACGTGAACGTTTTCAATTGCACAGTCGTGCGCTGTGTATGTGGGTCGAAGGACCGAATGCTTTCGAGCGTATCACCAAAGAAATCGAGACGTACTGGCTGGTCTGAGCCCGGTGGGAAAATGTCGATCAAACCGCCTCGCACCGCAAAATCACCCGGGTCAACCACGGTGCCAGTGCGGCTGTAACCGTTATCGACCAGAAAGGCTTGCAGCGCTTCACCCGAAACACGCTGGCCTGGCATCGCCTGCAGTGATGCGCCTTGTACCATTGTCTTTGGCACGACACGTTGTGTAATTGCATTGACGGTCGTCAGCACCAAGCGTTGCGCATTGGGCTGCGCTGCAAATTGTGACAGAGCTGACAGCCGCTGGGCTACAATGTCAGTGGATGGCGATACGCGATCATAAGGTAAGCAGTCCCAAGCCGGAAACCGCACTATCGCTAGTTCGGGCGCGTGAAACTTAACCTGCTCTTCAAGCTGCGCCAATTGCTGATCGTCAACACAGACATGAACAACACCACGATTGGCCGCAGTCTTGACGATTTCAGGCAGAACTTGGCCTAGTAACCCATGGGGAAGCCCTGACAGGATATGCCGACCCGGCACGTCAATCCGGGATTTCATTTTATCAAGCGCCGTCATGGTTTTGTTTCAATAGGTCTGAATGCAATCATTTGCATCAACATTGGATTACGCAATTCAGACGGAACGGTTTCCTGATTGGTGACCCAGGACAGCAATTGTTGATCCGGAATTTCGAGCAAGGCCTCAAACGTAACCAGTTCTTGCGGCGTCATCGTCGGCAATTGCGCGTCGGCAAAACCGCCCACGATAATATCCATTTCCTTGATGCCGCGCCGCGACGCGCGCCATGCAAGGCGCTTACGAACATTCTCCAGATTTTCAGCGCTTGAAGGCATGGGCGTCCTTATAGTCAGAACCGCTTGCGCCGCAACCGCTTCCAATGGCAATTGAGGGATATGCGCCCTGAACTGCTGAACCCTCTGTTTGCTGATGTCACCGCCCTCAAGGGCGTAGGTGACAAAGTGGCAAAGTTGTTTCAAAAGGTGCTGGGTCGTGGCAGCAACCCGGCGCGCGTTGTGGACCTTTTGCTGCGCCCGCCAGTAGCGATTGTTGATCGGCGTTACCGTTGTAAAATCAATCAATTACCTGAACAAGGTGTTGTTACAGTTGAAGTAACAGTCGGCAGACACGTGCCGCCGCCAAAGGGCAAATTTGGCCTGCCATATCGCGTTGAAGTGTTTGACGAAACGGGTCAAATGACGCTGGTCTATTTCAAAGCATTTGCAGACAGTTTGAAAAGCCTTCTGCCTGAAGGGCAACAGCGGATTGTTTCGGGCGAAATCAGCTGGTTTCGGGCTGATGCGCAGATGAACCATCCGGACTATGTCGTCACAGCCGAAGCCTTCAGCACATTGCCATCAATAGAGCCTGTCTACGCGCTTACGGCGGGCCTGACTGGCAAGGCGACGCTCAAAGCCATGTTACAGGCGCTTGAACGTGTGCCCGCCCTGCCGGAATGGCAGAATGCCGCCTGGCTTCAGAAAAACAAATGGTCGGGTTTTGCGGAAAGCTTGAAAGCAGCCCATTTGCCGCCTTCTCCCGATGTTGTGGACCCGCTACACCCATTCCGCCAGCGCTTGGCCTATGATGAACTTTTGGCCAATCAATTGGCCCTGGCGATGGTGCGACGGCATTTGAAGCGCTCTTCTGGTCGGGTGCTGAAAGGCGACGGGCGACTGCGGGGTAAAATCATTGGAGCGCTGCCCTATCGCATGACCGGTTCACAAGAATCTGCGCTAAGCGAAATCGCAATTGATATGGCATCCGGGCAACGCATGATCCGGCTTTTGCAAGGCGATGTGGGTGCTGGCAAAACCTTGGTCGCCGTCATGGCTCTTGCGATTGCTGTTGAGGCAGGTGCACAAGGGGCGTTGATGGTGCCAACTGAAATTCTGGCGCGGCAACACATGGCCTCGATTGGCAAGATTGCTGATGCTGTTGGTCTGCGATTAGGACTGCTTACAGGCCGCGAGAAAGGCCGGGCGCGCGATGAAACCTTGGCTGCTCTGGCATTGGGTGAGATTGATGTTTTGATTGGCACACACGCACTTTTTCAAGAAGGTGTGACCTTCAAGGACCTAGGGCTAGCTGTGATCGATGAGCAACATCGTTTCGGCGTGCACCAACGTTTAGCGTTGCAAGGCAAAGCACAACAAAGCCCTGATGTGTTGGTGATGACGGCCACACCAATCCCTCGAACGCTTTCACTCACAGCCTATGGCGATATGGATGTGTCGCGCCTGCTAGAAAAACCACCAGGTCGCCTGCCAATCGAAACCCGCGTGATGCCGTTGTCGCGCATGGACGATATTATCGATGGCCTTGCCCGCAGTATGTCCCACAGCGTGCGGGCCTATTGGGTTTGTCCTTTGGTTGAAGAGAGTGAGTTTGTGGACTTGGCTGCTGCTGAAGAGCGCTTTGCGCATCTCTCAACGGCTTTTCCCAACCAAGTCGGCTTGATCCATGGTCGCATGAAAGGGCCTGAACGCGATAGGGTTATGGAAGATTTCAAGTCAGGCGCACTTTCCTTGCTTGTGTCAACGACTGTCATTGAAGTGGGGGTGGATGTTCCAGAAGCTGCCATCATGGTGATCGAAAATGCTGAACGTTTTGGCCTTGCACAGTTGCATCAATTGCGCGGTCGCGTTGGTCGTGGCTCTGCAGAAGTCGCACTGCATTTTATTGTATCAAGAACCCTTGGGCGAAACTGCCAAGGCGCGACTGGAAATTATGCGTTCGACGGAAGACGGCTTTGTCATTGCCGAAGAAGATTTGCGCCTGCGAGGTGCGGGAGAAGTTTTAGGCACGCAGCAGTCAGGGCTGCCAGAGTTCCACTTGGCGGATTTGACTGTTCACGCGGAATTGCTCTCTGCCGCGCGCGACGACGCCACACTCATCCTCAATCGCGATGACCATCTGCAAACCGCGCGCGGCGAAGCATTGCGTCACTTGCTCTACTTGTTCGAGCGCGACGAGGCAATCAGGCTTTTGAGCGCCGGCTAGGCTTGTGTTTGGCCAAGACCAGTTCGTCTGCGACTTGCAAAGGTTTTTCAGGAAACACGAGACCAAGCGAAATAACCAATTTCAAACCGTCTTCTACTGTCATATCGAGAATTTTCACTTCCGACTCTTTGACAAAGAAAATGTAGCCCGACGTCGGGTTCGGTGTGGTTGAAACATAGACAGAGTACATTTTCTGTCCGGGCTTCAACCCGATCTGACCGCTATCAATTTCACGCGAAATGAAGGCTACGGACCACGCATCGCGGCGTGGCCATTCAACAAGACAGACCTTTTGGAAACTTGCACCCTTCTCTGAAAACATAGTTTCGAAGATTTGCTTTGAACCCTTGTAGATGGAGCGCACGACGGGCGTGCGGTTCACCAAACCGTCCCACCAACCAATAACTTTTCGCCCAACAAAGTTGGCTCCGAGAAAACCAACCAGCGTGATGAGCAGCAGCGAAAATATCAAGCCTGTGCCCGGCACTTTAAAGGGCAAGAAGTTGTCAGGATTATAAGAGAATGGAATGAAAGGCTTTACCGTTGAATCGAATACGCCGATGAACCAAATCGTCGACCAGATTGTGATTGCGACAGGCGCTAAAATGACAAGACCTGTGAAGAAATAGGTCCTCAAGCGCCCCCAGGCTGATTTTCGATGTGGCTGATCTGGTTGCATGGATGATTTGTCACTCGTTTTCATGGCACTTGATTGCTATATCGTGATATTTGGTGCAAGACGCTTCGCAGATGAATCCTTTACGATTGTTTTATTTGGCATTGGGCTGGCTCTGTGTCGGCCTCGGTGTAATCGGTATCATAATACCAATTTTGCCAACAACCCCTTTCCTTTTGGTTGCGGTTTGGGCCTTCAGCAGGTCTTCGCCTGAACTTGCAGCGAAACTGCGCAATCATCCAAGAGTTGGCGTTTATATTCGTGATTGGCAGGACCACGGCGTTATTCCAAGAACAGCAAAAGCATTGGCAATAACAATGATGTCAGTTGCAGGCGTCTATTTTGCAGGCTTTAGCATTTTACCGGGATGGGCCGCGTTGGTTATATGCATGGTGATGATAGTTGCCGGTATTTATATTCTGACGCGGCCAAGCTCTGTACCCCCGTCAGATTCAATTGTCCCGTGATGCCGGGAACTGTTCGGACCACACTCTTGCACGTGCTTCTGCTTCGAGCTTGGTGTCATCGTCCAACACGGACATGAGTTCATTGTAGCGATTGACGATTTCTCTGTTTTCTTCTGGCCGAACTGTTTCCATTGCCAAAATGTACCACATCAATGCACGAGTTTCGCTTTTCTTGACATTGCGCCCAGACCAATACAGATCGCCCAAATAAGCTTGCGCTTCCGGGTGACGCTTACGCGCAGCGGCTGTGAGCCATTTTAGGCCTTGCTGCGGGTTTTTCTGTACGCCTTCCCCAATGATGTTCATTTCACCCAAAGCAAACTGAGCGGCGGGATGGCCGTAGGTGGAGGCAATACGAAGGTAGGTATGAGCGGCCATTGATGGCTCAGCTTTCAAACCTGCCGCCGCAATACCAGAGCGGCGATAATCTGCAAGGCGTATCTGGCTATCGATGACAATGCGCAAGCGCTTCTGGTTCGACTCTTCCGCGTCGTAACTTTCAGCGACGCGATTATAGTATGAGTAAGCTATCGAAGCGTCCTTTGGCACGCCCTGACCAAGCCTATGCATGTGCGCTAAATACCAATCGGCGACGACATTGCCATCTTCAGACTCGCGGCGGAAGAATTTCAACGCGCGGGCAAAATCGCCAGTGTTGTAGGCATGACGTGCCTTTTTGAGGTCCGTCGTCCAAAACGGAATTTCTACATGGGGCAGTTTAAGTTCAGGTCTGGCGGGTAAATAGTCAAAAAAGCCAGCACCATTGTCTGGTTCGGCGGCTTTCGCGGGCGAAATAAATTGCAACGCCAGAAGCATGCCGAGGCTTCGCAATAACGTTGAATTGACTTGGCCTTTTGACAATTTCGAACCCATACACTTTGACGACACCTTGTGTCGCACCATATTCAATGCGAATCGTACCCTTGTTCTTCAGACCATCACACTTTCCAGTCCCACGCGGTCAAGAACCACATCGGTGATCTAAATTTCTCAGAGATTCCCTATTTCTAGCGTTCGGACTACCCCTCAATTGCGGCAGATCATGGCTGGAAAAGAGCCGGAGTTGTTGCCAAACAACAATTCTATGTACTGTTGCAAACCTGCAACAATTGGCAAAACAAGGTGACGCTGGATTTGAATTCGTGGCAGTGTGGCAATTCGAATCTTAGGTAATTTTTAGAGGGACTAAATGACTGAAAATACGAATCCTGCTTCAATTGCTTCGTCGGAACATTTGGCATTTACCTATGTCAAACGTCCAGGATTGTTCAAACTCACGATGCTCAGCTTCTTTTTGGGTTTGGTCACGCTGGGCTTTTATCGGTTCTGGGCAAAAACCAACGTCCGCAAGCACATTTGGTCCTCGGTTCATATTAATGGTGAACCGTTGGAATACACTGGTACAGGTATGGAGCTGTTTAAAGGCTTCCTGATGGTATTTGGTCTGTTCATTCTGCCCTACATCATTGGTCTCACTGCAGCGACTTTCATTCAGGGACCTGAGTCCGTCATTGCCGTTATTTTGCAATTGGTTTTCTTCCTCGTCATCTACGTGCTGTGGGGCTTTGCAGTCTATAAGGCGCGCAAGTATCAACTTTCACGCACTCACTGGCGGGGTATTCGCGGAACTCTCGTTGGCTCGGCGTTGACATATAGCTTGCTCTACTTTGGGTCTTTGATGGCCAAGGGCATGAGCTGGGGCTGGGCAACACCTGTGATGAACACGGTTCTGGCTGAGCAAATCACCAATGACATGCGCTTTGGTGACGCCGCCTTTAAATTCAAAGGTCGTGCTGGTCCGCTTTATCCGACTTACGCCTTGTGCTGGTTTTTGACACTCGGCGCGATCATTCTTGTCACTGTGCTTGGCGTGGGTTCCTCAAGTTTGGGCGCCTACTTTGGTTGGGCCTTCGACGAATCCGCGTCGCCTGACTCAATGGGCTGGCTGATTGAGTTTTTGCCCCTCATTATTGTAGCTTTTGTTCTAATTTTCATGCTGATCATCCCGATGTTGTGGGCAATTTATAGCGCCAAGGAAATGCGGACGTTTGCCACTTACACGCGTTTTGACGGTGTACCTTTTACAATCAACGCAACTGCCGGCAGCATCATCCGCCTTACAGTTGTCAACTTGCTGCTCATAATCTTCACTCTGGGTATCGCTTGGCCCTATGTGCAACAACGTATTGTGAAGTTTGTCGTTGATCGATTGAAATTGGACGGCTTGATCGACATTGATCGTATTCGCCAATCCAGCGCCAAACTGGACTCTCGTGGTGAAGGTTTGGCGGACGCATTTGATGTTGGAGGTTTGTGATGAGTGTTGAAGCCACTTACTTTAACGGTGAAACGGCGCGCGACTATGCTGTTACGCTGCGCCGTGTGGGCTCAAATTTGGAGTTTCTGGGCGAAGGCACGCCGTTGACGTCTTGGACCATCGCTGGGCTTCATCCCATCGATCCCCCTGCAGATGGACAACCTTTTCGCATCACTCATGATCATAGACCTGGCGCGCGCCTCATCATGCGGGATCAGTCTTTCATTGATGATCTATTGGCGCAGAACGCACACCTGAAGGGTGGTTATTCATGGCGGCATGTTGGCCATGTGTTGGGCTGGACTGCTGCAGGGCTGGGATTACTTGCAGCACTTGGATACGTGGCCATGACGTTGTTACCGCAGCAAGTCGCAAAGATTTTACCAACCGATTGGCGCAACAGGATGGGTGAACAAGTTGTGACACAGCTCGTTGGCACCGCCAAGCGCTGCGAAACGGACGGCAGCAAAGCCGCTGTATCAGCCATGGTGAGCGCTCTAGCCGAAGGTGGATCTGATCTCCCTCCCCTCGCCGTCGAAGTTTATGATATGGACCTCGTCAACGCATTCGCGGCACCCGGTGGACGTATTGTCTTGACGCGCGGCCTTATCAACGAAGCATCGTCACCTTCAGAAGTGACTGGCGTTTTGGCCCATGAAATGGGTCATGTCTATCATCGCCATTCCGAGGCGCAATTGGTGCGCATTTCCGGTTTGCAGATTTTGGTGAGCGCTATCTCGGGTGGTGCTGGCAGTGATATCGTAACCTCAGCTGCAGGGCTCGTTGCCATTTTGCGTTACACCCGGGACGCGGAAAGAGAAGCTGATACGTTTGCGCGAGATGTGATGACAAAAGCATCAGTTGATCCGACAGGGCTCAAGACTTTCTTCGAAAAACTCGTAAAGCTTGAAGGCGGCAAAGTAACTGAACCAGAGACCAACCCTTCTGCGCTTGATCGCATCGGCAATGTGTTTTCAACCCATCCAGGAACTGAAGATCGCATCAAAGAAATTCAACCCTTGCCTGCGGGCAAAACGGCCGTAAAAATCATGTCGGAAGAGCAATGGCAGGCGCTGCGCAAGGCCTGCGGTTAAGTTTATTTCAGCAACTCTTTTTCTTCGTGTTGTACAAACCACTCGACCATCGCAGCCCAGACCGTTCGGGCGAGTTCAGGGTTCATACCAATGGCGCTGGCCCGATCGGCTGCATTGTTAATCACAGCATCAATCCGTGGCTGGATGCGCGCAGGTAGATTTTGACTCTTCTTGATCACCAACACATCGGCAATGTATTTTTCCCGCTTTGCGAGGAGTGCTATCAATTCAACGTCTAACGCATCAATTTTGCGGCGGAGTTCGACCAATTTCTCTTCATTTTTCATAACAGTCATATAAGGCCTCCGTGGCCAAAAGTGCATGCGGCGGCGTGATGCAGTTTACGGTTTTGTTCGGGCACGTGGAGCATAAACCCAAGGTCTTTTACCTTGGTAACCGCTGGTGTTTTCAATCTCTCCCGAAGCATAGACAGCATGCGCCCCATTGCGCCAGACATCGAAACGATCAATGGTGGCCAATTTGCCTTTGCAGCGTCGGCGAAGAGGTTCCTGTGATACCAAAATGTCGACGCGTGGACAATGCGGCGTCACAACAACCTGTTTCAGAATAAACCCAAGTTTGAGTTGGCCTGATTGCGCCGTGCAAAGACCCGCAACACATGTCCAGCCCGGCCTTGCCAAAGCATTTTTAAAGCCGTCCGCGTCACCAGCATGGGTTAACCAGCGAGAAACACTCGCAGTGGCTGACTTTGGCAGTGCAGGCACCAAGCCCTGATCGGTCCACAACGCCACGTTTCCGGCCCGCTCATCAATCAACAAAATCGGACGATCCTCACCACGAAACAGCAACACTGTCGCAACAACGAAAAACGGCAAGCACGCCCATCGCAATTTGGTCACAGGCAATACCAACAGCGCTGTACCAAAAGCCAGAGCCGCCGCAGGAAGTTCTGACATACGTTTGAGCTGAAGTCCGGCAGCGGGCCAGCTTGCCACCCAATCAGAAATGACCATGACCAGTTTCAATCCCCATCCCATAAGCTGCAAGGGAAGGCCCTCAAGTCCAAGTGGCATCAACAACACACTCGCCATGGCGGCAGGCATTACAACAATACTCACAACGGGCAGTGCCAGCGCATTAGCCACGACGCCATAAGGTGCCAGTCTGCCAAAGTGATGGGCAGCAGGAATGCTCGATAATGCGCCAGCAACCAATGATGTTGCCAATGAAACGGCAATGAGCATGAGCATGCGCCTGCCAAAGCGCTCAAAACGTGGTTGGTTATGTGCGTTTTCCTTGACGGGAAAAACCCTCTGCCACCATACGAAGAAAGCGGCAAGCCCCATCACTGCCATAAACGACATTTGAAAACTGGCGGCCAAAGCTTGTTCTGGTTCGCGTAACAAAATCAACAAAGCTGCGATGGCGAGGTTCTGCAGAGACAAGGCAGGCCGATCGACCAGTACCGCGAAAAACACCACGGCTATCATTATGAATGAACGCTCTGTCGCGGCACCTGAATTTGCCAGCAACATATAGATCAACCCCACAAATATCGCGCAGCCCGCAGCCCACTTCTTAATGGGCCACCGCAATGCAACATTTGGAAACAGCGCCAAGCCTGCTCGCACAACCCAGAACGCGCCGCCAGCCACGAGAGCCATATGCAAACCTGAAATAGACAAAATGTGGAACAGTCCTGACGCTTGCAAACTGGTGTTCATGTCGCGCGGAATGCTCGCACGTTCGCCGGTGATGAGCGCGTCAGCAAAGCTGCCAAGTGGACCTGGAATGGCACTTCGTATGCGTGTTCCAATTGCACTGCGCAAATTGTGAAAGGCCCGCCGCACATTAAAGCGCCAAGGCACATCAGACTCTATAATGACAGGGGTGAGCTTGCTTCGCCCCACAGCTCCAATGGACTGAAAAAACAATTGCCGACCATAGTCGAAAACACCAGGTTGAGATGGCCTTGGTAAGGGTGCCAAATCAGCGGTGACATTCAATAGATCGCCGACCTTTGGCGGAATGTGTTTACCTGTAATGCTGAGATGTATCCTGCGAGGTTTTTCATCGTTCGGTAATTTTGGTGCGGCTTCTATTTCCAGTATCATCGTAAACCTGAGGCGCGAGCGCACATCGACGTCTGCCACGTATCCAATCACCGATTGGTTGGGAGAGAAGGCACGCAGCAATGGCGTTGACACCCATTGTGTTCGGGCTTGGGCGGCTGAAAACCCCAAGAGCAGCAAGGCCATAACCTTCAAAGTCCTGTGTCTGTGACCCCACACAAGCAATGCTATACAAAGCAAAATGCATGGCCAGACCAACAAAGCTGGTGGTTCACGCTCCAATGCAAAATATCCCCAAATGCCGAGCACCAATAGGGCGGGGCTCCAGACGGTGAGGCGTGCAAACTCAATGTCGAGTGCTTCTCCCCAGCCCGCAGCCCAAGTTCCAGCTCCCCCTTTGACGGGTGCCGTCCATGTGCTATCCGCCTGCGTAGGAGCCATTTGTGCTTCTTCCCCGTTTCGAGCTTAGAAGGAAATTGGCGTCCATGTCATCGCCTGTTATTACGCGTTTCGCACCCTCGCCTACTGGTTATCTGCACATTGGTGGTGCCCGCACCGCGCTGTTCAATTGGGCCTATGCCAAGGGACAGAATGGTAAAATGCTTCTGCGCATAGAGGACACTGACAGAGAACGTTCAACTCAGGGTGCCGTTGACGCAATACTCGACGGCATGACTTGGTTGGGTTTGACGTGGGATGGTGAAGCCGTTTCGCAATATGGCCGCGTCGAGCGTCACCGTGAAGTTGCCCAAGAGCTGTTGAAGCGTGGCAAAGCATATTATTGCTATTGTTCGCCTGCGGAATTGGACGCCATGCGGGCTAAAGCTGAACTTGAAAAGCGGCCTATTCGTTATGACGGAACCTGGCGCGACCGCAGCGCCGCCGATGCCCCGGCTGGCGTTAAACCCGTGATCCGCTTCAAGGCACCTCAGCAGGGCGAAACCGTCATGAACGATCAGGCGCAGGGCCGGGTTGTGATCCCGAACAAGGATCTCGACGATCTCATCATCCTGCGTTCCGATGGTAACCCGACTTACAATCTTTCTGTCGTGGTTGATGACCAGGATATGGGTGTGACCCACATTATTCGGGGTGTTGACCACCTCACCAATGCTGCCCGGCAAACGCAGATTTATCTGGCCATGGATTGGTCCGTGCCTTCAATGACGCATGTACCGCTCATCCATGGACCCGATGGCGCAAAGCTTTCGAAACGCCATGGTGCCTTGGGCGTCGAAGCTTATCGTGAAATGGGATATCTGCCTTCGGCCCTACGCAACTATCTCGCACGATTGG
Organism: uncultured Alphaproteobacteria bacterium; assembly: GCA_963850355.1. Lineage (GTDB taxonomy): Bacteria > Pseudomonadota > Alphaproteobacteria > Rhizobiales > Aestuariivirgaceae > Aestuariivirga. The sequence goes on from CAWKKP010000006.1 coordinate 121,490, forward strand.
GCTGGAGCCATGGTGATGACGAAATTTTTTCGACTGAGCAACTGGTGGAATGGTTTCGTCTCGATGGCATTGGCAAGTCACCGGCGCGGTTTGATTTTGCCAAGCTCGAAAACCTAAACGGCCATTATATTCGACACACGGATGATGCTGAACTGCTGCAACACTTCCTCACATTCCTGCCGCATGCAGCTGGTGGTCCTGAATTGTTGGCACGCATCGACGACGCTATGAAAGCTAAACTGTTGAAAGCCCTGCCCGGCTTGAAAGAACGGGCTAAAACCTTGGTCGAACTGAAAACGGCTGTGGCTTATTTGTTTGTTCAACGTCCGTTAGCGATGGACGAGAAAGCCCGTGGCTTACTGAATGATGAAGGTAAAGCGGCACTTATAAGCCTCCTCCCTGTGCTCAGTGCTGCCAGTGAATGGACTGCCCAGCCCCTTGAAGCCGCTGTAAAAGAATTTGCAGAAGCGCAAGGCCTCAAACTCGGTAAGATGGCGCAACCGCTGCGCGCTGCACTGACAGGCACTTCTACGTCGCCCGGTATTTTCGATGTGCTCGAGGTTTTGGGGCGTGAAGAAAGCTTGGGCCGCATCGGCGATCAAACAACGAATTGACCGCCACGCGCAAGCATTCACGGCTAAAGTAGGATAGTGCAGCAATATTGACCTTTTTGCTGCACTGCAATAGACTACCTAAAAATAGGAGATGATCATGGCTGAGACCAAGACAAGCGCAACGCTGACACTTGACGGACAAGCCTTTGAGTTTCCGATTCACAAGGGAAGCATAGGGCCTGATGTGATCGACATCACCAAGCTCTATGCGCAAACTAAAACCTTCACCTTTGACCCAGGCTTTACATCTACAGCGTCTTGCCACTCCGCTATAACCTATATTGATGGTGACGAAGGCGTGCTGCTGTATCGCGGCTACCCTATTGAGCAGCTTGCAGAAAAAGGCGACTTTCTCGAAACTTGCTACCTGCTCTATTACGGCGAATTGCCAAATGCCGCGCAGCGCAAACAGTTCGATAAGAACATTACCTATCACACCATGGTGCATGAACAGATTACCCTGTTCTTCCGCGGTTTCCGCCGCGACGCCCACCCGATGGCCGTGATGGTGGCCACTGTGGGTGCGATGGCGGCGTTCTATCATGACTCGACAGATATCAATGATGCACGCCAACGCGAAATTGCATCACATCGCATGATCGCAAAAATTCCGACCATTGCTGCAATGGCTTTCAAATATTCAATCGGCCAACCTTTCGTCTATCCACGAAATGATCTCGATTACGCAGGTAATTTCCTGCGCATGTGCTTTGCAGTTCCTTGCGAAGATTATGTTGTAAACCCCGTTCTCGCTCGCGCAATGGACCGGATTTTTACGCTTCACGCTGATCATGAACAAAACGCGTCAACTTCCACGGTGCGACTTGCTGGCTCGTCAGGAGCCAATCCCTTTGCATGTATCGCTGCTGGCATTGCCTGCCTTTGGGGTCCGGCACATGGTGGCGCAAATGAAGCAGCACTGAAGATGCTTGAGGAAATCGGCACCGTCGACAATATCCCTGCCTTTATCGAAAAGGTAAAAGACAAGTCGTCTAACGTGAAGCTCATGGGCTTTGGTCATCGTGTTTATAAAAACTACGATCCTCGCGCCAAAATCATGCAGAAGACAGCTTACGAAGTGTTTGATGCGCTTGGCGTTGATGATGACCCGTTGCTGGCTGTTGCTCGCGAATTGGAACGCATTGCGCTGTCAGATGAATATTTTATTTCACGCAAGCTTTACCCGAATGTGGATTTCTATTCGGGCATAATTCTCCGCGCCATGGGCTTCCCAACTTCGATGTTCACGGTGCTTTTCGCAGTCGCGCGCACCATTGGCTGGATTTCACAGTGGAAAGAAATGATCGCAGACGAGCACCAAAAAATTGGCCGTCCGCGCCAACTTTACGTAGGTTCGCCGAAGCGTGACTATGTTGAGTCGAGTAAGCGTTAGACGCTCCGTTCGTCCATCAGCATTGCACCGATTTCGGCCTCGGCAACTTTTTTGCCGTCAACATGAGCTTCTGCGGCGTACTTCCAAACGGGCGCACGTTTCTGGATCAGTTTAACGTGAAAGTGCACTTGGTCCCCGGGACCAACAGGCCTGCGGAAGCGGCACTTATCAATCGACATGAAGAACACCAGCTTGCCTGCTTCATTGTCGCCGAGGTTTTCTAGAACGATTGCTCCTGCTGTTTGCGCCATGGCTTCGACCAGCAGCACACCAGGAAACACAGGTTTTCCCGGAAAGTGACCCTGGAAAAATGGTTCGTTGATTGTAACGTTTTTAATGGCGGTCCCACTGCCTTCGCCATCCACATTCATCAAACGGTCGATCAGCAGAAACGGATAGCGGTGTGGCAATAGTTTCATGATGCGGTTGATGTCGAGGGTCTTGCCAGTCGCGGGGGCTTGGTCGGTCATTGGTATCTTTCATAACAAAAGGGCAGGAAAATTCCCGCCCTTTGTAGCTGATTGATAGAAAAATTCTAGAAGCGAGTGCCGATTGAGAAGCGGAAGATTTCCTTCTCGTCAAATTCTTGCTTCAGCAAAGGGTATGCCGCTTCAAAGCGCAGGGGACCGAAAGGCGACTGCCAAACAATACCTGCACCAACAGATGCACGGAGCGCCAGTTTGTCAAAGACGGTACATGCGCCTGTGTAGGTTCCATTGCCTGCGCATTTGGTTGCGGCTGCATTTGGCAGCGAATTTTCATCCGTATTAAACACTGTACCAAAGTCAGTAAACGCAGCGCCTTCAATGCCCCAAGCTTCGGGCAGGCCGATTGGGAACGCCATTTCCACGGTGCCTATGGCATAAGTCTTGCTGCCGATGGAGTCTAACACGCCATCATTGCCAACTTGCTTGGAACCGACACCTGCCCGCGCAAAACCACGGAAGCTGTCTGAACCTTTGAAAAAGCGATCCTGCAGAGGAATGTCATCGCCATTAAACGAGTCCATATGACCGGCGTTGCCTTCAATTTTCAAAACCAACTTTTCATCGAGCAATGGAACAAAATACCACGCTCGCGCTTCAACCGCGCCATAGGGTGTTCCTGCTCCAAGGCCCGCAAATTCAGTTTCCAACTGCGCGCGAAGCCCGGATGTTGGACGAAGCGGATTGTCGAGATCGTCATAGGTATAGGTCGCAGAAACTGCAGATTTCCAGTCCTTGCCTTCTTGCGCAATAATCGCTGGCGATGCTGTTGCGTCATTGACGTCGCCAGTCTTGCGAACAGCGAGAAGATACTTGAAGTTCACCGACGAGAATTCATCAAGCCGGAAACCAGCACGAAGTGCTCCACCAATTTGCTCGCTGTCATAGGACGACGAGCTTTGATTATCAGCACGGGTTGCAAAGACATCAAAACCAACGGAAACCGGCATGCCCATGAAATAGGGTTCAGTGAAACTGAAATCGATTTGTTGTTTCTTAAAGCTCAATGCCGTGTTCAATTTGACGTCATATCCACGACCAAACAGATTGCGTTCTTGCACACCAACTTGTCCTACAATCGTTTCGGTGGACGAATACCCAACCGAGAATGTTAATGAACCTGTGGCTTTTTCTGCAACTTCAACAAGCAAAACAACCTTGTCGGGAGAGGAACCTTCCTCTTCACGGAAGTTGACTGCAGAGAAATAATCCAATGCTGTCAGTCGGCGACGTGCACGCTCGATGAGTGTACGATTGAAGGCGTCACCTTCAAAAATACGCAACTCACGACGAATAACTTCATCCAACGTGCGGGTATTACCAATAATCTCAATGCGCTCAACATAAGTGCGAGGGCCCTCAACAATATCATAGACAATGTTGATGGTAGCTTGCTCAGCATTGCGTTCGACTTTGGGTTCGACCTTCGCAAACACGAAGCCCTGATTTGACGCTTCGAGTGTCAAACGTTCAACCGTCCGATCGACCTTTGAGGCGTTGTAAGTATCACCCACGCCAGTGTTAACTTTGCGGCGCAAGGCTTCAGCTTCCAAATTGTTGTCACCAACATTCACAGCAACGTCTGCAATTGTATAACGTGGTCCTTCATTGACAACAAAATCTATGACAAAACTTGAACCGTCATCTGTCAGACGACCTTCAGCGGAAATTACTTCAGCATCCGCATAGCCGTTCTTTAAGTAGTAACGGCGCAGCAATTCCTTGTCGAATTCCAAACGGTCAGAATCATACGTGGTGTTGCGCACGAAAAAGAATAGTTTCGAATGTACCTTCGTCGCGATCACGTCTTGCAGATCACCGTCATCAAACGCGTTATTACCGGAGAAATTAATTTGACTGACATGGGTCTTGCCGCCTTCGGTGACTTCGAACACGAGGTTCACACGGTTTTCAGGCAACCGAATCAATTTCGGCGCAACACGCACGTTGTAGAAACCTTGCTTTTCGTAGACTGAGAGAATGCGCTGAGTGTCGCTTGAAACGCGCGCCTTGGTATAGATCATGCGCTCACGAACTTCGACTTCCTTCAGGAGCGTTTCATCATCAACGTCTTGGTTGCCTTCGAAGTTGACGATGTTGATCAAAGGATTTTCGGCGACGGTTATGACGAGCGTGTTGCCACGGCGCACCACCTGCACATCACGGAAGAGTCCCGTTTGAAACAGTGACTTGATGGTTTCATCAATGTCTTCATCACCAAAAGATGTCCCGACACTAATGCGCGAGTACGACAGAATTGTCTCGTTCTCAACGCGCTGATTGCCATTGATCTGAATATTCGAAACTGTGGCGGCAACAGCTTGTTGCACAAAAACGCCCGGCGCGAGCGGTTGGCCCAGCCCCAGCGTCAAAGCCAAAACGAAACTCAAAACTAAAATTCGAATACGCATCAATCCGCTACTCTCGAAACCAAAATGCCGTTCCCCCTGGCAAATCATGCCACGGTTGGTCTTTTAACCAGTTTGCCCTTGTATGCAAATGAAACATCTGGGCATTTTCGTGATTTTCTCAAGTACCGAAGACGACGTTTATGACTCGTCCGTAGTCGTTAAACAGCCCTAAAAGCATGAGCATAACAACACACGAGAAGCCAATACGAAATCCCCATTCCTGCGCCCCGAGGCTTAGCGGCTTGCCGCGCAAAGCTTCGATGGCATAGAAAACCAAGTGTCCACCATCCAACATTGGAATTGGGAACAGGTTAACAAGGCCAATTGAGACGCTCAATAATCCAATAAAATAAACGAAATTAATGACTCCACCAGCTGCAGCGTCACCGGCATGCTTGCCGATGCTCACAGCACCGCCAATTTGCTTAACGCTTTGATTTCCAGTTACAACTTTGGCAAGAAATCGCATGGTTGTCGCAATATTGAACCATGTGCGCTCAACGGCCTTGGCCACGGCTTCATGTGGAGCATAAAGGCGTACCAATGGCTCGTCTGCGCGTTTGGTGTGGATCACGCCCACCTGCCCTATTTTCATACTGCCACCGAAACTGTCTTTTTTGACGACGCCCTTGGGCATAACGTCGACTGTCATGACTGTGCCCTGCCGCTCAATCACGAACACCAATTTTTCATCTGGTCGTAAAAAGACGGATTCCCGAATGCTGTCGAAATGCGTGATTTCTTTGCCATCGATACTCTTGACAATGTCGCCGGGCTTCAAGCCAGCCACTTGAGCGGCAGATCCGGTCTGAACTTCATCAATGATTGGACGCATATATTCGAAGCCGATGGCCATGTAGGCACCAGTGAAAATTACGATTGCCAACAAGAAGTTTGCCATTGGTCCTGCGGCCACAATTGCCATGCGTTGTGCAACGGGTTGTGCTTGCAGGCTTGTGGGAGAAGCAGCAAGTTTTGCGTCATGTGACGGCATGCTGGCGGCATTCGCATCACCTTCAAATTTGACATACCCCCCTACAGGGATTGCACATAATTTCCAACGGGTGCCGTGGCGATCGTTGAAGCCCAATAATTCTTTGCCAAAGCCAATCGAAAACACTTCGATTTTAACACCACACCAACGCGCAACAATAAAATGACCGAACTCGTGAACAAATATGATCACTAAGAGTGCTGCAAGAAAAGCCGCAAAATAAAATGCAAAGGCACCCAAAGCGCCAAATTGCAAAGCCAGCAAGAAACCCATTCAATAACTCCACGTTCAGGCTGTCTTAAATGTGCATTTTGGCCTCGACAAGGCAGCCTTAATTGTTTTTTAACCAGAAAAATATGGGATTTGTCTCAAATTCCAGTGGGGATGGTTACCAGAGCAATAGGCCTTCAGCCAAGCTGCTGGAATTACGTGCAAATCCAACCAATGCGGCTGCCGCTGCCACGGCCACCAATCCGTCTACGCGATCTAATACGCCGCCATGTCCCGGAATCAAGTAGCCTGAGTCTTTCACACCGTAGTTTCGTTTCAGGGCACTCTCAAAAATGTCGCCCAACTGCGCGATCACAGCCAAAGCTGCAGCAACAATTGCAAGTGGCAACCACGACGGCAGCCAACTCACAGCGTAGACGGTTGAAATGAAGGCTGCGCCTAACATGCCGCCGACTAGCCCAGACCACGTCTTTTTGGGCGAAAGTTTTGGCGCAAGTTTAGGCCCTCCCACCATGCGGCCAGCGAAATACGCAAATGTATCGGTGGCCCATACTACAAGCATTAACCACATGATTGCGTGAACGCCCCAGGTGCTGTGGGCCCGTAACAGGACAAGTGCAAAAACCGGCAATGCAACATATGGGATTCCGACAAAGGCGAAGACGTTCTTGTCGCGGTCGCGCATCGCATTGGCAGCAATTCCCAAGGCGGTAATACCAAGCAAGATAGCCAAGGTTTGCACGACGCCGATATCTGAAGGTAAAAACGCGGCGCAAAGTGCAGCCGCGCAATGCAAGGCAAATTGAGTGGAACTTCTGTTATGAACAGTATTGACCCATTCATGGGCCATCAGAATTCCCAAGAAAGCTGCGAAGAGTTCAAACCAGATGCCGCCCAACCAAATGTCGAGCAACACTGCTGGTATGAGCAACGCAGCTGAAGCTGCCCGCACGCCCAAGTCTGTCCACTTGCCGCTTTTTGGTTCTTCCGGCGTTGCCGTCATGCAGACTGCACTTTCAATCCACCAAAACGCCGCTCGCGCGATTGAAATTCCGCAATCGCTTTCTGCAAAAGATTGCCATCAAAGTCCGGCCAAAACTCAGGCATGAAAACGAATTCCGTATAGGCACATTGCCACAGCAGAAAGTTAGAGATGCGCTCTTCGCCACCGGTTCGAATGAGCAAATCAGGATCGGGCATGCCGAAGGTATCAAGTTTTGCAGCAATATCGTCCATAGCAATCGTCGTTACTTCGCGCTGCCCTGCCAACACGTCTTTGGCCAAGGACCTGAACGCTTGCACCAATTCCTGCTTGCCGCCGTAGTTAAAAGCCACAACCAAGGTCATGCCGTTGTTTTGCCTCGTCAAGCATTCAGCGTCTTCGATCATCTTGACCAGCGACGGTTCCAATCCCTCGCGCATCCCAATCATTCGTATGCGGACATTGGCGGCATGCAACTCAGCAACATCTTGGCGGATAAAGCGCCGAAACAATTCGAGTAAAAAAATCACTTCAGCTTTTGGCCGGGTCCAATTCTCAGTCGAAAACGAATATACGGTGAGATATTCAACACCCAAATCGCCGGCCGCTTTCACCGTACGGCGCAAAGCTTCAATGCCTTGTTTGTGCCCAGCCGTTCGCGGAAGTCCGCGCGCGCCAGCCCAACGACCATTGCCATCCATAATGATGGCGATGTGACGCGGAGAGCTGTGTGTTAGGCTAGCGGGCATGCAACGATCTCAAACCTGCATAATTTCTACTTCTTTGACTTTCAAGGCGGCATCAATTTCCTTGATTGTATCATCGGTGAGCTTTTGTACCTCATCGGCTTTGGTTTTATGTTCATCCTCGCCAATGGTCTTTGCTTTTTCCAACGCCTTCAATTGGTCCATGCCATCGCGGCGAACGTTGCGCACGGCGACGCGCGCTTTCTCGGCATATTGATGGGCAACTTTCACAAGTTCCTTGCGGCGATCCTGTGTCAAGTCTGGCATGCGCAAGCGAATAGTCGACCCTTCCGTCTGTGGATTGAGACCGAGGTTCGACGCATGAATGGCTTTTTCTACGGCCGCAACCAACCCGCGGTCCCAGACACTTATTTGCAACATGCGGGCTTCCGGCACAGACACTGACGCAACCGCGTTTAACGCCATGTTGGCACCATAAGCGTCGACCATGATAGGATCGAGCAGGCTGGTCGCCGCACGACCGGTGCGCAAACCACCAAAATCATGTTTGAGAGCGTCCACGGCTCCGTGCATGCGGCGCTTAATGTCTGCGGCGTTAAAGGGGGTTGGTTCAGCCATGTTTAGGTCCTTATGCGTTCTTGGTGACGCGGGTAAACTGGCCTTGGCCTTTCAGCACTTTGGCAACATTTCCCGCATCTCGGATTGAAAATACAACGACTGGCACATCATTGTCACGCGCAAGTGCAATGGCGGCGGCATCCATGATTTTTAAGTTTTTGGACAGCACGTCGTCGAATGATATGGTTTCAAAGCGCTTGGCCTTCGGGTCTTTTTTTGGATCAGCGGAGTAGACGCCGTCAACACTGGTTCCCTTATACAGGGCATTGCACTTAAGCTCGGCAGCGCGCAGGGCTGCACCTGTGTCGGTTGTGAAGAAAGGCAATCCGGTACCGCCGGCACAAATCACAACCCTGCCCTTTTCAAGGTGGTGAACGCCTTTTGCTGCAGCATAAGTTTCACAGACACTTGGCATGGCAATGGCTGAGAGAACGCGGGCGTCGCAGCCCTTGCCCTTCAAAACACCCTGCATGGCCAAAGCATTCATGACTGTTGCCATGATGCCCATATGATCGGCAGGTACGCGGTCCATGCCTTTGGCGGCACCCGCCATGCCGCGGAAAATGTTACCGCCACCAATAACGAGGGCAATTTCCGCACCTGCTTTTTGGCATTCCATAACTTCGTCAGCCACCCGGCCAACGGTTGCCAAGTCAATGCCGAAGGGTTGCGACCCCATCAGCACTTCGCCTGAGATTTTAAGGAGAATTCGTTTGTGTTGCAGCGTCATGATTCCCGCACCCTGATAAACTGCTTTATGACAGCGGAATTGAAATAATGCCAATCCCTTAATGGTTTGTTCGACTGACTTTACTGCCCCGCCAAGGGGTGTTGTTGTGTTGCGCAATGAATGCCGCCACCGGACTCTCCAATGGAGTCGGTGTTGAGTGTCACAATCTCGCGTCCGGGGTACAGCTGCTGCATCAGTTCTTTTGCTTGCCCATCTGCCGCCCTATCGCCAAATTCACTACAAATGACGGCACCATTACAAACATAATAATTCACATAGCTGGCCACAAAATCCTTCTTTCGAGAACGAATGTTAGTTGGCTCCGGCAGGGTGACGATGTCCAATGACTTACCATTCGGTGTGGTTGCGGACTTCAGTATCTCGAGTGTTTCAAAAGCGGATATCGACCACGGATCATTTTGGTCGACTTGTGAAGGCATTTGTATGAGAATTTTACCCGGACCAACGAAACGCGCCAAAGCATCAATATGATAATCGGTAATATCCGCCCCCATAATGCCCGGCGCCCATATCATTTTTTGCCCACCGACTGCCTTTAACAGATTGGCTCCAATATCCCGTTCATTTCCGGAATTGCGATTTGGGTTTACCCAGCTACTCGCATGGGCCAGCACCAATCCTGCACCATCATGCTCCAGCCCGCCCTGCTCGCCAATTATTCCTGTTTGCAACAATGGCAGACCCAACCGCTCCGACACACGCACCGCAATTTTGCTGTCGGATTCATGTGATTGCTTATTGCCCCAACCATTGAACTGGATATGTGAAATTGCAAGCTCACCTTTGGCATTGCGCACAAAGGTGGGTCCTGAATCCCGGCACCAAAGATCGTCGGTTGGTATGTTCCACATAATAACGCTGTTGCCCAAAGCAGCTTGTGCCTCGGCTGTGTGGTCCTGCCCTACCAGCACCACCACTTCTTCAAAACGCGCTATCGCTTTGGCAACAGCAGCGATGCTTGACTGAACTCGTTTTAAAAGCCGTTCGCCATAAACATCAACGCTCACAGGCCACTGCATAAAGGTGCGGAGGTGAGGTTCGGACTCCATCGGCATTTGGAAATCTGCCAAGTTCATTTCCTGTGCTGCCACCTTCGAAATCCCCATCGGCAATGCTCCCGCACTGGCCAAATACATAATTTGCCGCCGTGTCAAATTCTGCATGTCTCGAGCCTCCAGTGCCGCAGATCAAATGATACCTTTAACCTGACGTTAGGTTGAATTGTGAAACAATATCTGCAAATTATAGCGGAGTGCCCGATGTTAGTTCAGCTTTTAGGGTTTGGTGGACGCATTGGTCGCGGAACGTGGTGGATCGTTCAGTTGACCCTTTTCGCAGCCGGGCTTGTAAGTAGCTTTTTGTTACCACCGCCTCCGGTGGTTGAAGCAGCCCAATTTGGACAGGTCACTCAAACGGCGCAAGCCGCTCTTGATGGTCTCTTAGAATATTATTTATCCTCGATCCCACTGCTTTTTCTGGCTTTTCTTCAGCACGCGCTCTTTATAACGTCGTCGGTTCAACGGATACAAGATAGAAACGGAAAGGGTTGGCGCGTCGTCTTTGCTTACGTTCCATTGGTGATGATCGTCATTGGATTGTTTCAAATCGCAGCCGGAAGCTTGCTTTTGGGAAGTGGTTTGATTTTTGCGGGCTTGTTCGGCCTACTGGTTGCACCGGTTTGGATTTTAATCGAGTGCGGCATGCTCTCGGGAGATGATTCTGAAAACGACTATGGAGACCCACCCAACAGAGCCAGACGTCGCGCAAGTTTGGATCGCGAAATACAAAATATGCGCGGGCAAGCCGCTTCAGCCGATGATTATAATTCCGCACCAAGTCCAGTTACTCAAACGGCATTTTCTCAAGTGCCAATGAATTATGTGGACAGTTCGGCAAGACCAGCCTTCGGCAAGCGTTGAAGGATCTCTAATCTCTACGCGGTTTCTTGACGCCACGAGATCACAAAAAAAGGCCCCGCAACCGGGGCCTTTTTTATTCCAAGATCGAGTTAATTTGTACCTGACATCTTCGCTACTTCGGCGGCAAAGTCGTCGGCGGCTTTTTCAATTCCTTCACCGAGTTGCATGCGCACAAAAGCTTTCAGCACGAGTGCGGAACCAGACTTCTTGCCTGCTTCTTCAACGGCCTGCGCCACAGTTTTTGAACTGTCATGCACATAGGGCTGTTCCAGCAAACAGTTTTCCTTGGCGAAAGACTTGAGGCCTGAGGCCACGATCTTTTCCATGACTTGGGCTGGCTTGCCAGCGTTCTTCTCTTCGAGAATGGCAGCTTCACGGGCCAACACGTCTTTCGGCACAGAGTTGATGTCGAGGGCGACTGGATTGGTCGCAGCAACGTGCATTGATAGAAGTCGGCCAAAACCAGCGATCTCGTCTTTGCTGCCTGTGCCTTCCAGCGCAACCAGCACACCAATTTTGCCCATGCCAGGAGCTGCTTGGTTGTGCACGTAAGATGCAACAACACCATCCGTTACAGACAGCATCGCTGTGCGTCGCACGGTCATATTTTCACCGATTGTCGCGACCATTTCAGCCACATAAGCTGCAACTTCGTGTTCTGAGCCCGGGAACTTCATCGTCTTCAACGTTTCTGTTGAACTATTGGCATCGAGCGCCAATTTGGTGATTTCGGCCACCATGGCTTGGAACTTTTCGTTGCGGGCAACGAAGTCAGTTTCTGAGTTAACTTCCACTGCGGCCCCTTTGAGGCCTTTGGTGATGACGCCAACCAAGCCTTCTGCGGCAATACGTGTGGATTTCTTGGCAGCCTTGGACAAGCCCTTGGCGCGCAGCCAATCGACTGCGGCTTCCATTTCACCATTGGTTGCGACAAGAGCTGCCTTGCAGTCCATCATGCCAACGCCGGTTTGTTCGCGCAATGCGCTTACGAGTGCAGCTGTAATTGCAGCCATGTGAATTCTCCTGAATTGGAAACGGGTCCGCAGTTTTGCGGACCCTACAATATCGTGTCTGAAATGTTAGGCCTGTGGAGCCAATGTTTCAGCTGGCAGTTCTTCCATGGCACCCACATCAACGCCTGACGAGGTTGCGCCTTTGGAAATGCCTTCGATGATGGCCTTGCCAACAAGATCACAGTAGAGCGCGACGGCACGGGCCGCGTCATCATTGCCTGGGATTGGATAAGTAATGCCAGCAGGATCAGAGTTTGTATCTATAATCGCAATCACTGGAATGCCCAAACGGTTGGCTTCCTTGATGGCAATTTGTTCTTTGTTGGTGTCAATCACAAACAGGATGTCAGGAACGCCACCCATATCTTTGATGCCGCCCAGAGCTTTTTCAAGCTTGTCCCGCTCACGAGTTCTTGTCGACCAATTCGCGCTTGGTAATGCCAGCGCCGTTTGATCCGACAACTTCGTCGAGTTGACGCAGTGTCTTGATCGAGTTCGAAATGGTTTTCCAGTTGGTGAGCATGCCGCCCAGCCAACGTGAGTTCACATAATATTGTGCTGACTGCCGCGCAGTCGTTGCAATTTGTTCTTGAGCTGAACGCTTGGTGCCCACGAACAACACGCGACCGCCCTTGGCGACTGTGTCGGTTATGGCGTTCAAAGCCTGGTGCAGCAAAGGAACTGTTTGCGACAGATCCATAATATGAATGCCATTGCGGGTGCCGTAAATATACGACTCCATCTTGGGATTCCAGCGATGTTTTTGGTGTCCGAAGTGCACGCCTGCTTCAAGCAGCTGACGCATGGTAAATGGTACCGAGGCCATGGTAATTCCTTTTCCGGTTAATCCGCCACAGGAGAGCTTGCACCGGAGGATTCCGGCACCGGACGGACCAGCCCTATGAGAGATTCTTGCGAATTTGTGGGATGATCCAACTCCTGTGTGAGTGTTGAACGAGGCGGCTGGTAGCAGCCCCGTTCTGTATTGTCAAATCAGATCACTGGACGCAATCCCCTCTCGTACAGCCTGTCTCTTCTTCCTGCGGGAATTCTATTCGCGGCAATTTACGCAGCCGCAATTTCAACTTCTTGAAGTTTGGTCTTTTGACCCTTGGTTCTTCAATTTCCTCCTCAAAATCGGGGACTTCTTCCTCGAAGACTTCAGGGTCCCTTGGCCGTTTTTTCCGAGGGGGCGGCCGCTTCTTAGGCTTGACGACCACAGGTGGCACTTTTTTCTTTGACCTCTCGACGACGGGTGGTGGGTCGGGCCGCCGTGGTGGTACCTTTTTGATCCGTGGCGGATCAGGTTGTTTCAGCCGGATGGGTTCTAACTTTCTTAGCCGGTACCTTCCGCGCTTTAACTGGCGGTTCTGGCGGCTTACAGGATTTGTCCTCCGCTTCCTGGTTTACACGCTGTAACAAGCCACCCAGTTTGCCCCTTGCGATGTCGGCAAAGACGCCATCAGGGAAATTCGTGAGGTAGGCCTGAAAAGCAACTTCCGAATTTTCCTGATTAACCAGATTCCAAAAACGCAGCTCGTCCGCCATGCTGTTGCCGTCGGGCGAAGCAAAACTGCCGTCAATTACGGGCAGTGCCATTTGGCCATTCTCAGACTGCCGATGCAGCCAGGTTTTGCCCGACAAAAGTTGTAGCGTATCATCGATGCCATCTGTGGTGTCACTAGCGCAGGGTCCGACAAGGTTGACGAAGTCTCTCATTGCCCTGCGTTTTGCGTCTTCGGGCAATCCAGCAAGCCGTTGCAACAAAGTAACGTCACCGCGAAAGCCATCCGTGGCCAAGGCCAATGATGTGTACCAAACAGCTTTGGTGGGATCGCGCAGACCATCCGGCCCTTCGGCATAGATAAAGCTTAAATCTCCTACACCACCTTGATTGCCATAGCCTGCCCCCATTTCATACCAGCGAGCCGCCTGTCGCAAATCCCGTTTCACGCCATTGCCCGTGAAATAGAGTTTGCCAACATCCGTCGCTGCATTGACATTGCCTGCGAAAATAGCGCGTTTTCCCTTTGATGGTTTCTTGACGCCGCGTGTAACCGAAGCTTCCAAGAATTTGACGGCGCGTTTCGGGCTGGCTTTCGTGGCTCCGCCATAAAGATAGAGGCTGCCCATTTCATCCAGCGCATCAGTGTTGCCAAGTTCAGCAGCGCGCTTCAACATTTCAAAGCCAAGCTTAACATCGGCTTTGATGCCGAGCCCTTTCACCAGATTTCGGCCATAGGACAGCAGACCAAATGGATCACCTTTATCCGCTGCAAGTTTGAAGTAGATATTGGCTTGTTCAAGGCTCACGGTCATACCGATGCCTTGGGTCGCCATGACGCCCAATTGGTTGTTGGCACGGACGTAACCTAAATCTGCGGCCTGTTTGATTAGCTTTAAAGCTTCTTCAGTGTTGCCCGCGGCCAGCTGCGCCCGACCCATAAGATACACGTAACGGATTTTTTCAGGGTGCTCCACCACGGCTCTCTGACACGCCGCCAGAGCTTGGTTGATGTCGATCTCATCAAGCTCCACACCCTTGTCGACCCCTTGAAGGTCAAGCGGTTCTGCGGCGAGCAGATCGCATTCATGCATGCGCTGTTGGATACGCAATTGCACGGGAACTGCTGAACCATCTGCCGCAATCGCTGCCGTTTCGACTACAACAGCTGGGACGAGTATGGCGGAAGTGTTTGCTTCGCGATAAACTTCCACATCGGTCGACGGCTCGAACTTGAGGGACCTGAACTTTTCAATATCAACCACTGCTCCTTCGGCCAAAAGCTGATCATCAACCGAAAGCGTTCCAGACAGTGGCATCTGCATCAATTTGTACACTTTGGCTGGAGGCAAGGTGTTTGCACTCACGTCATCAAACACGCGTTGCGATCCTGCTCCAATGGTCACGGGTCCTGCTACAACTTCGCTTGATGTTGTGTTGATTTGAATTTCCGCCAACGTCTTTGTCATGGTTGGGGCATCAGTGGCCAATGGCTTTACAGGCGCACCGTTCAGAAACACTGGCTTTACAAGTGTGCTGTTAATCCACGGGCGTTGGCTTTGCTTGGTCGCCTCCCAAACTTCAGCGGTCACTTTCATGAGTGCAGATTGCACATCAAGATCTTGTGTGAAGGAGTGTTTGATCACCGCATTGGTAAATGGAGAATTGGCACCTGTCCCATCCAGCGCGACTTTGCCAGGCTCCGTGGCGTATGCAATCAAACTGCCGATGGCACCTTTTTGTTCTGCCAAGCCTTTGCCTGCTGGCTTTTCGGTGTCATCAACGCCCAGCAGAAATGCACGGTCGTTGAAGGGGTTGTCGCGGCAGGCATCAAGATAAATCAATTGAGCCTGCGAGTTGTTTTGCATGTGAAGCAGAATAGTTTGCAAACTGAAAGTTTGCGTCTCAAGGTCTTGCGGATCGTTCAAGGTCGCATCAACGGGAATGATACGATTTTCTCCGCTGACCTCGATGCCGTGTCCGGAATAATAGAACAAACTGATTTCCGCACCATCGAGTGCGCGCGCATATTTCTCGACAGCTTTTTCAAGTTCGACGCGTGATAGATCGATCGCCGTGACAACTTCAAAGCCTTGCTTTCGCAAGGTGTTTGAAACAATTTCAGCGTCAGATTTAGGATTGGGCAGTTGTGTTACGGATTGATAAGCACCGTTTCCAACGACGAGCGCCACCCTTCGGCCCTCGGCCAAAGCCCACTCGCAAAATAAAAGCGTTGAAAAAACCAATGCACACAGCATTGTCGTCACACGTGACGATAGAGACCCCAATTGAAGCAGCGTATTCATCTGCCCTCCGTCCGAGAGAGCCCCAATTACGACGCTATGCTTTTCGGGTTAGATTTTCAAGCGACAATCTGATCCCTCTAAAAAGTCTTGAACGAGGCAACTGTTAGCTGCCTCGTTCCAGTAATTCATTCAGAAACATTAAGCTGGCAAATCGCGCGTCAAAGCTTCCGTTGCGCCCTTGCGGCCTTCCGGCAGTTCCATGCTCACACAGGTACCCTTTTCAACGTACTTCCAAGAGTTGCCTTGATAATCAACAGTTGAAGTTCCGGCGCATGAAGTGCCCGCTCCAGCGGCACAATCATTGGTGCCCTTTAGTGCAACGCCGAAGCACTTTTCTTTTTCGGCGGCCACTGCGGCTGTTGAAGAAATCAGTGAGGCAGTTGTGACTGCAGCGGCAACAGCGGATGCTAGCATTGCGGCGTTGAATGTACGGCGTGATGTAATCATAGCAGAATATCCTTTGGTTCGAGGTGAGAGGCAATCGCTTGCCGATGAAAGCAATGTGCCAGTCTCGACTAAAAAAGTGAAATCAACTCCAAGTCTGAATTCTTCACATGGTCGTGAAGTTAATTTTGTCCTAGCCCGACACAGAAACTGCATCGGCAGTGTTGTTCTTTCTCACCATGAACCGCGTGTAAAGCCAACCTACACCGACCAAGCACAGTCCAAGTCCGATCATGCTGGCAATGCGCCAGAGGCCACCGAGTGAGAACAGATCAAAGCCAAATACTTTGACCACCGTGAGCACCAATATAGCCAGTCCGCCATAGCGTATGTTCTGACGGTCTAATTTAAGACCAGCCATAAAGATGCCGATGCCAGACAAAAGCCACGCCAAGGACACGGCGTAGGATTCTGCTTGCGACACGAATTCAATGTCGATGGTTGCATCTTGGAATTGGCGCTTCACCAATAATGTGATGAAGGTCATCAACAACACCAACGCAAAAACACCCACGCCATTGCGGAAGTGCGCAAAGCCCAAGCCCTCAAGTTTACGCGCCATCAATGCAAGGAGAATAACTGGAACGAGATAAGCCAGCCACAGCGCGTTGAACACTTGTCCGCCTTCGACCGAGTCACCTGTGATCACTGGATTGCGCAATGTGAGTGCCAGCAGCAACGCGAGGCAGGATGCACCAAGCAGAATGCGAGCGCCCCACGTTGATACGAAACTTGAATAGAGCTGCTGGCGATAGGCCAAGCCATAGGCCGCACCAAGCCATGCACAGGCATGGGCTGCAAGTTCAAGCAGCCCCATACCATCACGTGTAATGCCGCCGCCAATCCACACGCGCAGCAACAGCGACACCATTGAAACGGCAAGGCCTAGGCTTAAGCCCTCAAAGGCCACACGCCAGCGGGCAAAGGTTTCGCCGTTGAACCACTTTGATGCCTGCCAGAACAACAGCGCTGGAACGCCATAGCCATAGAGCACCCAATAGCCGCCCAGCGGCAGATTTTGCTGCTCGTCCCAGAATTCGCGGCCAACGAACAATCGCAGTGCTGCAAAGCTCGCAACTGCTGAAGCAATGGCGCCAATCTTTGGCAAGGGAATGATGCGGGTGAAGTAGGCAATGGCACAGGCCAAGACAGCGATGGCAATGGTCAACCACACACCATCAAACGCGCGATCGAGTGCAAACCACAACAGCAGTGCGCCGCCACCCACGAGGATGGCGAGCGATTGAGCAACAGTTTGTTCCTCGTGCCGTGCCTTCATTGTCCAAACAACGAAGCCAAGTGCGGCTGCCAATGCAACGGCCAACACCGCCCAAACTTGCCAGGTCAACGTAAAGTCAGCCCTGCCCCATGCACCAAACAGAAACAGGAAGGCCGAGCCCGCCGCGAGTGCCGCCCAAGGCCGTGTGTCTGACTTGCGCAACGCACCAAACACTCCAACGCCTGTGAAAGCCGAGCCCGCCAGCAACATGGCATTGCGGAAACGTGGGGGCTCAAACAGACCGGGAACGGTGGTCCAGAAGCCCTGTTCGTCAAACGCCCACGTATGGAAACCAACATCGCGCCAGGCCATCAATACGAGAAGCGATGCAACAGCAGCCAAAAGTGGTGCTGTCACCAAACCCTCGCGGAACCAGCCGAAGGCAACGATGGCTGCCATGCCAATTGCGAACATGACCAAAGGCAACATAGCGTGGCCAGATTGGACCGCCAATGCTGCCAAAATAATTCCACCCGCAATGCAGCCTGCAATCGCAACACCCATGGGTGGTGTAATGGTTTTAGAGTCCAGCAAATTCCCCATGCTTTGGTCGAGAATGCCACGGCCGCGCGGCACGAGGGTCGCCGCTGCTCCAAGGGCTAAGCCAAATATTCCAATCGGCAAGCTTGGCGTTAGTCCATTGCCATTGATCCACAACAAGGCCCAGCCCGCACCACAGGCAACTGCGGCATAACCCAACCACCACCAATTGAGTTTGCGCAGCAGCCACAGTGATGCCACGACGATGACCAGCAGATAAGCAAAAAACCCGGATGTGCTTGGGTTATCAGAAGGCACAAGGGCTGGCGTAAAGGTTGCGCCAATCAATCCCAGTGCTGCAATCAATGGACCCTGACGTGTTGCAAGCCACAATGCGCCTAAACTGATAGCCGCAAGAATGGGGAAAGCGACTGCCGGAGCAAAAATATTGTACAGCGCATAGGCAGCATAGGACACGCCAAACGCAATGATCAGGCCAGCAGCAGACAGCGCTGCAGGCACATAGTCGTGGATAGTTTCACCACGTTTGCGGCGTAACCATTCGCCAGCCCCCACAAGGGCAGCACCAATGGCAAGCCCAACGAACACGCGAACGATTGGTGGAATCAAAGCGTTGTCATGGGCGTACTTGATCAACAGCAAACCGCCCAATGCAATGGCAATTCCGCCCAACCATACGAGCCAGCGTGAAGCCAATGCTTGCTCCATGCCGCCGCTGGAATCCAGAATTACTGCGGGTTGCCGCAGCGGGGGTGCCACGATGTCTTCAATGGTCGGCGCGCTTGCGATGACAGGCTCTTCAGCAAGAAGCGCTGGAGCAGGTTCAACTTTCGCTGCCTTTGACTTCTTTGCTGCTTTGACAAGCGTCTCCGCCATGGCAGGTGCCATTGCTGCTTGCGGTCGTTGAACGAGTTCGGCGAGCTGTGCCACGTCCAAGCGCAGCTTTTTCACCGTTGTTTCCAGTGACCACGCTTTTGTGAGCGCAATAACGGCCATAATCGGGCCAGCGAGTAAAACGAGAATCAGCAGTATGATCATTGCTTCCATGCCCTCACGATATATTACTTGCAGCGCGCTGTCGAACTTGGGAAATGGAAGGTCTGATGACCCCACGTCAATCCCTTTCAACCAAGTCTGTCTATTCGGAAACCCCGGTGCGTTGGGAGCGTGCCGATGGCTTGGTGCCCTATCCGCAAGCGATTTCCCATATGGAATTGGCCGTAGAGGTCATCGCGCGTGGTGAAAGCCTCGAACAGGTTTGGTTGCTCGAACACCCTCCGCTTTACACAGCTGGTACGTCGGCGAAACCGCAAGACCTTATAGTGTCCGATCGTTTCCCGGTTTTTCAAACCGGGCGTGGCGGGCAATATACCTATCATGGACCCGGCCAACGTGTTGCCTATGTGATGTTGAATTTAAAAAAGCGCGACAATGACGTGCGGGCCTTTGTTGCTGGTTTGGAACGGGTGATAATCGACACGTTGGCAGATTTTGGAATCGTAGGCGAAACGCGTGAAGATCGCGTGGGCGTTTGGGTGCGGCATTCCAAGGGGGAAGATAAAATCGCTGCTATCGGTATTCGAGTGCGGAAAGGCATTTCATTTCATGGTCTTGCAATAAATATTTCGCCTGAACTCTCAAATTTCGACGGTATCGTGCCGTGCGGTGTTTCTGAACATGGTGTGACGAGTTTTGCAAAGCTAGGACTTGCAACGACGATGTCCGAGCTCGATGCTAATCTGCAGAAGCATTTCACGCGAATTTTTGCGCCTCTAGCGTAAATGTATCTTTACTCGTTTCATATTTTGCGCAACAAACGAGATCTAATCAGGAGACTCCCATGAAACTATACTATGCCCCCGGCGCTTGCTCACTCGCTCCCCACATTGTTTTGCGCGAACTTGGAAAGAAGTTCGACATAGTCAAGGTTGACCTTGGCGCAAAAACGACTGAAAGCGGCAAGAACTTTATGAAGATCAACAGCAAAGGTTATGTGCCGACGCTTGAAATCAACAGCAAAGGTGAAGTGCTGACGGAAGTTGCAACCATCATCCAATATTTGGCAGACAAGGCTAAAGCCACGAAAATGCTTCCTAAAGCCGGGACGATGAACCGTTACCGCGCCATGGAAACGTTGAACTTCGTTGCCTCAGAACTTCACAAGGGCATTGGTGGTCTGTTCAACAAGGCAATGCCTGCAGAGGGCCGCACGATTATTACGGATCGTTTGGATATCCGTTTAGGTTGGCTTGATGGCGTACTTGCCAAGAACAAGTTCATGACCGGAAAGTCATTCTCGGTTGCGGATGCTTATGCTTTCACGGTTTTGAACTGGGGCCAATGGGTTGGCTATGACGTGAAGAAGTTCAAGAACATCGCAACCTACTTGGACCGGATTGCAGCGCGCCCTGCGGTTCAGGCCGCACTGAAGGCGGAAGGCCTTTTGGGCTAATTACTCAAACTCCATAATCACTGCATCAACGCCAAGGTTGTCACCAGCTTTGGCGTTGAGTTTTTTAACTGTCACATCGCGCTCCGCCCGCAATACGTTTTGCATTTTCATGGCTTCAACGATGGCCAATGTGTCGCCTGCTTTCACATTTTGCCCCTCAATCACTGCCAAAGACACAACTAGTCCGGGCATGGGGCACAGTAGTTTTTTCGATGTATCCGCCAGCTTCTTTTCTGGCATCAAGCGTGCCAGCTCAGCTTCACGCGGCGTATAGACATGGGTATCAACTGCAACGCCGCGCCAAAGCAAGCGATAGCCATTCAGAATGGTTTTGACCTGAACAGTCATTAAACCTGCCGAGGTCTCAAGTGCAATCAAACCGTCGCCTGCCCGCCAAGTCGCGGCAGCTGCGGCCGTGTGCATGGCGTCGGTGATCTCAAGCACGATCCACGCACCGCCAATGCTCACATGACGCTGTTTGCTGAACTCCACTTTGCGACCATTCAGTTGCCCTGTGATTTTCCGTTTTCTTGAGTTTTCAATATGATCAAGGAATACCGCAACTTCGGCTAGGGCCTGAACCACTCGCGGCGTTAAAGCTGTGCCTTTGAAACCACCGTCAAACTGCTCAGCAATGAAGCCCGTAGAAAGCAATCCGGATTGCCAAACCGGATTTTCCATGATGGCAGAAACAAAGGGTATATTGTGCTGAATGCCCGAAATCACGAAAGAGTCCAAAGCCTTGGACATCGCCCCAATCGCCTCTGCCCGGGTCGGTGCATGAGTACAGAGCTTGGCAATCATCGGGTCATACCAGATCGATATTTCACCGCCCTCATAAACGCCGGTGTCGTTACGGAGGGTAACGCCATCCAATGATTGTTCCGCAGGCGGACGATATTGCGTGAGACGACCGGTTGATGGCAGGAAGTTGCGATAGGGGTCTTCCGCATAGATGCGGGACTCTACCGCCCAGCCGTTCAGCTTCACGTCCTTCTGCGACAGTTTTAGTTTTTCGCCGTAGGCCACGCGGATCATCTGTTCGACAAGATCAATGCCTGTGACCAGCTCTGTCACAGGGTGTTCCACTTGCAACCTTGTGTTCATTTCGAGGAAATAGAAACTCTGGTCTTGCCCCGCCACAAACTCCACGGTGCCTGCACTGTCATAGTTCACGGCCTTGGCAAGAGCGACGGCCTGCTCACCCATTTTTTTGCGCGTCGCCTCACTCAACAAGGGTGATGGCGCTTCTTCGATGACCTTTTGATTACGACGCTGAATCGAGCATTCGCGTTCACCGAGATAGATAACGTTGCCATGCTTGTCGCCCAGCACCTGAATTTCAATGTGGCGAGGATTGGTGATGAATTTTTCAATGAACACCCGGTCATCGCCGAAGGAAGATTTAGCTTCCGCTTTGGCCAATCCAAAACCTTCGCGACACTCGGTAGCGTTGAAAGCGATGCGCATACCCTTACCGCCGCCGCCAGCCGACGCTTTGATCATCACTGGATAGCCAATGCCATCTGCAATTTTAACGGCTTCGTCGATGTTTTCGATAATGCCCATGTGGCCCGGCACGGTGGACACACCCGCAGCCGAAGCAGCTTTCTTAGATTCAATCTTGTCACCCATAGCATCAATGGCACTTGGGTTCGGGCCGATGAAAACAATACCTGCTTGGGCAAGCGCCTTCGGAAACGCCGAGCGTTCCGACAAGAACCCGTAGCCCGGATGCACAGCCTCGGCGCCTGTTTGCTTACAGGCGGCAATGATCTTCTCAATCACCAGATAGGACTTCAGATGCCGCAGATGGGCCGATGTTCACGGCCTCATCAGCCATATCGACATGGAGCGAACGTGCATCAGCGTCGGAATAGACAGCAACGGTCTTAATGCCCATTTTGCGCGCGGTTTTAATGATGCGGCAGGCAATTTCGCCCCGGTTTGCGATGAGTAATTTCTGAAACATGGGCAAACCCTAGCGAAGCCTCGAAAAGACTGCAATGCGACGGAGGGAGGGGGTTGTTTCTTTCCTGTTTCAAATGGTCTAAGCCCCGCGCCATGACCATACATGTCCCCAAAGTAGGCCTCGTTCAACTTGGCTGCCCGAAGAACCTCGTTGATAGCGAACGCATCCTCACGCAGTTGCGCGCTGAAGGCTATGTGATTGCGCCAGGCTATGAAAATGCCGACGTAGTGATCGTCAACACTTGCGGGTTTTTAGACTCTGCCAAGGCCGAAAGCCTATCCGCCATCGGCGAAGCGTTGGAAGAAAACGGCCGCGTGATCGTGACGGGCTGTTACGGCATTGAAGATGAAGCCATCCGCAAGGCGCACCCGTCGGTTTTGGCTATCACGGGCCCGCATCAATACGAGCAGGTCGTCAAGGCTGTGCATGATGCATTGCCCCCATTGCATGATCCGAAAATGGATCTGGTGCCACCGCAGGGTTTGCATCTTACGCCACGGCACTACGCCTATCTGAAGATTTCTGAGGGTTGTAACAATCGCTGCAGCTTCTGCATTATTCCAGCTATTCGAGGTGATCTTGTTTCACGCCCGGCTGCTGCTGTGTTGTATGAGGCAGAACGCTTGGTGAAGGCTGGCGTCAAAGAACTGCTTGTTATTTCACAAGACACATCGGCCTATGGCATCGATATAAAATATGCAGAGTCGCCCTATCGTGGTCGCCAGATCAAGGCGAAGTTTTATGATATGGCCAAGGAGTTGGGTGACCTTGGTGCATGGGTCCGCATGCATTACGTCTACCCCTATCCCCATGTAGATGATGTGATTGAGTTGATGGCCGATGGCAAAATTTTGCCATATCTCGACATTCCTTTCCAGCACGCCTCGCCGACCGTTCTAAAATCCATGCGCCGCCCCGCCAACCAGGAAAAGGTGTTGGAACGCTTGACCAAGTGGCGGAACATTTGCCCTGACATTGCTATTCGCTCGACCTTCATTGTGGGCTTCCCGGGTGAAACCGACGAGGACTTTGAATACCTTCTACAGTGGATGAAAGAAGCGCGCATCGAACGTGCGGGTTGCTTTAAATATGAACCCGTTACAGGGGCCAAAGCCAATGATTTGGGCCTTCCCCAAATCGCAGACAGTGTCAAAGCCGAACGCTATGAGCGCTTTATGGAAGTGCAGCAGCAGATTTCCGCTGAGGTTCTCCATGGTAAAATAGGACGCGAAATCAATGTCTTGGTGGATGAAATTGACACCGAGAATGAAGAAGCCATCGCCCGTTCGCCTTGGGATGCCCCAGAGATTGACGGCAATGTATTCATTCCCGGCGCTACGCACCTGAAATCTGGCGACATGGTGAAAGTCAAGATCGTAGATGCAGAAGAATACGACCTCGTGGCCGAGTTGATTTAGAAATCACGCTGCTCGACGAAAAATCCGTAGAGGCTGGTGAGCATGGTGATGGTGAAGATTGCTGTCACGCCAACCTGCGAGTTGACGAACGAGCATGAAAAACCACGTCGCTGATTGACCTAAGGCACGCGTCGCCAGTCCTTCCATGCTCCCTAATGCGAAACCGAAAGCAATGACTGCGGCAAAAGCCAATGCCCCCAACAGAATGAGTTGGGTCATATTGCCCCGTGAAGCGTTCCACGCATCACCAAATCTAAAACCTTGTTTCTCGAGAGCAATCGCGGGCAACTTGATGGATAAGCGATAGGTGGCGGGCAAGGCCAACAGCATAACCGCAGCAATATAAGCAGCAAACAACGCCGGATGGCTGCCGCCCGCAATGATGCTCAATATTCCAAAGACTAACCCCAATGGCATAATCAGCAACACTACCATCAAGAATACCAGAATGGTGTTGCCAACATAGCGCCAGACTGTTTTGTCCAAACGCAACCGCGCCGAACCCATTGGCACCTCATCTAACAAAACGTAACGATGCCAATTCACGGCGATGGAAGAATAAATAACCATGCTCAAAATCATGGAGAGATAGAATGTTAGCGCCGCCTTCTGGAATTCCATCATTTGTTCTGGAGGCAAGTTTTTGAAATCAATGCTAGGATCGAGTGTGGGAATACGACTTTCCGCCCACATTGAAATTGGCACCAAAATCAAAAGCCACATCCAAGACGCGTGAAACGCAAATGGCAGATT
Source organism: uncultured Alphaproteobacteria bacterium (assembly GCA_963850355.1). GTDB lineage: Bacteria > Pseudomonadota > Alphaproteobacteria > Rhizobiales > Aestuariivirgaceae > Aestuariivirga. The sequence goes on from CAWKKP010000006.1 coordinate 146,237, forward strand.
GTGCCACGTGGATTTCAGGGCGTGGGAGAAGGCTGAGATGACGGGGAGTTTGCGCATGATTCTTATGGTTATAAACGAACTCTGCTGCAGTGGAAGCCGTCAACCTTCGTGAGCGAGTTGTTTCTCTGTTTCAAACATATAATCACGGGTCAGTTGTGCGGCTTCGACATTTTTTGTCAACTGAATCTGGAAGTTCATGTGATTGCCGTGGCTGAAAGCGAGTTCGCTGGCGATCAAATAGAATTCCCACATTCGGCAGAAGCGTTCATCCATCATCTCCGCAACTTCACTGCGATGGGCCTGAAAACGTTGTTCCCACATTCGCAGTGTCTTGGCGTAATGCAGCCGCAAAATTTCAATGTCAGTTACCCATAGACCCGTGCGCTCAATCGATTGCAGAGTTTCCGACAAGGCTGGCGAATAGCCGCCGGGGAAAATGTAGCGGCGTATCCAGGCCCCCGTTTGTCCGGGGCCACCTTTGCGACCTATTGAATGCACCAAGGCCAGACCATCGGCGGTCAAGAGCTCTCTAATCTTTCCGAAATAGGCATCAAATTGAGCAACGCCAACGTGTTCAAACATGCCGACAGAAACAATGCGATCAAACGGGCCTTGCACAAGCCGATAGTCCAGCAACTCGAAAGTCACTTGCTTTTCAAGGCCACGGCGCTTTGCTTCTTGCTGCGCAAAGGCAAGTTGTTCCGTTGATAGAGTTACACCGACGACTGTCACATCGGCGACTTTGGCAAGATAGAGCGCCATGCCGCCCCAACCACAACCGATGTCCAAGACACGCTGCCCAGATTTTAAGTCCAATTTTGCAGCGATGTGGCGCAGTTTGTTTTGCTGTGCCTGTTCCAATGTATTGTCAGGCGAAGCGAAATAAGCGCAGGAATAAAGCATATCCTCGTCAAGCCATAGTCGATAGAAATCGTTCGACAGATCATAATGATGCCGGACGTTTTCGCGTGACTTGCTGACGGTATTTCTCTGCCACAATAGCTTCAACTTCTTGGTGGTGCGGCGAAAGATTTTTTGTAATGGATGACCACGAAGGCCGCTGCGGTTTTCGGCAAACAGCGTGAGAAAGTCGCGTAAAGTGCCCTTCTCGATGATCAGGTTGCCGTCCATATATGCTTCGCCAGCAACAAGCTCTGGATTGAGAAACAATTTGTGATGTAATTTCGAATCCGTGAGCCGCACAGTGACTGTCGTGCCGGGAGTGCCTTCATAAACGTGGGATTGACCATTGGCGTCTATGATTTCGAGGCGACCCTTCTTGATTACGCGCGCCAACATTTGATCTAAAAGGAACAATTCAAACGCCTTCCCTTAGACTGCACAAGAATTCACTTTAGCACACGCTGTGCGCAATAACAGTGTGTCGATCAGAGCGGAATATTATCGTGCTTCTTCCACGGATTTTCGAGTTGCTTGCCCTTCAACATATCAAGCGCACGGGCAAGACGGCGTCTTGTCGAATGGGGCATGATCACGTCATCAAGAAATCCACGTTCGGCCGCTACAAATGGATTGGCAAAGCGGGCTTTATATTCGGCTTCACGTTCGGCAATTTTGCTTTTGTCAGAAAGCTCGGCGCGATAGACAATCTCTGCGGCACCCTTTGATCCCATCACAGCGATTTCCGCCGTGGGCCAGGCATAGTTCAAATCACCACGCAAATGTTTCGATGCCATCACCACATAGGCGCCACCATAGGCTTTGCGCGTAATAATGGTGATCTTCGGCACCGTGGCCTCGGCATAGGCAAACAACAGCTTGGCACCATGCTTGATCAAGCCACCATATTCTTGGGCTGTGCCCGGCAGAAAGCCCGGCACATCGACAAAGGTGATGATGGGGATATTAAAGCAATCACAGAAGCGCACGAAGCGTGCGCCCTTCCGGCCTGCATCTGAATCTAACACGCCAGCGAGCATCATCGGCTGATTGGCCACGATGCCAACCGTGCGCCCCTTGATGCGTGCAAATCCGGTGATGATGTTCTTGGCGTGCATCTCCTGAATTTCGAAAAAGTCAGCGCCATCCACCGTCTTGGTGATCAGTTCTTTCATGTCATAGGGTTGATTTGGGTTTGTGGGGATCAGCGTATCGAGTGACTTATCAATGGCATCAGCATCTTCAAAGCCCGGCAAAATGGGAATGTCTGCCGTGTTGCTCGTCGGCAAGAAGTCGATGAGGCGACGCATTTGCAAGAGAGCTTCCACATCGTTCTCAAAGGCCTTGTCGGCGATTGATGATTTTGTGGTGTGGACTGAAGCACCGCCCAGTTCTTCCGCCGTCACCGTTTCATTGGTCACGGTTTTGACGACGTCAGGGCCCGTCACGAACATGTAACTCGTGTCTTTCACCATGAAAATGAAATCGGTCATTGCGGGTGAATAAACATCGCCCCCAGCGCAAGGTCCCATGATGACGGAAATTTGCGGGATCACGCCTGAGGCCAGCACGTTGCGTTGGAACACTTCGCCATAGCCGCCGAGCGCATCCACACCTTCCTGAATGCGCGCACCACCGGCATCAAACAATCCAATGATGGGGGCACGATTGCGCAGCGCCATATCTTGCAGCTTGGTGATTTTGCGGGCGTGGGATTCGGACAGAGAGCCCCCGAACACTGTGAAGTCTTTGGCGAACACATACATCAAACGGCCGTTGACTGTGCCCCAGCCCGTGACCACGCCATCACCGGGGGTGCGGGTTTTTTCCATGCCAAAGTCGGTGCAGCGGTGTTCTACGAACATATCGAATTCTTCGAAGGATCCCGCATCCAGCAAAAGCTCAACGCGTTCGCGCGCTGTCAGCTTGCCTTTGGCGTGTTGCGCATCAATGCGTTTTTGCCCGCCACCCAACCGGGCTTCGGCGCGGCGCTTGTCGAGAACGTCAAGAATTTCCTGCATTGAGTCTGCTTGTCCCTGCTGTGAGCTCATCCCTGTAAAGCAGTGTGACACAAAACCGTCAAATTGGCGAAAAGGATGAGGTTAGCTCAGAAGCGCGAAAAATCGCACCAAACCGTCAAACTCGCGTTTCCGGTGTTTGCGGCGGGCGATGGCCTCTGCGTCCTCGCCCCACTGGCTGATTTGGTAGTCTTCATCCACATGTGCGGCAACCCAAATGGATTCGGCGGAAGCAGCCCGCGCTTGTAGCATGAGGGCCAAGAGTGCGGAGCCTGTCAGTGTCATCAGCAAATAGCTGCCCGTGAGTTGCCAGGCGTCCAGCGTTTCGGCATGTTTTCGCACTGCGGCAAGACTTGCTCGGATCCTGCGCAATATGTGTGATGCTTATGGCAGTGGTGAACTTGGCGGAAAGCTCGGTATCAGCCCAGTTCAAGACAGGCTGCCAATGCTTGCGCTGCAACTGCACCAATTCTGGCGGGCGGTCCGCCCAGTAACACACCAGGTCAGACCCGGCGTATTCTGTGATTTCTTGCAACACATGAGCGCGTTCAGCCGTGGCGCGATCGAGTGCTGTATTGGCCAGCTTAGTTAGCGGCATGGTTTCAGGGTCGATTACTTTAACTTGTGCAGTCCATTCCGCCGCAACGGCATCAGCCAACGCCCGGGTTTTCAACACCAACGCATTTTTCATCGGCGTTTTGACAGGTTTACCATCTAGTAAAATTGCATTTGCATCAGTGAGTTGCACGGATGTGTAGAACTTCCGTGGTAACTGTTTTTGGAACCGCCCCGTGAGCAATCGGCGCATGCGTTCATCAGGGGTTTCTTCAGTCATCGTCTTTGTCGTAAGCGTGATGCATCAAAGCCAAAGACGCCGAAGGTTTGCTTCATGTGATCGGGCTAGTGGTGCAGTGATATCAATGGTGCCGCCACGCGGGTGTGGAAACACAATGCGGCGGGCATGTAGATGCAGCTTATTGGGAACGCCCTCCGGCAGGTCAATGTCGCCGCCGTATTTGTTGTCACCCATGATCGGTGTGTTGATATGCGTGGTATGGGCGCGTAGCTGGTGTTGGCGACCGGTCACCGGTTTCAGTGATAACCACGCCGCCACCTTCGACGCCTTATCAATCACCGCATATTGCGTGACGGCGCGTTGTTCATCTTCTTCTTCGCCTTCACGCGATGGACGCATGCGATCTCCATCAGGTCCCTTTGCTTTGATGAGAGCCACTTCGATTTTACCCTGGGGCGGTTGCGGCACACCCTTGACCACAGCCCAATAGGTTTTCTTCACATTGCGCGTGGCAAATAATTTGCCCAAGGCCGCAGCCACGGCGCGGCGTTTGGCGACCACGATCACGCCTGACGTGTCGCGGTCCAAACGATGCACCAACAGCGGGCGTTCGCCCAATGCAGCGCCCAATCCCATCAGTAAACCATCCAGATGCTGAAAGGTTTTGGTGCCGCCTTGCACGGCGAAGCCACAAGGCTTGTTCAAGACATAAATATCCTTGTCCTCATGGATCACCATCGAGTCAAAGAGTTTGCGTTCTTCCTTGCTCAGCGGTTTGACATCTTCCTTCGGTGCATCTGCTGGACGCTTGTCGAAGGCCAGTGGCGGCACGCGAATGTCATCGCCCTGCTTGAGGCGCGAATTGGTTTTGCAGCGCCCTGCCCCCACGCGCACTTGGCCCGTGCGCGTGAGCTTGTTGAGGTAAGCAAATGTTACCTGCGGAAAATGGATTTTGAACCAGCGGTCCAAGCGCATGCCATCTTCATCGGCGGACACCTCATGGCGTTTGACTTCACTCACGTGCAGCACCGCGCGCATCACTGCAAAGCCTGTAGACACCGCAATGATCGACAAACCAACCGAGGCCACAACATAAGCTAATGCCGAAGTGGTTTGGCCAGTTTGCGCAAGCTTCATTACATCCAACGCAAAGGCCGAAAACGTCGTGAATCCACCCAGAAAGCCTGTGGCGATCAATAAGCGTGCCATTTCATTTTGCGGCATGCGCTGCATGAGGAATGCAGCGACAAGCCCAATTGCGAATGAACCCAACACATTCACGAGCATTATCCCCCAGGGAAAGGCGTCACCCAGAATTCGCGTGACCCATGCGTTGAAACCGTAACGCGTCACTGATCCCAAAGCGCCCCCTACGGCAACCCAAACAACAGCGTTCACAACCAACCTTTTTGTTTGAAATACAGGAACGGTAAAATGGCCGAAAGAACCATCATGCCAATAGCCATCGGATAACCATATATCCACGACAGTTCCGGCATGTTTTTGAAGTTCATTCCATAGAGAGATGCCACCAAGGTTGGCGGCAGAAACACTACCGCCGCCACCGAAAAGATTTTGATGATTCCGTTTTGTTGAATCGTGATCATGCCCAAAACGGCGTCGAGCAAGAACGAAATTTTTCCCGATAGGAACGAAGCGTGATCTGTCAAAGATTGAATATCGCGCTGCAGAATTTTGATGCGTCCTCGGTTTTCTTTCGTTTCACGCGTCACTTTGGTCTGATCAATAATGGCCTGCATATAGGCCACCATGCGACCAATGGAGACAAGGCTTTCGCGCATCTTCGAATTAAAATCCCCTTCCTCGCCAATCATGCCCAATAATTCTTCAAGGTTCTTGGGCTTGCGGCGACGGCGTTCTTTTTTGAGCTTTTTGTTTATGAAAGACGTGTCGAACACTTTTTTGGACGTGTCATCAATGATGCCACTCACGCGTTCCAAGTGGTCAGCAGCGCGATCGACAACGGCCTCCATCAAGCTAATGAGAATGCCCCAGCCGGTCATGACCGTTGCTTGCGGTTTCATGGCTTGGCGAATGTAGACCGGAAAGGCCTGTGGGTGATGATAGCGTATTGTAATCAACTGTTTATCTTTGATGATAAATGTAACGGGTGAGGATTCTGGCCGTTCGTCCTCGCCACGCCGTATCAAAGTGGCGGTCATGAATGCTGCCCCGTCTTCCTGATATAGTCGGCTAGAAGCCTCAATTTCAGCGAGTTCACCACGGGTTGGAATGTCGATGTTGAGGGTTGCTTCAACTGTCACTTCTTCGTCGTGCGTCGGCTCAACCATGTCAATCCATACGGTGCCCTCTGGAATCGCTTTCACGCTTCCATGTTCAACCAGACAGCCTTTGTCAGTTCCATAAGTCTGCAGCATCGTTCAAATCTCCGTGGCTTTCCTTTGCCTCACTAAAAGCATTGGAGCAAGCCACTCCGTTTTGCTATCTGCAATGCATGACAAAACCTATTCACATCATCGGCGGCGGCATGGCGGGTTGCGAAGCGGCTTGGGCCGCAGCCAACGCAGGCGTTCCTGTCATTTTACATGAAATGCGGCCCCACGTGGCAACCGAAGCCCACAAGACCGATGGCTTGGCAGAACTCGTGTGCTCCAATTCATTCCGTAGTGATGATCATGAGCAGAACGCCGTAGGCTTGTTGCATGAGGAAATGCGTCTCATGGGCTCATTGATTATGGAGGTGGCTAAGCACCATCAGGTTCCTGCTGGCGGCGCTTTGGCGGTGGATCGGGAAGGTTTCAGCCAAGAGGTGACGCGGCGTATTAATGACCATCCCCTGATCACTGTTGAGCGCGGCGAGGTGGCTGGCTTGCCGCCAGAGGATTGGGACAACGTGATTGTGGCTACGGGGCCTTTGACTTCCCCTGCTCTGGCCACGGCTGTTCGGTCATTGACGGGTGAAGAAGATCTCGCATTTTTTGACGCGATTGCCCCCATCATTCACCGGGAGTCTATCAACATGGACGTGGCGTGGTTTCAGTCGCGCTACGACAAGGTTGGCCCCGGCGGCACGGGCAAAGACTATATCAACTGCCCCATGGACCGCGCGCAGTATGACGCTTTCATCGCCGCGTTGAACGAAGGAGAAAAAGGCGACTTCAAGGAATGGGAAAAATCCACGCCCTATTTCAACGGCTGTCTTCCCATCGAAGTGATGGCGGAACGAGGGCCTGAAACCCTGCGTCATGGCCCGATGAAGCCCATGGGCCTTACCAATGCTCATAACCCCACGGTCAAGGCCTATGGCGTCGTGCAATTGCGGCAGGACAACGCGCTTGGCACCTTGTTCAACATGGTCGGTTTTCAAACCAAACTGAAATACGCTGATCAGGTGCGGGTGTTCAGAACCATTCCCGGATTAGAAAATGCAGAGTTCGCGCGCCTTGGCGGTTTACATCGGAACACCTATTTGAATTCCCCAAAGGTGCTCGATGCACACATGCGTCTTAAAGCCATGCCGCGCCTGCGTTTTGCCGGGCAGATTACGGGTGTTGAAGGTTATGTGGAGAGTGCTGCCATGGGCATTATGACGGGCCGCATGGCAGCAGCTGAACGTTTGGGACAAACATTCACCGTTCCCCCGGCCACCACGGCACATGGCGCTTTGATCAATCATATTACGGGCGGTCATATTGCAACGACTGACAATGCGACGCTTTCATTCCAGCCGATGAATATCAATTTTGGTTTGATGCCACCCCCAACTGATTTGCCAGTCAAAGGCATGAAACACGCGGACAAGGCCATTGCGCGCAAGCGCTCATACACCATGCGAGCACTGACTGATTTCAAGGCATGGCTGGCGGGACTAACGCTTAGGGTTGCGGCAGAATAATCAGAACTGTCATTGATGCTATGGAAGGCGTTTTGCCGTTCACTCCATAGGCTTGCGTGATCCACAGACTTGCACCACCTTCAAGTGGAACAATTTGAGGAGCTGTTTTTGTCAAATCAGACTTCTGTTGCGCATGAAGTTTTGAAACCAAGTCAGGCAAGCTTGTGCGCCACTCTTTTGCACCGCTCCGAATTTTGATTTCCGATCGGTCGAATGTCAACATCACGTCGTTGGAAAACGCAAAGGTTTTCGTCGGTTCGTCATGAACAATCAAAGGGCCAAGCAACCGAACGCCGGCAGGTAGTTTTAAATCCAACGGCATCTGCGGATTGAACGCCACCGCATCATTTTCTGTGTAGGGATCAGCTAAACCGAGGTTTACTTGAATGAGATCCGCTAAAGCCCAAGTCCCATTTCGGTCATCGTCCTCTGGAAGCTTCACACTTGGGTCAAACCATAGTCGTATGCGATTAAGTCCGCGCGAGCCCTTGATCGCATGAATCATCGAATATGCATCTTGCCTTATGGCTGATGATGCAGATGAAAGTGATCCGACAACTTTTCCATCTTTCAAAACACTGTTGCTTTGCAAAAGGTTTTGCAAGCGCGTGATTTGGCTTGAGGCTGTTATGCTGTAGGCTCCTTGTGGACCAAATGACGCCGCCAACAAAAGTGCCGCAGCACTGCCAATGATCAATCGCATATCCGCTTTGTTGCGGCGAAAAACCAGATAGAGAAATACCAAAGCCGTCCAAATTGCAATAAGCGCCACGCCATAGCGATCTGTTGTGATACCGTAGTCCGAAACCCTCCGCCATATTGCAATCGACAACAAGACTGCAGGAACCGGGATCAACCAAAACCAGCCCCGCATAAACCAGCGGAGCAACCAGGTGCCCTGCTCGCGCCATGGCCAACCGATAAGCCACGTCGCTGTGCCCCCAATTGCAAACAGCGAAACAATGATTCCAATTTCACCTTTCGGCAAAGCGCCATTGATAATGATTTTCAATGCGTAGGCATGCAAGATCACTGCATAGACAATGACGAGGGGAACCATGACATAGTTCACCAACATTGAAACGCCACGTTCAATCAGATTTCCCTTGTGGTCTGCGATGTTGATTTCTTCGGCCAGATTTGTAGGCACCAGTGACAGTCCATAGATCGGACCAACAAGACAGACGGCAACAATCCAAATATGCTGGTAGGCATTCTGGCCAAGGTCAACATTCAACAAAAAGTTCAATCCAGCAACAATCGCTGCCAGACCAAGTCCAAAAACCAGGGCAATAACAATCGCTAGAATAATGGCCAAACTCAAACGCATATTGAAGAGCCAGACCGCACCTTGAGATGCATGTTGATGCAAAAATCCTGCTACCATCAACAACAGGATAAGACCAGGAAACATGAAAAGTTCTGCGGGCTGAAAGGTGCTGTAAAAAAACATCAGCGCAAAACCGACAACCCCCATCGCCGCAGCAATGACGGTATTACCGAGCCGCGAAAACTTGCGGCTCTCAGCAAAAAGATGCCCTGCCCCGGCCGCCAGAAAAGCAGCCGACGCGCTGAGCGCTGCATCCCAATCCCAGTTAAAGCTGCCCTCAAATCCCAATGCGTTCATATAAATGCACAAGACCACCGCAATTCCACCAGCAATTGGAAACCGCTTGAACACGTCCAACACGTCAGGCAGTAGTTTTTCAAGGCGCGCCGTCATAGTCATTTTTCAATCCTCTTTACGTCCATCTTAGTATAGGAATACATTGCAGCTAAATCATGGCAGGCTGCAATTATATTTTGAACCGTCGACTGGCACGCCAAATCAACCATTGCACTCGGAGTGGTGAAAGTGATGATTTTGCGTCTAATTTTCGAGCGACTGTGGCTAAGGGCAAAAATGCTGGTCGAGCATCAAGCGGTACATCGGCAAGTAACTTGCGGGCTTCATCTAATCGCTTTTTGGCATGCGCAACCAAGTCTGGAATTTCAATTCCGGCCGGCAACAAATTCAATGCGGTCGATTGTTTGCTGACGAGATCGGCAATTCCTTGCGCCACTCCAGCGTAGCCTGACACATTGCTGAGATCTGCGCCGTTTCCCGACAGCAAAATCTGCGCTGCCATCTGAATCACGGCGCTACGAGTTTCGCCGAGATAACCTTCAAGCTCATTCAAGCTTGGCATTGGGTCAGCGTAAAGCTCGCGCGAACGCGCCTCGATCAGATTGTGAAGCGGTGCCTTAGGCAACCGTCCCTGCTTGATGGCGCCCGCCAAGCCTTGTGCCACTGGATGGTCAACAGTGTCATTGGCATAGACCGCATCGATGCTATCGCGCCACCACTGCATTCGTATTTCACCAATTTGCGGTTCGCTTACAAGAAATGGAATGCGCGCAATTTCTGCATCAAAGGCATAAAGCGCATATAAGTGGTCGCGCATGTCATCAGGTGCAAACAGAGTTGCAATGTAACGCTCACGATCAGCTGCACGCACAATCTCGGTGCAAGTTTCAGCCATAGGCTTTGTCCACGGCTAGCAGAATGGCTGCAACGCGGCGCTCTTCAGCCAGCACAACATTGTAAGTGCGCACAGCTGCGTTGGTGTTCATCACGTCGATACCTAATCCCGCATCGCGCAAATTTTGCGCAAGGATTTTTTGCAACGGCAACATTTCACGACCTGTTCCAATCAACAGCATATCAATATCACGTTTTTCCAGAACCAATTGTTGGAGGTCGACAAATTTCAAATCAGCAACAGTTTCGGCGCTCAACGCGCGAACACCTGTGGGCGTAATAAGGATGGACCCTGAGTGTGAAACACCGCCCAAACGAAAACCGCCATTGCCAAAACTTTGAATGTCGTGGCGGCCTGGCAGAAATCGCTCCATTGCCAGACTTAAGGCCGCAATGCTTCAGCTTCCAATTTCGCTGTGCGTTTGGTTTCGCGTGACAAGCCCAGAAGCATCAACACTGGCACTGCTACAAATACTGATGAATAGGTGCCCACAAAAACCCCCCAAATCATGGCGAAAGCGAAACCACGGATAACTTCGCCACCAAAGACGTAAAGTGATCCCAAAGCGATCAGTGTACAGACGGACGTAAGCAAGGTGCGCGGCAGAACTGAGTTGATGGAGAAGTCCAACAAGTCGGCAAAATGCATGGTTTTATATTTGCGCATAAATTCGCGGACGCGATCAAAGTTCACCACAGTGTCATTCAGTGAATACCCAATGATCGTCAGAATGGCGGCGATAATGTTGAGGTTGAATTCGAGTCCAATAATGCTGAACAGGCCAATGGACAGCAACACGTCGTGCAGAAGCGAAATCACGGCACCTACGGCAAATTGCCATTCAAAGCGCGCCCAAAGATAAATCAACACACCAACAATCGAAATCAATACCGCAAGAATAGCTTGTTCAGTCAGTTCGTTCGAAACTTTTGCGCCAACGGTTTCTGTACTGCGGAATTCAACCGAAGTGCCAAGTGCTTTTTTAACTGCCGCTTGCGCAGCGAGCTCGGCTGTTTCTCCACCTGCTTGCGCTTCTAAGCGGATAAGCAAATCGCTTGGTCCGCCAAATTCTTGCACTTCAACATCGCCCAAGCCAAGGCCACCAAGTTTGCCGCGAATGTCATCGATGTTGGCAACACCCTGGGTACGGATGGTCAGAACAGTACCGCCCTTAAAATCGATGCCGTAGTTCAATCCTTGGACGAGAAACAACCAGATTGAGAGTACACACAAAATACCTGAGATGATGTAGCCATAGCGGCTCCACTGCACGAAGGGATAATTGGTGCCATCAGGGACGGGACGAAAGGGTTTGAAGCGCATCAGAGATTGATTTCCTTAGGACGGCGATGCTTGACCCAGAGGGCAACAAGCATGCGTGTCACGGTAAAGGCTGTGAACATGGTTGTGAAAATACCAATCGCGAGTGTCACTGCAAAGCCACGGACGGGACCGGACCCCACACCGAACAACACAACGGCTGCAATGAGGGTTGTAATATTGGCGTCGAGAACAGTTCCCAGCGCTGACTTGAACCCCACATCGATTGCTGACATCGCCGTGCGGCCATTGCGCCATTCTTCGCGTATCCGCTCATAAATCAGAACGTTCGAGTCAACGGCCATGCCGAGGGTGAGCAAGATACCAGCAATACCTGGTAATGTGAGCGTGAAGCCAAAGAAGCTCATGCACGCAATGAGCAATAGTAAGTTTGCTAGCAAAGCTAAATTCGCCACGAGACCAAAAAAGCCGTAGGGCAGAAACATGAAGGCCATCACGCCAACAAGGCCAATAATACAAGCCACAAAACCCGCCCGCACCGAGTCAGCACCCAAGGCTTGGACCTACAGTGCGCTCTTCAATAATATTGAGTTTGGCAGGCAAAGCACCGGACTTCAGTACAATTGCCAGTTCACCGGTTTCTTCCGTGGTGTAGCTGCCTGAGATTTGACCAGAGCCCCCCAAGATGGGCTCATTGATGTTGGGCGCACTCTGCACCACCTTGTCCAGAATAATTGCGAAAGGCTTGTTGACATTCTCGCGCGTCAAATTGGCAAAACGCACAGCGCCCTTGGTGTTGAATGTAAACGACACCACGGGGCGATTATTCTGGTCAAAATCTGACCGTGCGCCCGTAAGGTCAATCCCGTCAACGGTGGCGCGGGTTGAGGTTTGCACCCACATTTGTGGAAGTGCTTTCAATTCTGCCTCAGTCAATGGCTTTTCATTGCCCTTGGCTTTCTTGGCTTTCAACGCCGCATCAACCTGCTCTTTCATCGGATAGGCGCGACAATCCTGCGGTGGTGTTTGGTTGTCAGCGTTGGGTTGCTCGTTACACACAAGTTGGAACGTAAGTTTGGCCGTTTTACCAAGAACGTCTTTGACTTGATCCGGGTTTTCAACGCCCGGTAGCTGAACGGCGATACGCTTCACACCTTGTTGTTGAATAACAGGTTCCGTTGTCCCCAAAGCGTTAACGCGACGCTCAATGATGACAAGTGATTGCTTTACGGCATCCGCTGTTTTGGCTTGCAAACCGGCTTCATTGAATTTCAGCGCATAACCATCAGTCAAGGTTTCAAGCGTGAACACATTGACGGGCACACCACCCGAGAGCAGACCACCCTGCTGTGGTTGCAGCAACGTATTCAAACGTTCTTTGGCTTTCGCCATGTCTTCAGGTTTCGATATTTTGACGCTGACGCCTTCAGCATTGCGGCCAATATTGCTGTAGGCGATTTTCGCATCGCGCAACGCCGCCCGAATGTCGCTGGCAGCTAATGTTTGCAGCTGCTCTTTCATGTCGTCTTGATCAACTTCCAACAACACGTTGGACCCGCCTTGCAAGTCCAAGCCCAGCGTCATGGGACGAATGCCATAAGCTGCCAGCGTTTCTTGTTGGGCTTTCGGCAAAATGTTGGGAAGGCACAGCAATGCCGCCAACAAAATTGAGGCAGTGATGGTTATGATTTTCCAGCGGGCGAAATGCAGCACAGGTGATTTATCCTATCGACTTATTTCGATGCTGACTTAACAGGTTCGCCCTTGGAACGCAGTTCAACAATGCCGCCGCGCAAGACGCGTACTTTAACATTTTCGCCGACTTCAACCTGCAGCTCGTTGTCATCTACCACTTTGGTCACTTTGCCAATCAAACCACCATGGGTGACTACGGTGTCCCCTTTGCTAATTTTGGAGAGCAGGTCCCGGTGTTCTTTGGCCTTGCGCTGTTGAGGGCGGATCAAAAGGAAGTAAAACACACCCATGATCATGGTCATGGTCACGACCGTGCCGAGAATGTCACCATTGCCGAAAGGACCTGCTGCCTGCGCAAAAGCCGGGGTGATAAACATGTGTAAGAACTCCAAGCCGGATCAGACCGGCAAATCGGTTAAAGGTTGCGCTAGATATAGCGATGCAATAGGCCATTGCAAGTTGCTAAAAATCAGGCTCTTGGAATAGCTTATGACAAAAGAACTGGACCCTACCGTGCTGTTGCGGATTGCAGAAGCGCTTGAACGCTTGGCCCCCACCCCACCAGCCGCTGTTGATTTAGGCCAGTACGAGGCCTTTGTCTGGCGTTCCTCACCCCCGGGATTGGACGCAGTGGCCCGGATCAACCGTGTTGACCTCTCGCTTTTGAAGGGCATTGACCTGACACGTGACGAATTACTTGAAAACACACGGCGATTTGCCAAGGGACTTCCCGCCAACAACGCCTTGCTGTGGGGCGCACGGGGCATGGGCAAGTCTTCACTTGTCAAAGCTGCACAGGCAGCTGTTAACCGCGAGACGGGCGGTACACTCAAAATTGTAGAAATTCACCGGGAGGACATCGACAGCTTGCCGCAATTGACGGCCCTGCTGCGAACCCATGGGCAATACCGCTTCATTGTGTTTTGTGACGACCTGTCTTTCGATGGACAGGATACGTCGTACAAATCGCTGAAGGCAGCCTTGGACGGCGGCTTAGAGGGGCGTCCGCCTAATGTGGTGTTTTACGCCACATCAAACCGCAGGCATCTGTTGCCTCGCGACATGATTGAGAATGAACGTTCGACAGCAATCAACCCATCAGAAGCCGTGCAGGAAAAAGTTTCACTTTCGGATCGCTTTGGATTGTGGTTGGGCTTCCATAATTGTTCGCAGGACGAGTTCTTCGCGATGCTTGATGGTTATGCCGCGCACTACAAATTGAAAATCACAAAAGATGCATTGCACGCGGCTGCGATCGAATGGTCAGTCACCCGTGGTGCACGTTCTGGCCGTGTTGCCTGGCAGTTGATCCAAGACCTTGCGGGCAAGCTTGGTCAGAAGCTAGACTAATTGCAGACGAACGAAAGCCCGGCGCTCGCGCAACCGGACTTCGAGTCCTTGCAGGGACTATCTTTGTGATTGGGTATTAGTTCGAGGCTGTTGCCGATGTCATATACTTCATCGGGTCAAGTGCAGTGGCACCCTTGCGAACTTCGAAGTGCAACTGTGGGCTTGAGACGGAACCGGACTGTCCGGCCTTACCGATCACGGCACCACGTTCCACTTTGTCGCCGCGCTTCACCAAAAGTTCCTTGGCATGGGCGTAGGCTGTGACATAGCCACCGGGGTGACGGATGAGAACGAGATTGCCATAACCCTTTAACTCGTTGCCGGCATAGGCCACGACACCACTGTCAGCAGCGCGAATGCTTGTGCCTTCAGGAACGGCAATGTTGATGCCTTCATTTTTCAGACCGCCTGGCTTGTTGCCATAGCCTGAAATTACTTTGCCCTTAAGTGGCCAACGCAGGCTAAGCCCTGATGAGAGTGCGGGAGCTTCTGCAATGGTTGTTTCTTTCAGTTTCGGCTTTGCATCGGCGAGAACCTTTTTGGGTGCTTCGCCAATAGCGGCTTCACCATCGGTCAACTCGTCTGCTGCAACTTGTTCTTCTTCAGCAAGCGACAACTGAGGCTTCTTCTTTAAAACTGGTGTTTTCTTCAAGACTGGTTCTGCATCAGCAACTGTGTCTTCAACAGCGACTGGTTTTACGGCTTTCGAACCTGGAATTTTGACTTTCTGACCGAGGGCCAATTGTTGTCCTGATTCCAATCCATTGGCTTCGGCAATCGCAAATGGCGAAACACCATATTTGCGGCCAAGTGCATAAAGCGTATCGCCATTTCCAACCGTGTGCGTGGTGCCCGACTTCGACTTTTTCACGACTGGGACAACGTCAGCCACTTCATCTTCCACAACAGGAGTTGATTGGTTGAACTTGATTTTCTTCTTGGGTGCTGGAACTTCGACGTCTGCAATCTGCTCTTCAACGGGTTCAATCAGCTTTGGCTTTACAGCGGCGGCCTTTTTGAACGGCGCTTTGACAGCAGCGGGTGCCACATATTCTTCAGCTACGGTTTCTGCCACATCTTCTTCTTGTGGAAGAATAAGTTTTGGCTTCTTGGGCGAAAGGCTTGGCTGCTTATAAGCAGGCTTATAGGCCGATGCAAAATCCTTTGGCTTTTGGGCCATTGGAATGGTTGCACGCTTTACTGGCGTTTCTTCGATGATGTCATCGGCTGAAGCTTCAAAGACAGGCTCTTCGTAAGACGGCTTTTTCAGCACGGGCTTTTTGAAAGTCTTTTTCGACTTTGGCACAGATGCTGTGTAAACAGGATCTGCATCCGACGGATTGTCGTAAGCCGATTGAAAACGTTCGATGCTGTTAGAGCAACCTGCAAGCAGGGCAGCAGTGGCCACAGTAATTAAGGCCTTGGCGACAACGCCACGGATCAAAGAGGAACGCATACGCAAACTCCGGTACAAACAAACTCAACTGGAATATAGAATGACGCTTATGGGTTAAAGGAGCGTTAGCGTTAACGCGAAGCTGCAAATAAAAATGTTTACCCTTCCACAACCACAGTGGCGCCAATGCCAACGCGATCATAGAGATCAATCACATGTTCATTGAGCATGCGAATGCAACCCGACGAAACGGCGCGGCCGATACTCCAAGGTTGCGTGGTGCCGTGAATGCGATATTCCGTCGAACCAATGTAAAGTGCGCGCGCGCCCAAAGGGTTCTTGGGGCCGCCTTCCATCACTTCTGGAAGCTTATGTCCTTTTTTGGCTTCACGCCGGATCATGACCGGAGGTGGACGCCAATCTGGCCATTCGGCTTTGCGCGAAACATGATTGCGGCCTGACCATGTAAAACCTTGCCTGCCCACACCCACTGGATATTGCAGCGCTTGACCACCAGGCAATACGAAATAGAGTTTACGCTCACGGGTTTTGATCAGCACTGACCCCGGTGCAAGATTGCGTGTGAATGAAACGACTTGCCTTGAGCGCACGCCGTCATCACGTGACAGGACGGCTTCATCATTCAAATCTATTGTCGCAAAATCTTCACTGTCGTTCATGGCACCGATCACAGCAAATGTGCCCGGTTTGAATTTCATTTTGCCAGCTTCCGCCATCGTTGCCATTGCAACAAGACCAAGCATCACTACACCCAAACGTTTCATTTTGAATCCCACTGTCCGGCGCGCATAGTGAACGAGCAGACTTAAGAGGCGTTTAATCCACGGAGTTGACGAAGTGTTAATGCGGCTGAGCGGTGCGATGTTGGATGCTTCCACTGTGGTGCGACTTCTGCCAAGTGGTTGCAACACGAAACTGCGGTTCTCAATTCCGGGATGAGGCAGTGTTAGGGGCTTGATTGACGTTGCTGCGGGTTGACGCTGCAGACCGTTGATAGTCCAGCAGGTCTAAGTCCAAGGTGCGCGGGCCCCAGCGTTTCAGACGCTTGCGCCCTGCCCGACGTTCCATCATGTGCAGCGCCCGCATCAAAGCGTCTGGTGATAGCGCTGTCTCAAGCACCGCAACGGCATTGACGAAATTTGGTTGATTGGTGACACCAAATGGTTTGGTTTCTAGAAGTGCTGAAGTCTTCCGCACGCGAATGTTTTGAACTTGCAACTCTTGAAAAGCACGCAACACCGTTTCTCGTGGATTGCCCCACGGTCCAGTCAGATTGCTTCCCAGTGCTATGATGATCATTGCCGCAATGTTTTCAAAATTTCAGCGGCATTCTGCTCCGGAACGTCTACGGGATAAATGTCATTGATGATGATGCCATCCACAATAATGAATGTGCGGCGTTTCAAAAAATCTACAGCTCCTGCTTTGAAAGTCTCAAGACCTAATGCATTGCTGAGATTTTTCTGTTCATCGGAAAGCAACGTAAACGCCAAGGAATTGCGAATTACAAACTCTTGTTGCCATTGCGTCGACTGAAAACTCATACCGAACACCTTCGCGTGAAGCGTACGAAACTCGTCATAACACTTTGAAAATGCAAGTGCTTGTGGCGTTGAACCGTGCGCGCCGGGGATTGTGTCCCAGCCCTCAGGGTCGGCGTGACCGGGCCTTCCTGTATAGGGATAGCAAAACAGCACCACTCTCCCTTCAAGTTTAGACAGGTCTACGGCGTTGCCATCTGTTGCTATCAATGAAACGTTTGGCAATGGTTTGCCGACGAGACTAGCCACGGTCCCTCAACAACCGTCCCTTTTCCCGGTTCCATTCCCGCTCTTTGGTGTTCTCACGTTTGTCGTGCAGTTTGCGGCCTTTTGCCAGAGCGATGTCCACTTTCACGCGGCCACGGAGATTGAAGAAAATCTTCAATGGCACAATCGTCAAGCCTTCACGCAATACACCCACGGACAAGCGATCGATCTGCTTCCGATGCAGCAGCAAGCGGCGTGGGCGTTTGGGTTCATGGTTAAAGCGATTGGCTTCGCGGTATTCCGGAATGTTGGAATTGAACAAGAAGCAGTTCATTGCCCTTCATCGCGGCATAGGCCTCGCCCAAATTGACATGGCCTACGCGCAAGGATTTGACCTCGGAACCTTTCAATTCAATTCCGGCCTCGAAGGTCTCAATCAGTTCATAGTCAAAGCGGGCACGGCGATTATCGCCTTTAACGGTTATGCCGCCTGGCAGCGGTTTTTTTTGCGCCGCCACTTTTTGATGACATATCAGTTCAAAATCCCCGCATGGGCCATGGCGTCTTTCACGATTTTTTTGGTCGCATCAGAAACAGGAACCATTGGTAAGCGTGCTTCCGGCAGTACAATGACCAAGCAGGCTTACGGCGTACTTGACCGGGCCCGGATTGGTTTCCACGAACAACGCATGATGCAATGGCATCAAACGGTCTTGAATTTTCAAGGCTGCTTTGAAGTCTCCACGCAAGGTGGCTTCCTGAAATTCAGCACAGAGACGTGGTGCAACATTGGCCGTTACGGAAATGCATCCGACACCGCCATGGGCGTTAAAGCCCAAGGCAATTCCGTCTTCACCGCAAAGCTGAATGAAGCCTTCGCCTGATACCAAGCGTTGGCGCGAGGGCCGCGTCAAATCAGCGGTTGCGTCCTTGGTGCCGACAATGTTTTTGCAGTCCTTGGTCAGGCGACCAAGGGTTTCAACTGACATTGCAACGACAGAGCGTCCCGGCACATTATAAACAAAAATGGGAATATCAACGGCGTCTGCAATGGCTTTGTAGTGAGCATAGAGACCATCTTGCATGGGCTTGTTGTAGTAAGGGACAACAATCAACGCAGCGTCTGCCCCTGCCTTCTTGGCGTGGCTTGGTGTATTCAATCGCTTCAGCCGTGTTGTTCGAACCTGCACCAGCAATCACCGGCACTTTGCCTTTGGCTTCTTCAACGCAAATTTCGATCAAACGCTTGTGTTCCGCAGGCGTCACCGTTGGGCTTTCGCCCGTTGTTCCAACGGGAACCAGGCCATGAGTGCCTTCTTTGATTTGCCACGCCACGAATTTTCGGAAGGCTGCTTCATCAACAGCACCATCCTTCATCGGCGTAATCAAAGCAGGAAAAGACCCTTGGAATCGCACAGCAACCTCACATTAATTCGTTTGAGTAAGAAGTTCTAAACCATAACAGGCCTACGATTGCAGCTTGATGCATACCGCGCCCCATTCAGGTCGCGGCACCATAGTCGTTCATTCCCGGAACGGCAAGCAAGAGCGGCGCAAGTTCCTTAATCCTCCACGGATTGGTCCCAAAGCCGTCGCAATCCGCCCCTAACGGGCTTGCTGCATTCCGGTTTGTTCGTAAGGAGTATGAGTTTGAAAACGTTACCGGAGTTAAACCGTCGTGGGTTCCTGAAGGGCCTTATCGCAGCATCGACCATATCAATGGTGCCGTTCATGGTTTCAGCTGAAAACGCCGAAGCCGCCAATCCAATGGCCGTCGCCGCAATCAAAGAAGCCCTCCGCGGCAACTTTATGGATGCCGGGGCTTTTGCAGAACGTTCAGGCGACAGCGCCGCAGTCAAGCTTGTTGAGTTGCTCTATCTCCGTGATCACGGCCATAATGTTGGCTTTCAACGCATTCGTGATTTTCAGGCGGCCGCTCCAAAATGGCCATTGTCAGAAACCCTGACGAAGCGCGCTGAACAGTCGTTGCTGTTGAGCCCGCAGTCTCCTGACACTGTCATATCATACTTCGAATCCAATGAAGCGCTCACAGCAGAAGGCCATGCGGCCCATGCGCGCGCATTGTACCAACTTGGAAAGAACGACGAAGCGAAGACTGCATTGCGTCGGGCTTGGATGAAGACAAATATGGAGGGCGACACTGAAAAGCGCATCGCCTCTGAATTTGGCAACCAACTTTCATCAGGCGATCACAAGGCACGCTTAGCTCGTCTGATTTATGCACAGCAGCCGGGCGCTGCGATGCGTCACGCCAAGCGTTTAAGCAGCGACCAACAGAAGGTTGCTCAAGTTGCTCAAATACTATTGCGTGGCGGTGGTGGGGCCGAAAAGTCCTACAACAATTTGCCAACAAGTCTGCGCAATGAACTGCCACTGCGTTATGCATTAGCAAGGCTGTATCGCAAGCAGGAAAAGTTCGGTAAGGCCCGCGCTATTTTGGTGAACGCACCAAGCACTGCCGCAGAACTTCTTGATCCAGGTGCGTGGTATGACGAACGCCGCATTATTGCGCGACGCTCTATCGGGCCCTTCAACAAGGATACATGGAAGTCGGCTTATCACATCGCTAGCCGTCACGGCATCACATCCGGTGATGATCAAGTTGACGCAGAATTTCTCGCTGGCTGGATTGCACTTCGCTACATGAAGGACGGCAATGCGGCATTAAAACACTTCAACAAGTTGTCTGATGTCGCAACGACACGTACCGATAAGGCGCGGGCTGGATATTGGCTCGGCAGAACCTACGCCAGCATAGGCGACAAGGGTTCTGCGGCAAGCCATTTCAAAGCGGCTGCACGTCATTCCACAATTTACTATGGCCAGCTGTCGCGTGAGCAAATCGGACTTGGCAATGTTCCAGAAGAAATCAACACGGGCGAAGCTTCAGGTGCCGCGAAGTCGCGGGTTGAGCAGGATGAAGTCATCCGCGCATTGCGCTTGATGCACAAGGTATCAGGCAAAGAAAATTTGCACATGTTCTTGTACTCCATTGGTAGCCGCTTCAAATCAGCTGATGATATGAACGCCGCTGCGGCAATTGTTCATGGCATGGGCGGCACTTATTATTCGTTGAAACTGGCGAAAGTTGCCGGCCAATTCAAAGTCGATATCGATTCTTGGGCTTATCCAATTCGTGGCCTGCCAGACTGGAAACAGATCGGTAAGCCCGTTGAAAAAGCATTGGTGTTTGGCTTGTCGCGGCAAGAAAGCGAATTCAACCCGACCGCTGGCAGCCATGTTGGCGCGCAAGGTTTGATGCAATTGATGCCGGGCACAGCAAGACTTGTCGCACGGCAATATCGTGTGCCTTATGTGCAGTCGAAATTAAAAGGTGATCCTGCCTACAATGTGAAACTTGGTGCTGCACATTTGGCCGATCTCGTGGAAGACTTCAACGGATCCTATGTATTGACGCTGGTTGCTTACAACGCTGGTCCACGTCGCGCCAAGGAATGGGTTGAACAGTTTGGTGATTTGCGTTCAGGTCAAGTTGACCCTGTAGATTGGGTTGAAAACATCCCGTTCCAAGAGACGCGCCAGTATGTGCAGAAGGTGTTGCAAAACGTTCATATATATCGTTCGCGACTGGCACCAAAAACGGTGCGCCCAATGACTGCGGATTTGAAACGTGGTGATCCTTCTGAGCTCAACGTGGCCTCTGTGAGCAAAGCTCAAGAACCTGTTTGCGACAGTGGCATTACAGCTTTCCTTGGTGGTTGTGAATAAAGCTTCCGTGCGCGAGCATTGGTTTGCGGCAGCTGATGGCACGCGCCTGTTTGCACGTGACGTAGGGCCGTTAGATGCGGACACGACACCCCTGCTCTGCCTCGCGGGGTTGACGCGGCATTCACTAGACTTTGAACCAGTCTTTGAAAACTTCGGCTATAACCGCCGGGTGATCGCAATGGATTTTCGCGGACGTGGAAAATCTGCACGCGCTTTAGACCCACTCACCTATCGTCCTGATGTTGAGTTGCAAGACACCATCGGATTTCTGCGCCAACTCGGCATTGCGCGCGTCGCACTCTTAGGAACGTCGCGCGGCGGTATTGTTGGAATGTTGATGGCTGCGTTTGCGAAAGAGTTTTTGGCCGGACTTCTATTGAACGATATTGGCTGTGAACTTCAAACGGAGGGCATGCTCCGGATTAAAGGTTATGTCGCTTCGACAACATGTCACCCGTCGTGGGCCGCAGTTGCTTCGGTGATTGGTGCCAATGCGCGGGGCTTTCAGGGTGTATCTTTAGATACTTGGGAAACAGTCGTCCGACGTATTTATATTGAAACGCCCGAAGGTATATGTCCCAGTCATGATCCGCAATTGGCAGCCACACTTCCAACTGAGGAAGATGTGCGCACAGGGAAAGTTGGTGAGCTTTGGTCCATCTTGCCAGCATTGCATGATGTACCATTTGCGCTTCTGCGAGGCGAAAGTTCAGACTTGTTGACTGAAGCTACGGTACACCGCATGCAAAAAGAAGCGCCGGGTTTGGTTGCTCATGTTATCCCCGGACGTGGGCACGTTCCATTTCTCGACGAAACATCGAGTGTTGCAGCGATTGCACAATGGCTCAAAGTCGTTGACGAAAATGAAAAGGGCCGACACACGGCCGGCCCTTTATAATCCGTAGGCGGATTAATATTACTTGCGTGTGCGTGAACCAGAGAGGGTTTCACCCTTCTTGTTCTTCAATCCACCCGTGCCATAGAGTTTGGTGAATTCAGCTTCCTTGCCTTCTGCCAGCAAGCGCGCTTGACGAATCCACTCTTCACGCTTGATGCGTCCACCAAACTTCAAGTGGTCATCCACCCAGTTCACTTCTGTCGCTGTCCATGCAGCGATCTGGTCGAAGTGGAAGAAGCCAAGTTTATGCAAGATGCTTTCGTTTTTCGGACCTACACCGCTGATGCGTTTCAGGTCATCAGCTTTGCCAGCGCGAGCCTTGGCAATGCCTTTAGGCTTGTTCATTTTGCCCGATGCTGCTGCTTTGTCGTCAGCTGCAATGTCACTTGCTGACATCAGTGCAGTGGCAGTCGGTGCTTCGGAAGCTTTTTCATTCGGCCCGCGCATGGTGCGCAAACCAGCTTCCTTCGCGCCTTCTCCGCCGGTGCCGTAAAGGCGGACGAATTCAGCTTCATTGCCATTGGCCAACAAGCGAGCCTGATTGATCCATTCTTCGCGATCGATGCGACCACCGAACCTTAAATGATCATCAACCCAATTGACTTGTTCGGGTGACCAAGCTGCAATTTGATCGAAGTGGAAGAAGCCCAATGAATGCAAAATCTTTTCATTCTTTGGCCCCACACCACTAATACGCAGCAGATCGTCTGGTTTACCGTTGCGTGCCATCGCGATGCCGCGTGGGCGCTCCATGCGCCCCATGCGGACAGGTTCAGCCGCAAGAACTGGCGCTGCTGCAACTGGAGCAACGGCCACTGGCGCTGCATATTTTGGTGCAGCAGGAATTGAAGCTGCAACTACGGGTGCAGCGGCTGCCACTGCAGGTACAGCGACACTTGCGTCAGCACCAAACAATTTGCGGAACATGCATCCGATGCATGCGCCAGCGAAGTATGAGCCGAGAAGCCAAACAGCGAGTTCAATAAAATAGTGAAGCATGTGTTCCCCCTGCCACTCAGTTGTTGGTGGTAGACGTGGTGTCACACGTCCGCCAACCGATCCACGCACCGATGGCAGCAGCCAACAGCATCCAGAACCAATTGTTTTGCACAATGATCCAGGTGTCATTCCAATTGAAAAATTCGTTCATTGACTGTCCCCCTTATTGCTTAACCGTGATTTCGACACGGCGATTTTTCATGCGGGCTTCATCCGTAAGTTCAGGATCAAGCGGTTCCATTTCACCAACCGCTTTGATTGACATGCGGCTCGCATCAATGCCTGCGTCCTTGATCATGTTGAGGATCAGAGCTGCGCGGCGTTCACTCAGACTTTCATTATAAAGTTCGGAACCCTTGAAGTCTGCGTGGCCCTTGATTTCAACATTCAGAGAGCTGCAACGCGGATCCTTGAGCAAGGCTGCATATTGGCTGACTGACAGGTCAAATGGCTTTGTGATGTCTGTGAGGTCATATTCAAAGCGAATCGGGAAATACGTTGCCGATGCGCTTCATGGTCGCTGCACAGTCATAAGGTACCACAACGGGCACGGGTTGCCCCGCAGCGACGACTACCACTTCACCTTCCGACACATCGTTTTGCACGCGGCCCCGAACATCAGTGGTTTCGGCGACGATGTTGTAAGTTCCTGCTGGCAGTGGCGTTGCAAGTTCAAGACGCCATTTTCCCGCACCATCGCTGGTGAGTGGGCTTCCTGCTGCACCCAGAACCGCAGTCAAATTTACTTGCGGCACAGTTACAGTGAGACCCTTTGCTGCAGCTTGATCCCACGTTCCTGACAAATGGTCTGGTGAAACATCACCTGACATTGTCATGACGGTTGGGGCAGCTGGTGGTGTACCATCAACTTCAAGCTCGTCTTTGGTTTCGTCTTTGCCCAACACGCCTTCGGCATTTGATACACCAACTTTGACGTCATAGACGCCGTCAGCCAGTGCGGTTCCGGGGAACAGCGTCCAATTGCCGTCTTTGGCACTCAGATTCGCATCTTTGCCCAGCACGTAGTTGCGACCACCCACGTTGACGGCCAGAACAGTTGCTTTGTCATGTGGCCAGGTTCCTTTGATCAAAGGAGCGCCGGTCAAATCAAGTTGGCTGACAACGGTTGGTGAAGGTAGTTTTGGCCTTGGAGCTGGTGCCGGCGCGGGAGCCGCTGGTGGCTCAGGAATCACGATTGCAGCTTTTGCAACAGTGAGTTTTGATTCCGACGTTGCGTCATTGGTGGTGAAAACAACGTCATAAGTGCCGGGTGCAAACTTCGCCGATGGGGCGAATGTGAATTTGCCTGCACCATCACTTGTCAAGGCAGCTCCACGGCCCAGCACATAATTACGTCCTGCGACTGATGCGGTCAGTGAATGTCCTGGTTTTTCGTCCCATGTTCCGGTGATGGCATAGGGCCATTTGGCGTCGGCCGCTGTCGCAGCTACAGTTGCAGGTGTTGCTGCAACGACTATAGGAGCTGGCGCAGGGGTTGGTTCTGGCTCAACGACCTTCGCTGCAGCGGGTTCCGGCACCACAATGGCGGCCTTTAGCGTTTGCGTTGTGACGTTGCCAGCCGCGTCATTCATCGTGAAGTCGATGTCATAACTTCCAGGCGCCAGTTTTGCCGAGGGTTGGAATGTAAAGTTGCCTTTGCCATCTGAGGACAGCGCGGCACCTGAGTTCACGGTATAATTGCGACCTGCGACTGAGGCTTTCAAGCTGCTGCCTGCTTCTTCCGCCCATTTCCCGGTAATGGCGTATGGCCAAACTGCGCCAGCTGCCAAGGGAACCAGTTCCAGCGGCGGGGGTGGGGTTACGTCGGCTTCTACTTTCGGCGTTTCGGGCGCTGGCTCAGGGGCTGGGTCTGGCAAATCGACAACCAATTTGCCGGGCGCTGCTGCTGCCATGGCGACTTTGCCATCAGATGATTCCACTGTGACGTCATAGGCACCTTCAGGTAAGGTCGTGGGTTTCAGTGTCCATTCACCGGCCAATGTTGTCAATTCTGGGTTTTCACCGAGCTTATAGGTGGTGCCTGCAACAGTGACAGCAAGTGTCTTGGCCACGCCTTCTTGCCAAGTACCCTTAATTTCAGGGGTGGCGCTTGTTGCATTCACCGATTCTACGGTTGGCGCGACCAGTTTTACGGGCTCAACGATTTGTGTGGTTGTTGAGAGAGTTCGCACGCCATATGTGCCAGCGACTGCCATAACAGCTTTATCCACAGCTTCTTGGCTGGGAGCCGTGCCTTGCAGCACAAAATCACGACCGTTTGATTCGACTTTCGCCCAAGCCGTGGTTTCATCAGCCGAGAGAGCTGAAGACGCACGGGTTGAAATGTCATCTCTCATCTTATGAGAGCTCAATTCATATACACCGGCTGCAAAAAGTGGCAAACCAGCACCTAGAAACGCCCATGGAACCCATTTTGACGGACGACATTTAGCCATAGAACTTCCCCCTGATAGCTGCCCAATTTAAGAAAATGCGGAAAGATTTTGCTGCCCTATCCGCAAGTTTACGATTTATTTAGTATTTACAAAACAGCTTTGCAATCAATCGTCAAGCGAATCAATGCTTTCCGCGATGTCTGGCAGCGCTTTCGCGTAGCAGAAGTTGTGCAGTCTATTCAGGGAATGACAGCACTGTTGCGGGATTGCCACATGTGGCGGATTTCTGGCTTTCACGTGGCCAAGTTAGTTGACGTTAACGATGAGAGCAGCGACAAGACCACGGTGTGCGGTGATTCAAATGCTGCATTGCCTTCCCTTTCAACATTGCAGGGGATCGGGGGGCTCATCCAACTCCAAAGATTGGGAGAATACAAATGAACGTAATGAAAATCGCACTTCTCGGTACAGCTGCACTCGCAGCAGTGTCGGTTAGCGCCCGCGCAGACGATCTGGCAGACCTGAAGTCGCAGATCGAAGCCCTCAACGGCCGTATCTCGCAACTCGAATCAACACCATCGGTTCCAGCTGGTTATCAGCTGCTGTCGATCTCGGAAGCCGATGCAATCATCGTTCCAGGCGTTGAAGCCGACAAGTTCTACAGCAAGAAGGCCACAAACATTGGCATTCTTCCAACCGCTGACGTTCCAGCTTCGACCAACATTCAGTGGTCTGGCTTCGTACGCGCTGGCGTTGTTTACAACAGCCGTGATTACGATGCTGCTGATACATCAGCTGCATTCGATAAGGACTCAATTGACATCATGACACGCGCTGGCGTGAAGGTCGTTGGAACGACCGACACAGCAGTAGGTGAAGTTGGTGTTCGCATTGCTTTCTTGGGCAGCGTTGAAGCAACAGCTGGCACAAACCGCTCGCATGACTCGTCGGTTGCGACCGATGGTTATTGGGGCTGGTGGAAAATGACCCCTGAGCTGACACTCGCTGCAGGTGTTGACGGTACGCTTGCTAACTCCAGCAACGCTTTCGACAACCGTTGTTCTTGCCATTACATCGCAACAGGCGGTGGATTTGGTTCATCGGCACCTAACGATCCATCACAGATCCGTTTGAGCTACGGCTCAGGCCCAATCTCGTTCGCAGTAGCAGTTGAAGACTACGACAACTATCAAGTTGCTGGCACTTCAAACAGCTCGCTCGGCGTAGCTGGCGAAGTGAAGTGGTCGGGTGACTCGGTCGGCTTCGACATGAGCGCTGGATATTGGGACACAGCTGCGCCAACAGGCGATGCTGACTGGACCATTAACGCTGGTGCCAACTTGGGTCTCGGTGACATTGCAAGCCTCGGCGTAGCAATCGGCACCGGTGAAGCTGGTCACACCGCTAACGACAAGTACACCAAGGGTTCGGTATTCTTGGGCTTCACGCTCTCGGATGCAGTATCGGCTGAATTGGGTGCGACCTACACAAGCGTTAAGGGTCCAAACGACAGGCTGACGGTTGCCGGTGGCTTGTACTACACGCCAGTTTCGCAGCTCACCTTGGGTATCGAAGCTTCGTACTCTGACACAAAGAAGTCACATGAAGACGTGGCTGCTGCTCTCGTGTCGATCTACCGCTTCTAATCCAAGCTTAGCTTGAATTACGGAACGGCCCGCTTCGGCGGGCCGTTTTTGTTTGTGAAGTTTGCCAAAACGCGCCTTGTTGTTGTGATATTTCGTTGCTAAGTGCAGATGACTGATCATGAAACATTGCACGATTGCACTCCTCGCATCTCTGCTTCTCTCAGCCTGCGCCGCTGACGGTGGACCAGGTTTGGATGCTGAAAGCCGCTCCATCACGGTGGAGCAGAATGCTGTGCCAACGTCTGGTGCCGGTGCCACGGTATCTGTGTCCCACTTGCTGCCTGCAACTGGCCCTACTTACGTGACGCTGACAATCTCGCGGCAAGACCCTTCAGGTATTCAAGGCGGTAGCTACTCCGGCGGCCAAGCTGTCACATCAGGCAGCGGTTATGTGGTGGATGCTTCGGGAATTGTCATGACAGCTGCCCATGTCGCTTTGGCCAAGGGCAATTCTGTTTCCGCACGTGCCTCGAATGGTCGTGTCTATTCCGGCAGTGTTATCGCGGTGCGCCCTGACAATGATATGGCTGTTATTAAGCTCAAGGGCTTCGCGGGAAAATCTGTAACACCAGCGTCACCGGGATGTGTCGCGCGTGGTGATTTGGTTTACACGCTCGGAAAGCCACATGCCCAAGGTGATCTCGCACGTGTGGGTGCGTTGGATGGTCGGCATTTTGGTCGCGCTGTGGCTTATGGCAAATTTGGATATCCCGACGCCCTTGTGCTGCGCATGGGTACGCAAAAGGGCGAATCGGGTGGGCCATTGTTTGATGGCAATGGTCGCTTGATCGGTATGGTTGTCAGCACCTTGTCTGACGCGGAAGGTCGCTCCATAAATCTTGCGCATGCAATCCCTGCAACATCGCTGGCTACATTCCTGTGCAGCAGCACAAAATGCGGCGCCAACTGGGCTACACTTGCCAATCGCTCCGTGGATGATTGCGGCGGCGCTTAAGGTAACAATACAGTTATGCCTGTCGTTTTTCTTGCAGCCAAATCCGTGTGAGCTTGTGCCACATCTGCCAAAGCATAATGTTGGTTTACCGCAATTTTCACTTTGCCCGACGCTACAATATCAACCACATCCTTGGCGGTCTGAGCAAAATCTGAATCAGAAGCGGTGAAAGTCGCCAGTGTTGGTCGCGTTAAATACAATGACCCCTTGGCCGCTAACAATCCCACATCGAAGGTTTTGATTGGACCTGAAGCATTGCCGAAGCTGACCAGTAATCCACGGGGCTGCAAGCAATCAAGCGACGTCATCACAGTGGCCAACCCAACGCCGTCATAAACAACTGGAACACCCTTTCCGTTGGTTTCAGCGCGCACGCGTTTCATCACATCCTCAGCGGAAGAATCGATGACCACATCACAACCGTGTTGTTTCGCAATCTCGACCTTTGATGAGCTGCCAACAGTACCAATCACGCGAGCACCCAAAGCTTTCGCCCATTGCGTGAGAATTAAACCCACACCACCTGCAGCCGCGTGCATGAGAATCGTATCACCTGGTTTGACAATGTAGGTTGCCCGCAACAGGTAACGGGCTGTCATGCCCTTCAGCATCATGCCGGCAGCAGTTTCATCCGAAATGGTCGTTGGCAGTTTCACGAGGCGATTGGCCGGGAAGTTTCGCGCCTCTGCATAGGCTCCTAACAGACCTGTGCCATAGGCTACACGATCACCCACTTTGAGAGATGTCACGCCCTGCCCTAAGGCTTCAACCACGCCTGCAGCCTCTGATCCGAGCCCAGACGGCAATGCCATTGGATAAAGGCCTGAACGATAATAGGTATCAACGAAATTCAAACCGATAGCTGCATGGCGCACGCGCACTTCGCCAGCTTGTGGGGCGGCGAGATCAAGGTTTTCAAACTGTAAAACTTCCGGACCACCATGGCTGTGAATGCGTATGGCCTTGGTCATAAGTCAGTTCTCTCGTCCCACATACTCAACAGTGATGCTACCAATTTGTCATAACCCAATTCCTCCAAGGCGATGAGGCGCACATCAAGCACGGCGGCTTTTCCCATCAAAGCGTTGTAGCGCGGCACGCCACGAATCTCGTCGTGCAAATCTGTGGTTACCAGAACTGCAACACGTTCACCGGGCTTTCCAAAATGATCAGCCAGATTGTCCGCTTCATGTACTGCATCCATCAAACGATTACGGTGTTTTCGGTCATGCATATCAAGTTCAGACCGCAGCGCTTTGCAGGATACAAAACCCAATGTGCCGTCTTTGCGCATAATAAGATCAATTTCGTTTTCTCCGGTGAAGCCTTTTACTTTCCAGCCAATCACTTGGCCGTAAAATGCTTCATCGGCGTCTGCATCCATTGCACTGAGCCAAGCCAATTCCTCCAGCCAACCACCTGACAAATACCGCCGGCCTGCAACTTCGCAAATCTCGTGGCCATGCTCTTCTTTGACCACCACTTTGTGTTCCAACAAAGCGTTGACCAATGCATGACCCTGTGGGGTTAGCGTCTCGGGAACAATTTCGACATGCTTGATGAAGCTTTCGGTCGCACGGAAAATGCGGTCTCGCACCTCTTCGAACGTGCGGTAATTATCAGCAATCATGCGCGTGAGCGATTTTCGCGCCAGCGCTTCGTCTTGATCACCGGTATCGCCCTTAAGCCATGCCCCCCGTGCGGCCAATAGGGCTTCTATTGAATGCGTATTCATGGCAGGTTTATCGTCTCACAGTTCGGATTGATCAAGCCAAAATTATGCCCATACCAATTTCGTCTCTTGTCTCCCGCGTCGAGTCCCCACCCATTGCCGAAGCCATGAGTTGGGTGAATGCGGTCCCACGCAACCGCACGTTTCTAAACCTTTGCCAAGCGGTGCCGAGTTACCCGCCTGCCCCTGAGTTGCAAGACGAATTTGCACGATTGGCGCGTAGCGACAACATGGGCGGATACACCAATATTTACGGCCTCGACAGTCTGCGTGAAGCCTATGCTGCAACTAGTCTCGCTCGATTACGCTGCGGACATTCCAGCGTCGCACGTTGCAATTACTACGGGTTGCAATCAAGCTTATGCGGCTGCCATCATGACGGTGGCCAAGGCTGGTGATACGGTCATTATGCCAACGCCATGGTACTTCAATCATCAAATGTGGTTGACCATGTTGGGCGTTGGTATTCAGCCCATCAGTGCTTTTGGTGCTGGCCGAAACTACCCCGATGTTGAGGAAGCAAAACGCGCTATCGCCCCAACGACGCGTGCTATTGTTTTATGCACGCCCAACAATCCGGCCGGTGCCATTTATCCGCCCGAAGTGATTGGTGCGTTCTATGATCTGGCAGAGCATCATGGAATCGCGCTTATTCTTGATGAGACTTACAAGGACTTCCGCCCGACTGCCCTACCCGCCCATGATTTATTCACGCGACCAAATTGGCAAAACACGTTGATCCAGCTTTACAGCTTTTCAAAAGTCTATGCGCTTGCCGGCTATCGTTTGGGTGCCATGATTTCTGGTCCGGCATTGCTTGCAGAAGCTGCAAAAGTTTTGGATTGCATGACAATTTGTCCACCGCATATTACGCAAGCGGGTGTTGTATTTGCGTTGCGCGAACTTGGTGCATGGAAACGCGGCAAGCTTGATGTGATGGCGGGGCGGCTTCAATCCATTCGTGATGCATTCAAACATCCCAATTTGAAATTTGAAATGATCAGTAGTGGTGCTTATTTCGCCTATGTGAAGCACCCCTTCAGTGGTGAGTTGTCAAAACCTGTGGCCATGCGATTGGCACAAGAACATGATGTGTTATGTTTGCCCGGTTCTATGTTTGGCCCAGAACAAGAAGACTACTTACGCTTTGCTTTTGCAAATGTTGATGGTGCACTGATGGCACCACTGGTGGAGCGATTGATTGGGGCGCAATGACTAAGCCCTGCCTCGCACAATTAACATCACTGACAAAGCTGAATAAAAAAAAGCTTCGCGCCAAACGATAGTTAGGTAACCGTCCCATAAGGCCTCTGCTTCACCGAACATAAAAGCTGCAAGTGCCGCTGAACGCGGCATTGAAAAACCACCCGCAGCAGCGATGAACAACACTTTCAGACCGTAGGTTAATCCTGCACCAAAAGACATGTTGCCGAAATAAAGCACTGCTAAAAGGCCGCCGAACAGGGCGATGAATGCTGACGCAGCTGCGGTAAGGATGATGGTTTTATCAACATTGATGCCGCAGAGGCTTGCTGCTTTCTTGTCTTGTGAAACCGCGCGAATGGTACGTCCTGCAGACGTTTGTGCAAGGATGACATCTGCCCCGATGAGCAAAGCTACAATTGCCAGCATGTTGTAAAACTGGATTCTCGTGATACTTGCACCAAAACCGAGATTTAAAGACGTAGACGCAATCTGAGGCAACCATAAATCGCGGCCTGATGAACCTATGCGCACGGCCTCCATCAGTACGATGGCGAGGGCAAGCGTTGTGACAATCATCATGTTAGGGGCGAGTGCAGCAAAGCGTGGCACGATGAGGCCTGCAAATACACCAACAGCTAGCAGTGAAATAGATGCAGATGCGATAAAGCCAAAGCCCAGTGAAGAGGCGAATGTAAAGATCAAAGCGTTGTAAGCAAACGTCACAGCAAGCGTGAATATCTGACCTGACAGCGCAAAAAATGCGCCATGAGTCAAATTGGGTTTTGGCACCACTTGATGCAACAGCACATAGCTATAAGCCAGCAGCGCGTAGAGAAACCCGTTGTGCAGGCCATTGGCGATGATTTGGTAGAGATACCCCATGCTTTGATTTCGACTGTTTTATTTAACTTGTAAAGTGCTTTTTACTAGTTATAATTAGATCATGTTTGAATGGAATTCCCACCGTTTTTCTGGAGGTGCGCTTGCCCTCGATCTGGCAAACACCGTTGTCTGGTCAGATGTAACTGCAAAACGCACCGACCGATTTGAAGATTCCAGTCTCATCTCAACATTTGCGCAAGCTGCAACGGTATTTCGGCGCGACGAACTTGAAAATCGCACGTTGGTGCCTCCGGACACAGCTTTAGGCATGCAAAACCTTCTGCTTCTGCGCACGAAATTGATTTGTGGTTGCGTCCATTTACCGTGGGTCTGCAGTTTGATGTGCCGCTGCATGGCCTGTTCGCGGCATGCGCGAAGGCCAGCTCAGCGTCTTTGGCCAACGGACTGCACATCTCGCTGGGTGAAGCCTGTGCACGCTCTGCCATGCGTTTCATCGATCAAAAGGTCTTGTCGCGCTTAAAAAGTTGTCCGTCATGTCATTGGCTTTATCTCGACAACAGCAAAAACCAATCACGACAGTGGTGTGACATGAAAGTGTGTGGCAATCGCGCCAAAGCGCGCACGTTTTACTCAAGGCAAAAACTTTCGCTAGCGGAGAATTGAAGTGATGCACGATCAACGATCAGCAGGTGGAAAGGTTGAGCTTTACGCTTCTGGCAGCATGGGCAAATCAGTCGTCGCTCGCATTTGGCGTGGACAAACGAAAATTGGTGATGCCGAACGTTATAGCCGCTACCTCTATGAGCATGGTGTGCTCAAGATTGAAAGGATGCCTGGCAACCGGGGTGTTGTGATGCTTCGGTCAAACAAAAATGAAAGTGTGGAATTTACGGTGATGTCGATTTGGCAGAACCGTGATGCGATTGCGGTTTGGTCTGGCGATGACTTAACGAAAACGCGGCATC
The DNA here is from genome assembly GCA_963850355.1 of uncultured Alphaproteobacteria bacterium. Lineage (GTDB taxonomy): Bacteria > Pseudomonadota > Alphaproteobacteria > Rhizobiales > Aestuariivirgaceae > Aestuariivirga. The sequence goes on from CAWKKP010000006.1 coordinate 179,231, forward strand.
TTGAACGCGATCCCGAGTTTTTACTGGCCTTGCCGGATCGGGTGGAACTTGTTGATTTACTTGCCAACGACTGGGATCTTTTGGCTCCCCAGACAGATCCACGCAACAGTCCGGCTTAGAGTGTTCAAGAAATGAAATCTGTCATCGCAACTGTATTGCTCAGTGTTCTGCTGCTGGGTTGCCAAGACGAAAGTCGCAGCGGCTATGTGGAACTCACAGGGCGGGTCTTTATTTTTAACCCGAGGGTGGCAACTGCCACTTACGTGGTGTCGTTCGGAATTCTCAAACCTTTGCCTAAAGGTGCCCGGATTGAAGCGGTTTTTGATGATCCTGCAGGTGGTGAGAGGATAAAACTTTCGCAACTCATGCGCACTGTTGCGGGCAAAGTGGCGGTTGAAAGCCCTAATCTACACTGCATCAAAAAGGGCAAGCGCTATGCGTTTGAAGTTAAATTGTTGGATGCAAATGGCGTCACGTTACAAACAGTTTCTTCTTCCATCGAGTCCACGTTAGACCAAAGCATATTACCCGATGTGCCGTTGGTTGTAGGACCCGGATATGAACCAAACCCGGAGCTGAAAGGCGATTCGGCTGGCAAACTGCCGGGCGGACCTCAATTCACTTGCCCTGCATGAAAGTTACTTCAAACTTGGTGTAAGAAACAATTTCACCGGGAAGACCGCCGTGGTTGATGTTCGGGCCTGGTTTTTTGATAGGGCAGCGTCGTCGCTTTGGCAAGGGCTTCGTCCGTGGTAATCATCGCGACGCGCCAGCCCGAGAAGCGTTCGCGCATGACTTTTCCGAAAGCTGCATGAAGGTCAAACAACGGGCGCTTGTCGCCAATGCGAGTACCATAGGGCGGATTGACGATGACGAGGCCTGGAGCGCAATCGGGGCGTTCCAGATCACTGATGCTGGCTTGCTTGAATTCGACATAGTTACCTACTCCTGCCCGTTTGGCATTGGCGATTGAAGATGTGATGGCGCCGGCGTCACGGTCGCTTCCGTAGAACTTCACTGACGGTGATTTAGCTCTATTGACCTGCATTGAGGCCCAATGATCGGCATTGAAACTTTTCAAATGTTCAAAAGCAAAGGCACGGCTTCTACCGGGGTAAAGTCCTGCAGCAATCTCTGCAGCTTCAATAACAAAGGTGCCGCTACCGCACATGGGGTCCAGCACAGCTTCTTCGCCTGTATAGCCTGCAGCTCGCAATACAAGCGACGCGATCGTTTCACGCAATGGTGCTTTGGCGATGGCTTCCTTGTGACCGCGCTTATGCAGCATGCCGCCTGAGGTATCGATGCTCAGTGTACAGAGGTCATTTTCGATGCGGGCTTTAATACAAACGTCTGCGTCGTCGGCAATGGTTGCGCCCAAATCTTCTCGCAAAGCGGTTTCAATGCGTTGTACGGCAGCGCCCGCATGGTAGATGCGAGATTTTCGACAGGTAGCTTCAACGCGCACGGCCACGTCTTTGCGCAAATAATCCGCCCAAGGAAATTTGCGTGATAGCTTGTCGAGTTGGGCCAGATGCCCCACATAGAATGCACCAATGCGCACCAACACGCGCCCTGTCCCACGCACCTGCAAGTTGGCTCGCCATACATCATGCCAGCTACCCAGCGCAGTGACGCCGCCGGTGACTTGTTTTGGCTCATGGAAGTTCAGCGCCGATACTTCAGCCAGAAGCATCGGTTCCAACCCCGGGGTGGCAACGAAGAAGATTTCAAATTCAATTGATGGGGCCGACACGGGGGGCCTTATGTTGGTGAGGGAATGGCGGAGACGGAGGGATTCGAACCCTCGATACACCTTACAGCGTATGACGATTTAGCAAACCGTTGCCTTCAGCCACTCGGCCACGTCTCCTGAGCGGGGCTTTTGCCGTGATTTGCTCTGACCTGCAAGCAGACTCCGCATTTCTTGTTTTGAAAATAATAGCCGATAGAATAAATCGGCTATTGACGACGGCTTTTTCCTCTCATATTAATATTCCGACAATTTTACTCGGAGAAAAAGATGTCTGTGTCCCGCCGCCTCTGCCTCGCCGCTTATGGCCACCGCCCCCTTGATGATGTCCACTGCTTTGGCGGATGGCGTCGTCAATGTGTATTCCTACCGCCAGCCGCAACTGGTTGAGCCACTGTTTAAAGCCTTCACCGAAAGTTCCGGCATTGATGTCAAGATGGTGTTTGCTGAAAAAGGACTGATTGAACGCCTCGAGCAAGAGGGCTCCCTGAGCCCAGCTGATGTGCTGTTGTCTGCAGATGTAGGACGACTTGTTGAAGCATCAGAGAAAGGCCTGGCGCAACCTGTTTCCTCCGAAGCCATTAAGGCCGCAGTGCCTGCAGCTTTGCGCGCCACTGATGATACCTGGTTCGGGCTCACCATGCGTGCGCGCGTGATTTACGCTTCGCGCGAACGGGTGGCCCAGGACAGTATTTCTTACGAGGAACTCGCTGATCCCAAGTGGAAGGGCAAAATCTGTTCACGTCCCTTTGATCATCCCTACAACCTCGGGCTTACCGCGGCAATGATTGCCAAAAAGGGCGAAGCCGAAACAAGAGCCTGGCTGCAAGGCGTTAAGGCGAATTTTGCTGTGAAGCCTAACGGCAATGACCGCGCCCAAGCCAAAAGTGTTTTTGCTGGTGAATGTGATCTGGCTTTTGCCAACACCTATTACATGGGTTTGATGCAAACCAACGAAAAAGAACCGGAACAAAAGGACTGGGCCAAGGCGTCTAAAATTCTGTTCCCGACATCCGATAAAATGGGCACACACGTCAACATTTCGGGAATGTTGCTGACCAAATCGGCCCCTAATAAAGACAACGGCATTAAACTGATGGAATTCCTGGCCAGCGATACAGCGCAAAGCCTTTATGCCGCTGGCAATTTTGAATATCCCGTCAACGACAAGATAAAGCCTTCGGATATCGTGGCAAGTTGGGGTAAATGGACAGCAGACAGCTTAAATGTCGCTGATATTGCCAAAAATCAAAAACGGGCTGCTGAACTTGTGGCCGAGGGTGGTATGAACGACTGATCATCTCCAAATTCGCACTTATGCTTAACGAAATGTTCTCGCATTCGGGGCAAGATTGTGCGAAATTATGAGTATGAAAATGCGATTGCCCTTCTTGACTTGTTTCCTGTTTGCAGCCGTAGCTGGGCCTGCTGTGGCCTATGAAAACTACATACCATTGGGAACTGGTTATTCCGGCACGGTTTCAGCCTTGCCAGAATTTGGCAGTGACGAAGGTCGCATCGCTGAAACATCAGATGTGTATGAAACCGAGATTTATTTGAAGGGCCGCAAGCGCGCTGAAGAAGACAGCCGTTTGCGCCAGTTTTTCTCGGATCGGGATTCAAACAGTATCGACGGTCACCTCGACTATTAAACGTGTTTTGACAATCGAAAACCCGCGCGGCCATTTTGGCTCTTCGCGGGTTTTTTGTTAGACGCCTGTTGTTTTATATTAGTGCAGCGTGAGGAACTGGCGGGCCTGGCGTTGAGCTTCGGCGATTTCCGAACCTGACATTTCCTGGCTGAGTTCCAAGCGGTAGCTCTTTGCCTTTTCATTGCCCTTGATGGCAGCGATGTTGAACCACTTGTGAGCGGCAATGTTGTTTTGTGCCACCCCATGACCAATGCAGTATTTCATGCCCATTGCGAGGCAGGTTTCTGCATTGGCATTCATGGAAGTGATGTCTTCGTTCGAATTGTTTACGGTGTCCCAAATCATTTGTCTGATCCCCTTGTTATGTTGGTCCGGCGCGATTTTTGTGCGTCTCGGTTGATGGGACCATTGTGACTCCTGCGATAAAACATCGACTTAAGCGATAGGCTTAAGCGAAGTTGAACGCCGCAAGGTGAATGAAAACTCAATGCAATTTGATTCAAACACTTAAGGCCAAATTGGCAAAGCGTTTACCGCGTTGTCTTTACCAGTGATTTACCGCAGTTTTGAAGTCTGCTTTATTTGCGTACGCGCAAGGCCAGCGTTTCGAGGATAGGAAAGTGGTCAGATCCTGCATTGTTGCCAATTTGCTGATTGCCAACAACGCGAAAGCCCTTGCTGATAAAAATGTGATCGATTGCAAGCTGTGGAAACTGCCACTGGGCGGGCCATGTTGGTAATTCAGTCGTGCGGTCAAGGTCCGCACCTTGCTCCAGAGTTGCCAACACACGGGAAAACGGAGTGGCGTTAAAGTCACCCATGACAATGCGTTCGCCGGGCACGTTCTCAATTAATTTCGTGAAGGCGCGAATTTGCGTCAACTGAGCACGTGAATGGGGAAACCGTGTGGTGTGAACTCCATAAACTGACACACCTGAAAACTTACCTCCCAGTCGCACCATAATGTAAGGTGGTCCAGTCCAAATTTCTTTCCCGTCAACGGCTTCAAATGGAATTTTTGAAACGATGGCCTGATCACAGAATTTGCCTGGCGCGCAGCTGTATGAGTAAGGATATGTCTTCGACAGTTTGAACAGCACGGCTTGCTTTTTTGCCTTGTTCATTTCAATCAAAGTCACGACGTCAGCATCAAGACGCAATACTTCTCCGACAATGGCGTCGTAATCATCATTGTTCTTGAATGTATTGAAGTGGGCGACCCTTAGATTTCTTTCGCCCGCAATTTCAGCATAAGTTGCTTGCAATTGGCTGGACACCATATGTGGCCAGGCACCGTAAACTGCTAAAATTGTAACCGTCAACACACTGCCCACCAAGCCTTTATAGCGCGGGAAGAACACGGCCAATGAGAATGAGATGGAAATGGCCACGAATTGCAAGCCGAACTGCGAAAACACATCGAAATGTGGATAGAGATGACCTAGGCGCCCGGCTGCAAGGCCGCCCACGCCCAACAACAAACCCAAAAATGCACCGCCCCATTGACGATGGCGCGGTTTGTTAACTTTGGTGGTTGGAGTTGTATCAACGTCGCTTTGTGTGACGTCATCATCACGTTGGCTATTCTGCACTCATTACTCGCATATAGTGACTCACTTTGAGTGCACAGCCTTTACACCAATCTACTCTCCAAAGGCAAAAGCTGTTCCGGGGTCGCAAAGCCTGGCATCGCTTCGATGCGCGCTTTCCACCGCAAAACTGCTGGGTAATGGTTGAGATCGACGGCTGCATCACTGCAGAACCGAATGACACTGTAAATGCCAATATCAGCAGCTGTTACTTTCTTGCCGGTGATCCAGTCGTTCTTCAACAAGTCTTGCTCAAGTACTGCAAGGGCGGCTTTGGCTTCGGTGTCGTACATCACGCGCACTTCGTCGCCAAACTGGCGAATGCCTTTGTTGCGGGCGCGCAAGCGATACACGGGCAAGGCCAGCTTATCCCACTGCCAGAATAGCCATTCCCGAATGCGGCCGCGCTCCACTGGCGTTTTGCCATCAAATTTGCCCAGCGCTTCCGAGAGATGCAGTAATATAGCTGCTGACTGCACGTAATAGATTTGGCCGTCGCGCAGTGCAGGAACTTGGCCATATCGGTTCTTGACCAAATAATCGGCTTGCTTGTGGGCACCATCACGCAGCGAAACGTGAATGTATGAGAATGGATGACGGCAAAGCGACAACATCAATGCAGCCGTATAGGTGTTGGGCGACGCAGCCACACCATACAGGGTGAAACGGTTCTTTTCGGCTGCTGACGGCCCTTTTGCCGTTGGAGCTTTAGCGGTCGGTTTTGCAGCAACCTTTTTCGGTGCTGATTTTACCACTTTCTTAGCCGCAGGCTTCGCCTTCGCGGGCTTTTTGGATGGCTTGGCCATCGGTATGCTCTCCCTTTCACACACTTTTCCTGCAATCCGACTGAATGCCGGAACGCTCGCAGGCGCTGCTTGTCAATCTGCTTGATCACTGCCCTGACTGTTCCGAAAAACAACCCCCAATGGGCGCGCCAAAAGAATTCAGCACACGGACAATAGCAGACTGCGCGGGAAAGGGAAGCCCCCGCTTAGAATGTTGTATTTATTCGTTAATTCCAATCTTCTGACGCAGAATATCGTTCACTGACTGAGGGTTAGCCTTGCCGCCGGTGGATTTCATAACCTGGCCCACAAACCAGCCCAGCATCGACGGTTTGGTTTTTACCTGTTCCACTTTGTCGGGATTGGCAGCAATTATATCGTCCACGGCCTTTTCAATTGCTCCCATGTCGGTGACCTGCTTGAGGCCTCGGGTCTCAACGATTTCGGCAGGATCGCCCCCTTCGGTCCAGACGATTTCGAAGACGTCTTTTGCAATTTTACCTGAAATGACGTTTGAGGTGATCAAATCAACAATGCCGCCGATTTGAGCGGGTGACATTGGCGAGGTTTCAACTGACTTGCCTTCCTTGTTGAGGCGGCCAAACAGCTCGTTGATCACCCAATTGGCAGACAACTTTCCATCACGGCCCTTGGCCACGGATTCAAAATAGTCAGCTGCAGGGCGTTCTGCGGCCAAAACGGCGGCGTCATAGCTGGAAAGTCCGTAGGCACTCACAAACCGTGCTTTTTTATCATCGGGCAGTTCCGGAAGTGTTGCTTTGATGCCATCAACCCAAGCCTGTTCAAGTTCAAGTGGTAGGAGATCAGGATCGGGGAAGTATCTGTAATCATGCGCTTCTTCCTTAGAACGCATGGAGCGTGTCTCACCCTTTTTAGGGTCATAAAGTCTGGTTTCCTGTTCAATCTTGCCGCCATCTTCCAGAATGCCAATCTGGCGACGTGCTTCAAACTCGATCGCTTGCCCCATAAAGCGGATGGAATTCACGTTCTTAATTTCGCAGCGCGTGCCGAAAGTAGCACCGGGTTTGCGGACGGATACGTTAACGTCGGCGCGCATGGAACCCTGCTCCATATTACCATCGCAAGTGCCGAGGTAGCGCATGATCTGGCGCAATTTCGTCACATAGGCTTTGGCTTCATCAGCCGAGCGCATGTCGGGGCGCGAGACAATTTCCATCAAGGCGCAGCCAGAACGGTTCAAGTCCACAAAGGACATATTGGGGTGCTGGTCATGCAGTGATTTGCCAGCATCCTGTTCCAAGTGCAGACGCTCTACGCCAACGGTAACTGTTGCGCCATCGTCGAGGTCCACCACCACTTGCCCCTCGCCCACCACAGGCTGTTTAAACTGCGAGATTTGATAGCCCTGCGGCAGATCGGGATAGAAGTAATTCTTGCGATCAAATACGGAATAGTTGTTGATTTCAGCCTTCAGGCCAAGCCCTGTGCGTACGGCCTGTTCCACGCAGAATTTGTTGATGACTGGCAACATGCCGGGCATGGCGGCGTCAACGATGGAGACGTGGGCATTGGGCTCACCGCCAAACTCAGCCGAGGCGCCCGAGAACAGCTTGGCTTTCGACAATACTTGCGCATGAACTTCTAAGCCGATGATAATTTCCCAATCACTCGTGGCTCCCTTGATCCAGTCCTTTTTGTCGGCAATGCGCTTTTCGGATTCCATGTCTGTTCCCTGATTTCGTTCGCAGGGAATAGGGTTTTGCGACGGCGCGATCAACCCCCCGGATTATTCATTTCTTTTTTAAAGCTCCGCACCAAATAGAGCGCCAACACGAACAACACGGCCAACAAGCCGAGGAAGCCCTTGTCACCCTGCTGCCAGGCAAAGCCGTCAGGCGTGTAGCGTTGCCACAACAAGATGCCGGCGAACAACGCAAGTAAGGCTGCCGCCGCCCATGAACCTTTTTGCAAAATAGTCATCAAGACGCGGGCGAGTGGTGACATTTCAGCCATGGGAATTCCTTTTGTGATCGGGCATAAGGGCTCATCATAACGATAAAGACATCATGGCCAAAACGATAAAAGACCGCACATCCTTAAAACCCACAACCCGTATTGCCACCGCCGCCCGTGAATTCAACGAGCATGGTGCCGTAAACCCGGCGGTGTATCATGCCTCGACCATCACATTCCCTGATGTTGCAACACTCAACAATCGCAATCAAGATTATACCTATGGTCGCAAAGGCACGCCCACGTCTCGGGCTTTTGAAACGGCTGTTGCTGAACTTGAGGGAGGATATGCTTGTAAAGCAGGTCCCTCGGGATTGGCGGCGATCACGTCGGCGTTGTTGGCATTTTTGAAGTCCGGTGATCATCTGTTGATGGTTGATACTGTGTATTGGCCTGTTCGCCACTTGTGCGACACGCTGCTCAAAGGCCTTGGCATTGAAACAACTTACTACGATCCCATGTTGGGCAAGAACATCGCATCATTGATGAAACCCAATACGCGTGTGGTTTATTGTGAATGTCCGGGTTCACAAACCATGGAAATGCAGGATGTTCCTGCTACGGCCGCTGCGGCGAAAGCCAGTGGTGCCATTGTCATGGTCGATAGCACGTGGAGTGGCGGATACTTCTTCAGGCCTTTTGAACATGGATGCGATGTATCCGTGCAAGCCGCAACCAAATACATCGTCGGACATTCCGATGCCATGCTCGGCACCGTTGTTTGCAACGAGGCAACATGGCCGCAGTTCAAAGAGGCGTTTGAAACGATGGGCATGTTTGCTGGGCCCGATGATATGTATTTGGGTCTGCGCGGATTGCGGACGCTTGACGTGCGCCTGCAACGCCACATGCAATCAGCGATCGAAGTGGCGCAATGGTTGCGGGCACGACCCGAAGTGGAAACAGTGTTATATCCTGCCCTGTCCAACACTCCCGGTCACGATATTTGGAAGCGTGATTTTACGGGTGCGTCTGGATTGTTCTCGGTTGTTCTCAAACCAACGTCGGAAGAGTCAGTCGCTGCCATGTTGGATGGGCTTGAATTGTTTTCGATGGGCTTTTCTTGGGGTGGTTTTGAAAGTCTTGTCGTGCCCTTCAAACCGCATCGCACGGCGACAACGTGGACCGCCAAAGGCCCTGCCCTGCGGTTTCACATTGGCTTGGAGCACCCGGAAGATTTGATGCGTGATCTCGACGCTGGATTTAAGAGGCTTTCGGCTGCGCGTTGAAATCCTTGCGGGCGTCCCCATATGCATTGCTGAACGGGAGCCTCCTTATGAAGAAATTTGCCGCCGCTTTGTTATCTGTTGCCTGCTTAGCCGCACCTGTTGCCGCGCAAGAGGCAGATGACCCTGAACTGATTTTCCAGAAAACAACGGTGTGGCGCATGCTGTCGCCTGATGCCAAGCTTTCGACCTATGCCATCGACGACCCCGGTGTTGAAGGCGTTGCCTGTTACTTTACCGTACCTGAAGTGGGCGGCTGGAGTGGCTGGGCTGGTTGGGCGGATGAACGATCCGAAACTTCGATTTCATGCCGGCAGATTGGGCCGATCACCATCAAAGCTAAATTCGAACAAGGTGAAGAGATTTACCGCCAACGTCGCTCGTTGTTCTTCAAGAAAATGCAGATCGTGCGGGGCTGCGATGTGAAGCGGAATGTGCTGGTTTATCTAACCTACACGGATCGCCTGATTGAGGGCTCACCGCAAAACAGCAACTCGTCGGTTCCGATCATGCCGTGGGGCAATGCCCCTGCGCCCAAGTGTTCGGAGTTTGTGACGCCTTAAGCTTTCTTCAAAAACTCGGTGCGCAGCACAAGTCCTTTAACTTTCTCATGACGGCAATCAACTTCATCGGTGTTGCCGGTGAGGCGGATACCCTTGATCATGGTACCACGCTTCAAGGTGATGCCGCCGGAGCCTTTGACTTTTAGATCTTTGATAAGAGTTACATTGTCACCGTCCTTGAGTTCGGTGCCGTTGGAATCGCGCGTAATGTCTGACATGGAAAACCTTTTTAAGAATGGCGACCCCGGTTGGATTCGAACCAACGACCTAGCGCTTAGAAGGCGCTTGCTCTAGTCCAGCTGAGCTACGGAGTCTTTTAGGCTGGACGCTGGGACCTAGTGAGTCCAGTTTTCTGTGCGACCGAATTTAAAATTATCGGAGTAGGATTTCTTCTGCTGCTTCACGGGTGTTTCGGCCTGCACGCTATAGGCAATGCCTTTGCGCTTGGCATAGGCTTCAGCGTCGTCGCGAGTTGCAAATTTCAGTTTTACCTGCGTTGTGGTGTCATCAGACGAGGTCCAGCCCATCAAGGGATCAGCAGCACGTGGGCTGGCTTGTTCGAATTCCAACACCCAATCTTGGGATTTGCCTTTGCCAGACTGCATGGCATTGCGCGATGGCTTG